>JALDRK010000051.1 GCA_031315915.1 Nitrospirales bacterium
CGAGTCTGACTTTCAAATGGGCTCGACGTTCAACTTCTACCCTGGAGATCATATCCCGCTTCTGGTCGAATGGCAGTCCTCCCCTGAGTTCGGGCCGGTCTCCCAGGTGGATGTCTACATAGGCACCCCATCCAACACGTTCGCTCCTAAAGGACACGGCCCCATTCTACCGCGAGGGCCCAATCGAAACACGGATTATGGAGGGTATCAACCCGACCCATCCGGAGTCCTTCAGGTGAAGTTGATGGACAATACGGTCACCAATACCGATGGAAACCAGGGTGGAAGATTGCCCGAGGGCGTCTCGGGAGATACGCCCTTCCACGGACTGGCAAAACTCTATCTGGGGCCCAACCAATTCAACCTCGCCAAAAGAGATCAGGCCTTGTTTTATGTCCGAGCATTCGCCAAAACCAACGGATTAATCATGGGCAGCGACAAATTTTTGTTTCAGTGCCCCAAACTCGACCTCGCCGGGAATAGTTGCAGCAGTCGCCTGGCTTACTCCAATCCCATCTGGGGGAGATATCAGGTTTCGTGTCCGGGCACACAATCCTCACTACAAAACGCCCAACCCGGAGTTTTGCAATTTTTTAAGCTCTCTCCCTCCGTGGATAGTGACAACAATAACGTACCGGATACCTGTGAACGGGAAATTCCGGATCCCTGTCCCAACGCTCCCGCTGGCGGCGGCCCTCTAGGCGGCCGACTCGGTCAAGTGACTCCTTTCGGACTGGGCAATCAGCCTGGGGTTGCCGTAGATCCCGATCGAACACCAGTTGGCCCCCAACCGGCCAAATCGATCCCGGCGAATTCATGCCAAGTGGTGACTGCACTCGCGGTCCCCTTACCGGGTAAACTCCCTATAAATCCTGAGGTGTTTAAGTTTGAAGGAGTACTGGCTCCAACACAGCCATCCACTCCTCAACCACCCAAAGAAGTGATCCCCGCGACACCAAAAACATTCAAGACCATGCCCTTCACCATCAGGAAGCGTGGAATCGAGGGCGAAGAGCCTTCTGAAGCCGCGCCTGACGAACCGGCGGAATCCGCACCAGCCGAACCTGAACCGGTTGAGCAATCGGGCGAAACAAAATCTCCATAGAGTTTCGCAAGAAGACAAAAGAACTACCCAGGAAAACGATGGAGGGGGCTGATACCAATCGGCCCCCATGTTCGGACCGGACGATTTTTGGTTTTCTTCGTTTCCTTGTGAGGTTGAAGCAAGGAATGCCTCCAAATGAAGACAGAAGCAGAGCCTGTACGCGAAGACGCTATGGAAAAAAGACAAAGTCCGCACAGCGCTGCACAATCGATGGGGAAACCGTTTGTCGCAATAACAACAACCCGGACAAGCCTACAGATTGCCGTCCGGAGAGGAAAATTCCTCTGAACCACGCGATCACAAAGATTCCAAACACGCTCGAGAAACCCATGGGCAGTAAAATGGCCAATTGCACCCTTGAACCTTTATACATCCACTCGCGACTCATCGGCAGACGGGCTTTTCAAAAAAGGAGGACGACATGACCGTTACAAAAGTGAACTTACCTTTCCTACGCCTCGCGTTCAGTGTCTCGGGAGTAGTCCTGTTCATTGTATTACTTAACCTGCATGTACCTTCCGACGTGTTGGCGGTGCCTAAAGGCCCTGGAGGACAAACCTGCAAGTCATCAGGGACGACCACGGTGAACGGGAAAGAAGAGGGAACCGGCAGGGATATGAAGTGCACCGCCGACTACTGCAAATACGACGAGTGCGAGACGAGCGGGCCCAACATAGGAAAATGTTACGAAAAGACGTCCTATTCGAATGTGAGGGACTGCAAAGCTGCCGCGCGAACTCAACTACCCAACAGCCAGATTATCCCAGGACAAATGGCGCCCCTGATGCAAGGGCAACCGAAACAGCCGCCCCAGCGCGCGCCGAGATTTCAAGGCGGAGGAATTATGCGGCGCGGCGTCGAAGGAGAGCAGCCCGCTGAGACCGCTCCGGAGCCATCCGACAACACCGATCAGCCCAATGGAACAACAAAATAACCATCAAGCCAGAATAGGATGGAAGTCATGAAACGCTCACATACCTCCTTTTCCAAACACATCTTCACAACCGGATGTCTTGCTACATGGGTGCTCGTGGGAGGCATAGCCCTCTCCCAACCGGCCGATACGCCGGACCCGCCTTCGGCTATTCAAGAAGAATCAAGCCCGGCCACCGATCAAGGAGAAGTCACCGAACGCGGGATTATCAGGCGGGATCACCGCGGGCAACCCAAAGTCTTTTCTCCACCGAGAACCACGGCACCAAGTCAATCCACGGTCCCCCCTGTCGTCCGCGATCATCGAACACCCTCCACGCCAATGCCGTCGTCACCGATCCAATCTTCAGGGCCTACCGGCCCGTTGCCTGTGGTCGGCGGCACAAATGAGCCCGACTACAAATACCCCTGGGTCGTGCGGATGAACGGCTGCGGTGGCGTGGTGATTGATCCGCAATGGGTACTGACAGCCGCCCATTGCGTGACGCCCAATATCGGGATCGGCCAACTTTCCTATACCCGAACCAATTCAAACGGCACCGTGCAAACAGAAACGCGTGACCGGGCACAAAATGTAGGCCCTGCCAACAATCGGGGGGTCTTTATCCATCCAGGGTACGATCCCAAGAAGGACCATGCCAACGACATTGCGCTCATCAAGCTGGCGCAGCCGTTCTCCGTCAACTTCGTTCTCCAAACGGTCGGGCTGCCAAGATTTTCGCGTAACCCGGGCCGTGTAGGAACGGTGGCATCGTCCCGCAGGCACGACGGAACGCCTGTGCCTCAAGGGCAGATCGCCATCTTCCGTGGTCCTATTTCTGCGATCGATTCCCCCACGAAGATCTTTGTGCCTGCCAATACAGCCGGCGCGTCCCTCTGTCCCGGCGACAGCGGGTCCGGATTCGTGACGGTCGAGAACGGCCGCGCCATTGTGCGCGGTGTCGCCTCGCAAGGCAGCGTCTCGGACTGTATGACACCGTCGGGCGAAGCCGTCTTCACGGATGTCTTTGTGGTTCGCGATTGGATTCTGCAAACGATGGGGAAGAATGATGCCACTTTAGCAGGCAACACCCGCGTCCGCTGGAGCGGCACAGGCGCGCGCGGCAAGCTGGTCATGGGCTGCAGCCATCCGAACACACCCTATTTTGGTCCACTGAACGTGGTGGGGATCGAGGAAGGCGCCATGTGCGACGGAGGTCAGGCACAGGGCATCATATGCCAGCTCGATTCCAATCAGATCGGCACGCAATTCGGGGCGCCTCAGATCGTCGGCTTCACCATGCGAACGACTATGGCAAACGGCGCCGCTCAGGTGACTCAGCTTCCGTTTGTAAGCAACCTCGCCCAGTTCTCCGGTCCATTCCCCGCCGGCGCATCGCGTGAATTCACATGCCATATCGGGAATGGCCTTACGTCCGGGACAATCGGAAGCGTAGGCGGAGTGGGTGCGGTCTTGAGCCGTGGCATTGAGCCACAGGAATCAGAAGAACCGACGGTGATGCAACCAAGTCCTTTTGATCAGGCGGAAGTAAGCGCCCCGTAATCGAATGATCAGCGTAGCGAAGTTTTAATGTACGGAACCACCAAGAGCACCATACTATTACCTTACATAGGAGACTAACATGCGATATACACACACCATGGCGATTGTTGGATTCGGCTTTGCTCTCTGGGCATTTGGCTTGCCGCTCACGGCCCAGGCCAAACCCAAGCCCTAAGTCTTCGGATGTACCACGGCGGATCTCAACACCACTTTCGAATCATCATGCGTGAGCCAAGCGGAACAGGATATTCTCCATGGCCATTCATATATACATGTCCTGGTGTGCGAAGGTGGACAGATGAAATGCTGCACAATTAGCAACTCGACGAATCAAGTGCAAACCTGCCGAAGACCAGCCGGGTCTGCGGCGCTGTCAGGTGGGCTCAAAAAATTCAACCAAGCGCCGGTGCTCAAGCGGGGAGTCGAGAGCGAAGAGGAAGTCGGCGAAGAGACACCGATTCCATCATGGCTGACAGAGTCCTGGCTGAAAGAGCATGAAGGTGAAAACCTGTCGAAGTAAGCAGGGACTGGATCGTATAACGGAAACTCATCGGGTGTTATCGCGAACACGGAATTCCTCTGAATGGCGTCGGATGTGAACGGGTCGAACGACTTCATCACGCAGACTCACAACAGAAAGTGAGAGAAAGTGCGATTCGCGAAGTCGTTCGCCAGCCCAGGGGAGGAATTAATGAAACCTATTACGGGGTATCAAGAAATCGCACCATCTGGCAGGGAGAAATGACTCCCGCATCAATGTAGAAAGGTAGAAGATAGCCAATAGCCATGGCATGGTAAGACACGGCGGACTCGCCGGCCGGTATACCGGTATATTGGAGGGATAAATTGTAAAAAACGATCGGCTCGGCTCGAGTGAATTCCCCCCACAACAGTGAGACGGGGATCACGATAAAGAACCAATACAAGCTTCCGATCGGTCCATTGGATAACACAATTAGGAACTTTTCTCCTGAGGTGAGAAAGGATTATCGTGAAGAGACGACAATAGGACCTGATCCTACCCTCTTGGGAATCGTTGTGGGGTTCATCAATCCTATAGAGGCAAGAAGAGGTACATACGGATCATTCGAAAAGGCATGAGATCCATAAGGAGGAACTGCAGATGAAGATGAATAGGTTAAGGGGTCGTTCTATGGAAAGTATCTTTGCACTGACACTGGGTGCATGGGTTCTTTCCATCGGACTCAACCCGGTGGCCGAAGCGACTCCTGCGCTGACCCTAAAACAGCCTGTCCATTTCATCGCATCAGACGGAACGGATGCTCTCGTTGAGGCCGGAACATATGAGATGGAGACCTTGGTTGGGTCACGGATCCGGCTCCGCATAGAAGGCGGAGAAACCGTGTGGCTGGATGCACAGGCGACAACCCACAACGAGGAGATCGAAGCGCCGTTTGCCGTCACCGTTAGCGATGAAGACCCCGATGTGCTTCACGTCGTCCTGTTGTTGCCCAATGGCCAGGCGCTGGATGTCCCAGGCTCCATTTCGGGTGCCCGCTCCAGAGGATTCTCACCCCTGCCGGCCTCCCAAGCACAGATCCGGTTTGCCGTCGCGCAGCAGGCCCCTCTCGTACGGGATCATCGGGGAAAACCGCCGGTACTTACAAATCCCGGGACATCAGCCGCCTCTGGAACCGTTGCGCCAATCGTTCGCGATCATCGAGCACCTCCCGCAAGCAAAGTTTCCGATTTGGACTTGGCCTTCTATCATGCCCCCATCCACTATCAAGACACCGATAGCACCAAGGCCCAAGCCGATTACATTACAAGATATGACTACGATAATAACATGCTGGCCACGGATAACTGGGAGAACCTAAAAAAGTACCCGCTCATTGGGCATGCCTATTATTCCGTGGTTGAAACCTGTACGCATTGGTTTCTGGTGTATGGCTTCTTTCATCCACAAGATTGGACCGATTCCCGTTTCGACCAGGAGCATGAAAATGATCTGGAGGGATTATTGAGCTTCGTGAGAAAGGATGGATCACCGTTCGGAAAACTGGAAGGGATGGTCACCGTCTACCATAACGATTTTTACTCGTATACTCCTGCCGGGAGTTCATTGGGGAACGGACGAGAAACCGTCGATGGCCGGCTCACGTTGCAGTCATACGAAGGCTCTTTGCGTCCCGTGACCGTTCAGCAGGCCAAAGGCCATGGATTAAAGGCTTTCCCCTATACATCGGATTTTCACGGAAATTCAAATGAGGACGGCATTATTTATTTCCCTGCACGCACCGGAGGACAAGTTCCGAAAAACGGAAATGACCGGCATGTCAATTACGCATTGAGCGATTTCTTTTCTCCCGGCGGACTGTGGGAAGGGCAACTGTCCGAAGCCAACATGCCGAACTCTTCTTCAAAAATCTATCACAAGTGGGGAACCTTCAAAGGCAATAAAGGGGGTGGCTGTGGAAATGGGGTCACGGTCACCTGTTCGGAGAATGCGGCGCATCTTCCCTGGGCTTGGGATGATCACGACGACGATCGGGTGGTGGTGAATAATGTCGTTCACTCACGAATACCAAGCGGCGAACTCGCCCTGGATCCTGCGCATCTCGTGTCGGTGTACTTTAACGGACTCGGATCCTTCAGCCAGCAATATCTTCGAAATCGGTATCTCTCCGATTTGCGCAATAGAGGATTTCGGCAAGGTAATCTCCCAAACGGCTGGCCAAGCCAACTGAACCTTGATCAACTATTTGCGAAACTCATCCCGACCTGCGGGTAGCAAGACAAGTTGAAGGCCGAACCCCGTCACCCGAAAGTAGAGGTCACTGCGAGATTCAGCAATTGACCTACCAAAAAGTTAAGTATCGACAGTGATCGACCCGGCCATGGCCGATTTTGGTGAATAAAGCCGTGGGCCTTATTCGGTTATCCGAAGGGACGATCGAAAAAATTGCTCAGCTCTCTGCGGCCTCGTCTCTGAAGCGGGAATGGGTGCTGTTGTCGAAGAGGCCATGGAGCAGGGAGATGCGGGGCTGGCTTCCCGTGACATAGTACAAGCTCAAACTCCCCATCTTCAGAACCTCCTGGGTATTTTCTCCAAAGACCTCCTATCACTTCATAGGGCCGACACCAATTTAAAGGACACGAGAGAAGCGTTAAACCTCTTCAATGGCAGCGTGCCCCAATTGACATTGGCCGTGAAAGGCCGGTAGGCGCTTCCAACCCGCCTGGCTTCTGCCAGGCCGGGATTGTTTTTGAGTCCTTTCACCTTTCATCTACACAATCATCCTCGATTTTCTTGACATTTCCTGGAAAATCCCTTTTCATGGGGCATCCCAAGACCACTCCGGCCTTCCAAATAATAGCCAACGCCGGTGAACCGAACCCGTCCCGAGTTCGACTCATCAGGTCAAGACCGTGATTTATTCGTCTCAACGGAAAGGTGCCAATCATGCAAATCCCTCTCGTTAATCGATTTTTGAGCGTAATCCTTACCTGTGCCCTGTTTTGTCCCGGCCTCTCGGCTCTGGCATCAATTCCCGATGAAACTACCACTATCACTCTTGAACAAGAGGTCCATTTTTTAGGCCCGGATGGGAGTGATGTCGTGGCCGCCCCTGGGGAATATTCCGTGGAACAGGCCGAAGAGTGGCTTCGGCTCATTCCGGGCACAGAACGAAGGAATGCGTTGTTGGTTGAAGCACAAAAAGGCACGCACGAGGTCAAAGTGGAAGTTCCCATTGTGCTCTCTATTCCCGGAAGCGAGCCGGATGAATTAGATGTGCATGTGGTGCAATTCCTCAATCCTGACGGCACGAGTATGATTGCCAACGGTACCTATAGTGGCATTCAATCGCGAGGATTGTTCGATGCCGCAAAAAGAGCCGCAGCGGCGGCCAGAGCACGGGCCGAAGCCGCCCGACGGGCGGCCGCGGCAAAATCCAAACAAGCCGCCGATGCGGCCAGGGCCGCTGCATTGAAAGCCAAGCAGGCCGCCGAACAGGCCGCCAAAGCCGCTGCGGCGAAAGCTCAGGAGCTTGCAAAACAGGCAGCCCAGTTTGCGAAAGTCCAGGCTTGTAAGATCCAAGTCAGTGCCATAAAAGGCGGCATCAAAGTCGGCGAAGCCGCGGAAAGTGTGATGCAGAAAGTAACCGCTATTCTTCCGGTTGCCAAGCAACGTCAAGGTTCTCTTCAAAATAGACTCAATCAAGATCCGGCCTACCGTGCTCAAATTGTGAACACCATGCTGACGACTATCAATGCCAACCAATATGTTCTTCCGGAATTGCAACGCATACAGGCCAATTTGAACAATCCGGCCAAGCGATCCCAATTTATGGAATTA
This sequence comes from Nitrospirales bacterium, assembly GCA_031315915.1. Lineage (GTDB taxonomy): Bacteria > Nitrospirota > Nitrospiria > Nitrospirales > UBA8639 > JACKFE01. The sequence continues at coordinate 7,903 of JALDRK010000051.1, forward strand.
CTGTTCAGTCCGGCCATGATTTGCGAGAATTCCATTGCGGACTTGGATAAGGCCTTGATTCAAGCAGGCCTGGCACCCAGCTTCGCCACGATCAGGACCCGTGGCGCGACCGATAATCATTTTTACATGGGCTTCCAAGTCACATTGGATGCCGCCTATGTGGGCGGTGCCCAGGTCGGCTTCTTTGGCGTGACGGATTTTAGGGGCAATGGCGGATGGCACTGGTTCATCGGACCGGAAGCGGGCGTCGTCGTCGGGGGAGGCGGTTCCCTGGAAGCTATTTTCTTTCCAAAGGTCAACCTGGATTCCTTTGCCGGGTGGGGATCCGGAATTGGAGGATCCGCCGGAGCCGGCGCAACCGTCAATGTGGATGGAATGTGGGACGGGAGCGTGAAAGAATTTCAGGGTTTTGGAATCGGAGGCGGCGGTGGCGTCGGATCGAAAATGGTCGGCAGTCTGGCCGTTTCCTATACCCACGCATGGAAAATCGGCAACTAGCCTTAAACAGTCCTTATTAGTTTTTTCGTCGGCTATTCCGGCCTGGCTTCCGCAAGGAAGCCGGGCCAATCGTTTCAATCATAGGTTTGTATAAGCGTAAAGGATGTCAATTATGAAGATTCGCAATTCTTCTTTATTCGTAGCGGCATTCGCATTAAATGTTGTCGTCCTTTTCGGGCTGTGTGCATCCGCTCCTGCCGCAGATGCCAATCAGAGAATGCAAGATCGTTATTCGGCACCGGTCATGAAACACGTCCCCTCGACAGCAACGCAGGCTCGATCAAAATGGGACAGCATGACAACCGATCAAAAGTTTTCGGTTCTTCTTGGAACGCTCGATGCCGCGGAAGGAAAAATTGCCACACTCCAGAATCAAGTCCAGGCGAACAGCTCGCTCGGGCAGGAGATCACACAATTACGGAATACCGTTCAGCAACTGAGTCAGGTGATCACCACAAGTCCATTGGGAGAGGTCACGATTCAAACGGCCCAGAAATTGAAACTGTCAGCAGCCATCGTGGAGGTGTCGGCCTCCAACATAAAGGTTCAAGCTGCCATGTCGGGATTTCATGGCATCCTCAAGGCCGATACGATGATTACCAATACGGTCGTCTCAAACACATACACCCCAGGGGCCGGCAATATCTGGTAAGTGCGGTCAAGTATGCTGTCGACGAGGAACTACGGGTTCAGAACCAACGTGCCTCCTTGATCCACTTGCAACACGGCCGCTCCCGGACTCACCGTCACCGTATTATTAAAGTCTACCCCTCCAATCGTCCCTTGCCCTACCCCTGCATACGGCACAAAACCATTGCCTACCGACACCGTCGCACTGGGATGCAGCAACACAGGAACCCCCGACAAATTGGGTACGGTTGTAGACAGAGTACAGCCGGCACAAGCCCCCGATGTCCCCGTCACATTGACATTATTCGTGCCAAACCCGAAGGCCACGAGCGACCCGCCGCTCAGGCTAAAGGACGAATTCAGTCCGACGGCCAATAGGGCTCCATTGACCGATAATACACTGTCGTTTGCCAACGCCGTTAAATTGCCGATCAGTTGCCCGGTTGCCCCGTTCAAAAAATTAAACAGATGGCCGCCCACCTGGAGTTGGCTATTATTCAATAGAACAGCTCCCTGCAGCACATTGGACTGCTGGAGCGAGGCCAGAAGTTGGGCACTTCCCGATGTTCCGCTACCCTGCACATTGGCAAAATCCCCTGTGGTCATCATCGTACTCTGAAACAAACTCACCAGCGGAGCGCTGGCTTCCAGAATGCCCTGATGCAATTCTCCCCTGATCACCATGGCCGAGTGGGTTTCCACGGCCCATTCAAAAGCCGGGTCGGAGACCGACAGATCGGGGGTGCCACTTTCAAGAACCTCGATGAACGGTGGGATAGCCGGGCGGGTGCGTGGTATCCCATCCACTTGCGGCGGGTTGCTGCCGACCGGAAAGACGTCGCCGGGGATGCTGCCTAAAATCGGCGGTTCCGTGGGTCCGGTCAACCGGCTATCCAGAATCGTCAGCAAGGACACGCGCGGAATATTGGACGAATTACTTTTATCCGGCGCAATCGTACTGCCATCCAAAACCGCCAGGACGCGATCCAGCACTTTCACATTCGCCGGATTCAATTGGCCGCCACCTTGAGACCCAGGAATGACTTCAATGAAATCGAAAATCACTTCATCATCACGAGAGAATCCTGTCACGGGGTCCACATTCGGGGGGCTAGGCTCAAGAGGAATCCGGTCTTCAATTCGGACATCAAAGTTTCTTCCCAAAACTGCGACAATAGAACCATTAATGTCATTGGGTTGCTGAAAGTAATTCGAGTTGCCAGTATCGGTCGCCACAACGTTCGTGTTGTTATTAATGACCACCCCGCCTTTTCACCGTCAGGCATTGCCACCGGAACATCTCTTGCCCGAATTACTCCATGGACTCCCTCCACCGCATCTTCGTTACTACAACATCCTCCGGGGACGAACTTAGGAGGAAACAATACGCTCTCATCCCCCGTACCGGGAACAACTTGCATGCTTGAAGCAAAAGTCTCCAATACATTTATCGCCGATGGTTTATCCGCGGGATTTGAAAACCGCGTCAGGACATTGGCCTTGTCGGCCGCATTTGCCAATTCAATTGGATCGTTACTCACAGCTATGGGAAACGGCAAAAACAAATTCCTTCCAGGAGGCCGATTGACGGTATCCGGGCTGAACTGTCCGCCCACCAGATTGGTCACGGCGATCCGCTCCGTCGGGATCTGGCCTTGATGAGGGACCTGCGAAAGATTTCCACCATCCACCAACATCAATTCACTATTAATAGGCGTGTACTGAATTTCGATGCGGGGATTTCCGTTGTTGATGAGCCCATTCAGAGTGATGTGACTATTATCAAACAGCAGAAGTCCGCCTCCACCTTTCGGTTGAGCCACGTTTGGTCCGGCGGGACCAATTACGACATTAAAGCTATCATTTGAGGCCGGATCGATCAGACTGCTGGTAGGACCTCCGAACTCAGCCGCGACCGGAAACAGCGTGCCGATTGGAGGAAGCGAGGTATTACCCCCTCCTAAAGCCGCCCCGGTCGTGGCCAGAATCACATTCTGTTCGGACTTCTCCTGTTCTTCGAATTTCTCAGCCTGAGTCGCCACACTCCCCAACACGGCTCCTAGCAGTTCGGCTTGTTTCATTTCCTGAGATGCCAGATACGATATCCCCGTTTCAGGCGTGTGGCGATGGTGAACCATCGCGGTGAGAGGAACGGAATCCTTTGTGCCTGGGAGAGAGGCAAAGGGAACACCCAATTGCCCGCCCTTTATTTCTAAACTCTCTCCCGCCTTGACGAGAACGGATTGTCCATTAGCTTCAACAGTAACCGTGCCTTCCTCTACCTGGTACCAGAGAGAAGAATCGGGATTTTCGGCTAAAACCGGCGAAGGATAGGAGGTCAGCACCACTCCGCCTTCCTGGCTTATGGCAGGGCTTGAGGAGTTCATATTGGGCGTTCCCATGATGACATGAAACACTCCCCCTCGTGTCACCGCTTTCGTCGATGGCGTCTGCACCGTCACCTGTTCATTAGGTGCCAATTGCGATTCCGCCACTGCTAATCGTACGCTCCCATTCTGCAAGTGTACGACCGGTATTCCATTGGACTCCGAAGCAATTCGCACTGAAGCGTTCTCTTCAAGTGTCACCAGCTCTTGCTGCCCGACCAAAATTTCTGCCCGACTTTGAGGGCCGGTCACGACTTGATCTCCCTGTCGTAAGGTATCCCCAAATTGAATCTCGCGGGTCAAAGATTGTGTGCTCTGTGATTCAACCCGGACATTCCCTTGCAATCCTGACAGCACCGACGGGCGATCTTCGGTCACTTGAATGCCACGTTGAGGGTCGGCTCCCCAACCCGGCACGGAACAGAATAATGAGGCGGCAAGGATCCCATGTACAAAGTAGGCCAACAGAGATTTGTGGTTCATGACTCTCTCCTTCATCAAAACCATCACACAGGCTCTTAAACAAGATAATTTTCAGAAGCTTCGAGTCTTCAAAAAAAAAGAAAGGCAGGTTTCCTTCCGACTCTTCTTTGATCGCGACATCACTATGTTGAAATTCAGGACCGGATTTGACTCCACATTCACCAATCCATCGCTGAATTTTCTTCTCTCAACACCTCAATTTGGTGTGGTTTTTTTCGGAATATTGTTGTACCGTAACGCGTTTGAAAAATCGAACCCCTCCAAAAGAGGGGGGAAATCGATCAGAGAGGAAATTCGGCGAATGAGTCCTCAATTATCATTGAGCAAGGCAACGGTATTGGGCTTCATCATGATTCAGGCATTCAGTCTCTTGATCTGGCCTGCCTGGTCTCAAGCTCAGCAAGGGGAAGCAGAGGTATCTGTCGCTCAAGGGGTTCTGGCTTATGGGCAACAACGATATTCCGATGCTCTTCCCCATTTTCTTCGTGCCGTGGAACTGGATGCTAGGAATGTGCGGGCACACTACTATACAGGGCTGACCTATCTGGCTCTGAAAAAACCCGAACAGGCGATTGCACCACTGGATACCGCCCGCCAGCTTCGTCCCTCCGATCCGGATATCCGCTTTCAATTAGGGGTCGCCTATTTTTCCATAAAGGACTATGACAAAGCCGGCCAATTCCTGGAGGGCATTTACCAGGAGACGCCCGATCGGGAAAATCTGGGGTATTACGTGGGTGTGTCCCGTTACCAGGACAAGAAATATAGCGAGGCGGTCGAGGCGTTTGACAAGACGGTCACCACCGATTCGAACCTTCAACAACTGACCCGGTTTTACCGGGGATTGGCGTTAGGCGTGCTCGGACTCCCTCAGGAAGCCATTGCCGAACTGGAAGCCGCCCAACGAATCCAGGCGGTTTCTCCCATTTCCTCCGCCTCGATTCGTATTCGTGACGAACTGCTCGCTACCCGACGGGTCACCGAAACCCAACGCTTTCGGGCGCAGATCAGCCTGGGGGGGTATTATGACGATAACGTCGCGATCAATCCGAATTCGCAGTCCATTAACAACCCGGCCCAACAACTCACGTTAAATAGTTTGCGCAGCAGGGAAACGACCTCCCCCGGCATGTTGGCCTCTGTCCTGTTGGATTACGCCTTTTTCCGTAAAGGCCCTATGGAAGCCACCGCCACGTACTCGTTTTTCCAAACTCTGAATTTTCATGACAACCTGAACAAATTTAATTTACAAAATCATCTGGTCGGGCTCAGCGGGTTTTACCGGGGAGTGGCTCACACCATGCCCTATCAAGTGGGGCTACAATATACCTACGATTATCTGTTCCTCGACATGGACGGCTTTTTATCCCGCCATACCCCCACGCTTAGCGGCACCCTCATTCCACCCAGCTTTACGGTTCCGGTGATTGGCACCGTTCAAAACCTGACCAATGTCCTGGTTCGCTATCAAGTCAAGCAATTTTTTCGCGAACCGGCAGACAATGATCCCCGATTTCAAAGTGAAAGCCGGGATGCTTACAATATCATGACCGGATTCGTCCATGCCTTCCGATTTTTGCAGGACAAAATTCTTCTACGAATCGGGTATCAATATGATAATGAAGCTGCCGATGGCGGGGCATTTTCTTACCGAGGCAATAGGTTACTCACCGGAGGCCAGGTGACGATGCCATGGGGAAATCTGACATTGCGTTACGATTACGATGTTCACTGGCGGGACTATAAAAATGCGCAAACCCTGTTTACCAATGCGAACGGAAATTTTGTCAGACGGGACGATACCCAGCAGACTCACCTTGTACAGTTGATTAAACCGCTTCCGTACAACCTGACCTTTACCGCACAATACCAACATATTCGAAATGGTTCGAATATTCCGGTATACGATTACACCAAGAATGTCTTCACAGGATTAGTGACCTGGACCTATTAGACGCCAGGGAAGCCCCCTGCAACAATGGGCAATCATGTTTTTTCCAGTCGAGCATAACCCTATCCATGCAGAAGGATTAGCCAGACAACCAGAGACTCGACTCCGTTTCTGGTTTCTTTCTTTTGATCTTTTTCTGCGATGCAAGCTCACCCGCCATTTTCGCAGACTCTTCTCCCTCAGCATCCCCTGAAAGCCAATCCGGGTTGGTCGAGTCGACCTCTTTACAGGATCAAGCATTGGTCCTGCTGAAGCAGGGCGACTACCGGCAAGCCCTTTTACCCGCCCAGAAGGCTGTTCGTCTCCGTGAATCCATTCTAGGTGTCAGCCACCTTCAGGTGGCCGAATCCCTCAATGTCCTAGGGCTGACGTTTCATCATCTGGCAGAAATCGATCAGGCGCTGGAGGCCCACGAACAGGCGCTCAAGATCCGGGAAGAACTGGCAGGCGTGCACAGTAAGGAGGTCGGCGAAAGCCTGACCCATCTGGCTCGTGTGTGGATGGCCAAAGGTAAATTTCTCAAAGCGCAGGGCATGCTGGAACGAGCCATACGCATTCGGGAAGAAGTATACGGCCCCACGCATGTGGCTCTGGCGGAATCCCTCATGTATCTGGCCATGGTGCAGGGCCTTCAAATGGAGCTGACAACCGCTTTGGCGACTCAAGCCAGAGCCGTCGATATTTTTGACAAGGATTCTCATTCCCCTCCCATTGAGCATTCGATGGCCCTTACCAGTTACGGAGTCATTTTGAGCCGGAACGGGGAATTGGCCAAAGGCAAAGACCTTATCCAGCGCGCGCTCCTCCTGCAGGAAGGCTCTCTCGAACCCATTCATCCCATCGTGGCCAGAACTCTGGACAGTCTGGCGGAACTCGAAACGAAAATGGGACACATGGACGTAGCACTGGATCTCGCCAAACGAGCCTTACAGATTCGGGAAAATCGATTCGGTCCTGACCATCCGGAAGTGTCGGCCAGTTTAAACACCATCGGCACACTCCTTTGGAAACAGGGCGACCTCCCGAAAGCTGTTCAATCTTTTCAACGTGCCCTCAGCATTGTCGAACAATCGGCGGGGTCTGTTCATCCCGTTGTCGCAGCCAACTTGCTGAGTTTAGGGGAGATCAATCGACAGATGGAAAATCTGCCCATTGCCCGTGAGATGTTCTCCCGAGCACTCACGATTCAAGAAGCCACCCTTGGCCCTCAACACAACGACGTGGCCACCACCCTCACGCGACTGTCCTGGGTGGCCAGCAGTCAAGGAGACCATTCTCAAGCCCAAGTATTACTTGAACGAGCGATCAATATTCGAGAAAACGCTTTGGGAGATATTCATCCCGATTTGGCCATCCTCTTGAATGAATTAGCCAGAGTGAAACACCGACAGGGACAGTTGGCCAACGCCAGGCCGCACTATGAACGGGCTCGTCAAATTTATTTGGCGGTCAGCCGGTTGAACCAGGACCTGGATGATGTCACCTTCAGCCGACTTCACCAACAAGGGATATCCAGCCTCCAGGACTATGCCCTGCTTCTCGCTCAGCTATCTCAACAGGACAAGGAACGCTCCATCGTGACTGACGGATTTCTGGTGGCCGAACAGGCGCGAGGATGGCTGGTGCAGGCCGCAGTGGCCAAAGCCATGGCCCGTAAACACGCACGACAATCCGTCGATGTAGAGTTAGCCAAACACATTGACGATCTGAGACGACGGCACCAGGAATTATGGGGAACCCTACACGCGTTGTATGGGCAACCTTCTCAGGACCCTTCCGTTCGCGAGGAATTATCCACTGTAAAAACAGAAGTCCGGAACATCCAACAAGATCTGAAGAACAAATTATCCCAATTGGAATCTCGTTTTCCGCAATATGCGGAACTGGCTTTTCCCAAACCTCTGGATCTCCAGTCCGTTCAAGAACTCCTGAACCCAGGAGAGGCATTAATCAGTTTTGTTGTCTGGGACCACATGCTTCAAATCTGGGTGGTTCGGCAGGGACAGCCTCCTGTCTTTCATAATTCGGGAATAGACAAAACGAAACTCTCCAATCTCGTCACACAAATTCGCGCCAGCCTTGGTTCGGCCAAACCGCCTTTTGACGTTCAGACCGCTCATCAATTGTATCAATGGCTGTTCCAACCCCTGGAGGCTCATCTTTCAGACGTGGATAATCTCATCATTATTCCCGATGAAGTCTTGCTTCCCTTGCCATTTGCCGCGTTGATCACGGACAAGACTGGGCCGGCTTTTGAGCATCTTGCCCAACTGTCTTCCTCGGGAAAGTTTATTCCTCCTGCCGGATTCAGCCACTACACCAAGGTAGAATGGCTGATTAAACGCTTTGCCATCACCGTCGTGCCCTCCGCATCCGCGTTCAAATTATTACGACAATCCGTACAGGAACCTCAAAATCGGAAGGATCGTTTCATTGGATTCGGGGATCCCGTTTTTTCAGGAGACGGGCAGGAACGAGGTGGAAACATGCCCTCCCTTCAAGCCTCCCGTTCGGCGTTTGAGCAACTACGCATGATGAATGCCTTGCCGGGAACACAACAGGAACTCAAAGCCATCGCCAAAACTCTGGGAGTCAATCCCGAAACGAGTTTATTTCTTCAGCAACGCGCCACGGAAACACAGGTTCGACAACTGCTGAACTCCGGACGTTTGGGGAACACGCAAGTGCTATCATTCGCTACTCACGGATTGTTGGCAGGCCAGCTCAACGGCTTGGTGGAACCCGCCTTAGTTCTCACTATTCCACTCCGCCCCACTCAAGAGGATGATGGCTTGCTCACCATGGGCGAGATTCTGGACTTTCAGCTCCCACAGGTCGATTGGGTCATTCTCTCGGCCTGCAACACTGCCGGAGGGGATGGCAGCGGCCAGGGATTGAGCGGGCTTGCACGGGCTTTCTTTTTTGCCGGGGCCAAAGCCCTGTTAGTGTCACATTGGAGCGTGGATGATCGCGCGACACAAGCCCTGATGACTGAAGTCTTTCGGTTGTTCGGAAAGGATCCAACACTCTCGAAAAGTGCTGCACTGCGGGAGGGTATGCTGACAGTGATGCAGCAAAGTCAGGGAGGCAGTTTCCCCTATTTTAGCCATCCCTACGCCTGGGCTCCGTTTTTTCTGGTGGGGGATGGGATGTAGTAATGTAGGCAAAGGTTCTTGGCGGATGAGCAAATCCTCTTTCTATATTCTGTGAATTGAGGTAAAGTTTCCAGCGCTTTCGTAAAAAATTAGCACTGGTGAGGAAATCCTTCATAATCC
>JALDRK010000052.1 GCA_031315915.1 Nitrospirales bacterium
TTCGGGATGGGTGATTAAAGAATTCACCGAGATCGGCCAGTGGGTTGAAGAGGGAGGAGCGGTTGTGGAATTGGTGGATCTATCCCATGTCGAAGTTGAAGTCCCTCTGCCGGAAGAATTCGTGCGTCATGTGTCGACCGGAGACGGGGTGATAGCCGAGTTCGATGGATTGCCGGGAGTCGAAATACCAGGAAAAGTATATTCCGTGGTCGCCCAGGCTGATCCGGTGGCCAGAACCTTTCCCGTGAAGGTCGATTTGGGGAATCCGGACCTGCGCATTAAAAGCGGGATGGTTGCCAGGGTGTCGTTGAATGTGGGTGCACCCTATGCGGCTGTCGTGATTCCCAAAGATGCGTTGGTCCTGAAAGGGGGGAAGGAATATGTTTTTATCGTGAATGAGGGAACGGTCACGCAGATTTCTGTAAAACCCCTCACTCATTTCGACGAATTGGTGGAGGTGAATGGTCCCGTGAAAGAAGGCATGCAGGTCGTGGTTTCCGGTAATGAACGTCTTCTGCCGGGGCAACCGATCAGAATTTTAGATGAGGCTGCTGAGTCATGAAGCTTGTGCAGTCGTCCATTCGGTATCCGGTCAGTACCATTGTCGGGGTCCTGTTAGTGGTGCTGTTCGGCATGGTGGCACTCGTCAAACTTCCTGTGCAGTTGGCCCCTGATGTTGAAAAACATGAGGTGACCGTTGATACCGTATGGCCTGGAGGCAGTCCTCTGGAAGTGGAACGGGAAATCATTGACGAACAGGAGGAACAGCTCAAGGGGGTTGAAGGCCTGGAGAAGATGTTCAGTGAAAGTTCCTACGGGCAGGGAAAAGTGATTTTACGATTTCCCACGGGCACCAATACCGACACGGCGCTCTTGCAAGTTTCCAATCGCTTGAATCAAGTCAAGGAATACCCCTTGGAAGCGGATGAGCCGGTGATCAGCAGTGCCGATACCCGTGGGGCGGCCATGGCTTGGTTTATTTTGGAGACACGAGAAGGCAATCCCGTGAAAATCGAGACGATGAGGGATTTTGCCGAGGATGTCATTAAGGCACGCTTTGAACGGATACCAGGCGTGGCGGCGTCGAATGTCTATGGAGGGCAGGAACGGGAATTGCGCGTGCTGGTTGATCCGGCCAAATTGGCTGCCCGGTCATTGACCCTGTTGGATTTGGCCAGGGCGCTCGATCAGGAAAACCGAGATTTTAGCGCGGGCGATTTTGATGAAGGCAAACGTGCCTATGTGGTGCGAACGGTGGGGGAATATCGCGACCCCAAGGATGTTGAAAATGTCATCATCTCTCGACGAGGCGGCGCGTCTGTCTATGTGCGGGATATCGCCGAGGTGTCGATCGGATACAAGGATGCCACGCATGTGGTCCGTCAAAAGGGACGTCCCTCCATCGCGGTCAATGCCATTCGACAAACCGGTGCCAATGTGTTGGATGCGATGGATGGCCTGAAAAAGGCCGCCATCGAATTGAATGAAGAGATCCTGGAGCCGCGCGGGTTTTATTTGTTCCAGGTCTACGATGAAACGTTGTATATCAAGCGATCCCTCTCCCTGGTGCAGCAAAATCTTGTGGTAGGCAGCATTTTGGCGGTTGCCATTCTCTACTTCTTCCTTCGAACGGGAAGCAGTACGCTGGTCGTGGGATTGGCCATTCCCATTAGCATGATGGGGACGTTCATCATGCTCTGGGTCCTGGGACGCAATTTCAATGTGGTCAGTCTTGCCGGCATGACGTTTGCCGCCGGAATGTTGGTGGATAATTCCATCGTAGTACTGGAGAACATCTATCGTCATCGGGAATTGGGGAAATCGCTGTTCCGAGCGGCTCATGATGGCACAGTAGAGGTCTGGGGAGCGGTGCTCGCCAGCACATTGACCACTATTGCGGTGTTCGTTCCTATCGTCTTTATCGAAGAACAGTCCGGCCAGCTCTTTCGGGATATTGCGATTGCCATTAGCGCCGGTGTCGGACTCAGCCTGATCGTGTCGATGACGGTCATTCCCTGTCTTTCGGCTCGTGTCTTGAAGACCGTCAGAGCTCGATCCTCGGCTAACATGAAATCTGCGGACTCTGCCAATCAAAATTTTACGGCGTCTTCAAAGCCGATTTTGGAACGGATTAAAAGCGGGTTAGGGAGTTTTGTGTATGGGTTAAGCGGAAGTGTCTTTTGGCGGAGCGTGACGATTGTCGGATTTACTTCCGTGGCGCTTATCGGTAGCTGGGTCTTACTTCCCAAGGCTGAATATCTTCCGCAAGGCAATCGCAATCTGGTGATCGGTATACTCTTGCCGCCGCCGGGATATAACGTCGAAGAATTCGTGAAGATGGGAAAAGCGATCGAAGCCTATTTGCACCCCTATTGGGATGCCCAGCCGGGATCGCCGGAAGAAGCGGCTCTGGACGGACCCAGTATTATGAATTTCTTTTATGTGGCACGAGGACGGTCGGTCTTTATGGGTGGACGGGTCAATGACCCGATGCGGGTTCAAGAACTGATTCCGATCTTTCGAAAGGCCACCGCCGACCTGCCGGGAGTCATCGGCATTATCACCCAACGTGGGCTCTTTGAGCGAGGGTTGGGGGAAGGCCGGAACATCGATATTGAAATTACCGGTCCCGAACTGGAGACGTTGGTGGAATTGGGCGGACAAATCTTTGGTCAGGTCAAAGGCGTGATTCCCGAGGCTCAGGTTCGCCCCATTCCCAGTTTGGATTTGGGGAGTCCCGAAGTCCGGGTGACCGTCAAGCGCGATCGGGCGGCGGATGTGCAAATGACCAATCAGGAATTGGGTTTTACGATCGATGCGTTGGTGGATGGGGCCAAAGCCAGTGATTATCAATTCGAAGGCGATGAGATTGATTTAACCGTTCGGGGAGTGGATCGATTTGCGGATCGTACGAATGCCCTCAATACGATTCCCATTTATACCAAAGGGGGACATCTCACGACGGTCGGAAATATTGCGGATATTCAGTTGGTGGCCGGACCTGAGCAAATCAATCATATTGAGCGGGAACGTTCCATTGCCATTCAGGTCATTCCGCCATCGGAGATGGCGTTGGAACAAGCCATGGATGTCATTCGGGAGCAGATCCTCATTCCGTTGAAGGAAGGGGGAACCTTGGGGCGGCTCTATAATGTCAGAATTTCCGGAAAAGCCGACGATCTCTCCAAGACTTATGATGCCTTGAAATGGAATTTTGTTCTGGCCTTTACCATTACCTATTTACTGATGGCGGCGTTATTCGAAAGTTTTCTTTACCCGCTGGTAATTATTTTTACGGTACCGTTTGCCGCGGCGGGCGGGTTTTTGGGGCTGTCGCTTGTCAACAATTTTGTGGCCTATCAGCCGCTTGACGTGTTGACCATGTTGGGTTTCGTGATTCTCATTGGCGTGGTCGTGAACAATGCCATTTTGGTTGTGCATCAGGCACTCAATTTCATGAGGGGTGCCCAACTGCCCGATTCCCTGGAATCGGAAGCCGACAATGGTCTGCCGCTCCGTGAAGCAATGCGCGAATCGGTGAAAATACGGGTTCGGCCGATTATGATGACCACGCTCACCACACTATTTGGACTGTTTCCCCTGGTTGTGTCATCCGGGGCAGGGTCGGAGCTATATCGAGGGATTGGCAGTGTGGTTTTGGGAGGGCTCTTGGTGTCCACCGTCTTTACCCTCATTGTCATTCCGGCCTTATTCACACTCGTGATGGAGGCCCAGCAGAAATGGGCGGGTCGAAATGTGTCACAGTTTTCCGTGCAACCTTCCGGCAATCAGGCCTAACGTCCGAACAATTTACGAGGCATTATGCATTCACCGGCATTCAAACATCTTTTGTGCTCATGGATCATGGTTGTTGGAGTCGAGCTGTGTATGACACCGATGATCTGGGGTGCCGCTGACTCACCCTTGGCGTCCGCAGCCATTCCGGAATTGCGGTTGAGTCTTCGGGAAGCGATGGAGGCTGCTGTCGGTCAAAATCCCACTGTCCAATTGTTTAAAGAGCGTGTTGTTCAGGCGCAGGATGTGGCTAATACTCAATTAGGGGAATTATTACCAAATCTCTCAGGTACGATGGGCGGGTCACGACGTCGGTTTTTTACGGGATCATTTGGCTCGGCCGCCACCGTTGTCGGTCCGAGGGATTTTTACGAAGCCCGGGCTTTTCTCAGGCAAAACGTTTTCAGTCTGAGCCTCATTCAAAAATGGCGGGCTGCCAAGACAGGGGTGGATGTGGCAGGGTTGGATGCGGAAGTCACCAAACGTGATTTTATGGCCACCGTCGGGCTGGTATATTTGGAGGCGCTGCGGGCCATGGCGGCAGTGGATGCCAGAGAAGCGGATGTCAAACTCAACCAGGAATTGCTTCGACTGGCTGCCGAACGGAAGTTGGCAGGCATGGCCACCAGTTTGGATGTGACCCGTTCCCAGGTCCAATTGGAAAATTCCCGGCAACAGTTATTGGTGGCAGAAAACGATCGTGACCGGGCCAAATTGAATTTGATACGTGCGATTGGCCTGTCCTTTGACGTGAACCTGACCTTGACGGACGAAATGTCCATGATTGCCGTTCCCGATCAAACGATTGGCCAGGCGTTGGCGGTTGCCCAGGAACATCGTACGGAACTCAAATTGCAAAAGAACCGGGAGCGATTGGCCTCTCTGACCTTGAGTTCCGTGACGAGCGAACGATTGCCGTCTGTACAGGCCTTGGGGGATGTCGGACTGATCGGGAACCAGATCCCAGATATGCTGACTACCGACAATGTGCAAGTGTTGATGACGGTCCCCATTTTTGATGGCGGATCCCGTGAAGGGCGGATTTCGGAGAGTCGCAGTTTGGTGAGGCAAGAGGCCATTAGAACCCAGGATGTTCAATATCAAGTATCGCTGGAAGTTCGGGATGCCATGCTGACCTTGCAGTCCTCGAGACAACAGGTGGCAGTTGCCGAACAAGGGCTAAAACTGGCTTTGACCGAACTGGCCTTATCGCGAGAACGGTTTGCGGTTGGCGTGGCGACCAACCTTGAAGTGACGGATGCGCAGACCCGCGTGGCGCAAGCCCGGGATAATATTATTGAGGCCCTGTTTCGGTATAATGGGTCCCGAATTAATCTTGCCCGGGCACAAGGGCGATTAGAAGATCTCTAGAATAGGATAGGAACGAATCAACGTCTCATGAGCAATGTGTTCACCACTCAACTCAAACAGGAAATCCGGTCTGCTGCCGCGAAACGGCGGACCTTTGCCATCATCAGCCATCCGGACGCGGGCAAGACGACTTTGACCGAAAAGCTCTTGTTGTATTCGGGAATGGTCCGAACTGCCGGGATGGTCGGGGCCAGAAAAAGCGGAAAACTTGCCACGTCGGATTGGATGGAAATGGAGCAGGAACGGGGAATATCCATCACGGCCTCAGCCATGCAATTCGGCTACAAAGATGCGGTCATCAATGTTCTGGATACCCCAGGGCATCAAGACTTTTGCGAGGATACCTACCGGACCTTGACGGCTGCCGATAGCGCGATCATGGTCATCGATGCCGCCAAAGGTGTGGAAACGCAGACTCGGAAGTTGTTTGAAGTCTGCCGTCTCCGGCAAATTCCTGTTTTAACCTTTATCAATAAAATGGACCTTCCCGGACGAGCTCCACTGGATCTGATGGCGGAGGTGGAGGAGGTTCTCGGCATTCACGCCAGCACAATCAACTGGCCCATCGGATCAGGCCGAGATTTTCTGGGTGTGGTGAATCGAGAGACGCGTCATGTGCTGTTATATACCAAAACCGCCTCGGCGGGCGCGGCCAAACCGGATCTCACCGAGCTGTCCCTGGACGATCCCTCGGTCAAACGCCGCGTGCCGGATTATGTGTGGGATGAACTCACGCACGATTTGGAATTGCTGGACATTGCGGGGAATCCCTTCTCCAAAGACGAATTCCAGAATGGGAAGGTGACGCCCGTCTTTTTCGGATCGGCCCTCACCAACTTTGGCGTGGAAGCCTTTTTTGACGCCTTCGTGGACCTGGCGCCGTCTGCCAGAGGACGGTTGGCTGATACGCCTGATGGAGAAGAACAGCTGATCGATCCGGTCGAAACTCCTTTTAGTGCCTATGTGTTTAAACTGCAGGCGAACATGAATCCCCGCCATCGGGATAGTACGGCCTTTATGCGTGTCTGTTCGGGAAGGTTCGATCGGGATATGGTGGTCAAACATCACCGAACGAAGACGGAGGTCAGATTGTCCCGCCCCCATAGCATGGTGGCGAAAGAACGGAATACGGTCGACGTGGCCTATCCTGGAGATGTCATCGGGATTATCAATACCGGAATTTTTCAGATCGGCGACACCATTTCGGTGGCCGACGGGTTCAATTACAAACCGCTTCCCCAGTTTCAACCTGAAGTGTTTGCCCGTGTCAGGCCCACCGATACCACCATGCGAAAATCCTTTGACAAGGGCATCGAACAACTGGCAAAGGAAGGGACCATTCAAATTCTACGCAGCCTGGATGGCCTGGAGTTTTTCGTGGCCGCGGTGGGGACGCTGCAGTTCGATGTGCTGGAATTCAGGCTGCAAAGCGAATATCGGGTGAAAACGGTGGTGGATATGCTGCCGTACGAATCCAGCGCCTGGTTGGTCGGAGAGGTTGCGACGTTTAAGCCCCCTTCCGACGCCCTCGTCGTCAAAGACAGCCAGGACCGGGCGGTGGTGCTGTTCCGCAGTGCCTGGTCCAAAAACTTTGCCCGGGAACGTAATCCGCAGCACGACTTCAAGGACATGGGTTAGCCTCACCTTCAGGTAAATCCTCCTGCGATTTTCCTTTAATCCTGGCTTACTCCTCTTGAGTGCCTCTCATTGATTTTCTTCAAGTTTCTTCTTGATTTCTGAATCGAAGAGATCCGCTTCATCCTGAAGTTGACCTGAAGGCTCTTATCCGGTCATCTGGTTGAGGAAATCATAACTTGTAACAGGTTGAGGTCAAACTAGACCTCAAGTTATCTCTGGAGAACAGTAAGTAGGTGAGTACGGTGAAATATGTAAGACATGAATTGCTTGGAAGAAGTGGGGACAAGATGACTCGAGGAAAAAGCCTGTTACCGTGTTATGACGGTGTTGATGAGTCTCCTTGTTATGTCGGTCTTTTGACTGGTTCCAGAGTCTATGCCACTCAGGCACCGGAAATTGTGAGCCCGACCTGGTTAAACCCGAACCGCTGCAGCTGGAACAACTACGTGGCAAGGTGGTCATGGTCGAGTTCTGGACCTTGGGTGCTGGAACTGCCGGAACATCGAACCCTACGTCAAGGGAATGGTATGAGAAATATTCCAAACAAGGTTTGGTGGTGATTGCCGTCCATTCGCCGGACCAAGTATGAATACGATGTGGCGTGAAAGAGTATATCTGGGAGCATCGAATTCCCTATGCGGTTCCCATCGATAATGAATTCTCGAACTGGCGCCAATACCGCAATCATACTGGCCGACCCTGTATCTGATCGACAAGCAAGGTGCGATTCAATATACCAAAATCGGGGAAGGAGGCCATGAGGAAACGGAACGGACTATTCATCGTCTGCTCAGGGAACCGGCATAAATCGGACTGTATAATATTAAAAACGTTAAATGGCTGACTCGCCTGGAAGTGGTGAACTACGACTACAAGGGGCATTGGCAACGGAAGGGTGGCCGGAAGAAGCCCCGATTAATTCCCATATCCCGCCTTGATCAGCCGGGAGATGGTCAGGTCATTAGAGAGCAGTCTTTCAAGATTCAGGAATCGCGCTTGCAGGCCGATCTGGCGCGAACGGTTGAAGTCAGTATCGATGCTAGAAAAACCTGGCAGGTGGCAACTATATAGAACCACCACCGTCACTCTATTCCTGGGGTGACGTGGCGCTACCAATGGCAGATTACCAAGCCGACTGAACATGCTCTCATGGTCAGGGTCCCTGGATGGAATGGCAAAACCCAATCTACCAAGCCCGGTGATCTTCCTGCGGTTGTAGTGAAAGTTTTGGGCTGATGAAAATTTCTAAGATTTTAATTCTGTACATTTAGGTCTTCATAAAGATTTTTTTGTAGGATCTTCCGGTGGATTTTAAAGTGAATCCAATAAAATGGATATTTCTTGTTAAATTCTTTTTTGGTCGTTGTTCAGAGTTAAAGGATCTCTTCCAAAACCCATAGTAGATATCGACCCAGAATTTCCCGAGCGGTGGCGGTTTGTCTTCTTTGTAACAACGAGTTCACATAATCTCCAAGCGGAAACACTCGTAGAGGGATGTTCCTTCCCGAGGATTCGCCAGGTTTGTTCCAGAACCGTGCATTGAAGGGCAATGGCTTCGCCATAAGCGCCTTGGCGAGATAGGGTAAGTGCGAGATTGTCCATGGCGGAGAGCGTGTCAGGATGTGCCTTGCCGAGGATATTTTGTCTCCGTTCCAGTGCCGTACGTTGGAGGTTGGCAGCTTCGTCATATTCACCTTGGATCGGAAAGCGTCTTTGCGAGATTGTTCATTGCGGTAAGGGTATTCCGATGATCCCCTCCCAGAAAGCGTTGTGTTAGTTCCAACACCTGCGTTGGAGAGTAACGGTTCCGGTATGGTCCCCGATCATTCAGTGTGCAGGCGAAATTGTTCATGGTGGAGAGGGTTGAGGGGTGTTCCTCACCGAGGATATGTTGTCTCCTTCAGCAACGTACGTTGGAGGTTGGCAGCTTCGTCATATTCCCCTTGATCGGAAAGCGTCTTTGCGAGATTGTTCATAGTGGCAAGGGTATCTGGATGTTCCTTTCCAAGGAGGCGTTGTGTCCGTTCCAACACGGTGCGTTGAGGGCAACGGCTTGGGTATTTTTGCCCTGGTGGAAAAGGTTAACGCGAGACAACCCATAGAAATGAGAGTATCGTGATGCTCCTCTCCGAGTAGGCGTTGCCTCTTTTTTCCAATACGATGCGTTGGAGGGTGCCGGCCCCGCATAATCGCCTTGATCGGATAGCCTGAATGCCAGATTGTTCATGGCGGTGAGCGTGGAGGGATGGTTCTCGCCGAGGTTGGTTATGGCATAGGATACGGCTTTTTCTTGTATCTCTTGGGCTTGTTTATATAGTCCCATTGCCGAATGCAATATTCCGAGGAACAATCTTAACTTGACGACGGCAGGGCCGTGCCGATCAGGAGGCCAGATCCTGAAGAACGGTTAGAATTTCTTCTGCATGCGACCTGCAAGCTACCATTAGCGGCCATTGCTTAGGATCTAGGCATTTCTCCTGACATGATTTGTAGGATCCGACAATAGTTGAATTTCCACTGCTGACTCTCCTGGTAGGCTTCGTAGGAAAATCTCCAAGACCCTATGAATAAATCTGAACATCGGTACGATGCTTACGGTTGTGGCCATGACGATAGATCTGGTTCGCAAAATTGTTCTCGTTTCGGGGGACAGAATGTCTGGGGAAGCATGGAAACTGCTTTCAGGAATGGGTTCGAGCTCAATTGCGACAGAAGATGTGCAGCCTTTTTTCGCGGCAGGGGTAGTTGATCATAAGAAATTTGCAAGGCTTCTGTGACTCCCAGGAGCATCCCTTGGGGGATTACTTCCTTTTTAAGGCAAAGAATTGGTCATCAAGTTCTGAGGTCGGGCTAGTATCGGCTGCTTTCCCTAGCAATTGTATTGGTGTTAAAGCTCCCGCCTGGAGCACAGTATTCAATAGTTCCAGGGCCAACGGAAATCGACCACCCATTTATCTGCGATTCGTGCCCAGTCTTCATCTGCCAAAGCCTTTCGGTCTATTTTCCGAGTGAGAAGTTCGATCGAGGCGGGAAGCGTCAGGGGGGAGACGGTCACTTCTTTGATGCTCCCTCTGGCGAAAGGGCCAGGCTCAGCCGGGAGGTTGCCAAGATTGCCGACACCCCCATCGCTGGGCACCAAGTCGAGAGAGTGGGGCGGGCTGTGTTTCAGGGACATTATCTACAACCACGAGCACGCGGCCTTTTTTGGGATGCTCAGTTAAGGCATCCACCATAGTCTTTGCGACAATGTCTTGGACGCCAGAGGGCAATTCTTTTAGGATGGAACGTGTGGGCGAAGGGATTTCGTGATTGTATAAAATTGTTCCTCGAGTCCTTCCATTCCTCGTTCGGCGCTGATCCAAAAGAGCCCCCTTTAAAGTACGTCGCGCCATACCGCTGCACATATTCTGCGGCGAGCCTAGTTTTGCCGAAGCCGCCATGAGCGAAGAGGGCCACCGCAGGTTCAGGTTCTCCTTCGTTTCGGCTTAGGGCTGTATGGATGGTCCATAATTCGTTCGCCCGCCCCACGAAACCTTGTCTGAGCGAGACAGGCATTCCCTGCAAATGGGAATGACCAACCGACCCCAAATCGGAGGGCAGGGGAATCGCCGATTGTTCTATCAACGCCCCTCGGACAGGGACGCGTTTTCCCCATATATCCAAGGTAGCACCAATGGTGGTCTGAATTATCCTGGACTCGATTTCTGCAGTGTGGACAGGGCCTCGCGTGTCGTTCGCCATCGGCCAGTCACGTTTTCAGGTGTGGCGGCAAGTTGTGAAGTAAACGGGTCGTCACCGATTCAGGTTGATGAGTGGGAGGCCAGAATAATCCTGTCAAGGGTGCGGTTCAGTCCTTCCGGTGTGGGGTCGGGTTGTTTGGACAGGATTTCCAAAGTGGGCTTGAGCGCGGTTTCAATTCTTTTCGGCAGTACCAGCGCTGAAAATACCGTTCGTCGATGAAAATGATGGCGACTTCGCCTCGAGCAGGGCATCGACCAGGATTTCAGGAAAATTGCTCCCCGGCTTCAATGTCGGAGGTGTCGAAAAACGACAACTCCCCCAATTTCCGATGGAGCGCTTCCGCATACGGGCGGCTGGTAGTACGAGCATAGGAAATGAAGACGGGATGCGACATTTTTCAGCTCCACTGAAATTTAAGCGTTGAACCTGATTGTGTATCGTTTGTCCCTTGAAGACTTCCATAAGACCAAACCCGGGAAATTACTTCAAGGCCCCCTTCTTATGGGATGAAGCCTTTCGTGTTCCTGACCCAACGAACGGGCGTTTAAGGTTTCCACGGTGGGAAGGAGAAATTTTTTGCGGTTGATTCTTTTCTTTTTGAGGGAAAGGGTTTAATGAGGCGCAAGGTTGAAATGTTTTGGAAAGCCGCACGAAGGTTCTGAAGAACAGGAGAGGGACGTATTACTTGCCTCGTTGTAGTTGTAACACGTCAATCATTTCTTGGTGGATCAGACCATTTGATGCAATGATAGTCTGACCATAGATGGAGTACGGTTCCCCGGCGTAATTAGTGACCTTCCCGCCCGCTTCCTCTACGATGACTTTCCCGGCCGCCGTGTCCCACGGATTGAGTTGTAGTTCCCAGAATCCGTCGAACCGTCCGCAGGCAATATAGCACAAGTCGATCGCAGCGGTGCCTGTCCGGCGCATGCCGCGCGCGCGTAACGTGAACGCACAGAATTCTTTCAGATTATTATCTTTGGCCGTGTGGACGTCATAGGCAAAGCCGGTGACGAGCAGCGCTTCGTTGAGTTTCGGAGTGTCGGAGACCTGAATGGGCGCCCCGTTGAGTGTGGCGCCTTTTCCTTTTTGGCCAAGAAACAGTTCGTTTCGTGTGGGATCGTAGACGACGCCGAGAATGCACGTGCCGTCATATTCGACTCCAATGGACACGTTATACATGGGAAATCCGTGCGCGAAGTTGGTTGTGCCGTCCAGGGGATCGATAATCCATTTGATGGGATGAGTCGGGATATCCTGCAAGCCTTGTTCTTCGCTCAGAATCTGGTGGTCCGGAAAGGCTTGCCGAATGTTTTGAAGGACCGCCTGTTCGGAATGAAGATCCGCTTCGGTGACCAGGTTGATTGCTTGATCCTTGCGATGAATCTCGAACCCCTTCTGAGCATAGTCCAACAGGATCGCCCCGCTCTGCCTGGCGGCCAGAATTGCGACTTCTGTAATCGCTTTAAGTTCAGTTGGCGTGAGTTTGAACATGGAAGATCAGGTAAATAGTTCCCTAGCATACCTGAAGGGTAGGTTTATCCCAATACAAGAAATGACTGTTCACTACAATTTTCTTTGTGGAATAGAAAAACGGGAGAGTAGGAAACGCATCGGGGGTGGGTGGCCCCACCCCCAACGGCACTGCAGGCGGGAACTACAGTCTACTTCTTCTTTGCTTTTGCTTTCGGCTTGGCCGCGGCTTTCTTCTTAGGAGCGGCTTTCTTTTTCGTAGCTGCCAATTCACTCACCTCCTTTCACATAATTCCGAGATGTTTATATTTCCGTCTTCATGGCCTAGACGGCTTTGGTAAAGGCCTTTTCCTGAATGACTTCGAATGTGTTGGGACCGACCTTGCGGAAGCGCGGGTCGCGTTTGAGGGAAGTGGCCACGGAAGTCACCGGGGTTTTCCCGCGAATGGGCATCCCACCTGCCTGGAGTCGTTGATAGAGTTCTTTGGCGTGTAATGGGCGACCTACCTCTTGTAAAACCATGAATACTGCATCAGGCACACTCATGCCCACATATTTACTCCGACCTAGCAGGATCTCTCGCGATTTAGACGTTGCATCGACACCGGTTGAGGACATGTGGCCTTCTTCGTCCTGGACGATTTCGTTGGAAAGGCTCGCCAGCTTGGCTTTATCCGCCTCCACTCGATAGAGAGTCTTTGCCAACTCCAGGTATTTCTCAACCGTCGCGATTTCTTCACCTAAGGACTCCCGCTGTTTTTGAAGATCCTTTAATTTCGTTTCATACACTCTGATGCGCTGTTCCAGCCCATCAGTAATGTCTTTGAGCTCATCGCTCCGTGCCTCCATCGTCTTATCTCCACCATATGTTGGGGACATTCTATTCGTGTTTTAAAGCAATGTCAACAAGCAAGTTTTAAATATTTTTTTAATTTTCAAAATGAATAATTACCGCAACCTAATGATAGGTGTGTTTTGGTAAATGAGGCGTTTTATGAAAAAAAATGAGAGATCGTATGTATCAATAGTGAAAGCCTAATTGTTGTAGCCTATTATTTGATTTAACCTGTATTTAGTATTTCCCATATGAGGTAGTTATCAATATATATTTTCACATAATACATATTACTTATTTTTTATATGAAAATTTTAAGCAAGAGGTTGAGGGATTTTTAAGGAAACAAGTAAATTGCTAGGTTTAATATTGTAAGTATTTAATGTTATAGACGGGAGTATTAAAGTTCGGTGTTCGTAGGACAGGGAACGGGGTAGTATGGTAATGAGCACACGCCACTGGTTACATGGTCTTTGGGCTTGCAATTGTTATCTAAATATCATTAAGCATTAATATTTTTTTTAGAAGAGGCTCGATCCCTTTGGGTATGAATCCTAACCAACCTCATCTTTCAGTTCGATTTTTTAACCTTGGATCTAGAGGATGAAGCATAATCAGAGCTCCCTTCCGAATTTGTTGGACATGAATGCCTCTGAGATTGAGGCCCTGGGGACGCCGTTGGGGTGGCCTCGCTATCGAACGACCCAGGTCTTGAAGTGGTTGTATCAGAAAGGGGTGAGCCACATTTCCGAAATGACCAATCTGTCAAAGGACGATCGGGACCGCCTTCAAGGGGTAGCTACGATTTCTCGGATGGCTTGTTCGGTTTCGGAAATGGCCGGAGATGGGACAGGTAAGTTTCTCGGCAAGCTGGATGACGGGCTTGCCGTGGAAACCGTGATGATTCCTGAAGGGCACCGGCGAACGGTTTGCGTGTCCTCCCAGGTTGGATGCACCTTAGATTGTGGATTTTGTTTGACCGCCCAAATCGGATTTCGCCGAAATTTATCACCACATGAAATTGTGGATCAGGTGTGGCATGCACGGAAAAGTCTGGGGCAGGGTGAAGCCATTACGTCTCTGGTCTTTATGGGGATGGGAGAACCGTTGTTGAATTTTGAGGCCGTGGCGGAAGCCATCCAACGATTGACGAATGCCGAATGGGGGATGGTCATGTCGCCGCGCCGTATTACCGTGTCCACGGCGGGATGGGTTCCGCGCTTTCAGGATATTCAGCGATTGGGTGTCAATCTGGCGATATCATTGAATGCCACCACTAATCACCAGCGTCAATTGCTCATGCCGGCCGTCAATAAACGGTTTGACCTCATGCAAATTATGGAAGCCAGTCGCGCATACGCCAAACGGAGCGATCGGCGTTTGACCTTTGAGTATGTTCTGATCGCCAGGGTCAATGATTCCGTGGAAGATGCCAAACGTTTGGTGAAATTATTGAGGGGGATTCGCTGCAAGATCAACCTGATTCCCTTTAATGAATTTTCAGGGAGTTCCTATCAAAGGCCCTCTCAAGAGGTCATTGAAGTCTTCCAGCAAACGGTCCGGAATGGCGGGTATGATGTGTATCTCCGCCGTAGCCGTGGAGTTGACGTATTGGGAGCGTGTGGGCAATTAGGACGAATGGCCTCCGAGGCTGCTCATATCGTTCCGAAAGGATTACGGAAGGGTTCCGCCAATGCTCGATCTTGATCAGGTTCTTCAAACCAAACTGGAAAGCTTGGAAGGTGTCTTGCGTCAATATGAATCCGTCATCGTGGCGTTTTCCGGTGGAGTGGATAGCACGCTTGTTCTGCAAGTTGCCGCCAATGTATTAGGCCGGAAGGCCAAAGCCGTGACGGCCGTTTCCGCAACGCTTCCTGCGGTTGAGTTGGAGGCGGTGAAGCGGCTTGGACAGGAGATAGGCGTTTCCGTTCAATTGGTGGAAACGGATCAGTTGCAGTACGAGGATTTCGTGAAAAATGACGCGAGCCGTTGTTTCCACTGTAAGACGGATCTGTATCAACTCCTGGATGGAATCAAAACCCGCGAAGGATTTAATGTGATTGTGGATGGGACCAATGTTGATGATCTGGGGGAAGACCGACCAGGAATTCATGCCGCAAAACAATGGGGTGTGCGAAGCCCGCTTCTGGATGCGGGATTGACGAAAGCCGATATCCGGGTATTGGCAAAGTCCTTGTGTCTCACCAATTGGAATAAACCGGCTGCCGCATGCCTCTCTTCCCGGATCACGCGGGGAATTCCCATTACGCGAACATTCCTCTCCCGTGTCGAGCAGGCTGAAGCGGTGTTGGTGAAAGAAGGCCTGACTCAAGTACGAGTCCGGTTGCACGGAGATCTGGCCAGAATTGAAGTGGTTACGTCGGAAATGCCTCTGCTGGTCGAGGTCGCGCGACGGGAGCACATCGTCAGGGCATTAAAAGCCATCGGCTTTCGAAACGTGACGCTTGACTTGGAAGGATACCGGGCTGGAGGCGGGAACTCTGCGAGCAACCCGCACTGAACGTCTCCTGAACGATCCCGAGCCGAGGGAAGCCAGTCAGGGGACAGTGAACCGCGGGATCAATCCCTCCTAGCGATAAGGAGGGATTATTGAGGTTAATTTTTTGATTGAGAAGCGACTGCTGCAAGGGCTTCCTGAGCAAATCGCTGATGATCTGCATCGGTGAGGCTTCGACCGATCACTTTTTCCGCAACCAGTATCGCTAAGTCGGCCGTAGTATCCTTGATGTCTTGCAGGGCTTTCCGACGTTCGCGTTCTATTTCTTGTGTGGTTTCTTCTTTGATGCGTTGGGATTCTGCCCGAAGTCGCTGTTCATTTTCT
>JALDRK010000053.1 GCA_031315915.1 Nitrospirales bacterium
CCCCTAACCTTCCTTCCTTCCAGTCTCTCACTCTTACTTCTCCACCTTCATCAGCCGACACTTCCAGGGTACAGGCAGCCGCAACAGTTGGAGTGAATGCCGTGGCCTTGGTGCCTTCGGTGAAACCTTTTAGTAAACAAGTAACAGAAGACGGACAGAAGAAGGATTCCCGTATTCTCTATGAAGAGGCGTTTCAGTCTTTGCGGGAAGGAAATTATGTGAA
This sequence comes from Nitrospirales bacterium, assembly GCA_031315915.1. Lineage (GTDB taxonomy): Bacteria > Nitrospirota > Nitrospiria > Nitrospirales > UBA8639 > JACKFE01. Next base: position 224 of record JALDRK010000053.1, read on the forward strand.
AGCGGCCACGGAGTTTTCCAATTTATTGCGCTCCTATCCTGAATCACCGTTAGCTTCGAATGCTCAATACTGGTTGGCTGAATGCTATTACGGGCAGCGGAGATTTCAAGAAGCCATTGATGAATTTGAACGAGTGTTCCTGTTATATCCCTCAAGCAATAAAGTGCCAGCCTCCTTGTTGAAAATTGGCTATTCTCATCTCGAGCGTCAGGATGGCGCGACCGCCTGGTCGGTGTTTCAACAATTAATCCGGACATACCCTCAAAGTCCTGAAGCCCTTAAAGCCCAATCCCGCTTGCAAGAAGTCAACGCGTTATTGAAGACCCCTTCCTGATCGATCTTGATCGGCTTTTCTCTCTCTTGCGTCATAATTTAAGGGTAATTTGGGTTGAGGTTCTCCACGTCACAGGTAGGTGTCGGGAGGCCCTTCTAACATACTGGTGTTTCGTCGATTAGGACTCATTTCTGCTAAATGGCCAAGGAAGTGTATACCTGGCTCCGTTAAAAAATGGCCTCACTCATAAAAACCGTGGGGGCATTTCCGGTGCCGCCCCCACCATACCAATCCAAATTCCCAAATGGAGTAATCGGATCATGTTCATAGTACACTTTAACAACCGTAAACTGTTTAACCGGAGCGGTTCCGAGTCCTGCATTATAAGTGAGATATGTCACTAAGTTTGCCGGTAGGTCACAGCTAGGCGGTGCCGGTGCCTGCACTCCATTTGTGAGCCCCCCTCTTTGTACGAGGGCGCAGGTGGGTGTGGGGTTGCCAGCAGTGCCGGCCGTTATTTGTGCTAAAAAAATGCGGTATTTGTTGGGATTCGTTGAGAATTTTAAGGCGTTATCGGTAGATTCCAAGAGATCCAGCATATTCTGATTGGAAGTCAAATTTCTTGAAGCAATGCTGGCTCCCTCCCGTGCCAACTGCGTGAGGGCATTTCGTTCATTGATCATCGAGCCGTATTCGATGATTCCAAAAGTCATAAAGAGGAAGAGCATGATGGAAATGGATAATTCCAGGAGTGCTGTGCCTCGTTCATTGCAACAGGCAGGGATCGTGTGTAACGACATCATAACAATCTCCTCTCAACGTGACGGCTATAATATAAAGTTTTCATTTCGATAGGTTCCCTCAGATTGCATTTGAATCGTTTGACCACCAAAAAAACCACCGATCAGCGATGTGAAAAACGTGTGGTTATATTGAACGCGAACCCGCATGAAAGCTCCGGCACCTCCTGCCGCTGCACCGTTTGCGACGGCCGGGTCATCCGGATCGGTCCAGTCAGCGTCAACCGGAAAAATAAAAATGCTTGCAGGATTAATGTCCATGACCGGGTTGGCCCGATCTTTGATAGCTTGCTTGATACTGTTTTCCCTAGACATCGGGTTGCCTTGTGCATCGGTCGATGAATCTCCGATAGCTCCCAATCGAATTCCATCCCTGACGGCAGCCGTGAGGGTTGTTTGATGCACGAAATACCAGCCGAATTCGATGACCGAAAACATGGCGAGTATAAAGAGCATCATGGTTGCTCCCGTTTCCACTGCCGAAATGCCAGTCTCGTTACGACACGGTTTGAGTATCTTTCCAACAAGAGGATCCCGCTGTTGTCCTTCCGTATTTTTTTTCATCTTCCCTGCCTTTCAAAGAAGTGATTATCCAATATTCTCAGTCTACCTAAGATTCTTAACTTACCAATACAAGCTTGAGAATGTTGGCGATTTGTTGGAATATCCCTGCCAGTTCAGACGAATCTGTCGTATAGTAGGCGAAATCCGGACCGCTACTCAGAGTTTGCAGCAAGGCCGGATCCACGTTTCCCAATCCAATCGTATAGATATCAATGCCCTGGTCCTTGATGAGTTGCGCATTGTCGATGGCCATTTGTCGAGCCACCGCAGTCACATAAGGTGCTAATTGTGAATTTGTAAAGCAATAAGTAGAGGAATATCCGTTAAACGGAGGATACACTCCGCTGTTCAAGCCATAGTTCGAATCCGTAAAGATTGCCCATCGAACTCTTTTATAGGATGTGCCGGAACCACATTGGTTACCGCCTGACCCGGATTGCCCTGTCCCATTTCCTGACGGGTAAGCGACATAACTCGATATTTGGTCGTATTGTTGATTAGGATAACTGAGCATCAGACTGCCATCCGGCACGGCGGCGTCGTACCAAGTTCCGTTTCGCTGGAAATCTCCACGGAATGCGGTGGGATTCCCGTCAGAAAAGAAGACCACCACTTGTTTCCCTTTTTCATTCGGAGGCAGCCCGGATTGGTCAACCCAGGGAAGGGCCAATGCCTGGGTAAAAGCTTCCTCCGAGTTTGTTCCACCTAATGCATTGAGTCCATTAATAGCTGTCTCAATTGGAGAGACGAAATTATGGTCCATGTTGTAGTTTTTAATTACCCCGTTGGCAAAAGTCAGAAGGGCAAATTTGCTTGTGCTCTGGTGATCCGAAAAATTCTGAACGAATTGTTTAGCCCCGTCCTTTAAATCATTAATAGGGGATCCGCCCATTGATCCAGAGATATCCAAAACAAGGGCGATTTCCGCATTTCGGAGTTTGGCAGAACCGGAAGTCGATACTTGTGTTTTGTCATAAGCTGGATTAAAGCCTTTTATCAGGGTATTTAAAGCGTGGGCTGAGCCATCAACGGTAATTTTCCCGTTGCCATCGTTCGTGACGGTGAACACCGGGGTATCCGTGCCCAACAATCCCGCTTCAAAATTGGCCTGTGCGACTTCCAAGACAAACGCATTCAAATCCGGAATATTAGGATTGTTCACGTTTTTGGCGCCTGCAAAGGCGGCTCCATCAATCGATTTGGACATTTCACCTTGCACGGCATACCACCGTCCTACCTCAACCCCTAAACCGGCAAACCCGAACAAGACCATGAGGACAATAACCGAAATCATGAGATAACTGCCTCGCTGATTATGGAGCTGCGAGTTGTGTTTTTGGGGTATTGAGAGAATCATGACCTTTGCCTCCATTCCTAGGAACCAAATACAAATTATGTGTGCCCGGTAGATTGATCCCCGAGAATACGGGCAGTATCTTTCTCCAGACGCGTGGAAAAAATGAAATATTGCCTACCTTCATCGTCAGGTTTTTCGAAAGCTTGCGAGGGGAAGTTGTGCGAAGAGCACGCTTCCTGCTGGTTAGACTGTATTCTCTTTGTGTGTGGCTGGATTCAACGCTGTTGCACTCTGTTCCGTCGAATAGATTTTTTGTCTAGAAAGAGAAAAAGAACCCTGACAGAACTTCATATACTGGATATAGCTAAACGAGATTTTCCCTTGTTCCACGAATACGGATTGAGAACATAAATGCAAGCTAACTTAACCAACAACTGGAGAAGGATTAGAGTTCGCCGGGCACTTCTGTGGAGAGCCAAACATTAGGAGGGGTCTGTAGCTTTACCCCATGGAATGGGTTGAGAGTTACGGGGCAGGGAGAATGATTAACCAAGACGGAGATCATGGTGGGCAGGAATCTCAGGCTCAAGAGCAAAGGGGACCTGGACGGAACGCCATGATTCTCCTCGTTGTTCGATGGCTAGTTCCTGAATAGGGCCGAGCCACTGATCAGCTATTTTTAAATACGGTATCCGTGAAGGGTCAATCCCCATGATACGACAACAGGTGGCATCAACAGCCGGGAGATTTTGTCCCATGACGATGACACCGGCATCAATTGGCGTGCCCATAATCGGTCCATCGCCTTCCATGCCCGTGATTCCATCAATAATAGCAAAGTGAGGTTTCAGACTCGCGTTAATGTCTAGGATGGACTGAGGAATGCCTTCCTGGTGCAATACGTTTTTTGGCCAACCATAGAAAATACCCGGCATCATGCCAAAGAGATTTTTCATGGACAATGTGGCTCCCGCCCAATGATGAGTTTTCATTTTAGCCATGGATACAATCCAATCGACTTCTTGCACTACACGGGGAAACGTCAGTGTGGTCAACCGGGTTTGCTTCCCTAGGTTTGGAACGGAGATACCTTCCATCATATTCAAATCCCGGAAGGGAATTCGATCTTCATACAGCACATCCCCAAGCCCCGATTCTTCCAATACTAATAGCGTGTCATGACGGTGCCCCGGTCCTTCTCCCACGACCACCGAGGCGGCGCCCAGACTGAGAAATGCCTCAATAGCCCCACGAACGACCAGTGGATGCGTATTAATATGAGGCGAGGATCGATGGGGTTCCACCAGATTGGGTTTCAGGAGAATTCGCTTTTCGGTGAGGACGGTGCGAGTGATACCGAGTTCCTGCAGACCATGTCGGATAATGTGGGCAATGTCCATCTGATAGTCGTTGGCTTTGCCAATAAACGTTGAGGCCGTAAGCAGGGGACCTTTGATCCATTGAAGGAGAGAAAATCCGGAAAGTGCCAGCCCTCCGCCGATCAGGGTGGCTCGTAATAGTTCTCGGCGTGAAATCGTGGGATTTTCTATGTCCTGAGTCGAGTGTGGCATGTTCAGGTTTTTGCTCCACGGAGTGTGGATGATGAGGTAATGAGAGGGGCTGTGAAAAAAGAATGAAACCCCTGAGGCGCCCATGCAGCACATAGAAGTAAAGCCAGAGAAGGCAGAGAATAGGGACCATGGCGTTTTTGAAGATGTAGGCTTTCATTGATCATGTCTTCCGTCTGTTCCGGTTTCAAGCCCCAAGCACCTAAACCCAATAATGCCCACCCGAGAGAGATAGGTGTCCGAAGGCGGGGCAATTGGTCCAACAGGTAAGTCAGGCTATGTACGATCAGATGTTTTTCCGTATTTCCAGCCAGAGCCTGCAACGCGATTCCCGTGCATTCAGGTAGGGGAAGCAATTCTTTGCCGAACACCAGGGTATTGCCTGAATTCCATCCACCATGTGGAAGTTGTCTATCCAGAAGCATGGACATGCCTTGTGAAATACGTTGATGGTGCATGATTCCGGATACCTGCAAGGCGGTGATGGCCATAGCGGTGGGAATGACCCAGCTATGCGTACCGGCAATCCATGGCCAACCGATAATGGAGGAATCGTGGCCCAGGATGGACGTATCACCTTTGGGATAATGAAATCCCGAAAAGTCCAACAAAAAATTCAGGGCTAAATCACGGGCTTGGTGAAAATGAGGAGCCCTACCCCAAGCCATAATAGCCAGGGGAGTTGGCCAGGAGGCACGGGGCTGGTCAGCCGAGATACTTAGATGACCATCTGCTGCTTGCTGGGAACGCAAATACGATCTTCCCCGGGCACAACTTTCATCCGTGCCCTCGAAGGCGGACATCACTATCACTGCCCATGAAGTGGAATCGAGGCGAGCTTGTTCTCCGGATTGATAGGGGAAGCCGCCATTGGCTAATTGCTGGTCTTGAATAGTGGCCAGAGTTGAGAGCATGTTGCTCAATAGAAGATTAATTGTACTTGAGTGTTGACGGACAGATTGTCAAAGGCAGTCGATTCTAGGGTGTAAGGAACCCTGTCTTTGACCCATCATTGTTCCAATCTATTCATTGAATGATGGATGCACCACCTTGTGTCTTTGCCGACCTGAATCCGGGTTTTCACCCATACAACATGTGCATGCATTCTGAACTATGTATCGGTTGAAAAAAGATGTTCTTTATCAAAGAGATTGAAAGAGGTCTAAGTGTATGGTCGGTGTCTTTTCAGTGGTCGAAAAGTTGATGACCTGCCTCAGTTTTATGGTTGTAAGGAAAGGCCGCTTAGTAAAGGGTTGCAATTGACTGTATTGTCCATTATCCGAACGAAGGTAAACAAAAAGAGCTTGGCAAGTTTTTTTTAGAGCAGTCGATAATGGAGCATGCAAACGATGAATCACAGAAAAGTTTGCGGGACCTTTCGGTGGGTCTTCGCCCATATGCAAATCACAGGAATACACAGTGTCGATCGGGTTCCCCTTCCCGATAAAGGCGAACACGCTGAAAGGCGTGGGCGCAAAGCCACGGGTCGGAGCTGGTCTCTGATAGCCGGGTTACCGAAGGAGTTGTCACGCAAGGGGAAACGACTACGCCGGTCAATGTCGGGCAAACTGGTGTAGCGAACAATTTTCCAGCCCGTTAAGGAGAAGCGCTATGGTTAACCAAATTATGCGTTTTGTGAAAGAAGATGAAGGGGCCACCGCCATTGAATACGGTCTGTTGGCGGCTTTGATCGCCGCGGTGATCGTCGGGGCCGTGACCGCTCTCGGTAACAACGTCAATACGGCCTTCACTAACGTCGCTGCAGGTATCGCCGGTAGCTAAGACGTACACTATCGCTGGATATGACGGTTTGGCTGTGATGAAGTGTCCATGGGTTCCGTCTCGGGCGTTCACTGCCCGGAGACGGAACCTTGGGCTATTGAAAATATCATCGCATCGGCAAGATCGAGTGATTTCTCAGGAGAGGAGGCGAATATTCATGATGAAGTTATTTACAGAAATCCAAATATTTCTTCTGACTGAAAAAGGGGCATCGGCTGTGGAATATGCCCTTCTGGCCTCGCTTATTGGCGCCGCCACGCTTGGTGCGCAAACCAGCATGGGCAATGCGGTGGTGCAGATGTATCAAAATGCGGTAGGAATTTTAAATGGTGCGATGAGTTAGTGTTTGGTATCCACCAATCCTAGGGATGGGTTCCATTCGATTTCTGCGCCAGTTTTTCCTGAGTGTTTCCGAGGGGGGCTAGTTGTCATATTTTTTATCAAATTTCCGTCTACCCCAATGTTGTTCGTCCTATGGGCAATTGATTGACGGTGACATCAAGAACTCTGCATTCACACCAGGCTATCTATATCCATTAAATTCAAGGCCATTGCAGGAAGGGTGTCTTTAGTGCTTTCTAGACTCATTACTTTGTGAATGACAACCATAGATAGAATGTCGTTCGACCTAAATCTGATACAAAGCAGCAGCCAAGCTTCCCGGTCTTTGAAGCTGTTTTGTCAACTAACTCTGTAAGGATTATGATAAAGCCATCAATTTTGTTTAATCTACCAAAACCTTCAAAAGCAGTACCTTATCCATAAAGAAAGAAAAACCTAATGCTGAAGGGTAATGGCCTTGGTTCTTTTCGGAAGCGATCTCCAGGTATTTAATCTTTGTGTGTGCCAAGGATGGAGATGGATTGTAATTATTGGTTCCTTATTTTTGTAAATTCCATAAGCATCATTTCTGACTTGTTTTAATTGTCCTGAATCTCTTTGATGATGTGACGTCCTAAGTCTATATCTCTAAAACTTCTTTTTTCCTTCTTCCAATTCTCTAAACTCATGTAGAGCAAATATTCCTTCCCGGATTCCTTTCTTTCGATCGGATGCCTGATGTGAGTCAGGTAGCGTTCCCCCAACAGACCCCGATTTTCTCTCAGGCTTCCTGATAAAAAGTATTCGGTACACTTAAGAACTCCAAGTCTTTTGCCGAAATTCCTCACCGATAACCGATTTATTGATAATAGGCCTTCTGGTTGAAGGGAAGAAGCCTGTAGCGCTTTGATAGGAAAATTTCTTACATAGGCATAGGGTAGTGTTCAATAGACCATTGAATCTTTTTCTCAACACCATTCTCCGATTCATATGATGACTGCTGTTCTTCTGGTTGGTTTAGCTATCGCACTTGTTCTTGCCGCGTATATTGATGTCAGGGAAGGCCGAATTCCCAACTGGTTGACCTTTTCCTTGGCAGGATTCGGGACCGTAGTAAATACCGCGGATCAGGGATGGGCCGGATTTCTGAACAGCATCGAAGGGGTGTCTCTTGGAATACTGTGTTTAATCTTTTTTTATATCAAGGGAGGCATGGGGGCTGGCGACGTCAAATTATTAGGTGCAATTGGAGGCGTGATGGGACCGTATTTGGTGGTCTATGTGTTTGGCTTCGCCGCCATCCTGGGAGGACTGTATAGTTTGGTCATGTTAATGGCTCAAGGTGGATTCCGGTACACATGGGATCGTGTGGTGCTTCTGTTACAGACGCTGCAATGCACCAAATCTGTGTTAGTGGCCCCGACGCCAGGCCCTCAGGAACCCAAGCTGCGGTATGCCCTAGTTCTGGGCCTTGGGACGGTGTTGACCCAGACTTTAATCATTTATGGTTTGTTGTGATGTCTTATGCGTTAGGAAGCCTACTGGTGAAGTCTTCAAGACGTTTCTTACCGGTTACCGCTAAAGAATGGCAATTCTCGTCCGATATGCACTGTAGAATTATTCACGTTTCGACTGTGTGACCAACGAATTTTAAATTCATACAAGTTATAGGGTGTTTTGGACAATAGAGGGGAGGAAGGATAATGGGACAAAAACGGCCGCTAGTGTTTCTGGGAGTCGCCCTCGGTATCGCATTGGTGACGACCGTGCTTATATATAAATGGCTACAGGGCCAGCGGGTGATTGACGTGGCTGTGCCGGAAGTGGTGGTGGAAGGTGTGCAATTGGCCGTGGCTAAAACCGATATTCCATGGGGAACACTTTTAACGGAAGAATCCATCCGAATGGTTCCCTATCCTGAAGACAGCGTGCCTCAGGGACATTTTACCGACCCCCAATCGTTAAAAGGCCGGGTGATCCTTAGCAATCTCAAAAAGCATGAGCCGGTCTTAAGTTCAAAATTGGCTCCTATCGACGTGAAGACGGGTGGGGTAGCTGCCGTCATGGACCCCAATAAACGGGCGATGGCGGTCAAGGTCAACGAAATTGTCGGCTTGCCGGGTTTTGTACAGCCTGGTGATCGAGTTGATGTGATGGCGACCTTCGAAAATCCGAACGGCAAAGCAAGCCAAACCGATCAAATTACCAAAGTGGTTTTGGAAAATACGTTGGTTCTTGCCACAGACACCCAGATGCAGCGTGCCAAAGGCGATGAAGCTCCTACTCCGGTGAAGGTGATCACTCTAGAAGTGTCTCTGGAAGAAGCTGAAAAGTTAGCGATGGCGGAAAATGGTGGGAAATTACGGTTAGCGCTCCGTAGCCCACTCAACGCCGATATCAAGAAAACCAGGGGAGCGGACTTTAAGGCGCTCATGACATCCCATCAGCAAATTCCCCCGAGGCCCAGGGGAGAGAAGAAAATCCAGGTTGAAGTCATTAAGGGAACTGAACAGAAAACAGTGAAGTTTTAAATAGTCGATGACTTGGTGCTGGTAGGACGATAGAGAAATATGAAAGGTACGGTTATGAACAAGACTCACCGATTAACGTGCAACAGTGTTGTAATGGGATTGGGCCTGATGATGATAGGCAGCAGTCTTCTTTGGGCGGAAGGTCTCACCCACCAGGCGGTTCAGGTGAATACGCCGCAAGTGCTTTCTCTGACTGTTGGTGAATCCAAGATTGTGGAAACGCAGGGGGTCTTCAAGCGAGCCTCAGTCGCGAATCCTAAGGTGGCAGATCAGATTGTGCTTTCCACAAAACAAGTATATATAGCGGGAATAGAGGTTGGAACAACCACTTTAACGTTGTGGGGAAAAGACGGGGAAGTGAGTAATGTGTTTAACGTCCAAGTCTCACCCGATATCAATAGGTTAAAGGAACAGATTCATACACTCATGCCCAATGAATCAGGCATCAAGGTGATAAGCAGTCATGAACATATTACGCTGGCGGGAAGTGTTTCCGATATGGGATCACTGAATAAAGTATTATCGCTGGCCGAGCCCTATGCCCCCGATAAGGTGGTGAATCTGATGCAAGTGGGTGGTGTTCAACAGGTCATGATGGAAGTGAAAATTGCGGAAATGCAACGGGGGCTCTTGAAGAGGTTGGGAGTGAATTTCAACCGCCAACAGGAAGGCCACAGAGATTTTTCCGTAGGCCTGCTGAATGCGCATTCAGTCGTGAATATTGATGATTATGTTCGAGTGGGTCATCCCGATAGCGGAATTACGAAAACGACCACGGAACTGTTCGACGTTCTTCCTGCCCTTGCCACGAATGGAATCTTGGGTTTTGGAATTGGAAATGATTTATGGACGGTTTACTTGGATATGTTGAAGGAGCATGGTCTGTCCAAGACCCTGGCCGAACCCACGCTCATTGCCGAAAGCGGCCAGGCCGCCAACTTTCTTGTGGGAGGAGAGTTCCCGATTCCTATTCCTCAGCAATTCGGACAAATCACGGTTCGGTTTAAAGAATTCGGTGTGGGTTTAAACTTTACTCCCACCGTACTATCCGAAGGTCGAATTTCCATTATTGTCAATCCTGAAGTTTCAGAATTGGATTTTGCAAACGGGTTAATCTTGCAGGGTTTCACCATTCCATCCTTAGTCACTCGTCGAGTGAAGACCGTTGTGGAGTTGGGTGATGGGCAAAGTTTTGCGATTGCGGGATTGTTGCAGGAAAATATCAAGGAGACCGTGTCCAAGTATCCCTTCCTGGGTGACATTCCTATCCTTGGGACCTTGTTTCGCAGTACGTCATTCCAGAAAGATGAAACGGAATTGATTGTGATTGTCACACCGCATCTGGTGAAACCGTTGAATATGGTGAAACAGACGTTGCCGACGGACTACTATTTGGAACCGAATGATTTCGAGCTGCTGCTCATGGGATATGTGGAAGGTAAGTATCCCGAGCCGAACGTACCGAGACCGAACGGGGCGTACATGTCCGACAAACCTCGAACGGCCACCCGAATGCCCTATAACAAAGGCGGGATTGAAGGTACTTTTGGACATCTGGCTCCCTAAGACTGCTGAAGACACACAAAGGAGAATACCATGCAACGGCAATTGGACATGAAAGTAATCAGTGTGGGTGGCCTCATAATGATGGGATTAATGGGTTGTGGGGTCTACCCGGTCATGACCGAAGAGAACGGCAACCGACCTTTTGCGATGGGGAAAAGCGATCAAGTACTGCTGCCGGATGCTCCCCGTCCCGTACATTTAAGTGAGGATTTCGGAGTGGCATACCGGCAAAGTGTAGAAGGGCAAATTCAAAACCCTGCAGCCTCCAATAATTTAGAGCAGGTCCCTGGAGCCGCCGATCCCCAGGCGTTGAAATATAGTCTGAGCCGATATCAATTGGGCTTTAAGACGCCTCCTTTTTCTGATGCGGAATTGAAGGAATCGTCTTCCACGAGTTCAACTTCAAGCGGTGGAACGGGAGGTAAGAAATGACGGATAAAGCCTGGAAACCCAAACGCGTGAGCGGAGGTCCTTCAGATGTCTCCTCCCGGGAGTATCTGGTGGAAATATCGGTTCAATCCATCGAATGCAAGGGGGAACTGGAAAAAATTTTATCGGCCATTGACGGCATGCGGATCAAGGTTGGCAAGGAAGCCGAGGTTCCCGCACTGATTATTTTGGAGCTCGCGGAGAAACCCGAGGAAACCTTGGCTCTGATACGGGAAATGGCCAAAACGGCCAAAGGGACCGAAATCTTTTTGACGTCCTCCAAGTTGGATTCAACCATCCTGCTGGAAGCCATGCGGGCCGGCACGAAAGAATTTTTGGCGCAACCCATTCAACAACAAGAAATTGAGGATGCGATCGTTCGATTTAAAGAGCGTGCGGCAGGTGTCGGGCAGCACAGAGCGGAAGATCGTCAAAAAAGCGGAAAGATCCTCGCCTTTTTTGGCGGGAAGGGTGGCGTCGGCACCACAAGTATTGCGGTCAATTTAGCTGCCGCGCTCAAGAAATTGTCCGCCACCTCTACCGTGGTGCTGGTCGATGTGAACCAACATGGGGGAGATCTTCCTCTCTATCTTGATCTGCAACCCAAGCATAGCTTCCGGGATATTGCGGCAGATCCTTCGCGGTTGGATTTGGCATTTTTAACACGGGTACTTGTCAAAGCCGAGTCGGGATTGCCCGTTCTACCCTCCGGCTACGATGATTTGAGCACAGGTCGTTTAAGTCCTGATTGCGTGGAAACGACCTTGAAGCTTCTTCAGGCAAATTTTGATTATGTGGTCATTGATTGTGGTCATGTTCTGGATCTGACGACCAAGAAGGCATTGGAACTTGCTACGGATATTTTTGTGACTTCGACACTGATTGTGCCGGTTGTTCATCGAACTAAACGTATTTTGGAGCTGTTGCGTGGGTCAGGTTTTGCGCCTCAGAAGATCCGACTGATTATGAACCGATACGTATCTGCGGAGCAAGATGTGTTGAAGGAAACCGAGGAAATCCTGAAGCAGAAAACCTATTGGACCATCTCCAATGATTACCCATCGGTCAGCCAGGCTGTGAATAGCGGGAAGCCGATTATTGACGTGGCTCCTCGTTCTCCTGTGGCAAAATGTTTTGTTGATCTAGCCGGGACCTTTGAGAAAACAGCCGTTCTTTCTTCCGGCAAAGGGTTGTTATCCGGCTGGCTTAGTCCGTTTAAGGGGCGGCGCACAGAATCGGCTTCCTCTCGCGCATAACCAAACCATTTTTCTGTTTTGATTTAAGGTTGACGGGAATATGATGAATTCTCAATGGGAAACAGTGGGGAACGAAATCGGTAGTGGAGCGTTGGATCTTGGCCCCTTAAAAGAAAAATTGCATCGTCAAGTCATTGATTCGCTTGATCTGACCATCGTCGCCAGTTTGGATACGGCTCTGCTCAAAGCCGAGTTGACCAAATTGGTTCATGAGATGTTGGAAAAAGAATCTCTTCCTCTCAGCATGAAAGAGCGGGAAAGCCTGATTTCCGATATCCAGCATGAGGTTATGGGATTGGGACCCTTGGAACCTCTTGTTCAGGATAAGTCAGTCAACGATATTTTAGTGAACCGGGCGGATCGGATTTATGTGGAGCGATCGGGCAAGCTGCAGCTAACCGATGTTAAATTCCGTGATGAACATCATCTTCGGAAGATTATTGAGAAGATTGTGTCTGCCGTCGGTCGACGTATCGATGAATCCTCTCCAATGGTCGATGCCAGACTGCTGGATGGGTCGCGGGTGAACGCCATTATTCCTCCCCTGGCCTTGGATGGATCTTCTATTTCCATTCGAAAGTTTTCAAAAGACAAATTACAAATTCAGGATCTTGTTGACAAACGTTCTCTCACACCGGAAATTGCGGAACTCCTTCGTGGAATAGTGGAAGCCAGGCTCAATGTTCTGATTTCCGGAGGAACGGGCTGTGGAAAAACCACCATTTTAAATATTCTTTCGGGCTTTATTCCCGACGATGAGCGGATTATTACCATTGAAGACTCTGCGGAGCTGCAACTGCGGCAGGAACATGTGGTTCGGCTTGAAACCCGACCTCCCAACGTTGAAGGACGAGGGGAAGTGACCATGCGGGAATTAGTCAAGAATACGTTACGGATGCGTCCCGATCGCATTGTGCTTGGTGAGGTACGTGGCGGCGAGTGCCTGGATATGCTGCAAGCCATGAATACTGGTCATGACGGCTCATTGACCACGATCCATGCGAATACCCCCAGGGATGCCTTAACGCGTGTTGAGACGTTGGTCGCGATGGCCGGATTAAACCTGGCCACGAAGGCCCTGAGGCATTATGTCAGTTCGGCTATTGACGTCATTCTCCAACAGACTCGGTTATCTGATGGGTCTCGCAAAACGACCAGTTTGTCCGAAATCGTCGGGATGGAAGGAGAGACCATCACCTTGCAGGAAATTTTTCAATTTCAACAAACCGGCCTGGATGAAGAACGGAAAGTCCATGGCATTTTTCGTGCTACCGGCGTTCGCCCAAAATTTGTGGAGCGGTTTAAAGCCTTGGGTATCAAGTGTGATCCCAATATTTTCGATCCTGAGAAAATTTATGAAGTTTAACTTCACTCTTTGGGGCTTGCCGTTTGGGCGTAGCCGACTTTCGTACTGAGGGATCACAGTCTTGGAGAATTTGTTATGACCATTGCCATCAGTATCGGAATATTCCTTTCAATTATCTTGTTTGTGGAAGGAGCGTATTTCTGTTACCAGCAATACCTTAATCCACACAACCGGAATATCAAAAGGCGACTGCGCGGAGGAGCTGCCAGACCTCAGGACGGTCAGTCGGGAACCCAAGCTATAGAAATTCTTCGACAACGGAAGCTCAGCGATCTCCCCTGGCTTCATACGTTATTGTCTTCCATGTCCAATTTAGGGGCGTTGGAAAAAACGTTACAGCAAGCCAATAGTCAAATGCCGATCGGCGTGTTTCTTCTCATGTCGGCGGTATTCGGTGGAGCGGGTTTGGTGACAGCGGGCCTCATGGATTATCCGCTTATGGTGGCTGGCGGGATTGGGGCGGTGTGTCTGATGTTGCCGTATGTCAAGCTTCGGATGAAGCGAGCCAGCCGGTTTAAGGAATTTGAGCGGCAGTTGCCTGAGGCACTGGATCTCATGGCACGGGCGTTGCGAGCCGGGCATGCGTTCTCGGTGGGAATGAAAATGGTGGGAGATGAGTTTCCCGACCCCATCGGTCCTGAATTCGGAAGAACCGTTGAAGAAATTTCCTTTGGTATCGATGTGCCCGAAGCCATGGCGAATCTCAATAACCGAGTGGTCAGCACGGACCTGAAATTTTTTATCACTGCGTTGATTGTACAACGTGAAAGCGGAGGGAACCTGGCTGAGATCATTGAAGCCATTTCCAGGCTCATCCGGCAACGCTTTGAATTATTTGGCCGGGTCAAGGCGCTATCGGCCGAAGGTCGACTCTCCGGTATTGTATTGTTTGCCATGCCTTTTGTAATGGCGGCAGTGTTGTGGTGGTTGAATGAAAGCTATATGCGGTTATTAATCGAAGACGACCTTGGACTCATGATGATGGCTGTAGCCGGCTTTTTGATGGTTCTCGGTGCTGTCGTGATGAAGAACATGTGCGAAATTAAGGTGTAAAGGACATGGTGGACCCACTAGTTCTTATCAGCGGATTGGTTTTTTTAGGTATTTTGGTCGTTGGCTGGGGTGTCTATGCCTTGATGCAGTCCAAACAAAAAACCAATGATTGGAGTGTTCGAGCCAAAGGGGAATCCCTGACCCAAAAAAGTGCGCAAAAGAAAGAGCAGCAACAATCCGGATTCAAAGAGTATGGACTCAAACTTCTGGAAAAAATAGGACAGGTCAACAAGTCAAAGGACCAAGCCAAAACGTCACAATTAAAAGCTTCACTGATTACGGCCGGCTATCGGAAGGCTCAAGCACCAGTCATTTTCATGGGCACCCGAATGATTCTAGCCGTCGTCTTTGGGCTGACCTTTTTAATCTTTGGATCGGATGCGGTGAAAGAAAAAGACCCCATGTGGTTTCCTATCTTTCTCATTGGTTCGATGTTTGTGGGGTATTACGGCCCCCAATTGTGGTT
>JALDRK010000054.1 GCA_031315915.1 Nitrospirales bacterium
GCAGCGGATGGCAGCGTGGGAATCACGAAGGATGCCGTGGTCCGGTCGCCGGAAGAGGCAAAAAAATATCTGCAGGAGCTTCGTGTCACATTCCCTGGACGCGATGCACTCTGGCAGGAATATTTACCCGGCCCGGAATACGGTATCGGTGTGATCGGAAATCCTGGGACGGATTTCTGTATTTTACCCACCCTTGAAGTCGATTTCTCCCGGCTTCCTGCTGGCCTCAATCCGATTCTGTCCTTTGAATCGAAGGCCTATCCGGACTCTCCGTATTGGACCGACATTAAATTCAAACAGGCGGTACTCGATCGTGGAGTCGAGGAGCAGATGAAAGACTGGGTTCGGATCTTGTTCAGGAGATTCGGATTGCGGGACTACGCGCGGTTTGATTTCCGTGTCGGCTCGGACGGTACGCCGAAACTGATGGAGGTGAACCCGAACCCGGCCTGGGCCAACGACGGAAAGCTGGCCTTCATGGCGGGTTTTGCGGGCATACAATATCCTGACATGTTACACAAGATTCTCCAGGCGGCTATCACCCGGCTCTCGGTTCCAACGAGTTAAAGAAGCGACCGGGGAATCGCCAGCGTCCAATCATGTCTTTTGACCAGCCGGTCGCCTTCATAGGCTTCGAGTTCCCCCGAAAACTGAAATGTTTCGATGGTAGCGGCAAGCCGTGTCCGGCATTCGATCCGAACCGACCAGTCCCGCCGTTTCATGAACGCGGTTTGCGCTAACTCCGTCTGGGCGGATAGGGGATCGTTCTCAAGAATGCGGTAGCGTTTGAACAGGGTGTATCCCAAATCCAGATCGATCTCCTCAATCCTGGCAAGCGAGGCCCCGTCAAATTCTCCCCCGTCGCTCCTCAATGTATAGACCATCTCGTTAGTGGTCAGATCGATCTCGATGGTTCGCCGCATGGGCAGTTGCCGGAGCTTTTTATGAGTGGAACCGGGTGCGGCTTCCGGTCGATGAAAAGACCGCAGCGTGTCGTCTTCCTCACGAGGTGACCGGACGGGAAGAGTGAGATGGCTCATGCCGGTGCGCACGGTTAAGGTCACCGGAACCGGTGGCGGCCAGGCAATCGGCCAGTAGCTGGTTGAAACGGCGAGCCTGATCCGTGATCCGGGCGGGAAGGCATGGGCGAAGTCATTGAGCTGCAACCGGACCCGATACCATCCTCCGGGTTCGAGCGGTTTCGGGGTTTCGTGGCTTTCGCGATGCGTCAGATTCAAGAGCCCGTATGTAACACGCAGGACGGACCCGTCGGGGGCCACTTCTCCCAAGCGGACCGCGAGCATGGCCACCGGTTGGTTGACGCAGAGATCAAGCTCGACGACCGGTGCGCCCAACACCTCAAGTCGTTCCGCCAGCGGGTCGCTGTCGAATACCAGCGAGCCGCCATCGTCGGGTCGTTGATCGCGTGGCATTTCACCATCTGCGCCGAATCCGCACCATTCTCCTGAACGGACTCCTGTCGTCTGCGGCGAGCTGAACGATAACTCCGTGGGTTTTTCGGGAATCGGCGAGAGATGCCCCGGTTCCAAAAACCAGCGTTGCTCAGCGATTCTAGGGCTTGGCCACTCGTCTTCCGTCACCCACCGGCCTGGCCATTCCGCATATTGGGGTTGAGGCGGCTGACTGTCCTGCATCCATACACGGAATGCCGGTTCATTCATGATCCCGGTCTCTTCTTCCTTGAGCCATTGGTTCCACCAGAGGACGGCTTCCTGCAGAAACCCGATGGCGGGGCCGGGGATGCCGTCCTGCGGAAAGACGTGCGCCCACGGGCCGATGAGCGCCTTTTTCGGACAGGAGAGATGGGTCATGAGCCGGGGGATGGCGTTGGTGTAGCCGTCGGCCCAGCCGCCGATGGCATAGACCGGGCACCGAATGGCGGCATAATTCTCGCAGACCGACCCGTGTTTCCAATAGGCGTCCCGCCATGGATTCCGCATCCACACCGCGGGAAACGGTTCGAGATGATCCAACCGTTCCTGCCACATGTCCCGCCACCGTTCGCCGACGATGTCCGGATCGGGCGGCAGAGCCGAGTAGAGCGTGAGCATGGAACCCCACTGCATGTTCTCGTTCAAAAGGCACCCGCCCATGTAATGCGCGTCATCCGCATAGCGGTCGTCCGTCGAACACAAGGTGATAATCGCTTTCAGATTCGGCGGGTTCAGCGCGGCGACCTGGAGCGCGTTGAACCCGCCCCACGAAATCCCCATCATCCCGATCGCGCCGGAACACCATGGCTGCCTGGCGATCCAGTCGATGATTTCCAGGGCGTCGTCATGTTCCTGCGGCGAATATTCATCATGCAGGATGCCTTCGGAATCTCCCGAGCCTCGAATATCCACTCGGATGCTTGCATAGCCATGCGCGGCAAAGTACCGGTGGATGGGTTCGTCACGGGATCGCATGAAATCCCGCTTGCGATAAGGGATATATTCCAAAATGGCCGGAACCGGTTTTGTGTCCGCGGTCTTCGGCAACCAGATGCGGGACGCGATCCGGCATCCGTCAGACATGGTGATCCAGGTGTTTTCAATTTCCTGAATCCGGTCGAGGATGGTGTGATCGGTCATCATTGAAGAAATTCTTCTAGCGCGGCTTTGTAGCCGAGGCGCGGGGAACCGTTGGGGAGGTTCCCCGGTTGGGAGAAAACTGATGGGTGGACCAGAAACTCAACGCCAGCTTTTCCCGCACGGCGAATCCCGTTTCAAGGTCACGGCAGTTGACGATAGCCAGACGGAATCCGCCTGGCGGCATGGAATGGTCCTTCGGTGGTTTGTCTTCATGAAAGGTAATCTGAATGCTGGAGACATTCGGGGTTTTGCGCAACTGGGCGACCACGTCTTTAGGTGGGTGCTGATAATGCACGCCGTGCGCGCCGAACAAGACGACGCTGTATCCTTCCTTTCTCCGGGAATCATCGAATTGCCAGATCTCTTCCGCATATAACCGGACGAGCGACTCAACCCAACCGGTCCCGTACAAGTCCGGCCACTGGTCCGCGAATCGCAGATGCACTTCGATGATTTTGCCGCCGATCGTCTCAAAGTTGATCATGCCGGTGTACCCGGCAAGATGCCGGCGAAGCCAGTCGCCGCAATAGGCTTCGATGTCCGGAAACGGCGTCGCCAACACCGTCCAATAATCGAACATCCCACCCTCCAGCGGTTTCCCGATGGCATGCCGCCACCAGTGGGGTTCTCCTTTGACGACGGCGACGTCGCTCGAGATGTGATCACCTTGCAGGAGCGGCATCCACAGATGTCCGGGGCGTTCCAAATGTTTGTACTCTTTTAACGAGCGTAGGACCCGGCTTCCCGCACCCATGCCGCGCATGTTGTATATGGGTTTGGAAAACACGGGAAAGAATGAGGGATCCAATCCGTGCGGGCCGCACGGCAGGTTTTGGCTTTCGGCAATCTCCAGCTTGTTATAAACCCATTTGTACCGGGGATGCCAGGCCCAGGCATCCCCGTCCTCCGTAGGAATTCTGACATCCGGCGGGCACGAGATGCCTTCGAAATACTGCATGCGCCAGGGATCGGCTTCACAAATCGGCATGTTCGCCTTTTATTTTCAATTGCATTGACCGGTCAATTTGAATCCAGTTTATACTAAGCGAGATGTCATCATGCAGCAAGTTTTTCAGCCGCTACATATTTGTAGCGGCTGATCGACAAACGAGGTTATGCCTTCACAAGGAATTTAGGGATGAATGAACACGAAAGGGCTAGCCGCAGAAGAGCCCAAACCATCATTGGTCTATTGTCGGGGAAGACCATCATGATTCCCTATGTGAATGTTCCGCCAATGCCTTCACTCGCACCTCCCGGTGTGATTCACAATGGGGAAAAGGCCGAACATTTCGGCGAACTCGATTCTTCGCGAGGATATCCTGATGTAAGGAGTTTCAAACGGAAGTTCGGATTGTTTATTCCGGCAACGAATACGAGTATGGAACATGAGCTTTGGAGCATCATTTTCAAAAACCAGGGACCAAACGGATTACGGGGTGTCGGCCTTCACACGACCAATGTCCTGACCCCTAAGCCTCAGTTAAAGACCGAACAGGATCTTCTGGAATATAAAAAGCAGTTTTTGGGAGGATTGAGGTCTTCGGTGGATAGCGCCTTGTTGGCTGAACCGCAATATCTGATTATGGGCATGAGCCTGGAGCATATCATCGGGGGTATTGAAGACATTCGAGCGCCGATGGCGGATATTGAGGCATATTCCGGTTTGTCCTGGGCAACCTGGCATGATGCCATTTATGCCGCTCTGAAGAAATATGGTGCAAAGCGAATCGGAATCCTGACTCCTTTCGATAAGACAGGCAATCGGTTCGCCACTCAGATGTTCGAAGAGTTGGGCTTCGAGGTACTGTCGAGTGTGGGTTTTTCCTGCGCCAATGCCCTGCATATTGCCCATGTTCCTGACTGGGCCAAGGAAAAGGCCATTTTGGAATTGCTGGCGACCGATAAAAATCAGTTGGATGCCGTGGTGCAATGTGGAACGAACATGAGCCTGATCGACGTGAGTGAGAAATTGGAGCCTGTCATTGGCATTCCGATTCTGGGAATCAACGCGGTGACGTTTTGGTACGCGTTACGGGAAAACGGGTTCGAAGGACCCTTGGTCGGCGGAGGAAGATTGTTGAGTGAATTCTAAGGGACTGACCGGGGCGGAGACCAAATTGGAAGCGATTAACCTGGCGAGTCGTAGTGAAAGTTGAATTGGCGGTTGGCTAGATATGGTTTTGTTTTAGTAGTGAAACCGTAACTGAGCGATAAGAAGAGCATTTCCTTCTATGCAATAGACCATGCGATGTTCATCGGTGATTCGTCTGGACCAGAATCCTGCTAATGCATGTTTCAGAGGCTCAGGTTTGCCTATTCCGGTGAAAGGTTCCCTTTGCGTCTCATGTATTAATTTATTGATTCACTCCACCATGCGTTTATCTTGTTTCTGCCAATAGAGATAGTCTTCCCATGCTTCATCTGCGAAAATCAGTTTCACTTAGCCAGTTTCCGCTTCACACCTTTTCCAGTATTCAATTGTGCGGTGGCTGAAAGAAGACGCTTGGCGTTGGCAGGCGTGCGGAGAAGATATGCTGTTTCCTCTAACGCCTTATAATCTTCGAGCGAAAGCATCACGACGGATTGCTCTCCATTGCGAGTAATAATTAGGGGTTCATGGTCGTTGCAAACTTGATCCATGGCACTGGCGAGGTTTGCACGAACGGTGGTGTAAGTAACGGCATCCATAGCTGACCTCCTATTATGTACAAGATACCGTACATGTGAGTGTGTCTTTTGTCTAGTGAGATAGTCTCGTTCGTCTTTCGTCTGGCATACATAACATTGGCAGGAATGGAAGCGGATCAGCATCGATTGGGGCACTGCCACCTTTTTCTTCCCTCTGTCACCCTGCTGCTGTTTTTCGTTTTTCCTATGTCGGGTTAACCCTGACTGGCTTTTCCCTTTCGTACTTTCAGGGGCCTGTCATTTTAACCGAAGATTCGGGAGGGTAGTTTAAGGCCAAAGTATCTTTTGGAAGGAGCTCACGCTATGTTCCCGACCATGATCGCGCAAGACCTCTCTTTTCCCTACAAATGGGATGGTATGAACCGACTGTTCCTAATTAGTACTTAATCTGTCCCGTTTCAGGGAATCGCCTAGCTTCGGTCACCGAGTTTCGGTTTGAGATCCTCACATTCCTTGTCGGTACAGGCTTGGTCCAGAAGATAATAGACGGGGCAGAACCCTGTGAACCCGCTTTGCAACAGTGTCACCCCCAAAATGCCCGGAAGCCATAACCACTGGGGGCTGACATAGACTCCCAGTAAAACCCCTAGGGTAATTAACCCCCCTGCGATGCCATCATGAATTTGACGTTTATTTTTCATGGTGGACCCCCTTGTGAAAGAAATTAAAAAGTTAAATTAAATCAACATCTTATGTGTGCCGATGTGAAATGCTGCTGCCTGCCTATGCCCCATCAGGACCTGCTGTCCTGAAACTTCGATTTTAGGTCTGGCCAAACTGCACCAACTTCCAGGAAAATACCCCATCCTGGACGAAAATGTCATGGAACCGGAGTAAGGAGAGCGGTTACATTGAGAGATCCCGTGACGGGTGTTTGACTTTACTAAGATGGGATAAGGTGCCATGTTATTTGGTTATTACAACGGTCTGAATTTCAAGCAAAAACGGATTTATCAGGAGAGTGATCGGGTTGTGGCGTTTCCCCTTCCCGATCCTGAGACGCTCCAGCCTTTGGCAACGAAGGTTCAGGAAGCCCTTCGCTCAGGCCGGTTGGATCGGACGAAAAAATGGGCACAGCATTTGTTGGATTCCATTACCGATCAGTTAGGGATTCAACGGGTTCGTTTGGATTTGTTGGATACCCGTCCGTCGAATTCCAAGATGGAATTGCATGGTTTGTATTATCCGGCCCAGGGTCGAAAATATCCACGAATGAAATTGTGGATGCGAACGGCTAAACGGCGTCAGGTCGTGGCCTTCAAAACTTTTCTTCGCACGTTGCTGCATGAACTTTGTCATCATTTGGATTATGAATGTCTGGGGTTGCAAGATTCGTTTCACACGGAAGGGTTCTACCGACGCGAGTCCAGCCTGGTGCAGCAAATTCTTCCCCCCCTGGGCCACAGCTCCCTTGCTCATCCATCTCGCCAGAAACGTCTGCCAACCGCTAAGGCGGTTTAAGCACTGCATTTTCTCCTTCTGTGAATCAGGACGGCGGTCGCTCGTTTTTCTCCCGGTTGATCCGGAATGATAAGATTCCGGACCTTCTTCCTCGTTACATGGTCTGAGACTTTTGGGGATAGCATGTCTTCCGACATGACTGTGAGTTCAAGAATGAGGAAGGGCGTTATATTCAACAGGCGGTCAATGCTCAAGGCTTGGGCCTTTTCCGGGCTAGCGTATCGCCGAATCCGGTGCAGATGAATAGTGATGGAAAAGAAATGCCGGATTGTGAAGAGTTCGGCGGAGAGGGGTTCACCCGTGATTTTTGCATGGTTCCAGCGGTGATGACTCCGTCCATTGGAAAACATCTTGGCAAAGACTGGACGTTAAAGAAGCCCATACCTGGCCATAAAGAGGGCATGATCGGATGAAGATAAGAGTGTATAAGGAACGGTGGTCTTCTTGACCGTCGCTTGCTTGACCATGCTTAGAGGACTCATTAGGCTACCTCCTCATCACGATAAGGATGTGACCAGATGATTCATCAGATCTCCGGGGTAGCTCCGAAAACTCGTTTGACTGGTTCGGCCCAGAAACTTCATAGCCGATTATGTCGCTTGGTGGGGCAGGCCGTTGCCGATTTCACGATGATCGAGGACGGGGATACCGTCATGGTGTGCCTGTCCGGGGGCAAGGATAGCTATGGGATGCTGGATGTATTGCTTTCTATGCAATCCCGGGCTCCGGTGTCCTATAAGTTGATTGCCGTCAATCTGGATCAAAAGCAGCCGGGATTTCCCGCTGAGGTGTTGCCGACCTATCTGACCGCTTTGGGCGTGCCGTATCATATAGAAGAGCGGGATACCTATTCCGTGGTGAAACGGGTTATCCCTGAGGGCGAGACGACTTGTTCGCTCTGTTCGAGGCTTCGACGCGGCATTCTGTATGGATTGGCCGAGAAGCTGGGTGCCAACAAAATTGCTTTGGGGCATCATCGGGACGACATGATTGAAACATTTGTCCTCAATCTGTTTTTCTCAGGAACGCTCAAAACCATGCCCCCAAAATTGCGGTCGGATGACGGGCGTCATGTGGTCATCCGGCCGCTGGCCTATGTCCGGGAAACCGAACTGGCTCGGTATGCGGAGTTAAAACAATTTCCCATTATTCCGTGTGACCTATGCGGATCTCAAGAAAATCTGAAGCGCAAAGAGGTGAAAGCCTTGCTCCGCCAATGGGAAGAGCAGTACCCCGGATCGGGAGATAGTGTGTTCGGAGCTCTTTCCAATGTGGTGCCCAGCCATCTGTTGGACCATCGTTTGTTCGGGTTTCACGACCTTCGTTCCACTGACATCTGATCGGCCATTCAGGCCATTCACAAGTCCTGCGATTTCAGTCTCGTTGGTTCCGCGTAGACTTTCTTGGATTGAGGGAGTGTGACCTGTTGAGTCAATTGATCCTATGGTATACCTTCAGTTGCTGATTGTGGTGATTGCGGCCAATGGCGCTCCCATTCTGGGACGCTTGTTGATGAAGAACTTCTGGAGTGATCCCCTTGATCTGGGGACCAGGTTTATCGATGGGCGCCCTCTGCTGGGATCTTCCAAAACGTTCCGTGGCGTGATCTTTGGCGTGGTAACCGCCGGACTGTTTGCTGAAGTGGTGGCCCTGCCCTTTGAGGTCGGAATATTGGTGGGTGCCTTGGCCATGTGCGGAGATCTTGCTTCGAGTTTTGTGAAGCGCCGGTTCGGGCTCCAATCGGAAGCGATGGCACTCGGTCTCGATCAAATTCCAGAAAGTGTCATTCCGCTTATAGGGGTGAAGTCTATTTTTGAATTGAGTTGGCGGGGGATCGGACTGACGGTCGGGGCCTTTCTGGTGTTGGAACTGCTGCTTTCAATCCTGCTGTTTAAGCTTCACATCCGGAAACATCCCTATTGATCGGTCGAAGGGGCGCCGTAGCCTGTGATTCCCAGTTGTGTGAGTTTTCGGATAAATCCCGCAGGGGTATTCAAAGTATGCAGAAGGTGCCCATCTGCTTTGAGATAGGTGATCAGGCCGCCATCCGGCAAGGGCAGTACGAGTACCTGATCCGGGGCGGCGGGCGAATGATGGTACGTCGGAGAGCAGGGGCGGCCTGTAAGTTGTTCGAAAGACAAACGGTCTTCTCGAAGCGGGAGTAGAAAGCGTCCCGGGCAGTTTCGAATCGGACGCCAGGCCCACCGACACCAAAGGTCTTGAAAGGTTAGTGTAGGAGTATTGTCCACATGCAGCATCCTCTGCCTCAGGATGAGAATTCCGAATCCCGATCTCCGCTGATCTCCATTGGTCTGGTCGTATTGGCGGTTCTGATGGTCCCGATGCTGTTGTATTCCGGCGGTCCGGATGGTCCTGCAAAAATCGGGGATGTGGTTTTTGCCACCGAACGTCATCGAGTTCGGTTTGTGAATCCGGAATCCCTGTTTACCCTAGGATATCAAGACTTTTGTGTGTTGGAATCACGTACCCAGTTGGTCGTGCAACAAACAGGGGTTCCTCCTGATGGATCTCTGATTGCGGAAGTGATTGGGACTCATCAGGAACAGCCGCCGTATTGTCTTCCGCGTGTTCCGGTTATTCTCCATCCCCATCAAGTGACGCTCCATGTGGATCTGTGGGGTGGAGTCAAGAATGCCCTTGCTCGGGTCTTCGGCGGCTCGTAATGATGCGCGTGTGTCATGAGCCCGAGAGTAGGAGTCCAACTATCGGTTTAGGCCTGGATCTCGGTCACGCTTTCAATTTATCGACGAACCGTTGTCGGAATTTGGCGACTTTCGGACCGATAAGATAGGCGCAGTAGGGTTGCGAGGGATTTCTGGCAAAATATTCCTGATGATACGCTTCGGCAACATAAAAATCGGTCGCTTCGGTGACCTGCGTGACGATCGGTTGGCTAAAGATCCGGTCTTTGGTCAACGCGGCGATGGTGTTCTCGGCAATCGTCTTTTGTTCGGTCGAATGATAGAAAATGGCCGACCGGTATTGGGTGCCGGCATCGTTGCCCTGCCGATTGAGAGTGGTGGGATCGTGAATGCCGAAAAAGATTTCCAAGAGTTCCCGGTAGGTAATAAGGGCGGGATTAAAATGTACTTGGACAACCTCGGCGTGCCCCGTGGTGCCGCTGCAGACGGCTTCATACGTGGGGTTTGGTCGGCCCCCGCCCATATAGCCCGACTCCACCGATTCCACCCCTTTGACTTGATCGAATACGGCTTCCAGACACCAGAAGCAGCCTCCTGCCAAGGTCGCTATCTCTTTAGAGGTTGCTGTCGAGATATCTGTCATGGTCAACTCCTTTAGTTCAATATTTTGCACACATTGAAGCCAAAGCATAGCCTATGAATCTGAGGTTCGGCTACCCGAAAGCAGTTTTGGTCCGTATCGGTTAATCGAATCGAAGTGTGAAATTGAGCAAAGCGGACTCCGAAAGATTGTCTATGCGCGTGACGTGGGCGACCGATATTCACTTGAACTTTCTAAACCTTCAGGAGCGGGCTTCATTTTTTCGGTCGATTGTCGATGCTCAACCCGACGCCGTGTTCCTGACGGGAGATATTGCCGAAGCTCCATCACTGCAGCCACTTCTGGGTGAAATGCACGCGGCCGTTGAGGCCCCGCTCTATTTCGTCTTGGGTAATCATGACTTTTATTACGGATCGATTTCCCGCGTTCGTGCCGATCTGGCCAGCTGGAGTCGGATACAGCAGGGACTGACCTATCTTACGAGTACAGAATTGGTGGAGTTGACCCCGACGACGGTGTTAATCGGACATGATGGGTGGGGAGACGGACGGTATGGAAACTACCATCTATCGCCGGTCAAACTGAGCGATCAGGAGTTGATCGAGGATTTTCAAGATTTAAACCGAGAAGAAGTATTGGAGAAACTTCGTGCCTTGGGAAATGAGGCGGCCAGAAATTTGGAGGAGAAGTTACACCGTGCGGTGACCGTATATCCGCATGTCGTATGTCTGACACATGTTCCACCGTTTAAGGAAGCGTGCTGGTACCAGGGGAAAATGGGCAATGATGATTGGCTTCCCTATTTCGCCTGTAGAGCAGTCGGAGAAGTGTTGATGACCGTATCGCAAGAACGACCCGACTGCCAGATTGCCGTCATGTGCGGGCATACACACCATGAGGGAGTAGCACATCTGAGACCTAACCTCTGCGTCTTCACCGGTTCAGCCGAATATGGTGCACCGTGTGTTCAGAATACTTTTGAACTTGAAGAACTCTTTGAGTTTTCTTCCCCGGCAGAAGTCGATGAGGGAAGAGTGATAGGCACGGATGTGGTCAACCGTCAGTCGGAGAATGTTCAATGAACCTCGCACGTTCTGCAAGGGAAGGCACTCGGCATGTGTCAGCCTTGCCCATCCACCGATAGCGATGCCGGGCGACGAAGCTATAGATCAGATCTCGAATGGGACGTGGAACGATGATGAAGGCATAGAGCCAGGGCCAACATCCCGGTAGGGCTCGCAGAATTTTAAGTCCCGCAGTGGATTTGGTAAAGATTTTGCCATTGTCCAACAGCAAAAAGGTTTCATAGTCCTCTGTCGAGAGACCACACTGATTGAGGATGAGATGGGCGGGTGGGGATTGCAGCGTGCCGAATTTGAAAATCCCCCGAGTATCCCGCTCCAGGACAAAGTTCACGAACGCATTACAGAAATTGCACACTCCGTCAAACACGATCACGCGTTGGTACCGGTTCCAGGGATGTTGGGGAAGCGGTGTGCCCTGTTTCATGGTTTCATCCGTGGCGATCGTTCTCCTAAGCCATCAGGCCTTTTGATATGGTAACCCATCGGACAAGAGGTAAGGGAGCATGATAAGGGACAATATTCAGGTGCCTGCAACAGGGGGATTCCGTCCGAATCCCCACTCTGCCTTAGTCTTCAGCCATTGGTGAATGGGCACAAGGTCGAAAAAAATCAAATACACAAACGGAATTAAGATAAAGTTCACATCCAACAACACAAACGTTCCGACATGAAAGATGAACACACCGGAGAGGAATGCAGCCCTGACCTTGGCCGATTTGATGAATAATATCAAGGGAAATGCAATTTCAAAGGCCAGGACCAGCAACGCGAAAACCTGGACCAGATCGGGGTGCTGGGCCAGCTCGAAACTTAGGCTATTTTTCACCAGGGTATCTTCCCCGGAAATGCCCCACCGAACCGATCGCTTGATCAGCATTTCCTGAATCCGACCGTCTCCGGCAAACCATTCCCATCCGCTCATCCGTACTTTGGCGATCACGCTCCAGAAATAAAAGAGAGCGACGTAGAGTTGCATGGTCTTGATGGGCCAACTGGCCTCCCATTCCTGGAGAGGGGGGAAAGTGCTGTGTAATGCATCACGAGAATGAACCTCTCCGCATCTGGAGAGTAGAAATAGGAGAAGCATTTGCATGGGGATGATGTAACGATGATGCACGTCTCCGCTGAAACTGTCCCGTACGCCCTTCAAGTAAAAGATGCATACAATCACGACGAGAATTGAGGTCCTGGTCCATTGTCCCCGGATCATGAATATCGTAGCTCCCATGAGGATGGCATACACGATAAACGAGAGGATGGGAATATGATATTGAATGCCCAGCATTTTGAAGTACCAAATGGGCTCTATGAAGTAAAACATCGCACCCGTCGGGTTCAGGCCCAACACCGTGGCAAATTGATAGGTGTGAAAGAACAGCAGACCGACGCCGATATACATACGTAATAGGCCCAGGCTTTCGCCCGAAAAACCCGTAAAGAAAAAACGACTCCAGGCTTCGTTGACGGATTTACAAAGTGCCATCATTCCACCTGGTAATCCATTCGTCCTTCCACCTGATTCGAGCTTCCATGGTTTCCATGCGATACCGACTGACGTCTTGTTTCATTAAATCGCTCTTCCGGTAGATTCGATTCTGGTAAAGGGCTTCCGCCTGGACAATAAACCGTGGATCCTGCGGTTCGTACCCCAGCGATTTATTCAGGCTCCAGAACATCCGCCATTCCCAATCAGCGGAAAAGTTGGCCTCTCCGTCTTCCAGCCCACGGATCCAGCGATTCAACGGGCTCAAATTTCTATTTCCTTGTCGATGCTTGGGCGGGCCCGAACCGAACATCCGTTGGTAATACAAGCGACGAAAATTTGGCTTGGGAATATTCAGATCCTTGCGCGAGATGTAACTGGTCTCGCCGTTTCGATGGGTGACCAGAAGACCCTTGGCCATCCTCTCGGAGTCACCGACCCTGGCCGTAATGGTATCATCGGGATAGTAGCTGGAATACATCGGGACCCAAGTGAGAGGGAAATAATCGATGCGAAAGATGACGGCCCCCCATATGATGGTGAGGTACGAAACGAGAACCCAATTAACTGTTCGCTTGCTCATTTAAGTCTTCCTTGCGATATGGCGAACGGGATATCCGTGGATGAAATTCCTTGATGTGCATGAGGAAATGGCGAGGTAGCGTAGCATCTTAAAAAACGCCTGGAAACTCAATAATAACCGATTCAACATGAGGAACCTTTAGGATGCAGGATCCGACCAAGAGATTGGCTGTCATTCAACGAGCCTCACGGGTAACGATATTCCTGGATGCAAAACGATCGTTGTTCATCATGAATCACCAAATCGGGAAGGAAGAAACTGAAATCGCAGTTCGTTTCCACTAAGAATAAATTTAGGAAAATGGTTCCAATGAAGGAATGTTCTAGAATAGAAAAGAGCGCCTAGTCTGTGATCTGTTAGGGATTGATCGTGTGCCCGCAATATTTTGCGGAAACATGGCGGGAATCTGCGAGATTTCACGGATGCTGAAATTTTAATCTTATTGGCCTTGAGAAGATTTTCGTTCCTATGATAAAAAAATGGAAGGCCATAGGGAAATAGTCAGTTTTCGGTGATCTGCTCAGGTTGTTCCAGCCGGCACGTGTTTTTCACCATACAAGACCGTTCTCCCACATAACAGGAAGAATTCTGTTTGTCAGGCAAGCGAATGTTTCGCCCGCAGTGTAGGTTCATTTTTTAAGGAGCGATAATCAATGACTATCAGTATGTTAATCGATCGCCTTGAACGGTTTCGACAAGATGTGTGGTTATATCGGGAAATGTGTCAAAGAGATGTCCCTCGGGCGCATTGCGGGACCGATTTTGTTGATGCGTCGGGACTTGAAGCGTTCCGTGATAAACTTCGAAAACAGGTTAATCATTTAGATGAGTATGTGACGGCTTTGACCAAAGGCCGATTCCAAATTCATGTGGACTCCAGAGGGTTGCAGGATATTTATGCTCAAGCATTTTCAGATAATTGCCGGCAATGGCATCTCGATACCATTATCGGGGATCTGGAAGAGATGATCAGAGATTTACATGCACGGCCCCTCCACGAGCCGATTAAATTGGACGATCAAGGGAATCGCAATCAGGACATGAAGTCCCGCCAATCATTCGGCTCCCTTGGGCACTTGGGATTTTCTTCAATGCCTTCAACAAATTCATCCCTGCATACGACGTTGGGCGAGGTTGCCCGTATTCTTCAACGACGGATTGATCGGCCTGAAGACCATGAAGCGCTTTTAGAGCATGTGCAAGCGATCGTTGACCACCCTGAAATAACTTCTCTGCTTTCTCTGCCCCCTTCACAACGTATCTGAATTCTGCCTTCCAGTGTAGAATCGGAGCATTCTTTCTCTCGCGAATTGAGCGGCAGACGCTGGTTTTCTGTCTGTGTGAGGGGAACGCACATGATTTTTCTGCATTCACTTCCTGGACTCGTGTTTGGTGTCTTGGGACTCTTCGCTCCTTCGGAAGATCGTGAGAGAAGGACGGATCTCAGGATGTTTTAATGATCTGTCCTCGGATATAGTGAGTCAAACCCTCTCCGGTGATATGGCAGAATCCCTATTCCTCCATCGTTTGGTAAGCTCAGTCGTCCCTGTTGAGCGGGATGAGCTCCCTGCGCTGGTCTGGTCATTTGTCTATTTCTTTTGTCTGTTGGCCGCGTATTATATTCTGCGGCCGGTTCGGGATGAAATGGGCGTCTTGTCAGGCGTTCAAAAACTGCCCTGGTTGTTCTCTGCCGTCTTTGTGGCCATGTTGATGGTAATTCCCTTGTTTGGATATGTGGCCGGACATTTCACCATCCGACGCCTCCTGCCGACGGTCTATGGATTTTTTATTCTCAATATTCTCGGGTTCGTTGTGGCGCTGATCAGTGGGGTGGAACTGGCAACTGTGGCTCCGGTGTTTTTTGTCTGGTTAAGTGTCTTTAATCTGTTTGTGGTATCAGTGTTCTGGAGTTTCATGGCTGATGTGTTTTCGACAGAAGCCGCCCGACGCTTGTTCGGCTGTATCTCCGCGGGCGGGAGTCTGGGGGCTATTCTTGGCCCTCTGGTGCCCGCAGTAGCGGTCAAGGGGTTTGGTATTGCCGGATTGCTTCTGGTCTCCGCCCTGTTATTGTGTGTGGCGATTGGATGCATTTTGGGGCTTCTTCGATGGTATCGGCAACATTATCATATAGATCTGGGGGCACAGCATCTGTCCTCTTCAAAAGATCCTGAATCCTCTCCGCCGAGTTTGCTGATCGGGATTGTCCGGATTGTC
>JALDRK010000055.1 GCA_031315915.1 Nitrospirales bacterium
CGAAACTCCTGACTCAATAACAAGAAATATCCGGTCAACAAAATTGCACAGGCCATGACCCCATACCAGAATTCCCGACTGCGCAATGGACCGGCATCCCGTTGTGTCCACAAAAACAACCCAAACACCAACGCCGGTAAGGCCACCCCATGAAAAGACTTCGCCATTGTTCCGAAAGACAATGCGACGAATCCCACCACATACCACCAGCGTGAATTCTGTTCAAAGTAGGCCTTGACCCAGGAGTACAGGCCAAGGGTCATAAAAAATGTCAAAACCGGATCGATTATCCCCAAAGACCCGAACCATAAGCCCGCATAACAAGTACAAACAACTACAGCAGCAAAAAACCCCGCCACCCCCGAGAACAATAAGCGTCCGAAGAAATAGGTCACCATCATCGTTCCCAAACTGGCCAGAGCGGACGGGAAACGCAAAGCAGCCTCGCTCCAACCAAGGCCATTAACTAACGCGGCTTGAACCCAAAAAAACAGGGGGGGCTTGTTAAAATACGGCCCCTCCGGCATGGTGATATAGAAATAATTACCGCCACCGATCATATGATGGGTGACGTTGGCGTATAACCCCTCCGTTTCTCCAAACAAGGAACTCTGAATATTGGCAAAAAAGGCCTGAAGGCCAATGAGAATCAGAAGTCCCAGCTGAAACCAGGTGCGGTTGAAAACGGAAGGCCAGTTGGTGGGCATAGAGGTATTTAAAGCGGAGTTGGAATTTGAATATCCTGCCTGATTGAGTACTAGGCACATACCCAAACACTCATCTCCTAGGCATTAAATTTTCAAAAACTTCTTAAAAGATTTAGGATTGTCTTCTCCTAGACAACCTTTGAACAAATGGATTAAGAACGGGTTGAATGCGATGAATGAACAGGAATTGGCGCACTCGGAGGGAGTCGAACCTCAACCACTTGGATCCGAAGTCCCATCAGAATCCCTCTGAAATTAAAGATAATTACGTGTGTTAAGTATCACAAAACTATTGGAATTACTAGCTTTTTCTTGTATTGGAAAATGATCGATTGAGAAAGAGTTTGCTCCAGAACTGTGAGCAAATTGGAAATAACTGGGGGTGAACCTGTGGCGAGGGCTTCATCTAAAAAAATATTCGTTTCAGACCGGGAATTCTGAACAATTCTAGAACTTTTCGGGTTTCAACCGGGACCAGAATTTTTCGCATTTCCAACGGCTTAAAATAAATGGAAGCCAAAAAATAGGAGTGAAGGGCTAGACGATTGTTCTGAAATGAAACAGATCCTGACGTACTGCTCTGAAGGAGTCACTCCACCGAGGATTCTGTCAGGGAGATCGGTGGATGCTATCCACTTCATGATTGCCATCCTGGCCACTCCCATAATTTCTGAATATTTTCTTTCCTAGAAAGTCCCTCATCCCGGAATGGGCACGTATTTTCTTAAACTTCTAGCCCATACATAGCAATCGTCTCATAAGGATCTTCTTCACACGTGACCATTACCAAATTTGGGAAATTAGACTTGCAGACGTTTAAAGGATGCAGGCAAGGCCCGTGAGTTTTCAGGCCTCGTCCCTCCGGTGGACGATTCGATACAGCACAGGAAGAACGATCAGAATCAGCACTGTGGCTGAGAGCATTCCTCCCACCACGACACGTGCGAGGGGCTGTTGGGTTTGGGAGCCAATACCGGTGGCCACCGCGGCCGGCAACAACCCCAGCGCCGCCCCTAATGTGGCCATGAGGACTGGGCGCATTTGTTGATTCGCCCCTTCCAAGATGGCCTCTCGAAGAGATTTCCCTGATGCTTGAAGTTCAACCATGCGGGAAATCAAGAGAACTCCTCCTAAAATTGACACCCCCAAAGTGGAAATCACCCCAACTGCCGCCGAAATGCTGAATGGGGTGTCGGCAAGCACCAATGCGAACACTCCGCCGATCAAGGCAAAAGGTATTGTCGCCAGGACCAACAAGGCGTTTCGTCCCGAATTGAAAGCTAAATAGAGGAAATACCCGATTAGAAGCAGGCTGATCGGAACAATAAAGATCAGACGTTTTTGCTCCGCCCTCAATTGGTCATATTGTCCGGCCCATTCAAGGTGATACCCTTTCGGTAATTCCACTTCCTGTTGAATTCGTGTTTGCGCTTCCTGGACGGTACTCGCCAAATCCCGACCACGGACACCAAATTTAATAGGAATATAGCGTTCATGATTTTCGCGATAAATCAAAAACCCTCCGGATGTTGTCGAAACGGCTGCTACCTGTTTGAGAGGAAGAGATATTCCATCCGGGGTGTCTACACGAATGTTTTGAATGGTTTCAATATTTTGTCGGAATTGAGGTTGGAACCGCACCACCAGATCGAACCATCGCTCACCTTCCAGAACCTTCGTGACGGTTTCCCCTCCAATCGCCGCACTGACGACCGCGTTAATGTCGCCCACATGTAATCCGTAGCGGGCAGCCGCCTTACGATCCGGCTGTATGACCAAATTCGGTTGCCCTGTAACATGGAAGATCCCTAAATCTTTGACACCGGATATGGTAGCCATCACCCGTTCGACCTCCAAAGCCTTTGCTTCCAAGGTGGTCAAATCGGGACCAAACAACTTAATGGAATTTTCGCTTTTCACCCCTGACATCGCTTCTTCTACGCTATCCTGGAGAAATTGAGAAAAGTTGAAACTGATGCCCGGAAACCCTTTTAACCGTTCTTCCATTTCAGCGATCAGTTGTGGCTTGGTCATCCCTGGCCGCCACTCTTCCTGAGGCTTGAGATTGTTTATCAACTCAATACTGTAAAATGTGGTGGGATCGGTTCCATCATCAGGCCGACCCAGTTGTGAGACCGTGGATTGCACCTCGGGGAAATCTGTGATGATTGCCCGAAGTTCACTGGCAATACGCGCCCCTTGCTCGAACGAAATATCGACCGGCATGGTAGCACGAATCGAAAGATTTCCTTCTTCAAGTGCGGGCATAAACTCTCCCCCCATAAACTGAAAGCCCACCATGGCGACCAACAAGAAAGCCAGCGTGACCCCGATAACCAGCCAGGAATTGTCAAGAGCTTTGCTGAGCAGAGATTGATACCCGCGTCTCATCCAGCGGACTAATGCTGTATCTTCCTCCCTAATCGGACCGTCGAGAAGAAAAGAACAGAGGACCGGCGCCAACGTGCATGACATCAACAAAGCGCCCAGCAAGGCAAACCCGTATGTGATGGACATTGGGGCGAAGATTTTTCCAGGTACACCGGTCATGGTGAACAGAGGAAGAAATGCCACGACGATGATGGCCGTTGAGAAAAAAATCGGCCGTCCAACCTGCTGGGCGGCACGCACAATAAGATCGGACGTGGTTCCGCCATAGAGGCGACGATGGGCCAAATAGAAAAAAATGCTCTCCACCATGATCAGGGATGCATCGACAATGATGCCAAAGTCGATCGCCCCAAGCGAAATCAAATTGGCGGATTGTCCGATGAGAACCATCATTAAAAATGTAAACAGAAGAGATAACGGGATGGTTAATGCGACAATGGCGGCAGATCGAAAATTACCCAGAAAGATATACAAAATCGCAAATACCAGAATCATTCCCGTGATAAGAATATGGGTCACGGTTTCGACCGTCGTATGAATCAAGGCCGATCGATCTTGAAAGGTCACGATTTTCACTCCCTCAGGAAGAATGGAGGCATTCAGCTCATCGACCTTTTGCTTGACCTGTTCCAAAACCGGTAACGCCTCAGCTTCACGCCTGAGCAATACCACCCCTTCCACCACGTCCGGCCGGTCATCAATTCCAACCTGGCCAAGTCGCACCTGGTGTCCAATACTGACTTGTCCGAGATTTTTGACGAACACCGGCGTGCCTTCACGTTGGGCCACGACAATGTTCTCTATATCTTGCAGATCCTGAATCAATCCGATACCGCGAACATTGAAATTTTGGGACCCGAGCGTGAGGTAATTTCCCCCCACGTTGACATTGCTGCCTGCCAGTGCATCCAAGACATGGGGTAAAGTGATCTGGTAGGCAATCAAAGATCCCGGATTGATATCGACATGATATTCTTTCGTCGTTCCTCCAAACGCCGTGACATCCATCACACCGGGTACCTGTTTGAGTTCTCGACGGACCACCCAGTCCTGAAGGGTTTTGAGTTCTGTGAGACTATACCCTTCTCCCGACAGTTCATAACGATAAATTTCG
The DNA here is from genome assembly GCA_031315915.1 of Nitrospirales bacterium. Classification (GTDB taxonomy): domain Bacteria; phylum Nitrospirota; class Nitrospiria; order Nitrospirales; family UBA8639; genus JACKFE01. Next base: position 4,213 of record JALDRK010000055.1, read on the forward strand.
GCAATCGCCCACCAGGGAGAGAGGGCCGTTTCGGCGCCGATCGGGAGGTCCACCATAGCAAGTCGATTTAACACTTCCTGACGATCAAAATACCAATCGGTGCCGAATTCGAAATAAATTTTAATGTCGCTGAGTCCAAACAAGGATCGTGAACGAATGTCTGTCAGGCCAGGCATTCCTGTCAGCCCTATCTCAATCGGAATGGTAATTTGACGCTCAATATCTTCGGCTGACCATCCTGGGTATTGAGTGATCACTTCCACCATTGGAGGGGAAGGATCAGGATATGCGGCAATATCAAGGAGGGTATAGGCGTATAATCCTCCCAAGAAAAACATGATCCCCAGGGACAACACGATAAAACGATGACGCAGGGAAAGTTCGACGATTTTGGAGATCATGTGATCTTGAGAACGTGGTCAGGGAACAGCTGGATGGTCAACTTTTTCTAGGCTCTGGTTCTTGCCGTACATCGCCTTAAGAAATATGGCGCCTTTGACAACGATCCTTTCTGTTGGTCGAAGACCCTTCAGGACCCGCATTTGGTTTGAAGCAATCAAGGCAACCTGGACTTCTCTTTCATCGAAATTTCCCTCTTCATTGACGACATACACAAAATGTTTTCCATTGATATCAAGAACAGCTTCTTGAGGAATGACGAGATAGTTTGGAGAATCACTGACTTCAACCTGAAGTTCGGCATACATCTCAGGCTTCAGTTTCTGCTCATCGTTATTGACCCATGCTCGGACTTTGACGGTTCTGGTCTTCGGATCCACCACATCCCCGACCATGGCAATGAGAGCAGGAAATTTTTCATCGGGATACGCGGAAACGGTCACTGTGGCTTTTTGATTGGGCTTGACCAACGAAATATCCTTCTCATAAAGATCGGCCTCCACCTGCAGACGCTCCAAATTCGCCACAGTCATCAACACGGCAGGCGGATCGTTTTCTACCACTTGCCCGGGGGTGACATTTCGTTGTACGACAATTCCCGTCAACGGACTTTTAATTTCAAAACGGGAGGTAATTTGTTGTTGACCAATAGGCTTGTCTAATTCGGAAGCCGGAACTTTGAGCGAAAGCAAGTGGGACTTCGTTTGACGGAACGCAGCGATCGCTTTGACGAGATCATTCTGGGCCAGCTTGACATCTTGGAGTGGCGATGCCCGACCCTCATACAAATCCTTCGCCAAGTCATAGGCCCGTTGGGCATATTCAACTTGGGATGCCTTTTGAACAAACTTGGCATACGCTTCTGAAATTTGGGGACTATCAACTATTAGTAAGATTTCGCCATCCTTGACTTCCGTGCCTAGTTTTTTCCGAACTTCTATGACACGACCCGATAAAGGTGATGAAATTTTGGAGTACTGATCTTCTCCAAAATCCACTTTAGCGGCCAATGTCAAAATGGGAGTTGAAGGACTATACCTGATTTCAGCGGTTTCAATTCGTTCACTTATATTCGGAATCTCACTCTCAGCCGCCTCAACGGTCGGAGCAGGTAATTCTTCCTGTTCTTGAGTACAGGACCATAGAGCCATGACGAAGAGAAATGACAACAAAAAAAGGTGTGGGCTTTTCATAATCAGAATCCTTTATCCAAAGGACTGTCCCCCAATCCATAGATCGCCGTTAAGCGAGTATTCCTGCCTGTGATAACGACCTGGACTTAGGCTCGTTGTAGGACGAATGCTCTACCAAGTTGCCCTCTCTCAGAAATTCAAGCCATTCCATCCATACCTGAAATCTTACTTTTACCCACACCGGAAAAGACACGGATTTAAAAGACACAAACTGCGGCCCCCGAGACTATACTTTCAATTTCCATTTTCCAAGTTTGACCGGCCAATTGCCTGAGGGCAGTGACTTGCATGAGCCCCAAGAATCTGACCAACAACTCATGTGAATCCAATTTGTCATATACAAAAAGTTCTTTTTAACGCTTGATATACTAAGCTGTCTTATAGAGTACCAGAGGCACCATCTTTATCTCCTAGCCTATGGAAAACCCGCCGTTCAACATACGTAATATCGAAACGATACGGATTTGAGATAATTTCATCGCACCTAGGTAAAAACGGTGAATTTCAAATACGCCCCTTAATAAAGCAAAAGGATGGCCAAAGAAAGATTTTGTTTATAGGATTATGAAAATATTACATTTTTTGATTATTACTCAACTTGCAATGGAGTATTGAAAACCAAAAAGCATGTAATTTTTACATGATCGGTTGCACAAAGTTCTTCATCGTGGAATCCGACCCACATTCTAAGGGCAAGAATAGTTTGAAGTTTTTAACTTTAGTTTTTCTGAACCCATGGCTCTTAAATACCTTAAAAATTGAATACTGCTCCATTCTGATCTTACAACTTGGATCGGAGCATTCTGTAATTGCAGCAAAGAGGCAGTAATCATGAAACGACGGAAGTTGATGGCCGAAATAAAAGCCATGATCACCCCAAAAGGACTGTAGGTGATGACTAGAGCAACACTCTGTCCTTCCTACAAAATTTTTCACACCCATTATGTTCGAGGACCAGACCAATTTGTGGCCAACGCCAGTCGTGCCTTTAGTAAAAAAATCCAAAATCTTGCTCAGTGCCTGACCCCACTTGCTACGAGAGCATGCAGACCCAAGCGGATTGTCGATCTCGCAATAGAGTTGAATATAAACGATGACGTGTGAGTGATGAAGGGGTGCCTTATACGAAAATCAGCAATTGGAACCAAGAGCATTCAACCTCTATCCGTCACAACATCATTTTGCTCACAGGACTCAGTCAGACAGCTTGATAAATAGAGGGCTTACAACAATTAACCTTCATCCAGTATGAAACCACCTGTTCAGTGAGTGCGCATGCTTTTGAAAGGTAAGGGATGGAAGAATATACAAGAGACATAAGGGAGATGGGACCATGATCAAGCATTTACGGAATTTCACAAGCAAGTATTGGGACCTGTGGATTATTATTCCTATCCTTTTTAGCACTGGATGTGTCGCTCTCATGGTGGGAGCCGGGGCGGGAGCAGCCGGGACCGTGTATGTTATGGGCAAACTCCAGGAACGGGTCGAAGCCAAGGTTCAAAAGGTCCAGGAAGCTGCCATTGCTGGTTTACAAGACCTGAACCTTCCCATCCGTAAAAACCAAGGAGACAAATTGTCGGCGAACATTGAGTCGGAAACTGCCGATGAAAAGACTATTTGGGTTCATGTCGATTTTATTTCGGAGTCGTTTTCGGAATTGACCATCCGAGTTGGTTTGACTGGTGACGAACATCGATCGCGAGAAATTCTCCGAGCTATCAAGCGCCATCTTTCATAAATACCGGTAAGTGGCTTTATTCTCCTATCTGTTCCTCCTTCTCCAACTTACCATCGGTAATGTGATGCCCCATCTCATTCACCAGACATAGGAATTTCTGTTGGTATTGTTGCGTGTAGTCTCATCGCTGTGGCCTCACACACTTTCTAGGGCTTGGCCGGACATTTCAGATGTTCCAGATGTTCAGCACACGAGCAAAACAGTGTAAGCATGTAAAAGTTACATGAACGAATCCTAAATCTATTGAGTCTTCTGAAAAAGAAGAATGAATTTTCTGTGAATTTTCAAGGCGTTCCATAAAAAATAAGTCCTGGCAATATTCTTGCGGTTAATAAGAAATAGAAAAAATTTAACTTACAGGTCTCATTTAGAATGGAGGTATCTACATGAAATACGTTCATATTTTACTGATCACTGTTTATTTAACAATTTTCGTTGGTATGGGGTTTGGGCAGGAAGTTCGGATGGGTACACCCAACAATGTTATCGGACCTAGTGAGATGGAGGTAGAAGTGGTGGATCAAAACTGTTGGGTCGAGTTATATGAAGATACCGAATTTGACGTAGATGACCCACATATCCGAATAAAAGGGCCATTTGAAGCCGGTTCCCTTGAAGCATTGGCAGGACAAGATTGGAGCGATGAAATTGAAAGTCTCATCGTTGGCCCCAGTGCGACGATATTTGTCTACAAAGATCCCAGCTTCTCCGGGACAGAAGCGGTGTTTGTGGCCAATCAAAAAGTCGGGGAGTTGGCGGAGTTGAACATGTCCGATGATATTGAATCGATAAAAGTCCAATGTAGTGCAATGTAGTCTCGATATAAGCCTCGGGTAGGCTGGCGAGAGAAGTCTGCGGCTTACATGATTTGCAAGACCGTGATCACCGAGAAAGTTTTTTCAGGGATAAGCAACATGCAGAGATAGAAATTGACCTGGGGAGGAGAGATTCGAATGACTCCCCAAAGAACCCACGAGGGGGAATGGTGGCGGCGGTCGGAAATGCCGCTTAGGTTTCAGAGAAAATTGGCGCGCCCGGAGGGAGTCGAACCCCCAACCCTTGGATCCGAAGTCCAATGCTCTATCCATTGAGCTACGGGCGCGTAATGATATTCGTATGGCCTACGTATTTCTTCGAGTTTCCCGGCTGTTATACCGGTCCTTTCGAAGACCCGTCAACTTTTTCTCCCTGCGTTAGTTTTAGTTAGGCATCGAATCGTTCAACGGAAACGAAGCCGCCATCATCCCCCACAATCCGCTTTTCCCATACCGGACCGGTAATCCTGATCGTAAGTTTTTTTGAAGGTGAAGTAATATTCCCTTTGAGTTGTCCATCTCCTTTTGATTGTCCCCATTTTTACCGGTTACTCTCTCCAATCTCCCTCATTTGAGTAATAGTGGCTTTTCCAAAAGTAGGTTTGAATACAAGGAAAGGTCAACATGGCCATCTTAGGGGAAATGGAGGACTGAAATGATTACCACCGAATATTTGGCTGACAACACGCTTCTCATTCATGTAGATGGACAAATAGACCAAATTCTGGCGAAGGAGATCGGACTTTTGGTTTTTCGATCATTCCGAATGGGTATGACAACTTTCATAATGAACTTGAAACGGATCACTCGAACCGATGAGCAGGCCATAGCCAGTTTGGCCATAATCGGAAAGGGTCTTCGCCATAAGGGTGGGATGTGGAGAATTCTGTGGCCCCCTTCTTCAATCTGGGACCGCTTTATGCTGTGTCTTACCCATCAAAAGCTCTCTCCTGGAACCTGGAATTAACATCCGTCCTTCATTGATAAAAAACTAATTTCCCCAATTCAGGTATAACAGGACATATCACCTGAAATTCCCGAAGTGATATCGGTCACCTCAATCCTATTGGGAAAGATACTTCTTCAGTTCATAATAAGAGCTTTAATAGGATTCGGGGGTAGGCAGGTCTATTTCCGGTTGTGTGGCTTCGGGTACGATCTTCTCCAGGCGGCGGTGGTATTCCCGCAAGCGTTGTTGTTGGGGTGTGGTAAATGTCACCGTTTGATGATGATGTTTTTCAACAAGATGCTCCACCGATTGTATCAGGGGCGGCACGGCATCAAACACCTTGCCGGCTTCGAACGCTTCCAACGACTGAATAAACAAGGGAGGGAGAACTTTATAGGGCAGTCCGGCTCGATCGCGAAACTTGTAAACGGTTTCCTCGTATTTTTCTATGGCCTCTTCTGTCGGCCGAAGACCTCCGGGTAAGGCCATGATGGATTGGGCCGGGACCTTGGCCGCAAATGCGCTGAGATACGCAATGAGTTCCCCAAGCGTATCCAACACCTGGCCCGGTTCGAGTTTGTCTTCCTTTCCCATGAAATTCAATCTACTCCATCACTAAGTTGGACTGTCAATATGATGATCCCCGAATCCTCTCCAAGACGCCCAGCACCTGAGCCATATCCTCCGGGAGCGGAGCGCAAAACTCCTGGTGATTTCCCGTTTCGGGATGAATGAATCCCAAAACTCTGGCATGCAGCATCACTCGTGGAATGGCCAGACCTTCAACTTCCATCACTTTTTTGCCCCCGTATGTTTGATCGCCCAGAATGGGGCATCCGACCGCCTTGAGGTGTACGCGTAATTGATGAGTGCGGCCGGTTCCCGGAAACAATTCTACGTGAGAGGCCAAAGATCCAAAACGTTCTTCGACCCGATAGGTCGTCAGAGAACCCTTGGGTCGGGTCGTGCGGGTGGAAAAGGTTTTCCGATCCTTGGTGTCACGGCCGATTGAGAGTTCGATTTTTCCTTCATTTTTTGGTGGCCCGTGCCAAACGAAGGCTTCGTAAATTCTGGTGATACTATGGGCCTTGAATTGTGCAGCCAGGAATCGATGGGCGTGGTCGGTTTTCGCAATCACCAAGACTCCGGTGGTCCCTTTATCCAGTCGATGGACGAGGCCTGGCCGTTCCTTGCCGCCGATGGATGAGAGATGCTCCTCTCCCTGCCTTATATGGTACAGGAGTGCATTGACAAGCGTTCCTGTCCAATGCCCCGGCGCAGGATGGACAACGAGGCCGGCTGGTTTGTTCAAAACCAGAAGTGAGCGGTCTTCATACAAAATGTCGAGTGGAATATCCTCGGGGTGAATTTCAAGGGGTTCCGGACGAGGAACCACCATGACAATCGTTTCCGCAGGTCGTACCTTATGACTCGGTTTGACGACTTGGCCATTGACGGTAATCTGACCATTTTCGATAAGTCGTTGCAGGACTGTCCGGGAAAAGTAAGGCTCGCGATTGGCCAGAAAATGATCAAGACGCTTGGGGGCCTCGCCTGCGGTAACAACGAACTCCGTCCGCGTGGCAACATGCGGCATATGACAGGTAGGGAAGCGAGGGTATCAAGGATTAAGAAACACGCTGTCTGCCTTGTTGGCGGTGTCGGTCGGCAATTTTTTTGCGAAGACGAGCCTTTTCCAAACTGACTCTGGCTTCCTCCACTTCGGAAGGGAGACCTCCGCGTTCCAACTGTTCTTCTGCTCTTCTGACGGCGGCCTCCGCGCGGTCCACGTCGATATCTTCGGCTTTTTCGGCCACCTCCGCCAACACGGTGACCTTCGTGGGAGTCACTTCCACGAATCCCCACAACACCGACATATACTCAATTTTTTCGCCGACGCGAAACTGCAACTCTCCGATCCGTAGAGTCGTAAGAAAATGGCAATGACCCGGAAGCACTCCGAAGTCGCCTTCACTCCCAGGCGCCGAGACGTAGTCCACCTCTTTGCTGAGCAACAGATGGTCCGGAGTGACCACTTCCAGAAGAATTTTCCCCGGAGATGGGCCTGTCACACTAGCCATTAGGTTTTGTACCCAAGCTTTTGAGCTTTTTCGATGGCTTCATCGATGGGCCCAACCATGTAAAAGGCCTGCTCGGGAAGATGATCGTATTTGCCATCGACGATTTCCTTGAAACTACGGACCGTATCGGCCAATTTCACATATTTTCCTGGAGCGCCGGTGAAGGCTTCCGCCACATGGAACGGTTGCGAAAGGAACCGTTGTAGCTTCCGCGCGCGGGCTACGGTTTGCTTATCCTCTTCCGACAATTCGTCCATCCCCAATATTGCGATAATGTCTTGCAAATCTTTGTATCGTTGGAGCGTCCCTTGAACTTTTTGCACCACCCCATAGTGTTCCTCGCCCAAAATATGGGGATCCAAAATCCGGGATGTGGAATCCAAGGGGTCCACGGCGGGATAAATTCCCAACTCCGCCAAACCCCGAGACAGCACCGTGGTCGCATCAAGATGCGCAAACGCGGTGGCCGGCGCGGGATCGGTCAAGTCGTCCGCCGGCACATAAATCGCTTGTACTGAGGTAATGGACCCTTTTTTCGTGGAGGTAATGCGCTCTTGAAGAGTTCCCATCTCCGTTCCCAAGGTCGGTTGGTAGCCCACTGCAGACGGCATACGTCCTAATAGGGCCGACACCTCGGAGCCGGCTTGGGTGAATCGGAAAATATTATCTACGAACAACAAGACGTCTTGATGTTCTTCATCGCGGAAATATTCCGCAATGGTCAGACCGGTCAACCCGACCCGAAGACGCGCTCCAGGCGGTTCGTTCATCTGCCCATACACCAGAGCCGCTTTGGACTTCGAAAAGTCCTTGGGATCAATAACCTTCGACTCCTGCATTTCATGCCAGAGGTCATTCCCTTCGCGGGTTCGCTCTCCAACACCGGCAAAGACGGAGAAGCCACCATGGTGCAACGCGATATTATTGATGAGTTCCATGATAATGACCGTTTTGCCGACACCGGCACCGCCGAATAAACCGACCTTTCCCCCTTTTGCATAGGGCTCCAAAAGGTCAATCACCTTGATTCCGGTTTCCAGGATTTCCGTTTTGGTTTCCTGTTCTTCCAGGGGAGGAGCCGAGCGGTGAATAGACCATCGTTTTTTGGTTGGAACAGGTCCAAAACCGTCCACAGGATCTCCCAGCACATTCACGACACGCCCCAAGGTCTCTCGCCCGACAGGAACGGAGATGGCGGCCCCGGTATCTTTCACCGGCATGCCTCGGACCAAACCATCCGTGGAAGACATGGCCACAGCCCGCACCCGGTTTTCTCCGAGATGCTGAGCCACTTCCATCGTCAAATTCGTTGCTGAGTCCCCATTTTTCCCGTCACCGCCCTGATTGATCGTCAGCGCATTAAAAATGTTGGGAAGTGTTCCGGGAGGGAACTCCACGTCCACGACCGGTCCGATCACCTGAATGACTTTTCCGTTTTCTACATCCGTACCCACCATATGCTCCTTGGTTGAGAAAGGTTCCCAGCAGCTGTCCGTTGGGGATCTCACCGGCCCAACAGGAACCTTGGTTATTTCAAGGCCTCTGCGCCTCCCACGATATCCATGAGTTCTTTTGTAATGGCCGCCTGTCTGGTTTTGTTATAGAACAGTGTCACCTTTTTAATCAGTTCTCCGGCATTGCGGGTGGCCCCATCCATGGCGGTCATCCGTGCGGCTTGTTCTGCAGCGGCAGATTCCAGAAATACCCTGAAGGTCTGGATTTCAAAATGTTTGGGCAACAGAGTTTCCAGCAGATCCCGTTCATCAGGCTCATACAGATACCCGCCGATGTTTGAGGTTTCATCGGTTTCCACATCCTGAGGCGGTTCAATCGGAAGAAACTTTTCAACGATCACCTGTTGCTGCATCACCGATTTGAATTCATTGTAGACGACGTACAATTGGTCAAACGTGCCTTCATGGTATTGGGACATGATGTTCTGGCCGATATCCAAAGCATGCTCATAGCTCAGCCGATCAAAAACCCCGCCCCATTGCTGGCGAATTGCCCAATTCCGACGCCGGAAAAAATCGATGGATTTTCGGCCGACCAGACTCACGGAAACCTGTTGGCCCTGCTTGGATTGCTGCTCCAGAAACTCCACGGCCCGACGGAGAATATTGGTATTAAAGGCTCCGCACAATCCACGATCGCTGGTAACCACCACCAACTCAATTTTCTTGCCGTCTCGACGCTCGAACAGAGGGTGTGATTCCCGGTTCACGCGATGGCTCAGATTTCCCATGACGTCGCGAAGCTTATGCGCATAGGGCCTGGCTGACAGGATGCGATCCTGAGCCCGTTTGAGCTTGGCTGCCGCCACCATTTTCATGGCTTTGGTAATTTTCTGGGTATTTTTGACGGACGCGATCTTCCGTCGAAGGCTTTGCAGACTTGGCATGGCTGTTCGTTAGGACGCTTGCTCGTACCCTTTCGCCTTTTTAAATTCGTTGATGATTTGTTTGAGTTGTCCACCAAACTCATCATCGATTTTTTTCTTGGTCTTCACCTCGTCTCGAACCTGTGGATATTTTTCCTTGATAAAGGCCAAAAGATCCTGCTCGAATTCACGTATTTTATTGATAGGGACATTGTCCACAAATCCGTTGACCCCGGCGAAAATCGATAACACCTGGTCGGCGACCGGCATCGGTTTGTATTGTTCCTGTTTGAGCAATTCCACCATACGCGCGCCCCGAGCCAACTGTGCCTGTGTGGCTTTGTCCAACTCACTGCCGAATTGTGCGAAGGCCGCCATTTCCCGATACTGCGCCAAATCCAACCGGAGGGTTCCCGCCACCTGTTTCATGGTTTTAATTTGTGCGGCACCGCCCACGCGAGACACCGACAGACCGACGTTAATGGCCGGACGGATGCCGGAATAAAACAGATCGGCGGCTAAATAAATCTGGCC
>JALDRK010000056.1 GCA_031315915.1 Nitrospirales bacterium
TCGACAGGATGAAGAGGTCTTTCGGACTATTGCGAACACGATTGTCGGAGGGGTGCCCGATGCTGAATTGATGCGCTTAATTTTATTCAGCGCCTTGGAAAATCATGAATTGTCCGACATGTTTTTCCACAATCATATTCGTGTGTTTTACGATGTTCTCGCCGGGTACATTCAACAACGCATTGACGAAGGGGCCTTCCGCAAAGTCTCCCCCATCATTGCGGCACGCGCCTTCATGGGCATGTTGATTTACCATCGATTGTTGCAAGTCCTGTTTCAGGCGGACCTTCCTCATGGCGCCCAAGAAATCAGCGAGACGTTTGTGACACTGATGATGAATGGATTGCGAGTGACCGAATCATCACGGTCGTCGCAAAAGGGAAAGCCTCGGAACTCTTCACGAGGGGTGTCCATCAGGAAAGGCAATCGGATGTCATGAATTTTGTGGCTCTGAAAATGTTGTTCGGCGATCGAGCGAAATACCTCATGCTCTTGGCCGGTCTCACGTTTTCCACCATGCTGATTGTGCAGCAGGGATCGATCTTTTGGGGCTTGATGACCTGGTCGATGTCGGGGATTACGAACGTCAATGCGCCGATCTGGGTGACCGATCCCAATATCAATCAGGTGGAAGAAATCAAGCCCTTGGCTGATACGGCAGTGACCCGTGTGCGCAGTGTACCGGGGGTAAAATGGGCGGTGCCCTTGTATAAGGGAGTCCAACGGGCACGGTTGCGGGATGGCAATTTTGAGCAGATTGCCCTGGTCGGCATAGATCCCAGCACGCTGATCGGCCGCCCTCACACGATCATGGAGGGCAAGATCGAGGATTTGCGTGCCCCGGAGGCGGTGGCCGTTGATCAATTAGGAGTCGAACGCCTGGGAGGACCGGACAAAGTTTTTGTGGGGGCCACGTTTGAAATTAACGACCATCGGGCCCGCATTGTCGCGATCGTCAAAACCCAAAAGAGTTTTCAGAACTTTCCCTTTGTCTACATGACCTATGAACGGGCTCTCAGTATCACCCCGGCAGAACGCCGCAAGTTGTCTTATGTGTTGGTGAGTCCGATGGAAGGGGTGCCGACTGAACAATTGGTCAGACGGATCCGGAAAGAAACAGGCTTGGGGGCTTATACCGAAGAGCAATTCGGATGGAAGACCATTGGGTGGATTTTGAAGAACACGGGAATCGGGGTGAATTTCGGCACGACGGTCTTATTGGGTTTTGTGGTGGGGATGGCTATTGCCGGACAAACGTTTTATTTATTTACCGTCGAAAATTTGAAGCAATTCGGGGCGTTGAAGGCGATCGGGGCCAGTACCGGTATGCTGGCTCGGATGATTTTACTCCAAAGTTTTACCGTGGGTGTTATCGGGTATGGCGTGGGAGTCGGGTTGGCCACGCTCTTCGGATTGACGGTGGGGAGTGGGGGGCGGCTGCCGTTTAAGGAAACATGGCCTTTGTTGGTGGGGGTTTTCGTGGCCTTATTGATGATTTGTAGTTTGTCCAGTGTCATTAGCATTCGAAAACTGGCCAAACTCGAGCCCGCTGTGGTGTTCCGTGGATAAGAGGTTGGATCAAAACATTCAGGTACTGGAAGGGGAATTCCCGCAGTGGCTGGTTCGGGCCACCGGGGTCACCAAGGCGTTTGGTGAAGGGCACACCAAAATTCCCGTCTTAAAGGGTGTGGATCTGGAGGTAGCTCGTGGGGAAGTGTTGTTGCTGGTTGGCCCATCGGGAAGTGGCAAGACGACGCTCTTGTCCGTGATTGCCGGAATTCTTGATGCTGATGACGGAGACGTTACGATTTTGGGAGAGACGATTCGGGATTTTTCTCCTGCGGAAAAGACGCGATTTCGTCGTGACCATTTGGGGTTTATTTTTCAGCAATATCATCTGCTTCCGACGCTGACGGCTGCGGAGAATGCGGCGGTTCCCCTGTTGATTCGTGGAGTTTCTAAACAGGAAGCCGTGGCGAGGGCGGAAGAGGTTTTGCGAACCGTGGGCATGGGGGGGCGACTGGCGGCTTTACCCACCAAATTATCAGGTGGGGAACAGCAGCGCGTGGCCATCGCCAGGGCCTTGGTGGGAGAGCCCCAATTATTGTTGTGTGATGAGCCGACTGCGAGTCTGGATGCGGAGACCGGGCATCGGATTGTGGGACAGATACGGGAAAATGGAAAAAAGCCGGATCGGGCGGTGATTATTGTGACCCATGACTCACGGATTTTTGAATTTGGGGATCGCATTGTCCATATGGATGATGGACAGGTCCATCAAATTCAACAGGGGCCGGAGGCTTTCAATTAATGGTGTTTCGTCGTATCAGCTTTTGGCTGGCTTTGGGAGGCGTCTTGTTGACCATCGCCACATTGTGGGGCGGCAATAAGAAAGCGATGGCGCCTCCTCCGGCGGAGCCACCACCGATCAGCCCCTCTCCCGTGACCGTTGCGGCCAGCGGCATCATTGAGGCGGTCAATGAAAATGTGCGGATTGCGCCTCCGGTCTCCGGGTTAGTCACTACAGTATATGTCGTCGTGGCAGACCGGGTTAAAAAAGGGGATCCTTTATTTCAACTCGATGACCGGGAATTGAGAGCTCAGTTGAGAACAAAAACCGATTCGCTGCCGCCTGCGGCAGCCAGAATTGCCGAACAGGATATTCATCTGAAAGATGTCCAAGATCAACTACGTCGCTTGCAGGCCGTCAAGGATCGCCGGGCGGTGAGCCAAGATGATGTGCAGCGAAAATGGCATGAAGTCGAAGCGGCCAAACGAAGCCTCATTCGGGCCAGAGCGGATCTCCAATTGGCCCAAACACAGCGGGATGAAGTGGAGGCTCTCCTGCACCGTCTGACGGTGCGGGCCCCGCGGGACGGCACCATTCTGCAGGTGGACATTCGTGCCGGAGAATATGCCATGGTGAATGCCCTCGATCCGTTGATCCTGCTGGGGGATACCGAAACGTTACAAGTTCGTGCGGATATTGACGAAGTGAATGCGCCGCAGGTGGTGCCGGGCAGTGCGGCTGTGGCTTATTTAAAAGGCTATACGGACAAATCCATTCCTCTCACGTTTGATCGGATTGAGCCTTACATTGTGCCCAAGCGGTCGTTGACGGGAGACAATCGCGAACGGGTGGATACCCGTGTGCTCCAAATCATTTATCAATTCGAACGACCTTCGTTTCCGGTCTATGTCGGCCAGCAAGTGGATGTGTTTATCGAACGGTCCGGTGAAGGATCATCGATGCGTGATCGGAGCATGTCGGAGCATGGGGCTTCTTCGCCCGATCCGTCACGTTCAGGCTCTCAACCAGAGGAAGTCCGATAAAAATGGGCATGATCGGAAAAAGTTTTCTAGCCTTGTTGCTGGTTACGCTGGCTTTTCAGGGGTGTATGGTGGGGCCGGATTATCGGAAGCCGGATCTTCCTGTGCCGGAGAATTGGAACGGTATGACGTTGGATGGTTCATCGATCCGTCTGCCCGTTGCGGTCGGCCAAGTGCCTGAGGTTGATTGGTGGCGGACGTTTGCCAATGAAGAGTTGAATGGATTGATTGAACAGGCTTTGGATCAAAACCATGATCTCCGAAAAGCCGGATTTCGGGTGTTGGAAGCGCGGGCTATCGCGTATGGGTCGGGAGCCGGGCTTTTTCCCAATGTGTCTTTGGACGGTGCATATACCCGAGTCCGTCGGTCTGAAACCATTCTGGTAGCCCCAACCGGTGGGGCGCCCCAGGGGTTTGCTCCACCGGGTGCCAATTTTGATATCTGGAATGCGGGAATCGATCTTCGGTGGGAATTGGATTTTTGGGGCCGCATTCGACGGGGGCAAGAGGCCTTTTCCGCGGAAGCGTTGGGAAGCGAAATGAACCGACGCGCCATTGTCTTGAGCCTGGTCAGCGAGGTGGGAGACGCCTACTTCAGGCTACGGGAGCTGGATGAACAAGTAGAAATATCCGAACGGAATTTAGCGATCCAACAAGACTCCCTGTCGATCATTCGAAATCGGGCTCAGGCCGGGTTAGTCTCCGATCTGGATGTGAAACGGGAAGAGGCACTGGTCGCGCAAACGGCGTCCCAGATTCCCGAACTCCGTCGTCAGCGTGCCGTGCAACTCCATCAACTGGAAGTCTTGACCGGAGGAAATCCGGGAACCCTGATGTTGTCGGACCGGTCGTTACGATCAGTAGTCACGCAACCGGTTATTCCCGTCGGTTTGCCTTCAGATCTTTTGCAACGTCGCCCCGATATCCTGGAAAAAGAAGAGACGTTGAAAGCGGCCAACGCGCGGATAGGGGAAGCTCGGGCATATTTTTTCCCGAGCGTGGCCATCACGGGAAACGGAGGTTTTCTCAGCAGCGAGTTCGATCAATGGTTCACATGGGGCAGCCGCAACATGACGATTGGCCCCTCGGTCACCCTGCCCATCTTCGAAGGCTATACCAATTTGGCGAGACTGGAAGTGGCGGAAAACCGGTATCGGGCAGATGTTGGAAGATTATCAGCAGACCATTCTCACCCTTTCGAGAAGTGGCGGATGTGTTGGTCGCGCTTCAAACGAGGGAAGAGCAATTGGCCAGTCAACGTCAACAGGTGGCAGCCGCGCAGGAATCGCTGGAGCTGGCCGACATTCGTTACCGCCAGGGGTTGGTGACCTACATCGAAGTGTTGGACGCCCAACGGACGGTTCTCGCGGCTGAACTGGGAGTGGTCCAAACCGAACGCGCGCGTCTCACCGACATGGTGTCTCTCTTCAAAGCTGTCGGCGGCGGCTGGGAACGAGATCAAATAGCCCACCTGCCCTCTACCCCCTGACTCTTCGCGATTTTTGGGCTTTTTCTCCCTGCTTTTCTTTTTCCTCTCCCTACGAGGGAGAGGATGTCGAATAGAAACCATGCACCTGGTTTCACCGGCCATGCATGGAAAGCATCCTTTTTATACGATGTGGAGACGCCCAACCGTGGCGTCTCTGTTTTTTAGATTGTTGACGGACCTGCAGTGAAAATCACATGCATCGCGAGTCACTCTTTCATCTTCCTCGTCTTTCCGACTAGTTTCCGGCCGGAAACTTTCCAGAGAGATCGATCACGCAATTCTTCCAAATCGAACTTGACTAATTAAGTTAGTCAATCTAGGATGAATAATCATGGCCATTGTGACTATTCATCGAAGCCAAAACGCATTTTTCGAAGTTGGATTCAACGAGCCTTAGCCGGAGAGGAAATTATTGTGGCCAAGGGAAAAGAGCCGGTCGCCAAAATTGTAGCCCTTCCCGAGGCGCAAAAAGCTCGGTCCAGACGAGGGGCTTCGTCACCGATATTGCCCTGATTTTGACGCGCCACTTGAAGAGTTTCCCGATGCCCTCCAATGAAGTATCTGTTTGATACCCACGTGATGCTCTGGTTCTGGAGGATGCGCCTGAGTTAAGCAAGAAGGCCAGGAACATTTTGAGGAACGCGGAGCATGAATTGTACTGGAGCGCGGCCAGTTACTGGGAATTGACAGTCAAGCTTTCGTTGGGAAAGCTCCGGCTTCAGAAAGAGTGGCAGAGTGTCCTGGAACGAGAAAAAAAAGTGAATAGAATTCTGGATCTTCCGATATATGAACGGCATTGCGAACGGCATTTGACTTTGCCTTGGCACCATCGGGATCCGTTTGACCGATTACTCATTTGCCAAGCCCTCACGGAACACATGATTCTGTTGACGAAAGATGAGATGATCGCCCAATACCCGGTGAAAAACAGCTTGGTAAGTAATCATCCCGATCTCAACTGCCTTCTTCTGGCCCTCAGGCTTGCCTTCCCCTCCTCCGATTCTCCGGTGACCTCTATACAGTCTGATGAAACCAATGTGCCGGGGTGGCCCCCTCTTTCTGTGCTCCTGTGTTCCTTATCACGCAAGGTGGATCGAAAATTCCGTGCCCTGCCGGTATTCCTGTGCCATAGAGCTGTCCAATCCGGATGCCTTTCCTGAAAACCTCTTGAAGTTATTCGCCAATTCTGGCCAATAGACCCAGCTAAGGAACAGAGTTCTCCCGTTCCCATTTCTGCTGAAGACCATGCCAACTTACCTCTCTTCTACCTACGAAGATCTGAAAGACTACCGGCGCGCCGTGTTTGAGGCTCTTCGAAAAAGTGGCTATCAGGTTATCGCGATGGAAGAGTACGTGGCTACCGCGATCGACGACCGGTTGAGAAATGTCTTCAGGATGTTGAGAAGGCCGATTTCTACATTGGCCTTTTGGGTTTCGATACGGCTATGTTCCACCGCCCGAACACAACAATCCAAATGGCTGGTCAATCACGGAGCTAGAACGGACATGCGAAATCCTGCCAACAAACCCTGTCTCGCGTTTATGGTGAAAGAGGATGCCGGAATGCCCCTAAAATTTGTGGACGTCTACACGGGCGATGGAAGTAATGGAAAACAGATTGAGCGTTTGCGCAAGCACTTACTCACAGGAACAACTTTTACCAATTCCAGTCTCCCTGCACAATCTTGTCTGGTCTTGTTCTCCCGGCAGTCACCAAACTGATTGAAGAAAACCAAACTCTCGAACTGTCGCCCCCCGAAAGTAAATCAAAGGGGATCGAATGGCCAAACGGCAAATCGCCCTATCCGGGGCTGGAGTGGTTTGATAAGGACTATGCCCCGTTGTATTTCGGACGGGACGGGAAAAACGACGTGATTGCGAATGATGAGCGAGCAACAGGGGCGTTTCCTCCTCATCAGCGGGGCCTCGGCTCGGGCAAATCGTCTTTGGTGGCGGCTGGTCTGTGGCATGCCCTGATCAAGGAGGGGCGTCTCCCTGGAAGTAAAAAATGGAGATGGCTACGCCTGACACCCGGTGGTGATGGCCGGGGACCGCTTGAGTCACTCGCGTCGGGGTTGAAGCAAGCCTTTCCGAAAATACCCACCCGTGCCGATGAACTGGCCACCAGCTTGGCGAAGCACACCACGACGATCGGGGCACTGCTGGCCATGCATCTTTCGGCTGATCAGGAGTTGGTGCTGTTTGTTGATCAACTGGAGGAACTCTATGCCCAAGGCTTCAAAGACAAGGACATTCAGCATTTCCTTGAACATCTGGTCGCCACGACTCGCGACCCGCAGAACCATGTTCGGGTGGTGGCTACCGTGCGCAGTGAGTTCATCGGAAAGTTGGAAGAATCCGGGCCGGTCCTGAAGGTGCTCAATACCGGCTATAGCTATCATCTGGGCCAGGTGTCTCCCAGGATCTTACAAGAGATGATCGAAAGGCCGGCACAAGTCACGGGGTATGAATTTGAGGCACACCTTGTTGGAGAAATTCTGAACGAGGCGGGCATCGAGCCAGGCAATCTGCCGCTTGTGGCCTATACGTTGAAACAACTCTTTGCGCGGAGGCAAGGGAAAACCTTCACGCGTGAGGCGTATCAGGCAATGAGCGGAGTGGCCGGGGCGATCGGCACGAAAGCCGATCAGGTCATGGAGACCTTAGACGAAACCGTGCGTGGTGCCATTGACAAGGTGTTTGCCGAACTGGTGCAACTTGATCGGGATCGCACACCCACGAGAAAACGGGCATCGCTGGCAACATTCGCGACCGAAGAGGGTGCGATCACCTTGATTCAGGCGTTAGCAGGCTCGGACTGCCGGGTCTTGGTCACGAGCGGAGAGAAAAACGACAGCACGGTCGAGGTGGCGCACGAAAAACTCTTTACCGCCTGGCCGCGACTGAAAAAATGGCTTGACCAAGGTGGCGATGCGTTACGCCTCATCGAACTCGCCAGGGAAGAAGCCAGCGGATGGCGTGAGCGCGGCGAGATGGCGGAAGAGCTCTGGCCAGTTACGCGGGTAACAGAAACCTTAAACGCGCTTCAACGGTTTGGAAAATCTCCATCTCCGGAATTAGATCGATTTCTAAGGCCTCAGCAGGTGTTGATGGAACAACATCATCAAGACGACTTGTCACACGAACAGCGTGCGGTGATCGGATGGAAGCTGACCTTGTTTGGGGATCCACGACCGGGGGTTGGGCTGTGTGAGGATGGTTTGCCCGATATCGCCTGGGTCGAGATTCCGCCGGGCCAAATCCAACTAGAGGGCGTTGACCATGTGTTCGAAGTCAAAGCTTTTCGCCTTGCCAAATACCCTGTGACGAACGCCCAATTTCCAGGCCTTCATCGACAATGACGGATATGAAACCAAGAAATGGTGGCAAGGGATCAAAGAGCGAGAACTTCAGTCATCCTCCTGGAAAGAATCCAACGCTCCGAGGAATGCGTGTCCTGGTTCAGCGGTGGCCTTTTGTCGTTGGCTCAGTCATCGGATGGGTTCCTCATTCGCTTACCCACGGAGTGGGAGTGGCAACAGGCGGCCACGGGTGGCGATCCGACCCATAGGTATCCATGGCCAAGGGGATGGGATGGGACCCGATGCAATAGTACTGAAAGCCGACTGAATCGCACGACCCCAGTCGGAATTTATCCCAACGGCGCCACGCAGCAGGGGTGATGGATATGGCAGGAATGTGTATGAGTGGTGCCTGAACAAACAAAAACACCCTGAAAGGCCCCAGTCAGCAGGTGATGACGACTTGGTCGACATGCGTGTGATCCAGGCGGTTCCTGGGAAAGTGAATCAGAGTTCCTGCGTTCGTCTTACCGGATCATTAGAAACTTCCCTAATAACCGAAGCGGTGGCATCGGCTTTTCGTCTTGCCCAGGACATTCCCTAACCCTTTGAATTTGTTCTTTTACCCTTTTCCTCTCCCTACGAGGGGATGTCGAATGCAAGTCGGGCACATTTTTGGCTACGCCTGCCAGTAAATTCTTCGATTTATCCCAACAAAGAGACGCGTTCATTTAAATTATCTCAGGTAGCACGCCGCTTTGCGGTTCACGGCAATGTACAGACAAAGGAGTAGGAATTATTCATCGGATTTGCTGTAATGGGGAAAACGAATGGAACGCCGAGCAGGACTCAGCAAGTGAATCAAAAATTTGTTCGGCCAGTGAGCATTGGTGGTCGTGCCAACATTATGTGAGGAATGGACAATGAAGCGTCTCATCATTCATGGACAACGTCAGACTCCTGAAGCGAAATCCGCCGGTTCCGATTTCCCTTCCAGTCTACATGATCTGTTGACGGTCAAAACACAGTGCGAAGGTCCAGCGGGCCCGCGCGGGCCAAGCGCCTTTGGAAATCGACGATCTGAGACCGGACGATCTTATCCAGTTGGAACTGGACGAGGGCGTGAAATTGTGGATCCGGGCCGATGATTTGGAAAAGGACTTTGGATTGACGCCTACCCGTGGGCCGGCCGGAGAAGTCGTCGAGCTTCCCCAAGTTCTGCCATCAGACCCCGAGTCGCGGCGCGGTCGGCAATTGGGTGATTAAAGCGCTCAAAGTGTTTGGCTTGGACCCTGTGGGCGCGACCACGGATCTGATCAAGGAGAAAGTGGAGGGAGTGTTAAAACCGGGGCCTGGTCTCTATCGGTGGGACGGTCAAGAGCCTTCCGGTATCACCCGGATCACCTCTTTGGAAAAAGACAAGACGGATGATCCGTGGCTGGTCTTTATCCATGGCACCGCATCATCCACCGAAGGCAGTTTCGGCGGTCTCTGGGAGGGTGCCAATGCGCGCATGGTGCAGCTTCTGGCTCGGTATCCCAAACGGATGCTGGCCTTTCAACATCGAACGCATCTCAAGAATCCCATGCAAATGCGTTGGAACTTGCCCAGTATTTTCCCAAGGGTGCCGTCTTCCACTGGTCTCCCATTCCCGCGGGGGATTGGTGGGGGAATTGCTCTGCCGCAGCATGATGGAGGGCCGATTCCCCTTCGATCAGGACGAAGTGGAGGTGTTTGCCCAGCTCGAGCGGAACGAGGACCGTAAGCAGTTGCAAGCACTCAACACCGTGCTCCAACGCAAGCAATTGCTTATCGAACGGTTCGTGCGTGTCGGCTGTCCGGCTCGCGGCACGACGTTGGCCAGCGGCCGTCTGGATCGGTATCTGTCCATTATCCTGAACGTCGTACAAGCCATCCCAGGGCTCAAGGCCAATCCGGTGCTTGAGGGATTCTCGGCGTTCCTTTTGGCTGTCGTGAAAAATCGGACGAAACCCGAAGAATTGCCCGGCTTGGAAGCGCAGATGCCCGGTTCCCCGTTGGTGGCCATCTTAAATCGACCGGGGTCCAGGACAAAGGCCGATCTGCATATTTTGGGCGGAGATCTGGAAGGCGAGGGTATTGTCGGGCGGCTTAAAACATTCGTCACCGATTTATTCTATCGGGAAGATCATGATTTGGTGGTGAATACGCCGGCGATGTTCGGCGGAACGGAACGCACCGGGGAGGTGCGGTATTGGATCGACACGGGAAAGAATGTGGACCATTTCCATTATTTTCGCAATCCTGATACGGCCAATCGGCTGCTTGAAGCGCTGACGCAGAAAGAACCCCACCCGTCCTTTCATCTGGTTGAACATCGGCTTTCCGAGATGACGGAAGAGCATTATGAAAAGCGGGCACTCGACGTGGATCGGCCGGTGGTCTATGTGCTGCCCGGCACCATGGGCAGTCACCTGAAGGTCGGGAAAGACCGGGTTTGGTTGGATAAGTGGGATTTGGCCATGGGCGGGTTGAAGAAGCTGAAGTCCACCGCAAAGAATGTGGTGGCTGAAAAACCCATTGCCTCGGCATACAAGGAATTGATGCGGTACCTCAGCCATTCTCATCGAGTGATTCCCTTTCCCTATGATTGGCGCAAATCGCTCATCGACTCGGCCGACACCCTGCGGCGGTCGCTGGAAACCACCTTGGATACGTTGCCTCCCGAACAACCGGTCAGAATCGTGGCCCATTCCATGGGGGGACTGGTGGTACGGGTGATGATTGCAACGGAAGCAGGCCAAAAGGTCTGGGACCGGATGTGCCAACGGGCCGGGGCGCGATTCATCATGCTGGGGACACCCAATGGCGGATCACATGCGATCACGGCGATGCTAATGGGCCGTGACCCGCTCGTCCAGCAGTTGGATTGGTTGGACTTGACCAATTCCCAGACCACCTTGCTGGAAATTATCTCACGCTTTGACGGGGTGTTGCAGTTATTGCCGCACGGTGGGTCGCTGGATGTGTTCAACCCTGAAGATTGGGGAAAGCTTCGGCACCATGATCGTCAGGATGAACGCGGGGCGTTTTTTGCCAAAGTCGCTTCATCGGAGTCGGCCGGCATTTACTGGTACCTGCCGGAAACGGCCCAACTCACCGAAGCCAAGCGGGTGGCGTCTCTCATTCAACGAAGTCCGATCGATCCTCAGCGGATGATTTATGTGGCCGGTCGGGCGGCTGCCACGCCGGATGATATTCGGATTGATCCATCGGGATCCCCCGATCGTCAAATTCTTGTGCACACGACCTCGTCGGGCGATGGTCGGGTCCCCTGGGCTACCGGCATTCCCTCGGAACTCAACGACAGAACCTACTATGTGGATTGCGAACATGGGGATCTGGCCAATTTCCCGGAATCGTTCGAGGGTCTTGCCGATCTACTTCAGAGCGGAGTGACCACCAAATTGTCGAAAAACCCTCCCGTCCATCGTGGAATAGTTGTGGTGCCGCAAGCCGAAACCTCGCTCTCGGACATGTATGAGGGTCGGGTGGAAATGTATCCCGATGAGGAAGATCTTATCGCGTCGGCACTGGGGTCGAGTCGCGTGCGGAAGGCCGAGCCCCCTGTTCACAAGGTGAAGGTAAGTGTAATCAACGACAACCTTTCTCGGGCATCTTCTCCGGTTGCAGTGGGGCATTATGAAGGCGATACGATTATCAGTGCGGAAGCCTATCTCAACCGGCAGCTCAATGGCCGATTGCGAGAGCGACTGCGCTTGGGGTTGTATCCCGATAAGCTGAATACCTCGGCGATCGTGTTAAACGAGGGAGGTATAAAGGGGACCGCCAAACATCCGGGCGCCATCGTGGTCGGCTTAGGCATGGTTGGAGAGCTGACCCCTGGCGGCCTGACGAGCACTCTGGCCGATGCCCTCACCCACTATGCCCTGACCTGTTTGGAAGCTGAACGCAAACGCCGCCTGGTCTTTCCTGAAGACCGACCGGGAGACCAGGTGTTAACCATCCCAGTGACCACCTTGCTGATCGGCACCAACGGAGGGGGTATGACTTTGCCCGATTCATTGCAATCGATCCTTCGTGGTGTCCTGCAGGCCAAACGGCGGCTGAAGTTCTTGGAATCGTCAGAAACCGGAAACTCCGATGGAGCGGAACCTTTTGATCCCTCGTTGAAGGTCTTGATCGACTCCGTGGAGATTGTGGAGTTATACCAGGACCGGGCCATTCTGGCGGCAAAAGCTCTGCTGGAACTCGCCAAATCACAAGACTTTCGAGATCATTTACAGATTAAGGAAACCCTGGTGCAAGGGGCGGATGGACAACTGCGAGCGTACTATGAAGAAGAGCGAGATTGGTGGCAACGATTACGCATTACGACCCAGAAAGACGGATCTTTGAAGTTCGAGGCTTTGACCAATCGGGCACGGGCGGAAGCCTATCTGCAGCCGACACAACGAAAACTCATCGAACGGTTTTTGGCCAGAGCGGTATCCTCCGCACAAACGCATCTGGATGTTTCCAGTACCTTGTTTGAACTCCTGATTCCCAACCGGATGAAAGAATATGCTCCGGATCACCGTGACATGGTCCTATTACTGGATGAGGAGTCTGCCGCGTATCCCTGGGAATTGTTGCACAACCGGTTTGATATGAATTCACGTCCCTTGGCGGTGGAAGCCGGCATGATCCGACAACTGAGCGTGCAGCAGTCCCAATTTCGGGAAAAAGTCCTGCATGGGACGGCCCTCAACGCACTGGTCATCGGAGATCCGACCAGTGAAGAACCTGACGCGATATTCCCGCCCTTGCCGGGGGCGGCTGCTGAAGCGCGGGAAGTGGCGAAACTCATTCGCCAGAATGGTTATCGGGACGTAGTTGAGTTGGTTGAGGCCGATGCGTTTCCGGAAGCTGTTCTGGGAGCCTTGTACCAACAACCCTATCGCATTCTCCATTGTGCCGCACATGGGGTGTTCGATCATCCGGTGGAGGAAGAACCCGAAAGGCCGGAACATCCACTTGACCAGGCGCCCATCAAAAAAGATCCGTGCGTGAAGCCCAAAACGGTTTCGGGCATGGTGCTGGGGAATGGCCTGTTCCTCACCCCGGTCGAAATCGAACAGATGCGTTACGTGCCCGAACTGGTGTTTTTAAACTGTTGCTATTTGGGAAAAACCACAGTTCGGGCGGAGTCGCCGACGGTGTTGTTTCATCGGCTGGCATCAAACTTGGGGACG
>JALDRK010000057.1 GCA_031315915.1 Nitrospirales bacterium
TTCTTATGTGTTCGCGCAATCCTGAGAAGTGGCTCCCTGGTGCGTTCATCCAGGCAGTGCGCTACAGGGGAATCCGTCAGGATTCAAATTATCAGCTTGATGCCCAGGAAATTACGGGGCCGTTGGATGAACAGATTCGGAGTGCCCTAACCTTTGTGCGAAGAAATATGCAAATTTTGGCCCGAAAAGAGCCTGAACGCATCGAGGTACCCCAGTTCAACATGCGGGCGGTATTTGAGGCTGTCGTGAACGCAGCTGCACATCGCGACTACTCGATTCACGGATCCAAGATTCGACTCTTTCTGTTCGATGATCGATTGGAGCTGTACTCTCCAGGCCCGCTTCCGAACACCGTGACTATCGATAGTATCGCTCTCCGGCAATCGACGAGAAATGAATTACTTACTACCTTGTTGGCTAAATGCTCGATTAGTGATCCCACGGACATTGGAGAAAGCGGACGCAGTTTTCTCATGGAAAAGCGAGGGGAGGGAGTTCCCATTATCTTAAATGAGAGCCATAAATTGTCTGGCCGTGAGCCGGAGTATCGACTAATCGACGATGCAGAGTTGCTTCTGACCATTCATGCGCCGAAATCTTTCGATAGGAAAGCCAGTAAGGAATAATATAAGGCAAAGATCTGTTCTATGATTAAAGGACCTTAAAAAAATGACAATTGTTTTTTACTTTCCCTCTTTTGTCTAGCCCATGATTTTTTGATCTTTCCCGATGTGCCTCGTTTGTCCTTACGGCCGATTTTTGGAAGACCACGGCGTGTTCCCATTGACGGAAGCGCCGAATTCTTTTTTGTGGGGTTCAATCTTACATGAGTGAACGTCTGGCTCATTACGACTCCGCTGTTGCCTTGGTTCCGAATGATAAAGTGCGTGTGCCGGGTCATCCGGAATTAGGGGTTGGGGAAGTTCTTCGTATCGCGGAGACGGTGGGGGTTTACCAAGCCGATGTGGTCTTTGAAACCCCAGGGGGAAGACGGCTGGAGGTGTTCCCTGTCGAACTCCTAGAAAAGACTAGCGATCTCTGGCAACGGTTGAAGGACCAGTCGTTTGATGATCCGACGGCCTATCGTCTCAAGCAGATGGCGCTGGATCTCGTGCATGCCAATTCAGGGGGAGAACTGTCGGCAAGTCGCGTGAATTTACTTCCTCACCAAATCCTGCTGGTCCATGACCTCGTGGCTCGATCTGACCGCCGTGTGCTCGTCGCTGATGAGGTGGGATTGGGAAAGACCATTGAGACCGGCATGTTTCTCCGGGAACTCTTTTCGCGTGGTGAAGCGGACCGTGTGTTGATTATTGCCCCCGCTGGTCTAGTAAAAAATTGGCAGAATGAATTATTGGAATGTTTTCGGCTTCGCTTCTCCATCCTCGGGCGAGATTTTCAGGATCATGGCGGTGCGTCATGGGAAACGCATTCCCGGGTTATTGCCTCTATCGACACCTTGAAACAACCACGGCGTATTCAGCGTCTGCTTTCTGCTTTACGATGGGATGTAGTGGTCTTCGATGAAGCCCATCATCTTTCTCGCACGCGTTCCGGGAAGAAGACTGTCGTCACCCAAAATTATAAATTGGGAGAGGCCATGCGGAGCCATACACGCGATTTGGTGTTTCTCTCTGCTACTCCCCATCAAGGCAACCCCTTTCAGTTTTGGTCCTTGATTCAGCTCTTGAACGACCAATTGTTTTCCGGTCCCGAGGATTTAGAGGACCATCGGGGTATTCTCTCCCGCGTGATGATTCGCCGGACTAAACGGGAAGTCACGGATGCGACCGGAAATCCGATTTTCCGGCGGCGGCAAGTGCACACCGAGCGGTTTCCCCTTGCTCCCAAGGAACGTGCTTTTTATGAGCAATTGAGCGAGTACTTGCGGGAAGGCTACAACGTGGCCGGTATTCATCAAACCCGGACCACCCGGCAACAGCGGGCTATTGGGTTTGTGATGGCGACGTTCCAAAAGATTATGTCATCGAGCCCGCGGGCCATTCGCCAAGCCCTTCGTCGTCGTTTGTTGGTGTTGCTGGTCAGGAAACAACTTTCCTTGGAAGCCCGGCGACGATCCGGTGCGGCAACGAGCGATGCGATCTTGACCATACAAGATGAAATGCTCAGTCTGGCCCAAGGAATTCTCGGAGAAAAGGCCGCCACTAGCAGTGATGCGGAAGCCTATGTGGCGCAAGTTCGTCGGCGGGTGATGAAACGGTTTGAAGAGGATTATGAAACTACGAATTGGTCGTTGGACAGCGATGAAGAAGCGGAAGAAGGCGTATATGTCGATGCGGATATTCCGCAAGAAATTGAAAAGGTTCGAGAGCTGATTCGGCTGGTTCCCGTGGGTCCCGATCGTCGTTTCGATACCCTGTTAAATGCCGTCAGTGAGTTGTCGCGTAATAATCCTTCTGAACGATTTGTCATTTTTACCCAATACCGCGATACCTTGGAATTTTTATGTGAGGAACTCGGAAAAATTTATGGTCACCAACTGGTTACACACATCAAAGGAGGGCCGCTCGAAGAGAAAATTGCCGCCATGGAATCGTTTTGGTCTGAGGAAGGCGCACGTTTTCTGATTAGCACGTCGGCGGGGGGAGAAGGCATCAATCTTCAAGTTGGTCATATTTTATTTAATTATGATCTCCCTTGGAATCCTATGGCGGTGGAGCAACGGATCGGTCGGATTCATCGGTACGGTCAGGAAGAAACGGTTCAGGTCTATAACCTGTTAGCTCAGGACACCGTCGAAGAACACATCTATGGATTACTCGAGCACAAATTGGCCGATATCGCCAGCTCTATCGGGAAGACCGACGAACGAGGGCGTGCATTGGAAGATTTTCGAAGTGACATTCTGGGGTATTTAGGAAGCCGCCCTGATTATCAAGACCTGTATAAACGTGCTCTTGTGGATCGGGACTATCGCCGAACGGATTCGGAGATGCAACGAATGCTTCAAGAAGCTTTACGGGCGCGGGAAGCCTTGGGTCATCTCTCGCAAGATTTAGGGCACTTCAATTTGGAACATTACCGTCAGTTGGAAGGCCGGTACTCGTTAGAAGAGCTTGGGGCTTGGTTACGAACCGCTATTCTCCAGTTGGGTGGCGGAGCCATCCCTGTTGGGAACTTTTGGACTTTCGTGTGTCCGGAATCGCTTCAACAAAAATACCGGCTACTTCCCCGCTATGAAAAAATATGTTTTGATCGGGAATTGGCTTTGCGGACTCGGGGGTGTGAACTGGGCGGAATTGGTCATCCTCTCGTCGATGCGTTGCTTGAAGAGATCAGGTCGGGAATTTTTACTGGGGAAGTCAGTTCTTTCCATACGGGGCATCTTTGTGCACGATATCTCATTCGACGGCGCGATGAACGAGATATGGTTCAAAGTCGAATTATCACATTGGTTTATGATCCTTCGACCTTTACAGTCAGCAAGCTTTCCCATTTTCCAACAGATGTAACTGAGGAAAGCGGTACAGGCCCTATTGGTGACCTGAATATTGATCACGCTAGAACTGCTATTGAGTCTGCGCTAGAGGAAGAAATCACGAATTGGTTGCCGGGAAGACAAGCCAGGATTGGGCTTACTATTAATCTTGTTGGACTGCACATCTAAAGAGAAGGCTCGGCTCGTGTGGGTGACCATTGGACGGCTACCACCCGGATAATGCCCAAGACCAACAATATCCCTCCCAGTGTTATCCATTGTTCCGGATGGGCTTCCGAAAACCATTTTGAAATAATCTCGGTGATCGTAGAAAAAAATATAAATAAATCATGCTGCATTAATATGTTCTTGACAATTCTAGAATTCTTTAATATGCTAGAAAAATGCTTTCAAAGAGATACAAAAAGTCAACTGCTTTAGACAGTGTCATTGACCTTGAAAAACTAAATTCCGGTCGACCTCAGTGCATTGAACGGGATGCATCTCAGCTATTTTCCCTGACTTATCCCACCAAAGAATTTCATAGCATGTTTCTCCTCTTAAGCAGGAGATTTAATTCAACTAAGGACCAAAAAGAAGCTTCAGCGGGTTTAGTTCTCGCAGAAGGGGTAAAAGGCCAGGGAAAATCTCATGCACTTTTGGTGGCCTATCATCTTTTTGCCAACCATGAGCTAGCAAAGCCATGGCTAGAAGAACTTGGATATTCCTGGAATCCACCAAAAGAGACGTTAGTCCTTGTTGAAAAATTTACCGATCAACATCTCCCTCTTAACTCTCTTTGGTTGCATCTTGCTGACAAATTACAGATTTCCTGGGATCAGGACCGCCCACCTTCTTTAACAGAATTTCGATCCGCCCTGGCAGGAAGGCATGTGATCTTAATTTTTGATGAGTTAGAACGGGGAATAACAAACATCCCCGACCCCAATCGTCGAAGTCAAAACTTGAGTTTTCTCCAGATGATTTCCGAAGAGGCTAACCGAAATCAACAGGTGACCTTGGTTGCTGCGATATACGATGGGGCAGTCGATCCAGGGGCCACTTTAAAACGTATACCCAGAACCGAACTCCGGTTTCGGAATTCCGAAGACCGCGCGGCAATCGTACGGCACCGATTATTTTCCAACGCGCAGTCCTACGATCGCAAAACCGCAGAGGATCTCATTCAATCTTATATAAACTCGTGGAAGAAGCTTGGTGCTCATATTACGGACGAATACGTGGCAAGGTTGAGAGGAACCTTCCCTTTTCTCCCAGAACTTATCGACCTGATTTTTGAGCGAATGGCGGGTGCCGACATTTTTCAAGGAACCCGAGGAGCATTGGGTCTGTTAGGAGCAATGTTAGACGCGGCGGGAACCAATCCAGGCTTGCTGACTGGGGCACACTGCAAACTGTCTGACCAAGCCTGTGCCGATCGCCTCCAGGATCTTGATCCCTCTGGGGCTACCATATCCTGTGCGACAGGTAATCTTCGTGAATTAAGAGCCTTACCCTACGCGGAGGCACTAGCCTCAGCCACACTGCTTGCAAGCCTAGTTCCGACAGAAAAAGTCCGTGGACTTTCCAAAGATGAATTGATACGCCATGTTGCCGTACCCGGATGTGACCCCAATCAGTTTGAAGCCACATTGGAAGCCTTCCGGCGATACGGATCCTATTTTCACTTGCAAGAGGATCGTTTTTATTTTGACATTGAAGAAAATGAAAATGCCAAGGTTGAACTGGAGGCGCTTCGATCTGGGAATGACGAAACAGCCAGACAACAAATTGCCGAGATTTGGCTTCAGGGAATTTTCAAGGAGTGGCAGCAAGCCATTATTTTTCTGGACCAGGAATCCACGCAAATCGGTTTAAACAATTTGCCAAAACGAGGACCCCGCTTTGTCCTCGCTCCGCGCCGACTTTCCAACCTAGAAAGACATGCATTATACCTTGGAGCGGAACAACGGAATCAAATCATTTTGTTGGAGCCACGGGATGAACGGGCCAATCATTTGACCAATGCAGATCTTCTAATTTTTGCCAGGAGGCATGCCGCTGCCACCACACTCCAACAGACAGGGAAAACGGCTGAACGTCGTGATCGGTATGAAAAGATCGCCAATCAAGAACGGAAAATGATTGTTGATACAATCAAACAAGCTGGATTGGTCTATACACGGGTGGAGACCTGGTCAGAAAACAGTGAGCAAACAGAGTGGGCAATCGAACCATTGGGACAAGCCACAAATAGAGAAGAGGTTGTTCAATTCCTACGGACGCAAATATTTCCACAGGCTTTTTTCGTGGAGCACCTAAGAGAACGACTAGACACGATTATCGGTCAGCGGGTTGAACAAGTCGACCGGCTCTATCGCATTACCCTTGGATACCCGGTTCCTCTCAAGGAAGATATGGTCGTTGGAGCGATTTTGCTGTTAGTGGAAGATCGGGATTACCGGCCGTTGGGATTACAAGGACCAAGGGGACGAAGTTTCTGCGGGGAGAGGGTTGATCTCAGTCCCTTGGAAATTGATGGGGCCATTCTCAGCCCACCATGGCCTGAATCGGCAAATCCGGCGCAGCCACCAATGAATATCACCCCCTTGGGACCAAAACCTGAAGAACCTGAATGGGGAAAGCCGTCCCCAAGTCCTGCATCTCCTCTAATTCCTACTTTCGAGGAAAGAGGGACCCCAATTTGCCGTTCCCTTGGGGAACTTCGTCAACAGGTGGCCTCCCGACTGAATGACTTTGAAGGGGCAGGGGTTCTCCAAATCAGCTTTCGGATTTTGGCCAATGCACAGGATATTGAATTGTCCGGGTTAGATTCCGGGATTCGAGGCGCGTTAACCGGAAAAGGAACCATCGATGTGCAAATTGAATTGACGTGTCCCGGACCTATGACCAAATCGGAGGCCGAGGCGCGATGTGAAAAACTCCCCACCCTCCATCAAGGAAATTATTCGGCAACCATGCGAATCGCTTTTCGGGAATCCTGCTCGGAATGAAGAACGCCATGAGTATATTGGATGCACGATTACTTGATGCGCTGACCAAACCGGGGTTCCGACTCCCAATGCTTAGTGAGTGGCTCCAACGGGAGGTGTGGACAATGGAACGTTACCAGGAGGTGGGCAAAAATCCTAAGGAATACCTCCTCCAGGGAGAGTGTCTGGTGCATGAACGTGAAAAACTCCTCACCATGGCAGGGGAATCCATCTATGAGGAATTGGCCGCGGAACCTCCGGAAGACCGATCCATTAAAAGGTTCCTAGATCAGAATCCGGGAGGGGCAATCGTCATTTTGGATGGATGTTCCATCAGGGAATTACCGCGATTAGTT
This sequence comes from Nitrospirales bacterium, assembly GCA_031315915.1. Lineage (GTDB taxonomy): Bacteria > Nitrospirota > Nitrospiria > Nitrospirales > UBA8639 > JACKFE01. The sequence continues at coordinate 6,789 of JALDRK010000057.1, forward strand.
GAGTTGGCTAATTCGGCCGCTCGCCCGGTTGTGGAACAAGGGGTTGGGCGAGCAGCAGTACCCAGTGAAACGGAAATGTTTATCACCAACCGTATGGCGCTCGGCCTACCGCGCATTTCTCCGAATCAATTGCCTGGAAGACGGGAGCTTCAGGAATTAGGGATTCGTGCGTATTGGTTTCGGCATCCGACTGAAAACATTCGGATTAAAGACACACCAGGCTCCCCATTGCTATGGATGCGATTCCCGGATATGCGATTCATGGATACCCATGCGGCAAGCCCTGAACTGTTTGATGCGATATGGGATATGCTGGAGACCGTTTGGAAAGTCACCGTACAAGCCCTGCCATCCAATCGCCCTATTCTGGTCACCAGTGATCACGGGTATATTTTTCTGAGCCCGAACCTCAGCGATCCTCGGCTTAACAAAAAACAATTGGATAAACTGTTAAACGGAAAACGCTACCGGGAATTTGAACCGCACGAGCCACTCCCGGTCAGAACCAACGGTCTTTGGGTAGACTCAGGGCGTGGCCTCGCCGTGTTGACTGGACGGATACACAATCGGCCACAAGCCCCCTCTCCTTCACAATCCCTCTATCGCCATGGTGGGTTAAGCCTGATGGAAATGCTCACGCCTTGGCTCATTCTCGGTCCCAAGGAGGAACATCATGAAGTTAAAAGTCGGAACCCTGATTGAAGAAGAAGTCATTCGGCTCGCCAAACGGCGCGCAGCCGAAGAAGGCCGATCATTGAGTGACATGATTCAGGATGCCTTGGTGCAATATCTGAGCACAGGCGCATTAAGTCCGAAGGAACGGGAAATGGGCTATCACCTTTTTTGCGAACGTCCGCTGACATTGAAGCCAGATGAATTTCGCCAAATTTTGGAAGAGGATGCGTGGGACCAATGAATCTGGATGATATTCCCAGCGGCAGCTTATGTGTGGTCGACACCAATGTATTGCTGTATGCAGAACAAGGGACTTCTCTACAAGCCCAACGGTTGTTGCGCCGTATTGAAAAACGAGAAGTGCTGGGAGTCATGCCGCAACCCGTGTGGCAGGAATTGATGCATAAACTGATGTTGGCCGAAGCCCTCATGTTGGGACACCTGAGTGGGGGGAACCCGGCTCGCCAATTGGCTGGAAAACCGGACGTGATTAAACGGCTGACATTGTACAAAGACAAAATGAGGGCATTGGTTACGCTAGGTATGGCGTTTGAACCTTGCACGAGAATTGATTTGGTGGACAAGGCTGTGGCGATCCAGGAACGGCATGGGTTGCTCACCAACGATTCCGTCATTGTCGCCATGGCCTTGCGCCTGGAAGCGGATGTGCTGGTGTCGGCAGATAAACAACTCCAGGGCATCAAAGAGGTTCAGGTTTACGGCCCTTCTGATGTTAAACTGAGGTTCACGGTATGACCAAACCATCAGTTCAATTGTTTTCCGTCTTACCTTCTCAACGAAAAGGTGGTATGGCTCGGTGGTGACAAAAACAGGAGATAGGATATGACAAAATGGGAATGGAACGGCGCAAAGTGGTGGAAATTTGATTTCCACACTCATACTCCTGCTTCGAGCGACTATGGGAAAGGTATTAAACAAAATGAATTTCGGAGCCGCACACCGAAGGAATGGTTGCTCGATTTCATGCAAGCAAATATTGATTGTGTCGCGATTACGGACCACAACACAGGCCATTGGGTCGATAAACTCAAGAACGCACTAGCCGAATTGGAAGCCGAGAACGCACCTGGCTATCGGCAACTTAACTTGTTCCCAGGGGTAGAGATCTCCGTTTACGGTGGAATACATCTCTTGGCAATTCTTGGGTGTCAAAAAACTACTTCAGACATTGATTCGCTCCTTGGGGCTATTGGGTTCACCGGGACTAAAGGAACGAGTGACGCTGTGACTTCAAAGTCATTCGCAGAAGTCTTAACCATTATTGAACAACAAGACGGTATTGCAATTCCCGCACATGTCGACGGAGAAAATGGACTGTTCCGCTTACAAGGAACCACACTGAGCCAAATGTTGGACTGCCGTGAAATTTATGCATGTGAACTGCTGGATGAAACCTTTCCGAAACCCCAGGCATACCTTGATAAGAAATTGTCATGGACCCAAGTCCTTGGGTCAGATGCTCATCATCCCTCTGGGAAATCGAATCAGCACTACCCTGGGAGCCACTTCACGTGGGTCAAGATGGGATTGCCTAATTTGGAAGGACTGCGCCTTGCCCTTCTAGACGGGCCGCTTTCCGTTGGACGTTCTGACAAAGAGGTCGGTGATCCAAACCAGCATGCGTCGTTGGTGTTGGAATCCATTGAGGTTTCCAACGCTCGCTATATGGGCCGCGCACAGGAATTCACATTGAAGTTGAATCCGTGGCTCAACACGATTGTCGGTGGCCGAGGCACAGGTAAGTCAACGTTGGTTGAATTCCTTCGCTTGGCTCTACGACGGGTCGATGAGTTGCCCGACGATTTGCGGCCGGAATTCGAAAAATATACCCAGGTTTATCCTACCCGGGAGGATGGAGGCCTGTTGACAAATAACGCTGAGATTCGCGTGATCTACCGTAAAGATGGAGGGAGATTCCGCATCCAGTGGAGCTACACCGGGGATTTGGAGCCTATTGAGGAGGAGGACAATGGAGAGTGGCGTCGAGCTGAAGGGGAGGTTTCCCAGCGATTTCCCATCCGGCTGTATAGCCAGAAGCAGATATTTCATCTGGCGAAGACACCTCTTGCACTCTTGGGAGTGGTAGACGAAGCCCCAGAAGTTGACCGGCGAACATGGAATGAACGTTGGAGGGCAGAGGAGACGAAGTTTCTCTCTCTTCGCGCGAAGGTGAGGGAGATCGAAACTGGTCTAACAGAGGAGCAGCGTTTAAGAGGTGAGCTCGATGACGTGAAGCGTAAAATGGCTATCTTCGAGAAGGCTGGTCACACGGATGTCCTCAAGGCCTTTCAATTGCGCCGCCGGCAGCAGCAAGCCGTCGACGCCTGGGAAGATACTTGGGTAGGTGCAGGGGATCGGTTGCGCCAGGTCGCTGGAGATATTGTCCCGGATTCTCTCGATAAGACGACCTTCAATTTGGATGCGAAGGAGGATTCGCAACTCCATGAGCATTCCTCTAGGGTTCAGGCCAGCCTGGAGGCTATACGGAAGAAGGTTGAGAGGTTCGCGGAAGAAGTAGATCAAATCCTCGCTGAGTGGCGGAAGGGAAAAGACGCTTCATTCTGGATGGAGGTCTCAAAAACCGCCATTCTGAATTACCAAAATCTATGGACAAAACTTGCACAGGTGGGGGCGGGTGACCCTTCGGCCTATGGAGAATTGGTGCAGCGACGGCAGATTATTGAGCAACGTCTGAAGGCAATAGCGGAGCGGAGGAAGCAGGTTGCCGATCTCAAGAAGCAGGCTGATGCCGCCTTGCAGGAATTTGTAAAAATCCGCCAGGAATTAACCGCCGCTCGCAGGAAGTTCCTGGATAAAGTCTTGGCGGACAACCGCTATGTCCGCATTCAGGTTATTCCGTATGGTGCGAAAATTACTGTTGAAAGCGAGTTCCGCAAGCTGCTTCAAAGAGAAGGCCGCGGTTTCGAAAAGGACATCGGGTCTCCTGATGGAGGAGGCCTTCTTGGAGGACTTTATAGTAAAGATGTGAAACTGACTGACTTTGAGCAGGCTCTCTCGGAACTAAAAATAAGGATCCGGAAGATTGCTACAGGATCGCACGAACCATACACTCTGGAAGACCAGCGCTTCGCGAACCACCTTGGTAAGCTCCAACCCGAAACCTTCGATCGTCTTGATCTCTGGTTCCCCGAGGATTCTTTGGATGTTCAATACAGTCCGACGGGAGACGGGAAAAACTTTCGCTCGATCCAGGAAGGTTCGCCAGGACAGAAGACCGCTGCGCTCCTGGCTTTCCTTCTGTCCTATGGTGAAGAACCCCTTGTCCTTGATCAGCCGGAAGACGACCTGGACAATCACTTGATTTATGATCTGATCGTCACCCAGCTTCGAGAGGTCAAACGACACCGACAACTCATCGTCGTCACTCATAACCCTAACATCGTCGTCAACGGTGACGCAGAATTGGTTGTCGCATTAGCCGTACGTAACGGGGAAACACAGATGGAGTGTGAAGGCAGCCTTCAGGATAAGAGGGTCCGGGATACGATCTGCACTGTTATGGAAGGCGGATTAAAGGCATTCGAACAACGATTCCGTCGCATCGCACTGGAGGGGACCCGTGTTTGATAGCCCTGGGGAGTTGTTACAGAAAATTCGTCTTGGGGAGGATACCTCCCTCGAATACAAAAACGTCGGGTTCAAAGGCGACCGCGTGGCCGAACCAAAGCGGGACGATTTGGCTGACGAATTGGCAGCAATCGCTAACACTCACGATGGCGTGCTTGTACTGGGCGTCGATGACAAGACTCGTGAGGTGGTCGGCATTCCGCTTCATCGCCTCGACGCTGTCGAACGATACATATACGAGATATGCACCGATAGCGTAAAGCCTCATATACTCTTTAAGTCATTTCGTATGGAGCTGCCCGACAGTACTGGCATTGTCCAACCCGTTTTGAAGGTGGAAATCCCGCGTAGTCTCTTCGTCCATAAGAGCCCAGGGGGCTACTTCCATCGTCAAGGGAGCAAAAAGTGCGAGATGTCGCCGGATATGCTTGCTCGGCTTTTTCAACAGCGGAGTCAGGCCCGGTTAATTCGCTTCGATGAGCAACCCGTTCCGGATACGGGTTTCATGGATTTGGAACAACGCTTATGGCGGCGTTTCATTGGGCCATACTCTGACGACGAAGTGACGTTCCTACATAAAATGAAAATTCTTACTCGCGCTGAAGAGAACGAAGAGCGGGTTACCGTTGCAGGAA
>JALDRK010000058.1 GCA_031315915.1 Nitrospirales bacterium
GGCAAGATCCGGTGGTTGCCGATCCTGACCGGTTGTATGACGCCAGAGCGCTTCTGACCCAAAATTTATTAAGCCACAGTTTAATTAACAAATTGCGGGCGGCCTTGGCCGGTGTCGATGTGGCCGGGTTGGATACAGAGGTCACCCGACTGAACACCATGGCCACTGTCGGCTTGGTCTATTTGGAGGTGCTTCGGTCCCAAGCCACCGTCGATGCCCGATTTGCGGATGTGACGCTCAATCAGGAGCTTCTTCGTCTCACCACCCAGCGTCAGACAGCCGGGATGGCTACCCTGCTGGATGTCAATCGCGCCCATGTGCGTTTTAAAAACGAACGGCAACGATGGCTGGTGGCAAAAAATGATCTGATCCGGTCTAAATTAAATTTAATCAGGGCCATTGGATTGTCGTTCGACGTGAATCTCGTGTTGATCGATGAAATGACGGTCAATCCCCTTCCTGAACAAACCCTTCAGGAAGCTTTAGCCATTGCGAAGAACCATCGAGTCGAGTTGGAGTTACAGAAAAACAAGGAACGCATGGCTTCCATCACGTTGAGTTCGGTGACGAGTGAACGTATCCCTTCTTTGCAAGCGTCCGGAGATGTCGGACTTATCGGTAATGAAGTTTCAAAAATGTTGACCAATGATAATGTCCAGGTCATGATGTCGATCCCCATTTTTGACGGCGGTCAACGTGAGGGCCGTATTTCCGAAAGCCGAAGCCGGGTTCGGCAAGAAGCCATCACCACTCGGGACGTGACGTATCAGATTTCGCTTGAAGTCCGTGATGCCTTTCAATCCCTCCATTCCGCCAAAGAGCAAGTCACGGAAGCGGAGGAAGCGCTCGGCCTTTCACTCAATGAAGTGGAATTGGCGCGCCGGCGTTTTGCGGCAGGCGCCGCCACCAACATTGAAGTGACGGATGCGCAAGCCGCCGTCGCGACGGCTCGGGACAACGTCATTGAAGCCTTGTTTAATTTCAACGTGGCTCGCATTCAATTAGCCCGTGCGCAAGGACGCCTGGAAGATCTGTAATTCCTTCACTCATTAGATTATTCCTGAAAAATTTCGGCGCACGTTTGATTTTGAAGTGCTCTGACACCTAACCAAAAGCCGGACTTACATACAGTTGATTTGAGCAGAAAGCTTACAACACGGGGTTGGTTATTTTTGAAATCCCACTGCCGCTGCCTCGGGCATGAGATTTTGGCGAGATCGGGTATAAATGTACAGTAACGCGAGGACAAAAATGGCTGGAGCGATCCACGACAAGAAAGTGTGGAAAATGGGAGGGAGATTTATGAAAGTGTGTACGGTTTTATTGAATGCCACAATATCTTTAAGAGGAAATATTCCAAATAACAGCAAGAGCGAGATAAAAGGTTCTTTGACTGCTGGGAAATTCACAAAGATACCCACGCCGGTAGAAAACCCTGCAAACGCCCAAGCAACTTTCAGGTCGGTTTCGCTTCCATCGTCCTTCTCTCGTCCGTTATAGAATCCCAGGAAAATGGTGAACGCTGCAAGAAAGAGAAGGAGCAAAGGCTGACGAATAGCGATTAACCCCATCCCAAAGTTTGCCCCCCAGAAATTTTGTGCCCCTAACAAATAACTGGAACTTCCAATCATCCATAAGAGGGCCATAAGAGACCACCCCCATGAGAGCCGAGCATGCTTGCAACGTTTATAAACGGCCTTCCCTACACCAATCACAAAGATTACCAACGCCAGAGGACGAAGAATCATGCCTGCCCCTGCTGCCAGGGCCCCGCAGGCCCCACCTCCGCAGGAAGTCATCCTGACAAGGCCATAAAGGATAAACGGAAATCCGGCAATGATGATGAACATGAAGGCACTAAGCTTTATCATCCGGGAGCGAAAAGTCTTAACATCCATCCTCTTCCCTCAACTCCTTATTGGGATATTCACATCGACAGGCTTCCTCACTCTCGGCGATCATGTATTTAAACTTGAAGGGTATAGAAAATAGTCTGGTGTCGGTAAATGGAAGTAGTAACGGAGGTCAACTGCACCCGTCGCATAACCACAGATGGTGCAGACCTCGTTTTCATTCGGGATCGATCTAATGTAAGCCATGGTTTCATTGGCTTTTTTCTCTGAAAACTTTCGAGTAATTTAAGGTTGGGCTCTTGGATATCCATCTTATTGATTCATTAAGATTAAATAACGATTAATTCCATTGCCTACCCCGTTCCATAATCACTCGGTTTGTGAATACCCAAAATCCCCAAACCAAACCTGAGTAAATACAACCGATTAAGTCTCCTATTCCCCCTTGAGATTATAAAGGGGAGTAAATAGTTGTGGATTTAACAAGACACCATTTACTCAGGGGATTGACAGAAACGTATTGGGCACATGGAGGAAGAAAACAGAATGGGTAATTCGGTCACGTGGTGCTTTAGATTTGGGGAAGAGAATGACTTTTCGGTCAAATGCCATCACTTTTCCAGAACGATTCCTTCAGCCAAAAGTAGTCATTCAAGCCAGTCAAACGGATTCAATCCGAAGAAATGTTTTTTAAGGCAAGGAAGAGTTTGGGCTCCTTATCTGGAGGTAATGAAATGCCAGTGATATTCAACGTGGTCCCCATGTGAAGCCCAGTAAAATATTTCACGTTTCATTAATCTATTTTTTGTGACCGAACCCCTCTTTGTTGGGTGTGGTTCTCCTTACATGACAAAACCATCAGGGAATTTAGAAGTCCTTATTAAAATAATTTGCGGAAAAATTCTGCAAACAATCTATATACTTGTCACATTTGCCTTTTTCTGCTCCTTCCTTTTATCTATTATCGCTAGCGTTGGGATCTCTGACTACGCGAATATGATTGTGAGTTGCCAGATAGATGGTGCCGGTTGCGTCAATGGCTAGTCCGGAAATCCCTTCCAAACTTGCTGAGACTGCCAGGCCTCCATCACCCGAAAAACCAAACTTTCCATTTCCAACCACGGTTGAAATGATTCCGGTTCTTGCATCGACCCGCCGTATACGAAAATTGCCCTGGTCAGCAATAAAAAGATTGCCGCTCCTGTCTATCACTAATGCATGGGGAACATTTAACTGAGCTGCTGTTGCTGGACCACCGTCTCCCGAAAAACCGCGTGTTCCGGTGAAGGCAAAGTAAATTGAATCCGTGCGGTGGCGGTTGGAACCGATTGCCAATCTTTCATTTTCCAGCCAAAACCCGTCACCGCTTCGATTTGAAACGATCCTGCTCGGTCGATATGCACATACCGGTGAAGTGGCAAAGATCTGCACCAGCATGAGCCGGGTTGAATCTCTAAATCGTTAACCCACGGACTTTCTCGATGATGTCTGTTCCGTGTATACCGTTGAATGATATTGGGATCGGGAAGCCGTGGTCCATTGATTTCGGTTCAGGTCACCTTAAAGGTCCAATCGCGGTGAGGTCTGGTGTCCCCACTCACTTGAATGGGTAACGAGCTAAAGGTGTTATTGGTCAAGCAAAGATGCATGAGGACGGTTTCCCCTAAAACATATGCTTCCTTATCAAATTCAAGTGTGAGATTGGCGCCCCTGAACAGAAAAAACCAACTTCCAACGAGAAGAATGATCCCTATGGCACCCAAAAAGCGGAAAAAATGGTGATGTGCAACTATTAAAATACCCATAATCAATGGACGTTTTCACAAGCAGAAAATGGCCTCTTCAACCAATTACCTAAAATTGAAAGCCATCCCTCCACAGTTGCCAACCACCCATCCCCATTTTTTTTTGTAAAGCTGCCTTCTACCCTAACTAAAGAAACATTTATTCCATCCTCATGCCGACCTAACTTTCCTAATATAAAGTAATGTGTTTCACTGGGAGGTATGGCCCAGTTTGGGTCTTTTTTGTAATAAACAATAAATTCTTCTTCAGGGACCATTCCTTCCAATACATTCAATACCTTGACCACAGTTAGTTTTTCATCATGCCTTTCACCGTAAGAAGAAATAGTCGTCTTCGATTCGGTTCTGACAACCTGGACCTCAGCTTGAAAAAAAGAGCCTAGTACGTATGAACCACTCTTTTTCCCCGACTCTTCGTGAAAAGATTTCTTTTCAAGATAGACCTTACAGGGAACCGGTTGCTCAGAAAAAAAAACTCCAGAAAAACGAATGGGGTCGCCGACGACATCGGTCAGGAAAATGCCACTCCACACCAGAATGATGAGAACACCACACAACCAATGTATAAATCCGACATTGATACCTATTGACCGTCTGTGCATGTTAATTACTCAGATGCCGGATTACTCCGGTTATAGGCATCCATCGCGAGAATGGCATACATGAGTTCGGAAGCAATAGCCATGGTTATCTCCTTATGAAATCTCCGTGGTGAACAGTCGCAGCAAACATTGGATTAAAAATATCTTTTGAACGTCCTAACGTTGGTTCCGGGTGAGGTCCTAACCATCCCAACACCTGCTCAATCTTGCCCTCCGTCACCGGCTCATCGGTGATTTCCAGCATGATGCGCTTGAGGGCCACCCCCGGCCCGAATGTGGCCGCCAGATCGTCCAGATCAACCTTCTTCACGGTTTTAGGATCATTGATGTCAGGGAATGTCACCAGCAGCGGATAATCTTTTGATTGATAGTCCGGCTCTCACGTACGTGCTGAATGGCTTTAGCCCACCCTTTCTCCGGCTGGGCCACTTCGCCTCCAACTAGATCATGAAACACCTTGCCGGTTAAAAAAACATCATACCTCAGTAAGGCAAAAAGATACCGGTCACCGGGAAGTTTCACGGCCGTCGCCTCTCCCAGCATACTCAGTTTGCGAGCGGCCCGAAATTGCCGCTCTTCCGGGATGCCGGTAACGGTCATTTCCACCACACTGGAACCCGCAACCATCTTCCCATCCACCTCGACTTCCACGGTCATCTTCTGATGCCATGAAAAAGTAGAAGCCGAGCCATTACCATGAACATTTGTGCTTCCTACCAAAACCAATACAATCACCATCATCACTTTTTCATTTTTCTATGCTCCCTCCTGGAAATCATTCTGTCCCTTCACACCCCCGCGTCCTTGCGTGGTCCAATTCCTCATTGTCACACTATTAAGCCTCTGTAACCAGGGAATCTTCCCGCTCTTCCAGTCGTGCGGGGCCAGACGGAACGGGATGTTAGCCTTTAGTTGAGCTTCCAATTTTTTCCACCTCGTCCGACACATGCGCCCAGAGAGCCATGCCCAACGGGATGGTGAGGCTTGTCGATCTGATCATCGGCCTGGTAACGGGGCCAAGCCGTGCAGCCGACAACGGAAAGACGACGTGCATGCTCAAAGCACAACGAGTATGTGCGCCCCACGACCTAGATGAAACCTCCCTCCAGGAGTTCAACAACCAATAGGAGCACTTCTCCTTAGCATGCCGAGTGGAGAACGTGTTACTTCCAGAGTATGGGAACTTCGTACACAGCCAGATGCACATCATGCGTCACAAAAGTCAGAGACTCCAGTCGCGCTTGTGCCACCAACATCTGGTCGAATAGGTCTTCGTGATGTCGGGGTAAGCGGCCGGCTAAACGAGCACGTGGAAAATGAATCGGAAGCGGGAGGAATCGATTGACTGCAAGCGCCTCCTCCAGATCATCGGGTACCTTCAATGATGACGAGACTCATAATGACGGCTGGTTGAGTGCGTTTGTCCGCCAGGAACGTCGTCTTGTCCATGGCTTCAAGGAATTGGCAGGCATCAGAGGCGGCGTGTTCCATGTGGTCCAGACGTCTGGAGGCGAGCCTCGTTCATACCGGTAGGGCTTCAGTGAGGACTTGTTCCCGGAATCTGATCGGAAGGTCGCCTGGCGTCCGGACATCGACCGGGACGCCAAGGAGTTCTTCAAGTTCGACTTGCAACCCGCCCAGGTCAAACAAAGTGGCTCCGGGCAACGCATCAACGAGCAGGTCGAGGTCGCTGCCGTCCTCATCGGTGTGGTGCAAGACCGACCCGAATACACGCGGGTTGGCCGCATGATAGCGGGTGGTGACAGCTCGAATTTCGGCACGTTGACGATCAAGGACGGTTGAAGGCTTCATGGATATACTTTCAGAGACGTGCCAGAAAACATTGTACCCTGCTTATCCGGAGAAGACAAAATAGATTCTTGGTGACTTATTCCAAACCTGCCCATGGTTCTTGTTTTTTTAACAAGTTCCCCAATTTGTATGGTCGAATTGACTTTGGAGCAGGGGAGAGATGGTAATTACCCTTTCAAATGAACCTCTACTGTCTTACGACCGTCCATCTTCATTCACGATCTATAATCTGCCTTATCACTTCGGAGGGGTGGCCTCGCCACTTCCCGATTTTTTCTTCCATTTCTTTTCGGGCTATGCCCGTATTTCGATAGGCCCATTTCACACCGAGAATATAGAGCGCAATTTCACCATCCGTGTGCGGATTTTGTGGTATCACGTCTTGATATGGCGCCAATGACTCTGCAGCAGCCAGGAAATTAGGGACCCTTTGGCGTGCCCTGGATGAAATATTGTCGTAGTCCTCAATTGCTTGGGTTAGCGCCTTGGCCAGGAGAGGAACATCTGAAGGGTGGGGGAATTGACGCATGATCCATGCCCCATACCCTTTGAGGATCTCATCTGTAGAACCTAAAAAGCTGGGAACAGAGGAGCGAATCATCGGAATAAACTCCGGCCGCCACGTCGCATCTATTTCAGCTTTTCGATCGAGGAAATGGGCCAGATTATTTTCCGGTTTAAGATGGCCTGAGGCCAGGGTCTTGAAAATATGTGGATCAGGCAATCGTCGAGACACGGCCGACCAAGCGGAATAGACGACGGCCGGATTTGGGGCAATGAGGAATTCCAATAACACCCGAGTGGCTTCGCGTGTTTTGATGGCACTGATTCCTTCCACGGCTCGGGTATCTCCCAATGCGGCTTTTTCTTTTAGTAAATGAAGATAGATAGGATGGGAAAAGGCACCATAGTCTACGTAGGGGTCTCGATACTTTTCTCCCTGCGGAATCAGCCGCATGGAGTTCTCTGAAAGTGGTTCGGCAAAAGCCTCTTGAACCAGACGATTGGCGTGTTCCGGTGAAGGCAAAGTAAATTGAATCCGTGCGGTGGCGGTTGGAACCGATTGCCAATCTTTCATTTTCCAGCCAAAACCCGTCACCGCTTCGATTTGAAACGATCCTGCTCGGTCGATATGCACATACCGGTGAAGTGGCAACGTCCGACACCATCGTGAGCCAGGGTTAATTTCTAAATCGTTGACCCAAGGTCTTTCGCGAATAGGTCTGTTCGGTTTATACCGTTCAATGACATTCGGATCGGATAGCCGTGGTCCATTAATCTCTGTTCCCGTTACTTTAAAGCTGTGATCTCGATGTGGATGAGTTTCTCCTCCTACACGAATTAAAAAAGGCTCATACCCGGCGTTTTTTACACAGAAGTGCCCAGAGACCGTTTCGCCCAAGATATACTCTGGTTTATCAAATTCGAGGGTGACTTCCGCCCAAGGAGGCAGGAATTGATTTAAACTCGGTAGTTGGTATGCCCAGATATCCAAGCTTAGTGAAATGACCCCAAGGAAGCCGAAAAGAAAAACGAACTTTTTTTTATCATTCGTTGGTTCAAAAGGTTTACAAATAGACATGACGCCTAGCCTTCATTGTTAATTAAGGTTTTCGCATTCAGAAAACCACCATAAAGGTCTCTCCCACCAACTGTATTCCATTTCTTCCAAAGGCACAGGTAACAATTTAACGTCTCCGGCTTTCCATACGTCACCAATAAAGGTTTTCCCTTCTGCAATAACAGCTCCCATGATGAAATACCGCGTATCATTGGCGAGACTCTCTGACATTCCTTCTGTACCACTATCTCCGGTATATTGAACGATTAATTGGTCGCCGGGAATTGTGCCCTCAAGTCTCTCTAGCACCTTCACCCTCACGGCTTTATATGCTGTTTCTTTCCCACTCAATGGAAGGCCTAAAATCTGAACTTTAGCTAAAAACAAAGAAGCGGACTTATACGTATCAATCTTCTCTACACGGTTTTTTACGATGAGAAATCCCTTACATGTGATTGGGTGTGAAGAAAAATATACTTTAACCACCTGGTTACCATTAGCTGTTGATGTGACATTCATAAAGGCTAATACACCCATGAAGAACACCACCCCACTAACAAAATTCTTCATGATATTTTTTTTCATGCTTCATTGCTCCATCCTGGAAATTCATTTATTGGATTCCAAGTGTCCCTACAGGATCCAGTTTGTATCGCCTCTCTGCTATTAAGCCCCTGTCGCTTGGTCCAAGCTAGATTTTCCTTCGCTTTCTTTCAGGGCATTGTTAGGCCCCGCCTTCATTGGTCGAAAAGCAAACCACTTATACGTTTTGTCTCTGAATACCGACCCTTCGAGTTTCTTCTCTAACGTCTGCGCCACTTCCTGGGGGGTCAACACGGACAGCAACCAGGGAATCTTCCCGCTCTTCCAGTCGTGCGGGTCCAGACGGAACGGGATGTTAGCCTTTAGTTGAACTTCCAATTTTTTGTCTACCTCGTCCGAGACATGCGCCCAGAGAGCCATGCCCAACGGGATGGTGAGGCTTATCGATCTGATCATCGGCCTGGTAACGGGGCCAAGCCGTGCAGCCGACAACGGAAAGAAGACGTGCATGCTGAAAGCACAACGAGTATGTGCGCACCACGACCTAGATGAAACCTCCCCCCAGGAGTTCAACAACCAATAGGAGCACTTCTCCTTAGCATGCCGAGTGGAGAACGTGTTATTTCCAGAGTATGGGAACTTCGTACACGGCCAGTTGCACATCATGCGTCACCAAAGTCAGAGACTCCTGTCGCGCTTGTGCCACCAACATCCGGTCGAACGGGTCTTCGTGATGTCGAGGTAAGCGGCCGGCTAAACGAGCATGCGGGAAATGGATGGGAAGCGGAAGGAATCGATTGGCTGCAAGTGCCTCCTCCAGATCATCGGGCGCTCTTAGTTTTCCCAAAGCCCGCTTGATGGAAATTTCCCATGCCGTGGCGGCACTGACATACACCGTATTTGTGCCATCCTGGATGGCGGCACGAGCCGCAGATGTGAGAGATTTATGGTTTTCCAACCACCAGAGCAGGACATGCGTGTCCAACAGAAGCGTCACCCCTCGTGACCCTCGAAGGCTTTCAGAACAGTATCTGGCAGGGCATCAAAGTCTTTGGCGATCCTGACCTTCCCTTTCCAATAACCCGGTTTCCGGGGTTGCACATTCGCTTGGTAAGGAATCAGTTTGGCCAGAGGACGGCCCGCACGGGCAATAACGACCTCTTCCCCAGAGGCGGCCAAATCCAAGAGCTGCGACAAATGTGTTTTGGCTTCATACACGTTCACCGTTTTCATGGCTTTCTCCATTTAACTTGGTCTAGTCTGACTAACTATAGGCCACGGCAACTCTTCCGGCAAGTCGCCTTAGGCCGCCTGCCGATGCAGGACGATTCCCAGGAGGCGGCGCGAAGGGCATAAGAGGAATTGAACAACTGAGGGGCAAGGTAGGAACAGAGGATGCGTGCCGGGGAATCGAGAAATTCCCGAAACGACAGAACCTTCCGAAGAAAACCTCACATTTTAAAATTTCGATAACTTCAGAACGCTCGGGATGAGGCCAACAAGCGGCATACCCCATCGCGTTGGAGCCCGAAGCTTGATCATCCAAACCGGCGAGAAGAAAGGGCCAACGCAAATTGAAACGAATTACCCTGAAGAATGAACGAGTGAAAACACGAAAGCATCCAAAGACTTCAAGTCAGGGAAGACTGTCAGGTTATTCTCCATAAAGAGAGAGGCATGGGCTTGAGCGAACCGTCCCCCGACGCCGACTGGAACCACCGACCCGACCTGTATGGCGATGTCATGGACAATCGTGCGGGTTTCCGCATCTGAGCGATCGATGGTCATGGAAAGCAGCACATAGGAAGGACGAATCTGTTCACAAAATCTTGCGAGTTCCGGAATGGGAAGATTGGCCCCTAAATAGTGAACGCGACACCCGCGCACCGCGCACAAATAGGCCGCCGTGAGGGCTGAGACTTCATGCCATTCTTGAGGCGGGCAGGCAACGACTACATGTGGCCCCTCCCCGATCAATCGAAGCTGATTGATGGCCGAAAAGATTTTTTGTTTAACTTGATTGGAAACGTAATGCTCTTGCGCCACACTCACTTGTCCATCATGCCAGAGCTGACCTACCTGCTCTTGTAAGGGCAGTAAGAATCGATGCAGGGCTTCCTCAAACGGAATAACCGCCAGGGCACCGTTCAGCTTCCGTTCAAAACCGGCACGATCGCCTCCCTGAAGTGCTTGCGTTAGGTCGGAAACCAACCCCTCCGAAGGAGGCGGTTCCACAGCCGTCTTTACCCAATCCTGTTGAGCCTGTTCAAGCAATGTCTCGCGCCCGATTTCTGCCAACTGTCCGATTCCTATTCCCTGGTCTGTCTGGGATTTTAAGTACCTGAACAGTCGGACGTCCTCGTCATTATAGAGTCGGTAACGATTTGAACCCCTAGTTGGTTTTACAAGTCCATACCGTTTTTCCCAGGCTCGAATCACGTGGGTACTGAGCCCAGTTAGCTTTGAAAAACGGTGTATTCGATACATCTGCATTAAGTAAATGTACAAATATGTATAATGTATGTCAAATATTTTTTTGGATAACTATTGACAAACATTTTACAGTATTTTATAACTTTAAACACACATTAGACAAACATTAGATATTAAAAGGAGGAGCTCAATGAAGGTTATTCAAAAACAACAAACACACAGGGAGCCGCAGAGCGACACCGAAAACCGGCTGCCTACTCTGAACTCCTGCTCACGGTGTGGAGGGATGCTGATTCTGACTTTCTGCATCTCGCCGGATCAA
>JALDRK010000059.1 GCA_031315915.1 Nitrospirales bacterium
CCTGAGTTCGAGTACGCCTATGCCGATGGATACAGTCTGGAGTTCGAATTCCCAGTGCAAAATACTTCACTCGAAGCCTATAAATTGTCCTTGCAAGGTACATTCAATTTTCTCCGGAATAGTCGGTTTATTCATGGATGGCAATACATCGGCGAATATTTTCGGCATCGCAAAGAGCTTGCGAATACGTGGCTGTATGTGTTCGGTTATCAAATCAATCGACACTGGAGTACGCTGAATATGACGGGCTTACGTCTTTCCGATACGAGTTCAAAAGGGCATCTCGAGAGATTAGTGAATGGCAGCCTTTTCTTTTCTCCATCGAAACAAATAACAATGGGGTTAGAGATGAATTGGGAATCCCGTCCCTCTCGTCCGGATAGAATGTTAGTCATGCCGCAACTTCATATTCCATTCACCGAACATGGGAGTCTCCAAATTGGATTCGGGATGTTACGGACAGACGATCAGAACTTTCCTCATGCGGCA
Organism: Nitrospirales bacterium; assembly: GCA_031315915.1. Classification (GTDB taxonomy): domain Bacteria; phylum Nitrospirota; class Nitrospiria; order Nitrospirales; family UBA8639; genus JACKFE01. The sequence continues at coordinate 490 of JALDRK010000059.1, forward strand.
TCTCGGATCATTTTCAGGTTTTAAGGTACTTGTCGATCGATGGAGCAGACGGACAGGATAAGCAACCCTTTCCCTAGAATCGCCCCTCAAGATACATCTCCTGGCCTGAGGCCATGCTGAAGAGGAATTTCAGCCTGCTGTAAGGTTGGTCGTGCTAGGATTCTGTTCTCGAATCGCTTCCGATAAGCCCGAAAAAAGAAAGGAGGCAGAGAACATGAGACATGAACGGCAGAAAAAACTGAGGATGGAGGTAACCCGATTCATTGGGATTCTAGGGTTCACGGTCGGCTTGTTCGGCCTTTTGCCGCCTGCGTATTCGGATGATGATGTTGTAGAGTATCAGCGATTAAAAGCTGAAGTCGTTCCGGTGGAGCGAGTGTTTCAGCAGGTCAAGTCGGAGTTTGAAGGAATCATTCTTGAGCTGGAATTGGAGGATGAGGAATCGCAATGGATCTATGAAGTCAAATTGCTGACCCCTCAGGGCAATGTGCTCAAAATCGAGTACGATGCTAAAACGATGGATCTTCTCAAAATCAAAGGACGCCAAGACCATTCACCATGATCATCGGAGTTCAGCAAGGCGTGATGCGATGAGAGTGCTCGTTGTCGAAGACAATCCACACGTGGCCAGGCAATTAGCCGAGGCTCTGAAACGAGGAGGGTATGTCGTGGATGTGGCTTACGATGGCGAGGACGGGAAATTTTTGGGTCAGAACGAACCCTATGATGCCGTCATTCTCGATTTGGGTCTGCCGAAATCTGAAGGCTTGACCGTCTTGCAACGGTGGCGCCATGAAGGACGCAAGATGCCTATTCTCATTTTAACCGCCCGGGATACCTGGCGGGAAAAAGTATTGGGCTTACGTGCGGGCGCGGACGATTATCTGACAAAACCTTTTGAAGTTGAAGAAGTTGTGGCTCGCATAGAAGCACTCATTCGGCGCGCCGCAGGCCATGCCAGTTCCGTCCTCACATGGGGGGCAGTCACTCTCGATACGAGTCGCCAACGGGTGACCGTCCAGGATCAACCCTTGGAGTTGACCGCCTTGGAGTTCCGTACCTTATCGTATTTTCTCCATCACCCCCATGCCGTCATTTCTAAAACCCAGCTCACGGAACATATCTACAACCAGGATTTTGATCTGGATTCCAACGTGATCGAGGTCTTAATCAATCGATTGCGAAAGAAGCTTGGCGCTTCATTTATCAGCACTCATCGGGGTAAAGGATACCAGCTCACGGAATTGGATCATGAAACGTAACACGCTGGCTCTCCGCCTGCTGATCCTATCAAGTGTCTGGGTGGTGGTGACACTTGTTGTGGTGGGGGTGTTGTTGAGTATCCTTTTTCGCTCCCATGTGGAACGACGTTTCGATGACTTCTTGTTTGATCAACTTAAAGGCAACATTGCAGCCACTGAAATATCCCCGGCGGACGGAATGTTGAAAATGGCATGGAATCCGTCCAACCTTCGCTTTCACCGTCCATTATCCGGCTGGTATTGGCAGATCCTTGAAAATGGAACCTTACGTGCCCGCTCCCGCTCCTTGTGGCAGCATACCCTGAGTGTGATCGATCCCGGCCTCGGGACGGGTTTGCAACACCAGATGCTCGTGGATCCGGCCGGCACGGCGTTACGGGGTTTGGTTGAAAATGTGACCCTTCCCGACTCCGACGCTTCGTTTACATTTGTGGTGGCCGGCCCGATTTCCAACATTGATCGGGATGTTCAGGAGTTTACCACTATGTTGTTGATCACGTTAACGGCATTAGGAGTAGGATTGGTCGGTGCGGTGTTTTTCCAAATTCGGATCGGGTTGCGTCCACTGTCTCGATTACAACAGGCATTGTCGGACACTCGATCGGGAAAATCTGCCAGACTTCCGGAAAGTTTTCCGGGGGAGGTGCAACCTGTTGTCTCGGAACTGAATGCGCTCCTGGATCATAATGCGGCCGTCCTGGAGCGGGCGCGCACGCAAACCGCGAATTTGGCCCATTCGCTGAAAAATCCGTTAATGGTCCTGACGAACGAAGCCCGTGCCATACAAGATGAGCGCGGGCGTCTGATGGACGAACAACTCCGGAACATGACCGATTCCATACATCGGTATCTTTCAAAAGCCAGAACATCCGGAGCAAATCGATTAGCGGGAACCCTGACGGGGGTGGGGAGGGTTGCCGAGGATTTACGGTTTTCTATGGACCATCTGTATAAGGACAAGAATCTCAACATTCAACTAATGGAGCTGGAAGAGATCTATTTTCGAGGTGATGAGCAGGATTTGCAGGAAATGTTAGGCAATGTGATGGACAATGCCTGCAAATGGGCGAAGACGGTTGTTCAGGTTCGTGGAGAACGGACAGGTCACATCTGGCGGGTAATCGTGGAAGACGATGGACCCGGTATTCCCGAAGGCCAGGAAGCTCTGGCGTTTCAACGGGGACGCAGACTCGATGATGCCATGCCGGGTAGCGGATTGGGGCTCGACATCGTATGTGATATTGCCGTGTTGTACGGAGGCTCTCTCTCCCTGGACCGGTCTTCATTGGGTGGGGTGCGGGCCACTCTTGAATGGCCGGCAATCGCTGGCCCGGAATGATGGAGGACAATCGGTAATCCGGGGTGAACTCTCAATAATTTTCCAAATTCTCTAGGGCTCAAATAGGGGATGCGGACATACCTTATGATCTTCATGAATATAAGGTCATGGACAGGATGCCCATTCGAAGAAAACGTAACTGGTATGATTGATTTGATGGAGGTAAGAGAAACTTATGGCCAAGGAGATTGAAATCGTAAGACTGGGGCTGGGGCTCGTGCTGCTAGGCCTGATGTTTGGCGTGGGCATGGGAATAGTCTTCGGCATCAATGAAGACTTCTTTAAAGACTATATTGCACAGGGAGTAGCCGAAAATCCCGCAGTCCATGACCCGAAAAGCGCGGATAAGATCTGGCGGTATGCCCAGCGTGCTCATTTCCATGCCACGGGCATTGCCGCTTTTTCCTTGGGGCTGATCATCCTCCTGATGTTTTCCGGAATGAAACCCGGATATAAGAAGGTATCGGCGCTATTACTTGGTATCGGCAGTTTGTATCCGCTTTCATGGCTGGCCATGTTTATTCTGGCTCCCTCTATCGGCCGTGGACCGGCCCATGAGCATATTCTGACGGAAACATTCGCCTATACGGGAGTGGGAGGGTTATTGCTGGGCGGAGGGATGCTCTGTGCAACCCTATTTTTAGGGTCCTTTCGCGAGGAGCCTTCGGCATAAGACGTGTTTGAATACATCCTTACTCAAGAGTCGTTCCGAATACTTGTGATCCCAATCGTACAAATGTACAAGCTCGGAAATGCGGAAACGTGCAACGCATTCCTGCTTGAGCAAAAATCTTGATCACTCGGCAACGAGGGCGTCGGGTGCTTTCGGAATGCTTTCGGGGGCAGGGGTTTCGACGGTGGTGACCATCGCCAACAGGTCTTCCACGATCAAATACAGACAGGGAATGAGCACGAGCATGATGGCAGTGGCAAAGAGAATGCCGTATCCCAATGAAATGGCCATAGGAATCATAAACCGCGCCTGACGGGACGTTTCAAATATCATGGGACCAAGTCCACCAAAGGTCGTGAGCGTGGTCAAAAGAATAGGACGAAAGCGGCGGATGCCGGCCTGGCAGATGGCCTCAAGCGCATTGTGCCCTTCCCGGCGCTTGGCATTGGCATAGTCGATCATGATCAGCGAGTCGTTGACCACCACTCCGCCAAGCGCAATGATACCCATCATACTGATGATGCTGATGCTATATCCCATGATCATATGGCCGATTACCGCACCAACTACTCCGAACGGAATGGCCGCCATCACAATGGCCGGTTGCAGGTAACTGCGAAACGGCACCGCCAGCAATACATAGATCAGGATCAAGGCCAATGTCGAACTATAGAGAAAGCTCTGAAGCGCATCGCGCATATCGGCCTGACGTCCTTCGAATGTGTAACTGAGGCCCGGATAGTCACGAAGCAATATCGGAAGCACATCGTTTTTCAGCCTGTTCAGGACAAGATTGGTTTCTTTGACGGGTTGGACATTCGCGGTCACGGTCACGGTCCGGTGTCCGTCCCGACGGGTGATTTCCCGAAATGCCCGACCCTTCTCGACGGTTGCAACCTGATACAACGGCACGTGGGGACCGGCAGGCGTTCGAAGCACCAGATTTTCCACATGGTATTCACTCTCGCGTTCCGATGCGGGGAATCGGACCAGCACCTTGATTTCATTGCGCCCTCGTTGCTGGCGCAGGGCTTCTGATCCGTAAAACGCATTTCGGGCTTGTCTGGCGACCTCGCCGGCGGTTAACCCGAGGCTGCGGGCTTCCTCATTGATCCGAAAATCCAGTTGGGGTTTCCCTGGGGAATATCCGTCGTCCACGTCTTTGACGCTTTCAAATTCAGCCAAGCGGTCTGCCAGGTCGGTGCTTGCCGTATCGAGCATGTCAATATTGCGATGGCTGAGTTCGACACTGATCGAAGCCCCGCGCCCCGGTCCTCCGCTATCCGACTCAAAACGCACGTATTGCACTCCCGGGAAATCCGGAGTGCGTTCCCGCCAGAGGGCAGTCAGTTCGCTCGTGCTGAGGGGACGATGATCGGGATCAGGCAAATAGGCGCGGACGTCGACGGTGTTTTCCAGCACCAAGGCAAAGGTGCCGGTTGAGATTTTTTGTCCGGGATACCGGTCAATCACTTCCTGAACGGAGTGTATCAAACCGTCTCGTATCCGGATCATTTCACTGCGAGGACTTCCGAACGGCAGCACGGCCGTCGCCTTGGCAAAATCGGCCTCAACCGTGGGCATCAGAATAAAGCCCATTCGCCCGCTGAACGGATAGGCCAGCACGATGGCAAAAATTCCGAACCCGATGGCCATGCACAGATAGCGGTGTTCAGTTGCCCGGCGAAGAAACGGCCCGTAAGTCTTTTCGACAAATCGGGTAAACCAGACGCTGAATCGCTGTTGGGTACGATGAACGGCGGCTCCGATGGTGCCGGTCGGATTGGTCCCCGAATGAGCCAAATGGGCCGGAAGCACGAACAAGGCTTCGATCCAGGAAATAATGAATGCCGCCGAGACGACCACGGGAATCACCGCCCAGATTTTTCCGAATGATCCGGGGACGAACATCAGCGGAAGGAACGCAATAATATTCGTCAGAATGCTGAAGCTGATGGGAACGGCGATATCGCGAGCGCCCAGAATGGCCGCCTCGCCGAATGATTTCCCGCGTTGTCGATACTCGTAAATGTTTTCGCCGGCGATGATGGCGTCGTCAACGACAATCCCGAGCGCAATAATGAATGCAAAGAGCGAGATCATATTGATGGAGACATCCATGATCGGCAGAAATAATATGGCTCCGAGAAAAGAAGTCGGGATTCCCACCGTGACCCAGAATGCCAGTTTGTATTCAAGAAACAGGCTGAGAATCGCCAGAACCAGCAACAATCCCAGAAATCCGTTCTTCAGAAGCAGCGTCAGCCGTTGATAATAGATTTCGGACCGGTCTTTCAGAACGGTGTACTCGATGGCAGACGGCAGATCCGGAACAATGCGGGCCATCGCGGCATGCACGCTCTTCGACACGCCGATCGGCGTTTGGTCTCCTACCCGATAAACCTCAATGCCGATGGCACGAACTCCGTTAAAGGTCGCAAAGGTCTCGCTTTCCTGGAATCCTTCCGAAATGTGGGCGATATCACCAAGACGCAACAGCGTTCCCGTTTGGTTGGCGATGATAGGGATGTCGGCAAAGTCGGATGCCCAGTTCCGTCGTTCCTGAACCCGCAACAGAATTTCTCCGCTGGATGTTTCCACGCTTCCCCCCGATCGATCGAGCGCGGTTGCGGAAATCGTTTGAGCGATGCCTTCCAATGTGAGTCCATAAGCCCGGAGATCTTCTTGAGATACCTCCACGTGAATCTCATAGGCCCGCGCGCCTTCAAGGTCGATTTGCGTGATGCCGGACTCTTGTAACAGACGGTCCCGAACCTGTTCGGCGGCTTCGCGAAGAGTCCATTCCGAAACGTCTCCATATAATTGAAGGGTGAGCACATCGCGACGACGGGTGTCCAACGTGACTCGCGGTTTTTCCGTATCTTCGGGAAACGTCACGATGCGGTTGATCGCCTGCTGAATGTCCTGATATATCTTTTGATTGTTGGAATTGGCCAGAAGTTCGACGACGACCGTTCCCTGGTTTTCCGAGGCGGTGGCCCTGATCTCGCTCACCCCTTCCAGCCCCCGGACGCCTTCTTCAATTGCCAGAATGACCCCGTGTTCGACTTCTTCGGGACTCGCGCCGGGAAAGGGGACGGTAATGGTGACCGTGTCTTCTTCGAATTCGGGAAACACCTCTTGTTTAATCTGCGAGGCCATGAACAGCCCGCCCAGAAGCAACGTCAACATAAGCAGATTGGGCGTAACCCGGTTCTGAACCATCCACGCAAGCGGGCCGGATGTCTGGAGAGAGGAAGATGGGGAATCTTTATGTTCCATGGGGTGTCACCGGTGTATCGGTACGGCTATTGAGAAGGCGAAGAGGCATCCCATCCGTAGGGGCCGAAATGTCGGTGACCACCAGGCGGTCTCCCGTTTCAAGCCCTTCAGTAATAAACACCTCATGCTGTCCGCGATAAGCGATCGTGACCGACCGAATTTCCAGGGCATTGTCTTTATTCATGAGCCACAAGGTGTCCTTGTCATGGATCCAGCGTCGATCCAATTTGGCGAGGCCATCGAGTTCCTTCCCCTGAATTTCCGCCCGAAGATAGGAACCAAGTAATACGCGCGGCTCGTGTGTAGTATGCGGTTCTTGAAGATTGAGAGGATCTTGAATGGCCACCAGAATCCGGGCCATTCGTCCGTCCGGCTCAAGATCCGTGAGCAACCGGACGACCCGGCCTGTCCGGAATTTTCCCTTTCCCCACACGGTTTCCTGAAACAGTTTGACGGCAGACCCTGTTTCATCGGGTGTGCGGGGAATGGTGATCCATCGCAATTGAGCGATGGGGACCGCTAATTCGACCCAGTATTCATCCGTCCCCGCGAGCGTCACGAGATCCGACGTGGTGGTGACATAAGTCCCGAGATCGACGTGATGGAGAAGGACGGTGGCGTCAAACGGAGCTTTGATGACGGTGCGGGCCAATGCGAGTTTTGCGGATTGAAGGGCAGCCGTAGCAGCATCCACGTCGGCTTTCATGGCGCTCAACTGCGGCAGGCGAAGGACCAGGGCTTTTTCCTGCTCTCCAATTGTTTCACCCAATAGCTCGAACTCTTGTTTGGCAACTGTCTGATTGCCCTGTTCGAGAGCCAGTGCCACGCGCGCTTTCTCAAGGTCGGTTTGTCGTTGACGCACAGCCAGAGCATAATCCGTCGGTTCCAGACGGAGAATGGTTTCCTGTGCGGTGAATCGGCCGCCGGGCACTAGCTCAGAGTTGACCGCGATAATTTTCCCGTTCACTTGTGAGCGAAGCGTGATTTGGTGAACCGGCCGGACTTGCCCCCATGCTTCTATGGTCAGCATCTGTTTGGTCAAATTGATTTCAACGGTATCCACCAGACGGGGTTGGCGGGGCTTGGGATGACGTTCCGGTTGTGGGGCGGTATTGATAATCGAAAAGGCGATTCCGCCGGCCAGCAGCAGGATCAACATAGGCAGCACGACCTTCACCAGGATCAGCCGTATCGTGGAATGGGATTGGGGTAACATGGCTTGGCGAGGAATTTTCCGGGAATCCTTATCCGGTAGAAATGGTGAGTTCACGGATTTCGGGTTTGGTCATCTGCCACCCGCCGGCCAGCGCCTTGGCGAGGTCAACCCGGAAATCGATCAGCGTCCGCCGGGCGGTCAGGATCTGGCGTTCTAGGCCTTGTTGGCTGCTCAGCGCATTGAGCACATCCAGGTAAGCTGTGCCACCATGAATATAGCGGGCCCGCAGACGTTGAATCACTTGGGTGGCGAGTTGATATTGATCCTCTAGACTGGAGGTTTTTTCCCGTTGCTGGGCCTCACGAATCAATGAATTTTCGACTTCTTGAAATGCCTGAAGAATCGTGGCTTCATAATTGTGAAGAACTTCGGAGAGCACGGCTTTCGTTCGTTCCACTTCGGCTCTCCGTGCACCCCCGTCAATGATGGGCAACACGATTTGTGCCGAGACGGTGGCCAACCAACTGGCAAAAGCCCTGCAGGTGTCCTCGCAAATGCCCCGCCGGCCAGGGTCGAGCTGAGATTGGTGGTCAGCGCACCGGCCAAATCGATCCGCGGAAAGCGTTCGGCAATGGCGGCCGCGACACGGGCATCGGCGGCTTGGACCTGGTAAAAAATCGCCTGCACGTCGGGACGCCGGTGAATCAACTCCCCGGGCAGGCCGGTATCGGGCAACGGCGGCAATTGGATCAATGATTTGTCGCTTGGAATATCCACAGACTTTGGCGGCTGACCGAGAAGAATGGCGAGTTGATGACTCAGAGTTTCGATTTGTGCCCGGACATCCTTGGTATTACCACGAGTTTGCTCCACCAATTGTCGCTGACGCAGCACGTCGGCTGCAGAGGCAACGCCCTGCCGGAACCGTAGGGTGACGAGTTTGAGCACTTGTTCGTTGGTCGCTATCTGACTCTCCAGTAAAGACAGTTGTCCTCGTTGTTCGAGCAGGGCGTACCAGGCTTTGGCGATCTCAGCGGATAACGTGATCGCCGCAACGTTCAAATCGGCCTGACTGACCTGCACATCGAAGTAGGCCGCACTGGTGTTGGCCCGTACTCGTCCCCACAGGTCAAGTTCGTAGGCCATCTGTAACCCCATCCCGACCCGATCCGTCTGATTGCCTTCACTATCGCGACTGCGGCTCGACGTATTGGTCCCATTGAGACTGGGAAATCGTTGTGCCCGTTCGCGCACGGCGATGGCTTCTGCCTGCCTCAGACGGTCCCAGGTCGCCAGAAGCGAAAAATTATCCGTAAGGGCGATTTCAATCATCCGGTTCAGGGCCGGATCATCAAACGTTTCCCACCATTTATCGGGCAACGGCATTGGGCCTGAGCGGGAAAAGGAATCGGGGGGCTGTGTTTTCAATTCAATAGGCTGTGGGGCTATCAGGCATCCTGTCATCAGTATCATGGCGATACCCGGGATGGTTATGAAGTGGAGCAAGAAGCGAGAAATGATCATAAGTTTTTCAATATGACGAAGGAAAACGGGATCCGATATATTCTCGCTTGACCATCGTCTGCCTCATGTAAGAGGAGATATGCGGCGTCTTTGTTTTCCCGGAGTTTGATGGCCAAACGGTATCCTTCAAACCTGCGTCACTCTGTCATGTTCTGTTCGGTCAGTATACCCAGGAAATTTGCCGGAATTTTCTCCAGATCCTTCTTTTTTGTAAACAAACCTGCCAGAATTCCCCCGCTGACACACTTTGATACAATTTTCTTTCCCACACTCCCGGTGCCCGCGCCATAATAAAATGAAGAAAGTCAGTTCCAGGAGGCACATGGATTCCGATTCCTTACCACATGTCCTTGTCGTGGATGATCAGCCGGATATCCGCAATCCCCTTGGCACCTACCTCACTCAAAAAGGCTTTCGGCTGAGTTTGGCCGGGAACGCGGCGGAAGCACGAAAAATACTCGAGAATAGCGCCATCGACCTCGTGGTTCTGGATATCATGATGCCGGGAGAAGATGGGCTCTCTCTCTGTCGGCATTTACGGGAAACAAAAGACATTCCCGTAATCTTGCTCACGGCCATGTCGGAAGAAATGGACCGCGTGATCGGTTTGGAAATGGGTGCCGATGATTATTTGGTGAAACCGTTCAATCCCCGTGAACTGTTGGCACGAATCAAATCCGTGCTCCGGCGTGCGAACAGTCTGCCGTGGAAGGAGCGCCGCATTGCGGGAACAATCATGAAGTTCGGCAGATGGGCCTTACATGCTACCCAGCGCGAACTGATCGGCGAAGACGGCGTGGCCATTCCTCTCAGCACCGGTGAATTCGTGCTGCTCATGGTGTTCTTGAATCATCCGCACATGGTGTTGACGCGGGATCAATTACTGGATCTCACCCGCCATCGTGCCGGCGACGTCTTCGATCGCAGCATCGATAACCAGGTCAGCCGATTACGAAAAAAGAT
>JALDRK010000006.1 GCA_031315915.1 Nitrospirales bacterium
TGAGTTCGGAAACCATGGATGTGATTTCACAATCCCTTGAAATGGCCCGATTAACGGAGGGCGGATTTAATATCGCCATCGGTCCGGCAGTGAACTTGTGGGATGCGGGTGGAGATGGATATCTTCCGACTGCAGCCGAACTGGAGTCCGTACGTCGCTACATAGATTTGTCCGAGGTCCACATCGACAAACAGGCCCGCACGATTCGGCTCGGCCGGCCTGGAATGCAGATTGATGTTGGAGGAATCGGAAAGGGATTTGCCGCTGACCTGGCGGCGGCAGTCATGCAAGAAGCCGGTGCGATTGCCGGGGTGGTGGCCATCTCAGGCGATATTAAAACGTTTGGACGTATGCCTGACAATCAAAAGTTTATCTTTGGCATTCAACACCCCCGTCAAGAATCGGGGATCATGTTGGGTCAGATCGAACTGGAAAATGAAGCCGTCTCTACCGCCGGAGATTATCAACGGTTTTTCGAAAAGGATGGTGTACGGTATCACCACATCCTGGATCCCGTCAGCCTTCAACCGGCGCGAGGTTGTCAAAGCGTGACGGTCATTGCACGAACAGGCGTGATGGCGGACGGATTGGATACCGGTATTTTTGTGATGGGCCCTGAAAAGGGTATGACGCTTATCGAATCGTTGCCCGATGTGGAAGGGGTAATCGTGGATCGGGAAGGAAGGCTCTTGATCTCTTCAGGACTGGTATCACGGTTTCGAATACCCCAGCCTTGAAAGCTGGATTTTCGGTACAAAAAAGGGGGCTTGAACAAGCCCCCTTTTTGTTAACTGAATAGCGCGAAGAACTGCTAGCTATCCTTTTTTTCCTTGCCGTGATGGCTGTATCCACCTGGATGCCCTTTGCCCAGCCCACCTTCTTTGTACGCATTAATCCGGTCGTGCACGGTTTTCATTCGGGCTCGTTGTTCATCCGTCAGGACCGATTTGGCGTCACGCCCGGCCTTCACGGAAGCCAGGTACATGGATGCCCGAAGGGCATACAGACTTTTCAGTTTGTCCTCCACGGCACCCAGCTCGCCTTTGTCATCCCGGAGCAACTCATGTAAATCCAAGCTGGTTAATTGCATGTCGGCTTTCATTTTAATTTTGGTTTTTTCGAAATCCGTTTTAATCGATTGGAGTTTGGCCACCTGGTCGTCCGTAATAGCCATTCCCTCTTTGAATTTCAAGATATGGTCAATGAATGCGGAGGCACTTTGATGGTGGCCATGTCCGGATCCCATATGTCCGGAACTCATGCCATGTCCGCTGGGCATGCTGGCACCATGTGGCATGGTCCCATGCCCGAACGTGCCTGAGGCATGGTGAGGAAACCCATGGGGGGAAGCATGAGGGTTGCCGTGATGTACATCGCTCTGGCCGTAGCCCATGGAAAATCCTATCAGCGGAAAGCCGAACGTCAGCGCGCACACACTCGTGGCGAGAATCAAGTTTTTAGGAAATTGAAAAAGTTGTTTGGCAATCATGATTGAAAGCCTCCTTTCACGAGTCATACTATCGTTGGATAGTATACGAGCATTGATGGTTACCGTTGTTTTCGCAAGGAAATGGTTCGTATTCTATCATTCATTATACACAGGAAATCAAAACGTGCGACAGGAAATTCTTGCCTAATTTCAAGTCACGTCATGTTTCCCTGATGGATGGAGAAATCTGCATGATTGTGGAAAATAACAAAGCGCCGCGTCTTGATAAAGATAGCCACAGGGTTCCAGGGGCACCTCACGACAAGGCTCAAGGCAAAGGGGAAGAGAGGGGGAACTGAGATGAGGAAAGATCAGACCGAAAGGGAGCCTTATTGGCAGTTGGAGCAGAGCCCGTATAATTCCAATTTGTGTGTCTTAATGACAAATCCGTTTTTCCTGGCCACTTCTTCCTGAAGGTCTTCAATCTGACAATTATGAAACTCGACGATTTTGCCGCATCCCGTGCAGATCATATGATCATGGTGGCCTTTATGCGCAACATTATCGAATTGCGTCTGCGACCCAAAATGACGTTCCTGCGCCAGCCCGGTCTCGCAGAATAATTTCAGCGTTCGATAAATCGTGGCTAAGCCAATATGGGGGTCTTTCTTGGCCAGGATATGGTATAACTGCTCGGCCGTTACATGCTCCATTTTCAGGAACGTAGTGAGAATTAATTCCCGCTGGCGAGTCAGTTTAAGGCTATGCTTGGACAGATGGGTCTTGAGGATCTCGAGTTCTTGAGCGGCTTTGGCCATGGAGCGTGTTCCTGTCTTGTGAAAGGACCTATTAAACCCCAATGCCGGAAATTGGTCAAGGGATTTTTTTCATCGAAATTTTCATTTATATGTATCTGTCAAGGGAGTGTCAGTCATGCGGAAACCTTCTGAAGTCACGAGTGATCGTGCCCTATTGATATACACCCTACATGCCCTTGAAAATTTTGAGGGGAATGTCGGATTCCTCAGCGATGTCAAATTACAACAACTGCTGTTTCTGGCCGAATTGCACATGTTGGGGAAAAGTCTGAAGGGGTTGAATTGGGAATTTGTGAGATTTCCTTACGGAGCCTTCAGCAAAGATGTGGATAACGATCTGTTGTTGCTCAGGCGGAAGGAGCGGTTGGCCAACTTTGACCTGTCGGAAGAGGCTCAGGCGGTGATTCCCCTGGTCGAGCAGATCAGGAATGCCAACGAAACCAACGAACAAATTTTCGAGATTTTGCAAAAGATCATTGAGACGCACGGAATTCAGGACACAACGGCCATCACGCAATCCGTGGAGGCAGTGGAACTGTGTCCGTCCGATTCTCCCGAACAGAAATTACCTATCAGGGATATCTCTTTCCATACCATTATGGTGGTGCCCTCCAGGGTTGAGGTCAGCGGAGCCTTGACCGTGACTCCGGCTCAAGTCAAACGTCTCAATGTCGCCATGGGATATTAGGAGGATGTTGAAAGTTTAAGCTGGCTGCGAGGCTGGTTCTCACGAACTTTTCCTTGAATTTCCCATGCGTTGATCACAACAGTCTGACACGGGTTTCATGGAAAATGGGAAGAGGACAAAGCCGGAACATGGTTCCGGCTTTGTGTTGAAGGATTATCCGCACATTACTTTTGTGAAACGTCCTCTGGCCGAATCGATTGATCCGAGACCGTAAAGGCTTCTGCCAGGGCCTTCAGTCGGACTTTTCCGACTCCTTTCACTTTCAACAACTCATCCATAGAGTGAAACGCGCCATGCGCCTTCTTGTGGGCAAGGATTTGTTCGGCCGTATCATGGCCGATCCCATTCACCGACTCCAGTTGTTCTAAGGTTGCCGAGTTCAGGTCCACTTTCGGATTGGCCGCGATTCCCCATGATGTCGGGAAGAGAATACTCATGGACAAAACCAAGGCTACAACCAGATACCCAATTGCCTGTCGATGCATGCTCATAATAAAACCTCCTTAAATTAATGGGGATAATGAATGGTGCACGTGGTTCGTTGAGTAACGGTCTAACTCATGCGCACCGGTGTCAATAATCAGCGGAGGGTACGGGCCGACGGTGTGGTGCGACTAGTCGCCCAATGGGGTATAGGAGAGGGAGACATACACGAGAGAAAGGCAGTCGGTTGAAGTACTAGGGATGTGAAGCGGTGGCTGGAAGTTGATAGAGGTTACCGAATTTTTCTGTCAGTTGTTCAATAAATGGAGCCGGAGTCAGCGGGATGCCTGTCACACGCTGGATTAATTCGGCAGAGGTATATTGTCGTCCCCATCGATGAACCCGATCGTTCACCCAGTCTTTCAGAGGCAACAAATTTCCCTTGGTAATATTCTTCTCAAGGTCGGGTAAATCGGTCCGGGCCTGTCGATAGAACATGGCAGCATACAAATTCCCCAGGGTGTAAGTGGGGAAATAACCAAAAGCGCCAAAGGACCAATGCACGTCTTGAAGGACTCCTTCGGCATCGCTGGTCGGCACAATGCCCAAATAGTCTTTCATTTTCGCGTTCCAGGCATCGGGAAGATCCTCAACGGCCAGCCGGCCTTCAATGACATCCAGTTCAATTTCAAATCGCAGCATGATGTGCAGGTTATAGGTTAATTCGTCGGCCTCCACCCGGATCAGCGAAGGATTGACCCGGTTGATGGCCAGGTAGAAATCGGCGTCCTGCACCGAGCCCAATTGATCCGGAAAGAGATCTTGGAGTTTCGGATAAAAATATTGCCAAAATGCGCGGGAGCGGCCCACGCTATTTTCCCACAACCGAGATTGGCTTTCATGAATGCCCAACGAAATGGCTTCACCCAGCGGCGTGCCGTAATGCGCGGAAGGCAACCCTTGCTCGTACAGGCCATGGCCGCCCTCATGAATACAACTGAACAGGCAGGAGGGGAGGTCACGCTCAAACACACGCGTGGTCACGCGAACGTCGGTAGGATGGAAAGAGGTGGTAAACGGATGGGCTGACAGATCCAAGCGGCCACGCTGGAAGTCATAGCCCATGTGTTTCAGGACTAATCGGCCAAACTCCAGTTGTTTGGCGGTGTCAAAGCATTGAGTCATCAGGTTGGCTTGCGGTTGAACCGGAGACTCTCGAATGAGGTCCAGAAGCCGCACCAATTCCGTGCGCAAGGTCTGAAAGAGCGGACGGAGTTGGGTGACGGTGGAACCCGGCTCATAGGCATCCAGAAGCGCGTTATACGGCGAATCGGTATAGCCCAGATAATCCGCCTCACGCCGCTTCAACACGACCATTCGTTCGAGATTGGGAAGAAAGAGTTGAAAATCATTGGTTTTTCGTGCCGTGGCCCACACTTGTTGGGCCAGTGAACATTCCCGCTCCAGTTCGTTCACGAACGCCGAGGGCAGCTTTTTGGCTCGGGAATAATCCCGCCAGGTTTCCCGAAGGAGAGATTGGGAAGCTGCATCCAGGGAGGCTGTCTGCTCGGGGAGAAGGTCGCCTGTCGCACAATTTAAGAAAGGGGCCAAAAGGGATTCGACCTCGGGAGAAACAAATTGATCATGCGCAAGGGTTTGAAGGGTGGCCAGTTGCTCCGCCCGAATCGCTCCGCTGCCCGAGGGCATATAGGTTTCCTGATCCCAGGACAACACGGCAGCCGCGTCGCGAAGATGGTGTATGCTGCGAAGTTTGGCGGTAAGGCGATCAAGTGGCGTCTGGTCGGTCATGGGTGCATTCCTTTATTGTGCGGTCTAGGGTCAGGAACAATCTGGTCACTGTACGGAACTCTTCAGGAAATAGGCAAATGCACATTCACGTGCGTTTTGGCCAGTATGTGATGAATCACGTGACGAATGCTTTCTTCCGCTTGCTGAAAAAACAGGAAACGGCCAGAATAGTCTTCCGTTATTCCCAGACCGGAAAACCAAAAAGGAGTGAAGCATGAAACCATTGGTCCTACCCGATATTGAAACCTATGCCGAAGCCCATTCGATGACTGAGTCCGAGGTCTGCCGACGGCTCCGGAAGGAAACCGACCGGACCATGAAATTTCCGCAAATGGTCGTAGGGCCTCTTGAAGGCGCATTTTTGAAGGTGATGGCGATGAGCGTGGGCGCCAAACGAGTCCTGGAGATCGGCACCTTTACCGGCTATAGCGCGTTGTGTTTTGCCGAAAGTCTCCCTGCCGACGGAGAGGTCATCACCTGTGATATCGATCCCGAATCGACGGCCATGGCCCAACGGTTTTGGGCACAGAGTCCGCATGGTTCCAAAATTCATCTTCGGCTGGCCCCGGCATTGGAAACCATGAGGCAACTATCCGGTCCGTTCGATCTGATTTTTATCGATGCGGATAAAGCCAACTACGTGCATTATTTTCGTTGGGCCCTGGACTTGATTTCGGATCGTGGAGTCATCCTGATCGATAATGTGCTGTGGGGCGGCGATGTCGTGAAAAGTCCTGCACCGGATACCAACACCGAAGCCATTCAGGAACTCAACCGGCTGGTGCATGCCGAGCCGCGGGTTTCGGCGGTGTTAGTCACCATTCGCGATGGAATATTTTTGATCAAGCCGCGTCCATCTTCAAAAGCCAATATTCAGGCAGCCCAACAACAGGCTCAACAATAAAGCGATCTCAGAATTCGGTCGACCACCATTCTCACGGACAGGTTCACGCCGACTGTTTCATTGTCTTCCGCAGGCAGGTGTGAGCCACGTCCTGGACTTTTTGCCCAGCCTGTACGCTTCACGCTGTCCTAGAAAATTCAGCGTGCTCTGCTTGGAAGGTATCCGTAAAATCCGAGGAAAATCGGTTGACTCTTTTTTTTACGGGACGTAGGCTACGCCCATTTTGGAAAAAAACTGCTTTCGGTCGTTAAGGAGGGTGGTCAATGAGACAACTGAGGACATGGTCACGCTGTGTGATCGCCACAGGATTCTGTGTTTTCTGGGGGTGTGCAGGACAAAGTCCGACGGAAGTTTTCGTGGACACCACGAAAGATTGTACGGAGATGGTGATACAACGAGATATTCGGAAAGTCGCAAAAGTCAGGGAACAACGATTCCTGGGAAAGGTGCCTGACACCATCGCGCGCTGCCTTGGCGGAAAGCATGCCGAAAGTCTCCGGGAAGGGCCGTGGTTGGATTGGCCGAATTACTGGGCCGCTGGTGATGCCGCGTCTCTCGCGCCTGCGCGTCTTCTGAAGAATGCCAAGGTAATGGGGCCTAATGCGACCGGAATCAACGGAGCACTGTATGAGCTGGAGTTGCAACGCATCGAACTCATCAAGTTCAATCTTTTCGACAATAACAAAACTTACGAGGCTTACGTCACGGGCCGAGACGGCGAGGCGGGCCCCGTGCTGAACACCTGGCCGGAAATGCGATTGCCGAAAAACCATCCCTACTTCCAGGCGGTCGGCGGCGACCGCACGCAGGTCTGCCGGGGAGAGTTGATTCGTTTCCGTTCTCTGACCGGTAGTTGCAACGACATCCGTAATCCCCTGATGGGATCGACACATCAACTCTTTGCGCGAAATGTGGAGTTCAACACCACATTTCCTGAAATGGGGCTGAATGAAATCACCAGGAATCGTCATGGGGATCGATTAGGGCTGTTGAAGCCCGATCCACAGATCATCAGCCGGAAATTGTTCACGCGCGAGCAACCCGAACCGGACAAATGTCGTAACGGTCACGGCATGCCTAATGAGGCACTGGAAGCCGAGTGCGCATACAAGAAGGCCCCGTTCTTCAATGTGCTGGCGGCATTCTGGATCCAGTTCATGACCCACGACTGGTTCTCGCATTTGGAAGAGGGCCACAATGGACCCGAGTGGATGGCCGTCGGCTGTGCGACGCAACGGGTCGAGAACGCCGAACAGCCGCTGGCAGGCGAGGACATCAAGAAGTTAGGGTGCCGACCGGATGACCGAATCGATGCGGCGAAGATCGCTGACGAGACGGCGCCCGACATCTTTACACACGGTAACAATACCTACCTTAAACGGGCACCGAAGACTACCGCGAATCACGTCACGGCCTGGTGGGATGCCTCACAGCTCTATGGATACGACGAGCGGTCCGGAAAGCGGGTGAAGCGCGACTCCCAAGACCCTGCCAAATTGTTACTCATGCCAGTTGGAGCCGAGGTGGGCGAAGGCGACAGGTTAGGATACCTGCCGGTTTTTGAACCAAATGATCCGACCAGTCCCGAGTGGTCCGGCCAGGAGGCTACCGCCTTTCCCGACAATTGGAGCATCGGGACCAGCTTTTACCACAACGTGTTTGCCAGGGAACACAATGTCTTTGTCGAGGAATTCCGGAAGCAGGCCGCACGCACGCCCGATGACGACAGCGGCTTGAGAAATCCCGCCAAACCCGATGAGGTGATCCGCTACAGGGACGTCACGCCAAACGAGTTGTTCGAAATCGCCCGTCTGGTCGTCGCAGCCGAGATTGCCAAAATCCACACCATCGAATGGACCACCCAACTGCTCTACAACGAGCCGTTGAACCGGGGCATGAACGCCAACTGGCACGGAGTCTTTGAGAAGCATAAGGTGGTGGCGGATGCCCTCAAGGAAGTCATGCGCCGACTTGAAAACTCGAATGATCCGAAGAAAGCCAATAGCCTCTATGCGGCGCTGGCCGGGGGACCGGGCATCGTCGGATTGGGCAACCGGGTGTATGAAGGGGTGCCCCTGGTAGGCTTGATCGATCCCAACAAACAAGACCTCTGGGATTTGAAAAACGATGATCATATCAACGGGGGCGTCAACCATTTCGGCTCCCCTTTCAATTTCCCCGAAGAATTTATCACGGTGTATCGGCTGCATCCGCTGGTGCCGGACCTGATCGAATACCGTGAGTGGAACGGGGAGCCGAACGTGATCCGAGGCAAAATTCCTGTGATCGAAACCTTCCGGGGGAAGGCAACCGGGGCCATGCGGCAAAAGGGTCTGGCGAATTGGGCGCTCAGCATGGGCCGCCAGCGGCTGGGAGCATTGACGCTCGGGAACCATCCGCAATTTTTGCAAAATCTGAAAATGTCCCGTCTGCAGTCCACCACGCAACAGATCGACGTGGCCGCGCTCGACCTCATTCGCGATCGTGAGCGGGGGGTGCCCCGCTTTAATGAGTTCCGCCGGCAGTATGGGCTGAAGCAATTGACTAGCTTCGACGATTTCGTCGATACGCGGTTGCCTGAAGATTCACCGGCTCGACTGGAGCAGGAGCGGCTCGTAACGGTCCTACGCGAGGTGTACGGGCAACACCGATGCGATGCGACAAAGAAGATCACCGAGGCGCAGCTCAACGACGACGGCTCGCCGATCAACGATTGTTTGGGACATCCGAACGGCAGCTTAATCGACAATATCGAAGATCTCGATACGGTGGTCGGCTGGTTGTCGGAATTCAGGCGGCCGCATGGTTTCGCCATTTCGGAAACCCAGTTCGTGGTGTTTATTCTCAACGCCTCGCGCCGTCTCTTTAGCGACCGGTTCTTCACCTCCAGTTTTCGGCCGGAATTTTACACCACGTTTGGTATCGCGTGGGTCATGAACAATGGACCGGGTCCCAAGAGAATGGAAAAAGGAAGTCCCAATGGCCATAAGCAGCCGGTCTCCCCGCTGAAACGGGTGCTCTTACGGACAACCCCGGAGTTGGCCACGGAACTCGAGCATGTGGTGAACGTGTTCGATCCCTGGGCGAGGGATCGCGGAGAGTATTACAGCCTCCAATGGAAGGCCCGGCCTGGGGCGGAGGAAGATGAGGCGTTTCAGTGAATTCGTCCTGTTTGTTCTCCCGTGCTCACGGAATTCCACCCGTGAAACTCTGCTCGTCCGATGTCAAAATGACGAAGATAAAGATTTAACACAATAACGGCCGGACTAACGCTCCTGTCGGATTGTCTTGTCTCCTGCTGCCGGCTTGGCAAACTCGAACTTCAATTCATTGATCCGTGCCAGGTAGTTCTTCACATCGTGGTCGCCGCAACGTTGGCGGGGAGTCAGCCGGAAACGATGGGCTGCATAGGCGCGACCCGCTCCAAATCCGCACAGGTGAATCACGGCGGCAAGATTTTGTTTTTTCCGGAGAGGGACAGCGCCGGGGCGTCGCGGTTCAATCGCCTGTCTGACCTGTCGATCGAGCAGCGCCGAGGTCAACTCGATGGCATGGCTCGGAATGACCCGTGTGTAAAGAACGTTGAACCAGCAGGATTGCAGGTCATGCCACGGACCGTCCTCGACCACTTCATGGTCGTGGATGCAATAACGCTTAGCCTCCTGAAAAGTGCCGTCCGTAATCTGATACATGCCGACGGCGCTCGAGGCCGGTCGGTACAGCTCCAACGGATTCCAATTCAGTTCCCATCGCCAGTACGTCCGTGCCACAGGATTTCCTCCGCCCTCGACCTGTGCCAGCGCAGCCAGAAACTCAGGTGTGATAACGGCGGTCGCATGCTCGCGGAAGAGCGATTCGTATTGTCTCCATGTTTCGATCGGGCGCTTGTGAAGTGACCGGTCCAAGGGAAAGAAGATCTCGGTCGGTTTATTAAAGGCATGAAAGACCCAGTTGCCGCCAAGCCATAGAAGGAGAAAGAGAGCGGGGATCACAACCACACGAACAATGGGTGGTGCGTTCAGGACCGCCCTCAAAAATGCACGAAACACACGCCAACTGCCCCGCACGAAACCCAGGAGTGTGGAGAGGGTCATTCGACGCCCACGCCTTCTTCGTGGGGGAGCCTGTTTGGGAGTCAGTCGATGGGACCTGCCTGCCATAGATTCACTATACCCGAAAAAATGAGGTAGAAAACCTGGTCGGTCGGTGCCCAAGCAAGGGAGGGTTTGCCATCTATGAGGAAAAAGAAATTACAAACAGGCTGGCCATTTTTTAATCATCTGTCTACAATTGTTCCCATGCAGAGAAAAGGCCAAACAAAATTAAAAGCAATTGATTTTTTTTGTGGTGCTGGAGGAATGAGTCTGGGTTTAAGTAAAGCAGGAATTAAGGTGCTGGCGGGAATAGATAATGCCATCGACTGCCGAAAAACTTATGAAAGAAACATTCCAGGATCACTGTTCATTAAACATGACATCAGCACCCTATCTGCTCCAGAAATTGGGCGGCGATTAAAGATTAAGGCAAATGATGCGTCACTAGTTTTTGCTGGGTGTAGTCCTTGCCAGTTTTGGAGCAAGATCAGAACAGACAAGACAAAGGCAGCTCAAACCGCCTTTCTTTTAAAGCAATTTGAGAAATTTATCCGTCATTTTCGTCCAGGATTTGTAGTGGTTGAAAATGTTCCTGGGCTTTATACACGGAAGAAACAAACTTTCTTGCCAGATTTTATCAGCTTTCTGGAACGCTTAGGATATGCGTGGGATGACGATGTCATTAATTCTAATCATTACGGAGTGCCTCAAAATCGTATGCGTTACCTCCTAATTGCCACGCGCTTGGTCGCAAAGATTACGTGCCTCCATCAGAACGACAAACGACTCCTGTTAGCAATTTTGGGATTGCGAATGGCTTTGAAATTATGGCTGGGCATCGTGATAGTCCGATTTCCAGCATACCGCGTAAGCTTTCAACTCACAATCTTCGGCGTATTCGAATGACGCCCAAATCTGGCGGGATCGGTCAGCCTGGAAAGATAACAAAACACTTCAGATCAATGCATATAAAGGGCGAGATGAAATATTTCCGGGATGTCTATGCCCGGATGTTGGAACCGCCGGCCCCCACAATTACCACACGCTTTAATAGCCTTTCGAATGGGCGATTTGGTCACCCGGAAGAAGACGAGCAATTTCAATTCGAGAAGGAGCAACTCTTCAAACATTTCCAGATGATTTTGTTTTTCATGGAACAAACTTAAACAATATTGCGAGGCAGATAGGAATGCCGTTCCTCCTGAGCTTGCCCGCCGCATTGGCGAACACCTAATCGTTATCGCATCCAATGGCTAAGATACGAACGAGGGCTCGTGCGGTTGATATGCTCGGCAGGCAACAAATTGCCGGCATTCAAAATGCCGTTAGCGAGTTGTATAAAAATGCACATGATGCCTATGCGACCCTTGCCAGGGTTGATTATTTCGAGGATCAAAAGACTCTTAGTTATACGTGACAATGGCGTTGGAATGACTCGGAAGACTTTGAAGACAAATGGCTTGTGCTAGGTACGGGACAGGGTAAGTTTGGAAATGTGGCAGGAAAAAGCAGTATAGGCCGGAAGGGATGGAACGCCGACCAATTACCGGCGAAAAAGGAATTGGTAGACTCGCGATCGCCTTGTTGGGAAGTATTGTCCTAGTCCTATCTCGTGCGCGTCGTGAAGATGGGATGCAGGATTTGGTAATGGGTTTATGTTCACTGGGGCGTATTTGAATTTCCAGGGCTGAATCTTGATGAAATTGAAATTCCTGTGAAAACTGTCCTGGGCGGTAATCTGCCTTCAGAAGACGACTGTGCGGCTTTAGCAAATGACTTCCTCAATAGTGTCTCACGCCTTGGAGATAAGTTACCCAGATCTCGATTTTTTCAGATATTAGAAGGGATGTTTCAGCATTTCGCCCAGATGCAACGGATCTTGCTGGTGCTTGATCCACATGACGATGGAAGCTTTCTTTGGTTGGTGGAAGGAACACATTTCATCATTGCTCCGGCAGCATCGATATTGAGTTTGGAGATTGCCACCGAGGACCGATTGCGACTATAGCTTCCCGAAAATCTCTTCTCCGTTTTTATAACCAAGTATTTCCGCAAAGCCTCCGGCGACGATCACTACATCTTTAGAGTCTGGAAGCCCGGGCGATTAGGTGAAGAATATCTTGATCCAGAGCTTTTTTTTACTTCGATGAGGTCAGAAAAGTTGACCATTACTTCTCAGGAAATGTAGATGAGTTTGGCCAGTTCTCTGGAACCTTGCGGGTGGTATGGAGAAGACATATGACGACTTAAATATTGCCTGGAGAGAAAGTCTGGGGCGCCAGACGGAATGTGGCCCATTTCAGATTGAATTTGGCTATCTTATGGGAACTAAGAGTGAATCCATCGTAATTCGAAGAATTTGATCTGATCAGCCCAAGATTCAAAAAACTTGGCGGCATGTATATCTATCGTGATGGAGTACGTGTTCCAGCCTATGGTGACCATTCTTTTGATTGGCTTGAAGTCGAAAAACGCCGCAATCTTGGAGCAGGCTACTATTTTTTCTCATTCAGACGGATG
This sequence comes from Nitrospirales bacterium, assembly GCA_031315915.1. Taxonomy (GTDB): domain Bacteria; phylum Nitrospirota; class Nitrospiria; order Nitrospirales; family UBA8639; genus JACKFE01. The sequence continues at coordinate 12,686 of JALDRK010000006.1, forward strand.
TTTGGGGCAGTAATTCTCAATCGGAATAAAAATGGAAGGCTTGTTGAGAAAGCAGGACGAGAGGGATGGCAGCAGAACAACGCATACCGTCAATTGCGGGAGATAGTGATAAATCTTCTGACCCAGTTAGCGGCGGAGTTTTTTCGCAAGGGTGGTACACATACAGAACTATTTGAGGAACACAAGTCTGAACTAAAACGCAAGGCTGTTCTACTTGAGAAGCGAGAAAAGCAGGTCGCTAGAAAAAAAAGGAATTTCTCAGAATCGCTAGACAAATTTTTTAAATTAGTCAATGAGGAATTTTTCGAGCAGGAGCTTACAAAATTGCGGCAAGATACTAATGCGGCCATGCAGGGGGCAGCGAAAATTAAAGATCAGGATCAGGCTGCAGCAGCATTGATTCAAGCTGAAAAATTTGCGCTAGAGCGTGTCCGAAAGCTTCGTGATGATTTTGGATGTAGGCGGCCTGCCGGTGTGGGGTTCTCGAAAAGTTTGCATGAACGATGGGAGGCCTATCAATTCGAAAGAAAGCGTCTTGAGCAGGACCTCTTTTCCCCATTTGAGCAAGAAATAGCAGAAACATTGGGAAAAGTTGCGAAACAAGCAAGAATTTATGTAAATCAGCGTCGTCGGCTAGAAGAGAGACTAAGAAGTATACAGGAAGAACGACAACAAATGCTGAAAGAAACCGTAAAACTCACCAGGGCAACTGCTGATGATACTAGAGATGCGGTTTTCGATGTCACCCAACGTGCTGTACAAGACTTTGACAGCACCTATCGCCGGATTGAAACGGACTTAAATAGGCTCAATCTGGATTTGCTGGATGAGGCGGCTATTGAGAGGCAACGTCAGCAATGGGAAGAACAGTTACTCGAAATAGAGCAGCGGCATCGCGGTTCGCTCGAAGCCGCACGAGATATGCTTTCTATGTTAGCTGAAAATTTGAAGGCTTCGGGTGAAGCTGAAACTGCCGAAACTATGGCGGCTATGGACGAAAGAATGATGGCGCTTGAGGAGCAGGCAGATGAAGATTTTGAGATGGTACAGCTAGGTTTGGCCGTGGCGATTATCAATCATGAATTTGGCGCAGCGATCCGAAATGTCAGGAAAAACATTCAAGAACTTGGATTTTTATCTCGTGGGAGTAAATCAATTCGCCCATTGTACGATTCAATCCGTTCGAATTTTGAGCACCTTGATGGGCATTTGGGTCTATTTACGCCGCTCCAACGTCGCTTGCACAGAAGGACTGTGGGAATTTCCGGCAAGGCAATATACAACTACGTGCATGATCTCTTTTCTAATCGCCTAGAGCGGCACGCCGTATCAGTTGAGCGCACCGAATCTTTTATGGCTGCCATAGTGGAGTGTTATCCTTCTACTATCTATCCAGTTTTTATTAATATGGTTGACAATGCAATTTATTGGCTCAAGACGATTTCCGCCCCAAGAAAAATATCTTCGAGGCGGAGGAAGGGGCTTTCATAGTGGCTAATAATGGGCCGCGGATTCCCGATCGGGATGCTGGCGGTCTTTTTGAGAGAGGATTCACTCGCAAGCCCAGTGGAAGAGGGCTAGGTCTGTTCATTGCCAAAAAAGCACTCAAAAAAGAAGAAATGGACATTATGCTTGATACTCCTCCTCCTGGATTTAATGTAGCTTTTAGGATCACTTCTCCAACCATTAAGTTGATACCATGACTTTCCAATCGATCTCTGATTTTTCTTTGTTAGCTACGAAACAATACCTCCAGAGTGCGGTGTTCATAGATGATGAAATCTATAATGAAAACCCAACGACCCCTGATTCTGAGGAAATTGTGGTTCGCCGCCCTAAAGTGGTTATGCAAATTGCTGGTGGCTCCGCCGATCTCCTATCGGAGAGGAAAACCAAAGAAGAGCCAACCCCAGTGGCTGACGACATGCCAAAACAGAATTTTAGGAAAAAGGATTTAGTTGGTAGTTTTGCCGAGCATGGAATTGTATGTGCATTGTATGAGCCAGAGGAAAACTTTGAAACTGGGGAAGATTCGACAGTATTCAAGCTTTGTCAGACAGCTGACCTGGTAATTCTTGACTGGGACTTTCATGAAGATGGTGTTAAAGGTGAAAAACCGAAGGCCTTGATTGAAAACCTTATTAAAAACGGCAATAGCGTAGCTCCGTATCACGTCCGATTAATAGCTATTTACACTAATACTCCAAGCCTCCAATCAATAGCTAACTCACTTTTTCAACACTTAAATAAAGCCCAATTAGAACCTGAGCCGATTGAATGTCAATTTCGGCTCCAGGCAGGGTCTTCCAGAGTTATAATTTTGGGGAAAACTGGAGGAGTCCCACGAAGGGACGAGGAGGAGTCTTTCACAATTTCGGAGAAAGAATTGGCAGACAGACTGTTGTCTGAGTTCTCCTATATGAATTTTGGAATTTTGCCATCGTGTGCGCTTCTCGGAATGGCCACAGTTCGACATAACTCCGCCAGAATACTTGATAAATTTCGAGCCAACCTTGATGGGCAATTTCTGCTTCACCGTGCGTTAATTCGTGGGAGCGAAGAGGCCTTCGATCAATTGCCTGAATTGCTAGGAGATGAGTTTAGAGCGGTAATCGAAGATTCTTATTATTCCCCGGAAGACGTGACGAAGTTTGTAGCGGATACGAGTGCAGTTATTGAAGTTAGTCCTCCTTCTCCTCCTTGGAAGATAAAAGGCCGTTCTTGCGATGTTGTTTTAAAGGAGTTCTGGGTTAAGGATAATGATCTTCTTAAGCCACTAATGAAGAGAGAAAAGGCGGATCCTGACGATGGTGATCAACCAAAAAATCCTATTGAAAAAATAGCTGTCATGTGTTCAGTAAATGATGGAGACGCACATTCCAGATTCGCCGCCCTTTTAACTATCAGAACCCAATATAAAACTAAATACCGGAATCTGGGGTTTGGCACTATTTTATTAGATCGCTCGAATGGGAAATACAGTGTTTGTATCGTTCCTCCTTGCGACTCTCTCCGCCTCAATTGCGAAACGAATTTTCCATTCTGGTATTTGACGCAATCGAAGAGCGGACATCCAATTATTTTCCAGTGTCCTGATGGAAAATGGCGTAATCTTACCTTTAAAGTTGGAAAGCCGTCTCAATATATGTGGTTTGGTAAATTTCTTCCAGATGCCGAGAAGAAAATTGTACGTGTAACAAAAGATGATGACGAAAAGTACATATTTAAATCAGGGGTTAAAGAGTTTGAGTGGGTAGCTCAATTGAAGCCAAGTCATGCGCAACGGATCGCTAATACTATTGGTCAACAACTTTCTCGTGTTGGTCTTGCCGAGGCTGAGTGGGCGAGAATGGCTTTTTCGAAAGATTAATTGAATGAATGATAAATACTTTAGAAAAATGCCGCACAAACATCTTGAAAATTTTCAGACGGTTTTTCTGCTCTAATTTGTCCTTGTATTTCTAGGATTTAAAACCTCGGAAAATGGCTGACATATATTCCAAGGTAAAGCGTTCACAAATAATGTCCGGCATCCGAGGGAGGGGAAACCTCAATACTGAATTAAAACTTGCGAAGTTGCTCAGAAAAAATCGCATCATCGGTTGGCGACGTCATCTCAAGATATTCGGCAATCCAGACTTTGTCTTTCGAGAGCATCGTCTTGCAATATTTGTGGATGGATGTTTTTGGCATGGTTGTCTGAAGCACGCCTCACAACCTGTAACGAATTCTATTTTTTGGAAAGAAAAACTGGTTCGAAATAAACAACGTGATCGATTGGTGACCCGGACTTTAAAAGCACGTGGATGGCAAGTTCTCAGGATATGGCAGCACGAACTACTTCGGAAAAATGAATCTCGATGTGTATCGAGAATTAGGCGTGTACTGAATCGGATCTCGAATGAAATCTAAGCATGAGGTTGTTTACTTCAATGCACTACACGAAGGTCAATACGAGATGGACGGTCGGGGTTGTGCCAGATTTCCCAGGTCGGTGCCGGGCCATCCAATGATCGGAAATGATCCTTTTCGGCGCCAGCCAGAGCCCAGCGGAGGCGATGCTCTTTTCTAATTTGGGGCCTTCCTTAACCCCGTGATCCGTTTTTTGTGCCTTGCCAGTCAGAGTACGACAACCCCAGGGCTGTGTTTGTGCTTTTTGATCAACATGCCGGTTCCGAAACGGCTTTTTGAACGATACCGTCGGAATCTAGTTCAAATGTTTTATGACACTCATACGAAGTGCCATACAATTCACCCGCCAATGGATGGCGAGTGATTCGTTGAATAAACTCCAATCGTTGTCCGCCGTTAGGCAAGGCCGTTTGCTTGCTTGGTGTCCCCATGACCCGAATGAGTTCTTCACGATGAACTCCTTTCCATTCATTCATTTGCTCCTGCGAGAAATGACTGCAGCCCATTGCCAAAATCGCCAAAAATATAAACGATAATTTTTTCACGAGTACTCTCCGATCATCAGGCTCGACAGGATTGTTCGATAATACCGCTTTCCATACACCGAAAAATCATCAACAGGTTACATGGCGGCAAAACCACCATACCCGAGGATATGGCGATATTTCCACTAAACGCGTCTCCGAATTCTTGGGTGTCGGGAGTTGAGATGTGATAGGAAGACCGGCTAAGTCGGGATGATGTGAAAGCACTTCGGCCTTTGCGTCCTCTAAATCGGTTTCCACGGAAAGATCAATCAACCGAAGATACGTCGGGGGATGTATGTTCACTTCCCATTTTCCCAGATAATTCAGTTCTCCCTTACTCACCTGGAACGCCGAATTCAATTGAGCCATAGATCGAAAGGCTCCTTCATTGATCTGAAGCCGCACCAACTCATATTCGCCTGGCGGAAGGGCGAGAAAAAATGGAGAATCGGCAGATTCGATATTCACCCGAAACCGTTCCTTCGTCGTGAGATTCATGAGTTCAAAAAATCGAACCTGCGGAGTATACCATCGCGTCGTGGGTCCGGTGAGACTCGCTTGAACCCTCCCAAACACGATTGTTTGATCGGCTGAAAGACTTGTGGGCAAAGGCGCCATATCCGTGGCACATCCTAGGAAAGGAAAGACCATTCCGAAGGCTAACATCAGGCTTCTTATTTCTTTCATGCCCAAATATCCTCTCGTGTTTTTCAACAAAGGGGCATTCCCTTTATTCCCAGCGCATCGCGATCTCAAGACCGCTTTGAGAAGACTTGATTGTCTCTAAAATGCTTGCGAAAATATCATCCACACAGAGGGCGTAGGATTTTTTATGATCGAGGCCTATCACATCTTCCACCACGTGGACCTCTTCCGGCAACCTCCCGAATGCCCATGTCCTGGGTCGTGTGCACAATCCTTTTCTCCATTTAAAAGCTTCCACGGTTATTAGCCCGATCTTTCAATATCGATCGCCTGTCTCAGGTGCTGGATAGGGTACGGATGTTTCAATTTTCCCTGGGCGCATTTTTACATGATCGTTAACATGTCGTGATTACGGCATTAGTGAATTCGCACAGTTCGTGAGTTGCATTTTCGCTCATATGCTGGGCACGTTACATTCAATTTCTAGCATTAGCAGTTCATTTCAATAGGCTCTACGCCAGTGTTTAGTATGGTTGGAGAGAAAAATTTCATCGTTCCATTTTAATCAATTGATATGGAATTAATCTTGCACCATACCTCGGATATCTAAATTCCCGGTCAAAATACATGTGGGTTTCATCCAGCCGATATCTGAATCCACAAAATGTTTCGCTTGTGGAATTTATAGTTAAAGGAGCAAGCTATGCTTGAAGAGTTTATTTATAACTTCACCCATAACCTGTTTAAACCCTTATTACTTTTTTTCTATCTGGGATTCTTGGTCCCCATACTCAAAGTCCCGTTTGAATTTCCGTATGTCCTCTATAAAGGGTTAACGATTTATCTCCTCATCGCCATTGGTTGGCACGGCGGTGAAGAGCTGGCTTCGCTCTCAATGGCGGAATTCGAACATGCCCTTGGGTTCATGGTGATTGGCTTTCTCACCAATTTAGCCATCGGCATTATGGCCTATTTCATGCTCCGACGAACTAATTTGCGAAAGATTGATGCGGCGACGGTTGCCGGATACTATGGCTCCGATTCGGCTGGAACTTTTGTCACCTGTCTTGGGGTGCTTGCTGCAGCCAATATCGCTTTTGCAGCCTATATGCCTGTACTGTTGGCCGTGATGGAAATCCCTGGATGCTTGGTTGCCCTTTATATCGTCTCGCGCCTCCGTGCTTCCCGTCAGATGGACGCCCTCGGAAATATGCCGGGAGAACCGGTACGATCCTTATGCCCGCAAATCCAAGGAATTCACCGTTCAGGACGAAGATAGTCATAGCCACGACGAACAGCCAATCCCGGTTTCCATGCCGGCCCAGTCGCTAGGTGCCGCGGCGGCGGCGGACTATCAGCAATCCCAGAGTATCTTCAGCAAAAAGATTCTTCACGAGATTTTCCTCAATCCGGGGCTCTATTTGCTTTTCGGAGGCATTTTGATTGGATTTATCGGTCGGCTGCAAGGGGTAAAAGTCACAGAGGTCGACGACCGATTTTTCGTCGCCTTGTTTCACGGTATTTTATCCCTCTTTCTGTTGGAAATGGGCATGACGGCCAGTCGCCGACTAAAAGACCTGAAACACGCAGGTCCATCCTTTATTCTGTTCGGTTTGATCGCGCCAAACATCTTTGCCACAATTGGGATCGTAGTGGCCCATGGTTATAGCGTGCTCCTCGGTGTGCCATTCGAGTTGGGCACTTATGCGCTCTTTGCGGTGCTGTGTGGGGCGGCCTCATACATTGCCGTGCCGGCGGTTCAACGCCTGGCCATTCCGGAAGCCAGTCCGACTCTGCCGTTGGCAGCCTCATTAGGTTTGACCTTTACTTATAACGTGACTATCGGTATCCCCGTGTATATTATGATTGCCACGGCACTGACCAGAGCGATACCGGTCGGATAGCCACGGGGGCGCTCAAAGTATCTGTGAAGATATCACCACGTTCATTCATGGCACCTGGTCGCCTGAATTGATATCGTTGGCTGACGATAAGCTGAGCGACGGTGATGACCTAACCGAATACAAGAAATTTTGAGGTGTATAATGCCGATAGAAAAGGCCATTCTGGTGAGTATTATTACCGAAAGTGGTTTGATCCCAATCATTCAAGATCTCCTGAAACGGGCGGGAGCAACAGGATACACCATCGAACCAGTCGTTTCGGGGTTCGGTACACATGGATGCCGGGATGGACAGTTTGAAGGTGACCAAACCAGTAAAATAATCTCCTTGGTTTCTCAGACTACGGCTGATAAGATCTTTGAGGAGATCGAAGAGACTTTAGAGCCCCATTATGCCCTCACCGCATTCCGTCACCAAGTTGAAGCCCTCATGCCCATCGTGACTTCTTAAAAAACCCCTCATGCTATTTCTGTTGGGCAAGAGCACCCGGCTTGTTTCCAGCCACGAAGCCATCTAGCCAGACGAATCGTGCGCATGTTTAAATTTGTGTGCTTCACCCGGTAAAGGTCGAGATGAAAATGTTCAGTACGATAGCCGGCATTTTGCCAAAGGAGATTGCCATGAAGGTCTATCCGCGAAGGTTTTTGACCGGCACCATTTTCATCTTCTTACTCTCATCGGCTCCGATTGCAGGCATGACTGTAACGGCCTATCAGGCGGAAGAAGCGGCTAGGCTCATCGCCGCACTGTTGATCTCAGGTCGTGTGGTTGTTGATCAGAGTCAATCTCTCATCAATAGCCCTGATCAAGGCGATAAAGGGTTCACCCGGAGGTGTTTTGAACGACAGGTTATTGATGAATTTCGATCCGCACAGGAGTGGATCTGACGAAACCGTCCTTGATCCATCTCCCTGGGAATGTGACGGAACTTTTGAGCATGCTCTTGCAAGCCAGCAGCGATGTCGTCGAGGAGGCTCAGCCGGTCATCAACCAGGCGGGAGTCGGATACAAGAATTTTATTCCCGCGACTTTCGGCAGTCGTGTCTCCGAACGGTTCTCGGCCAAGACAGGCGTTGGACTCAAACAAACGACGCTACAACCGCGTAATCCGAAGAATGCCCCTGACCCCTATGAAGCCGCTGTTCTGCGACGGTTGTTGACCCAACCAAGCCAATCTGTGACGATCAGTGAAATGCCGAAAGGGGATAACACCCTCCGGCTCCTTATTCCAATTTACTACGAGACTGAATGTCTGCAGTGTCATGGCCAACCGGCAGGCCAAATAGACATTTCTGGCTACTCAAAAGAAGGAGCGCAGGAAGGTGATTTAGCAGGCGCAATTAGTGTGTCCATGCCACTTGAACATCCTTAGAACGAGCGGGATTTCGTTGACCGCCGAACTGGGAGATCAAGAAGTCCGAAATAACAGGTCGCGTCACTATACTCATTCCGCAATTCGAACGTGACCGCTGGTCAGCATTACCGAGGCTAGAATATCAGAAGGAAAGAGCCCATGAACCTGTATGTCGGACATCATTGCATGTTGCTTTTTGCTCTCCTGGGGGTTCTTGGCCTTGGGACCGCTGCCAGAGCTGGTGATACTTACACAATCCGGGACATCGGGACGATTGTGACGGGGGGCACGGTTGAAGACTTGTCCAATGATGGACAGATCGTTGGAACGGCACCGATCAGTTTGACGAGAAGCCATGCCTGGTGGTTTGACGGGACGAGGCACGTCGATCTTGGTGCGTGTGGCGGAGTTGGATGCCGGGTCATGGGTATCAATTCAAGGTCTCAATTCGTCGGAAACATCGGACGCGATGCTTTTATTTACAGCGATGGAAAATTTTTCGATATTGGAATCTTTGCCAAGCCTCCTGGAATGGCACTGGCTGTCAATGATTCAGCATGTCTTGTGGGGTGGTATACACTCATTCCTCATCTCGAGGGCAATTCGACTGCTCCATCTGAACGGCACGCTTTTCTCTATCGTGGACGGAAATTAACGGATTTGGGCACTCTCGGTGGAAAAGAAAGCGTGGCGACTGATATTAACAATCATGAACACGTGGTAGGTTATTCGAGCACATACCGGGACGAAACCCATGCCTTCTTGTATATACAAGATCGGATGTTGGATTTGGGAACTCTTGGCGGAACGGAAAGCAGAGCCAATGGTATCAATGATCGGGGACAGGTGGTCGGCAGATCCGGCGTGGCCGGCTCCAACCGGCAACATGCGTTTCTTTACGTGGATGGAAACATGACTGACCTGGGATCTCTCGACGGTCAAGAAAGCACAGCATTAGATATCAATCAAGCCGGATACATCGTGGGGATGAGCGGTTCCCGAGGCTTTCTCTATAAGGACGGAACCATGTTCGATTTGAATTTGTTGCATTCTCAAAGATCGGCCTGGAAGTCGATTCGCCCCTGTTGCATCAATGACAGCAATCAGATTGCCGGCGTTGGAATTTCTCAGGACAATAAGTCCCATATCGTTCTTCTGACTCCCATTCAATAGGCTCTTCCGTTTGTCTCCTTCCAAACTAAGCGTTTAAGCGCCTCATAACGCAGTAACCGTTATTCAGAAGTTGGCCCCACCACGATTGCAGTAGGAGCCGACACCCAATCAGTCATCCTCGCTCTGCAATACGTGCGTGAGGATAGGTTGATGCCGGAGAAATGGAGTTGACGTCATCATCGTCCACAAACCCTCCTGGTCGACCTACTCGATGGAAGCATACGTTGATCATAGGCGCTTGATATGTGTGCGATGTTGCAACATGCGCTCTGTTCAAATTCGTTCTTTTTTACAGTCGGAATTGGTCATTTGGCCGCCTTGACAACGAGTACGGTCCAAGATTCAAAGCCGAAACGAGAATCGAGGCTTCCAAATCAGTTTGAGACAATTGGATGGGAAAGGGAAAAAACCCCTTCAAATCTTTGGTTTGTCATAAGCCTTGTGTTCTGTGACCCACTGACTGCTGTTTTAACTATGCAGATAAGAACTCGAGTTGAAGATTTTTGGGCACGGTGTTTGCGTAAGTATTTGCGGAAGGAGTCATTTGTGATGTGACTTCATAATTTTTGGGGGTGAGTAAATGAGGGTGGTAAAAATATATGGCTTTGAGATCCCAATGAATACAACTTCATTGAAGTTGTATTGTTCCTACAGTAAAACCAGGCATGATGGTATGCCGGATTGCAATAGGTGATATGATGGCCAAAAAGATCCATTTCATGAAGATTCCCAAAAACCATTCATTCAATAGGACTCCTGAAAAATCTCTATTTGAACGTGTGGGGTTATTTATTATTGGGGTGCTCTTTTTATTATTTGCCATAGAGTATGTGGAAAAAGAAACGATGGCGGAAAACCTGTCAGCTTTTCACTGGATTTTGCATTAGTTTTTAAGGCCTGAAATTAAGATAGAGAGAGAAGAGAAAAGCCTTTTAAGCTAGCCACACATCTGTCAAGCCGGAAAATTCTAAACTCGTCCTGTCCTTGAACCCGGTGGACGCCTAGATAACATCTGGCAAGGGTTTTCTTATGCCTACACATTATCTGCCCATGGATGCTGGTGTTCATTAGGGAACTACGGGCAAGTCAAGATGAGATGGGCGGGTGGTTGTATGCCAGATGTTCCAAGCGGGGGGCGGACCCGGCAACGCTTGGAAGTGGTCTCTGTCGGTACCGGCCAGAGCCACGCGGATGCGGTGACCTTTTTTGAATTGATATGAAGTGGGCAAAAGGTCGATGGTCAGAGGAACAACTTCGCCTGGTTGAAGGGGAACGGCATCGGCTCGGCGATAAGTCCGATGAGGGACCGGGAGGAACCCAGGCATCCCGAGATCAGGTGAAATCCATTTTCGATGTAAGGCACGCAGTTCTCCCTCGGTCACGTAGTGTACGTCACCCTCAGGCGTGACATCTTCCAAATATACGAAAACGGTTGTATCCGGAGTGTTGGATGATAGATAAATGGTGGCCACCGGATGTCCGGTGATCTCCATGTCTTGTGGCAACGGCTCTGACGTATAGACCAATAAGTCCTTATCCCGTTCTTTGCGATCCGGATAGGGAGATTCAAGCGAGATACCTGCGAGGGTGTTCCAGCGGGAATGTGGACCGGTTCCGGTTTCAGGGTTGACTTGATAATGATCGGGTATTGATGTGTTCTGTGGTAAGTCTGGCGAGAGGGTTCCATCTTTCTGGAAGTACATGGCAGTGATAGTGGAATCAGGTGGCCACTGTGTGGCCGTTTTCCATTGTTCTTCCCCCATAGTGAAATAGCGAACCGGCAGATCATCATGAAGGCCCTGCTCAATTCCCTTCAGATGGCTGTCAAAAAACTTCAGCAGTTCGCCTGCATGGTCGAATGGTGCCGGTCCCAACGCTTCCGGACTGATATGCCGTTTGCCGCCGTGATCCCAAGGACCCAGGATAAGTTTGTTGTTCGGATTGTGCCGATGACGCAGATACCGTTTGATGGCGGCCAACTGATATCCCCCGTCAAACCATCCGCTATAGCTGTAGATGGCTGCGCCTGATTTGGCAATTTGGTCCGCATAGGTTTGTGTGCTGAGGGCATCGATATTCGGAGCCTGATGGGAGGGAGGTGGGTCGTCTCGGAAGGTGATGCCAGAGGCTTCCCGATAGGGACTCCAATTATTTGCATGATCCTTGATGGCTTGGGATAACAGTTGGTTGCCGGCATCGTGATCAACCGGCCGTACTCCGCGGACAAATAAATTGGCCATCCACCCACCGAAGGGCAATTCGTTATTGTCGAGACGATGATTGATGGTAGTCCAGGTTTTGGTAAACCAATTGAGATGGATGCCGCCGGGGAATGCGATTTCGGAGTAGAGGTCAAACCCGGAAAACATGGGGGCCACGGCTTTCACCGCCGGATGTTGGTTGACCAATAACATTTCGGCGGTTCCGCCGCTATAGGAGATCCCGATGGCTCCAACATGGCCATTAGACCAAGGCTGAGCGATGATCCAGTCCACAATTTCCTTGCCGTCTTTGATTTCTTCGGGCGAATAGGACACGGGGCGTGTGCCGAATGACGCGCCGGAACCTCGCACATCCACATCCACCCACGCATAGCCTTCTTGCAGAAACCGTGTAGCATAGCGGCCGATTATCCCTCGCGGACGGTCTTCTTTGATTAGCCCCACGAGCCAGCGGTAGTCAACCGCACGCCAATACCGGGTTTGATGAAGAATGGTGGGAACTTTTTGATTGGGTTGAAGATTGTCGGGCAGATACAGATCCACGGCAATTTGGACTCCGTCCCGCATCGTGAGATATTGTGAAGTACGTTGTTGGTCTGGATGTGAACCAGGGCGATAAGTCTTGGAATCTGATTCTTGCGAGTTTCCATTGAACACTTCCGGCCCTGAGCCGCAACTCACTGTGAGAAGCAGCCACAGTCCAAGGAGGGCCGTTATCCAAGTTGGAGAGCATGGGAATTTCTCTTTCAGCATCTTCCTAGGATATCAGGAATTCCCTTGAAAGGAAGCTTATGGCTTCGGCTTTTGGGCATGTTGCAGTGGCCTATGCTTTGGGCAAAACCATTCAACCTCCATCATTACGCACGAAGCGGTTTTGGTGGTTGACGGCTGCCTGTTGCGTGTTGCCTGACGCCGATGTCATCGGCCTGTTTCTGGGAATTCCTTATGAACATGTACTGGGACATCGGGGATTGACGCATTCCCTGTTGTTCGCGGGGATTATAGGCATTCTGCTGCCACGAATGGCTGTTCCGGATTTAGTCTTCGGAAGTCGGACCTACGGCATGCTGGTACTTTTTTTCTTTGGTGTGACGATGTCACATGGAATACTGGATGCGATGACGGATGGCGGACTGGGCATTGCCTTTTTTGCACCGTTTGACTCGGCCCGGTATTTTTTCCCCTGGCGGCCCATTACCGTTTCCCCAATTGGCATTTCCTCATTTTTTTCGACATGGGGACTGGGCGTTCTGTGGAGTGAGCTGCTGTGGATCGGAATTCCGGTTGGTCTGTGGCTGGGTGCCTTGCGCGTCAATGCGTGGATCAAATGGACGAACAAGCATGGAAACAGGCCGGAATGACGAGGCCGAAAGACGGGATGAGAAAAATGTGTAGGGCTGGAGAGTGCTGCCGGCAGCCTGATGGAAGATGTTCAAGCTGCCGGCATATGGCGAATCTAATAGGCCCAGCTGAAGATCAGCGTCCACACGTTCTTCGTGTAATCATACAACGGAACATTTGATTGATTCCGGATGCCTTGATATTGAGCGGTCACCGAAAAATTGTTGGGTAACGGTTTGGTTAACTGGACTAAATGCGTTTGTTGAATGTCATCCCTCGCTACCAGGACCCCTTCTCGGTTGGTAAAGAATGGCGTTGTCTGAGAGTTTTTGTAATCCCTCCAATGGACATCGTAGTCATACCTGAGCGTCATATTGCCCCAGGGTATTTGATATTGTCCTCCGGTCAGGAGGCGATTTCCCTGGTACGAAAATGCGGATCCGTCCGTACTTTCATTATCGTATTGATACCCTATCCGTAACAGCAGTTTGTCATTTGCCAGCCGGAAGGCATGAATAAAGCCGAGGGTATTGTTATACCCGTCTCTCGAGTCACCCGCAAAGCGCGGGTCATTGTCGGCCACCTCTCTGAAAAACGTCTGAATTTGATAACGATACAACAATGTGGTCAGATTTCCGACGACGCCGATATACGGAAGCTGGAAGGTCGGCCCCACAAACGTGGCCGTTGCTGTCGGGGTATGGCGACCGAGAAACCCATTCATATCCAGGAAGAGGTAATCATAGAAATATTGCAGGCCGAGCTGATAGGGAATATCCGCGAACACCCCGCGGTAAAATCCCGAAATTCCCACTTGATGATCCTGGATATTAAAGTTTCCCAGATAATTTTCGGTATAGACGGTTTGGAAGAAGGAGTAGGAGGCGACAGCTTCAAACGGGCCTTTCCGTAAAAAAGAATAGTCGGCACGGAGTGAGGCCAGAAAACCCGGAGAGGTCGTCTGTCGATCGCGGAGGCTGGTAATGAGGTTTTGCGCATTGACATTCGGAATAATGGTATTGACCGGATCGGGATTGATCGCGACATTGTCGTCGTAAAATCCCCCCAGGTTGATTTGGAATCGGAATGGTTTTTGATTTCCGAAAATCTGGCCAGAGGATAAGGCGTCGCGAATACGCATCGACGATTGTGTCAGCGGGGAAATGGTTTGAGTTCGTTGAACTTGCTCCAATTCCGTTAAGGCTTCTCCGGGAAGGCCGAGAACCCCCAAGGCTAATCCACGATAAAACGCGTTGAGTTGCTGGATATCCGGATCGGATGTTTCGTTCTTGTCAAACGCTTCAACGGATTTGCCGTATTGTTTGTCACGATACCGAAGGAAGCCCACATAGTATCCCAAGTTCTCGGCATTGGGATTTTGGGCAAACGCGGTTTCGAGTAGGGGCGCGGCCTTGTCATACTCTCCATTCGAAAAATACGCCACACCAAGGTGATGTTGAACATTCATGTCAGTGGGTTGCAGGTCGTGCACGGTTTCCAACGGCGGAATGGCCTGAGACGGATTTTTTTGGGCCAGATGAACCAGGCCGGTATAAAACAGGCTGCGTTCGTGTTTGGGGTCCAAGGTCAAAGCCTGCTTGAGAAGCTCTAGGGCCTCATCGTACTGTTTGTCGTCATAGGCGATGGCGGCATTGGCCGCCAAGACGTTGGCGTCGGACCGTTGCGCGAGGGAATGGGCCGGATGCATGAAGTAGAGGGCAAAGACAGCCATGAAAAAGACAAGAGAGAATTTCGTCCGTCCAAAAAGAGGTGTCATCGGCAAGGTCCTTTTTCTAACGGCTTCATGAAAAGCAGTGTGATAGTATTCTCCGATTCGAGGGAAAAATCCGGGGGGCGGAGTGTCAAGTTTACTTAGTGAAACATGCAGAATACAATAATTTAGATGATTTAAATAGAACGGAAGCGATTTGTCAATTTTATGCTAAGTCGAAATACGTAAATTCTTGTCAAGTAAATTTGTAATTCTGAATAAAAAATTGTCCTCGACGACGACTTTCACTTGCCACGATTGATATCTGGACATCGGATTTTGATGGGAACTTTCTTGCCCCGGTCCCCCGACTTTCATTGAAGCGAAGGTGTTGCATGATGCATGATGACCGCGTTCGAGTTTTTGTTCGGTTTTTTATTGGATTGATCTTTGTTCTTTATTTTGTAGGGGGCAAAACTGTCTTGGCAGAATCAGAGACAGTCAAGGACCCTCTGGTTGAACATTTGGAATTTATCGGATATCAATGCGATCAGGTCGAACAGGGAATCCGTGCGAAGCATGCGTCAAAAATCCACATTTATATTACCTTTTACAATGGTGGCATTCGTTTGCAAACGGGATTTCCCGGAAAACCGATGGACGGGAATGTCGAAACTCGGTACCGGGTTAGTAATCGTTTAGTCAAACATATGAAAACCCTTCAGATTTACTGGTCCGAGGATGGAAATTTATTTGCGATGGCCTGGATGCCCGGAACTTACGAGAAGGCCCGTTTTTCAGCTTTTATGGAAGCCTGGGAACAGGATACGGCCTTGTTACGGCAATCTTATGAAGAGTTGAAGCCTTTTTTAAAGGAAGAAACCAGCGGGTAGGCATGGTGAAAAAACGATAATCGTTTGCTTCCCCATGAATCAAAATTTTGATGATTAATGAGGCGGGTGAAAATGGCCAAGAGCGGCATGATGGAGTTCATGTCCGCAGACTTCAAAGTTCCATTTTGGGCAATAAAGGGTGTCCGTCGTAAAATCGTAAAATCCCTTGATCACTTTCAATGAGGCCATTCCCCCTGTTAATAGGGTTTGAAATTCGGCTCCAGGCTGTCCTGTTCGCGCCTTCCATTTTTCGTGGAGGGACGCCTCATCCAAAAACACCACTTTGAGATTGGCTATCTCGTGGGTTTCCACATAGCGGGTTGCAGTGGAACAGGCCGGTAAGAACAAAAAGGCTGATAGAGAGACAACCCAAACGAAAGAGGATTTCGATTTTGTAAATTTTTCTCTTCCCGTATTTTGGGGGAACGACGGATTCCTCGGTTTTTCATTGGCAGTGGAATTGAGTCGACCGGTTGCCGGAGAATCCTTGAAAAGAGAGCAGATAACGGTCATTGTGTGTCTGTTCCTTATAACGGACTGATTCAATGCATTGGAGGAGTGTTTTTTGTGTGATATCTGCTATACCAATGCGATATACTAAGCTTCTACATAATTGTATCGGACCGTAAATCACAGAACTTAATCCTTAAATGTTAAAAACGGAAATAGAGACAAATGTGCTTGTTAGAGAAAAATCAAGGCTGCACCTGTTCTTCCTCTCCGCCGATTTTCGGTTGAATGTGTTCGTTGAATGACGGTTGATCCGTTCATTCTTATCTCTCACCCCCTCCAAGCGTGATGAATGCGACTTCTGAAGAATTCTGTGATTACCGTTCCTATTAACGTGGAAATGGAAGCCAATGACCATCATGAAAAGACAGATGCTCGTTCCCGGAGGGAATTAATTTTCCAGCGCAGAAAAATACTTAGGTAATATGCGTGGTTTGCATTACGCTTTTGTATTCAATGCCTATTTGCTAAAAAAGCAATGACTGGAACGTTTTCAGTGAGGTAATGACTGTATGACCATGAGTTTTCCATTTATTTCCTCGCTCATATATAATGTTCCCTTTATTTCCCAAATTCTATATTCCATGCTTGGGACCAAGGACTCTCCTAGGGGTGTTTTTATGTGTCTCATGCTCGGTGAAACCATCGTGTGGGCAGTCAAGGACAGCCAGGTGTAGCATCAATGTTGTCTGCCGATTGAGGAACCTATATTCGAACGGATAGGGCATAAGTGTAATAGACTCCCACTTTTTTGCTCTGGTAATAGAAAGTTACAGACCTGAAAATTCACTCACTTCGACATATCTTGGAAAGGAGCGAAGGAAACCAACAATGGCTAATTTCATGAATCCGGGATATCTCAAAAAATTCAGAATTAGAGCGGTTTTCTCTCTTTTCGTGCTTGTTGTCTTAATTTCCAGTCAAATTGCCGGTGGAGCTTGGGTTTGGGCTCTCGACAATACTGTCGGAATGGGAACCAATACATCACGCACTACTCCTTTGATTGCCGGGTTGAGGGGAGAGGTGACCCTTTTCCAAAGCACCAACCAGGGACATGGATCTGTCCCACATTACCGTCAGACCATGGGGATCGGGGATGTGATCTCTACCGGAGAGGAGTCAGTGGCCGAAATCCTTTTTCCGTATGGAACAGGGTTGGTCACCGTTCAAGAGTTTTCAGAAGCCTCGTTGGAGAATGATGGTGCCGGTCACTTGGTCTTGAATATGAAAGTCGGAGAGGGAGAAATTTCATCTCCTCTCAAAGATCAAGGGGAGAATCGGTTCCTTCTGATTCAGACTCCCAATCTGGTTGCAAAAACCTCCGGCGGCTTGGTGACTATGGAAGTCAAGTCTACCCTGGCCCAAACCGTTTCACCGGCATCGACTTATACCCCCTATATCCATCGTACGAGTTTACACAGTCAGGCCACCGCCTCCTCGAATACCGTGTTGTCGGAAAAATTTTGTGTCAAGGAAGGAAGCCTGGAAATTGATTCGCAAAAAAATAGCGCAGGGCAAAAATCGTTACATGTTTCTGCAGGGCAATGTGTCGGGTTTCTGAATGGGACCCTCAGCGTGGCGCCGGAACGGACGCAACTGACAGACTGGCGAGCCGTCTGCGCAGTCAATCCTCATTGTGAAATTCCCGAGTCTATTAAACAGCTCATAGCCAAAAAACAAATGGGGCAAGCTTTGGCTCTTGAACGTGCCTTGGTGGGGTCGGAAAAATCCGATGCCGATATTGATGAACAGGTTATTCTGGCGACAACCGGATTGACGTTGGCTGCGGCTTCACAAATTATTACCCCCCCGGGAAATCCTGTAGGAGATCCCTTTAATCCCTGCTTGACTGATCCCAATGCTTGTCAGGAGCCGCTCCCTCCTGCTCCAGGCGGGAATCCTGTGAATGAACCTCCCCTAGTCGGTGGCGGCGGCGGGGGAAATCCCAATCCTGGTAACATCCAGAATGCGGGCTCCTTAATTCCGCCGCAGGGCGTGGCTGGTGGTCAAGGAGCACTTCTCTACACAAACAGTGATTTTCTTGCTACCAAAGAATTATTTTTGGTGGATAATAATGCCAATCCCAATACTTCTCCCCATAAGGGGAAAGTTCCTCAATCCTCTCTTGTCATCAGTACGTTGACTCCAACGCCGGCCTTTAACAATGTGACGCCGACAAATGAATTCATTCCTCCGGTTTTCCCGAGCTTTCCGCAAGGTCCCACAACCGATGTGCAGTTGGGAATTGAGGGTGGTACTCGTGAGCAGGTTTTGCAACAATTGGCGTATTGGCTGCGATCGCCATCCATTGATCCCGACACACCTCTCCAGGGGATTACGGTTAACGGGGCGGGAGTGAATTGTTCGACTATTTTGAATTGTGCGGAATTGATCTGGGCATTAGGCCAAAACGGCACCTTTCAATTCCCAGGATTTGATGCGGGAGTGGATGGAACCATTCAGGCGAGCAGTGCAGGATCGCAAATTACGCTGAAACACGGGGCGACTCTGGTCAACACTCATGTGGACATCAGCGGTGTCTCCACCGTCGGACAGCCAACCAAAACGAGTCAATTTTTTTCCCAATTGAATCCTTCATTAGGAAATCAACTTGATGGAAGCCTGGTATCGATTTTGGGCAATCCTGGGATGCCGGCTAAGGTGGTAATGGAAGATCGGCTGTTGGGAATTTTAGCCAATAGTCATATCCAACCTCAGAATAGCAACTTATCCACCTCACTGGTCGCGATTTTAGACTCGGAGTTAAAAGGACCGGTTGCCCAGCCGGTTATTGGCAAGGATAGCAATGGGCAAGACATTGTTCGGTCCGATATTCCTTCCCTCGTGGAGATTATGGATAGTACGGTCGAGGTTGAAAATGGTGTTGTGGTGGCCTCTACCGCCTCAAGCGGGCAAAATGGAGTGTTGGATCAGGCCTTGCTTGAAGCCTCATCGCCTCTTCTGGCTATGATTCGAGCGAGTTTTGAGACGGCCTCGGATTTTGGGCGGGTAGCCGGTCAAAACTCTAAACTGGTTGCCAACTTGGTTTCAGGAGATTCATTGATTCGAGTGGATGCCAGTTCCTTTACCGTGAATGGAAACCTCTTTAGCGTGACGGGAGGGGGACAGTTCCTGGTTGCCGGAGGCAGTCTCCTTTCCGTTCAAGGGAATAGTACGGTCAACCTCAATAACGGGGTATTTGTCAGTGTGGGACCGGGCTCCCTCTTTTCTCTGACAGGCGGTGGGTTAGTCAATTTTGGAACAGGTCAGAACGTGGTCAATGTGACAAATAATCTGTGCAGTGGCGGAGGATGTTTTGCTCCATTTTCCAATCCTACCTGGCAGGTGGCCGGGGATCCCTCCGGTTTCTCGGCAGCAGCAGGTGCCAATCCGTTCGTTGATTTGGGAAACTTTGCGGATGGGAGTGTCAATACACTCAACATCGCCCCTGGCTCCGCCATCCTTCAAGTGCAGCCAGGAGGAACCATTCAGATTCAATAAATATGATTCTGTGACATCTGCGGATGTTCGAAAGGGGGAGGGATGCAATCCCGTCCCCCTTTTTTGTCTATGGTTACTGGTAAAGCCTGCCCTGGAGAAAGCTCGGGGTGGACTAAGTAAGAATGGGTACAAACCAAGTCTACCCAACAAGACAGGAATTTTTTGTGCGTGATTATTCAGGGCTTCATCGTCATCGAATGTACGGTAGATGCATACTCCAAAGCGCTTCACGGGTCATCGTGTAGGAAGCGAATGATTTATTTTACGGTGAATCAGGACAACTATCTGATTCAAAATGCACTGTATGTTCGTTCAAGTAAAAAACCGTGTAGGATGAGGCACCAAGATTGGGCTCATAAAAAGAGGTTAAACGACATGCCTCTGGAAGTCTTTTCTTTATTGAGAGAGAAGTCCCTCCCATGTTCACATTGATCCACACATCTATCAGGCAATTGCCGTCAAGCAAGCGTCTCATCGTTGAACAGGATTTTCTGTGGGTGGTCGCGAAAGCCTCTGTCTCGGCTATGAAACCTCATTGGTGAAAGTCATTGGCGGACGCGGAGAGGATTAGGAGAACCGCACAGTTTGTATGTTTGTATCAGCATGGCTTGAAACCGACCCATTTGTTCTTGAATATGGGTTATGGTTCATTGCGAGGCCTGATGAAGTTTATCAGGTATCTGGAATCCGAAAACTATTGAGATATTGACAATCGTGCGGACTTATCATGAGAGGCGGGCTGGTCGGTCGAATGGCCTCTTTTCGGTCTGTAGGGCAAGTATCCTCGTGCTCAGTCCGTATGTCTGGCAGACTTTGAATTGACCGTCTTTGCTATATTTTCGACTATGCCTTGGCTCATTGGTCTTTACCCGTTTCAACATCTATAAAATTGGATCTTGTTTGACCGGGCTCGCCCCGGCAATAAAGTCCCGCGGAACTTCTTGGTCGCTGGCTCCACCCAATCATCCGACCGATTAAACGGTTAAACATTACCATCTATGGCCATCGTGGGCCTTTTCACGATGGCTTTGAAGATTTCTGCATGTCGTGCGGGGCTTCCCGGGATTGTGAGAAACTTGGGACTATGAAATCACCCGGCTAACGCAGAAATGGCGGAATTTAAAAAAATCCAGGATGGGTCCTGAACGGGTTTGCGCTTTCGTCTTAGCCGGCAATCTTACCCGTCATTCAGGTCGGAAGAATTTCCATCAGGCATGCCTGTCGGTAATTTTTCCCTGGCAGATAATTGGGAAACACCGGCATAAGAAGATCTCGAAAAAAGAAGGCACACTGAAATTGCGATTCCACTGGCAGTTGGGACTGACGGTAATTTTAAGGCGCAGGGAATCTGAGGGAATGTGGAATCAACGACGCTTGGCAAGGCTGTTTATGATTTAGCAGCAAACTTCTCAACTTCTTTTTTCGGGTCAAGGTCCAAGGACGAATCCAAGACTTTGGCTCGTTGAAAAAATTTAATGGCTTTGTCCGATTCTCCCTTCCTGGCCAGGTTTTTGGCTTCCTCTAAATAGCTGGGATGCAAGGGAAGGTTCATGCAGGTTCGTTCATATGGGACGGTAGTGCCGACTAATTCCTGCCATTCGGAAATCGATAAATTCCTTTGAACTCCATCGCAGACGGTTTCGGCCAATTTGGGGGTGACGGCCCATAAGGTAATCATTTTTTGAGCTCCCCCCGTGGCCACATTCACTCCATCGGGGCTGATGGCAACCGCATCCAGGCTGCCTTTCTGATTGGACAGAATAACGGGGGCACTGGAAGGATGCTGCCAATCCCAAATGCGAGTGGTTTTGTCAGAACTGACTGAAATAAGGACCTGACCATCTGAGCTGAACTGCAGATCGGACACTCGACCGGAGTGACCTACTAGATATCGCGGAGGGGCCAATAGGTCCCGCAGATCCCAAAGGGCAATTTGTTGATCTCTTCCCCCTGAGGCCAACACTGAACCTGATGGATGTACAGCCAGAGTAGAAATGCTTTGAGCATGTCCCTGTAAGATTCGAGGAGCCGCCTCGGGATGGCGAACGTCCCAAATTTTTATAGTTAAATCATCCCCTCCGGAAATTAAAAAACGTCCATCGGGGGTAAACGTAATGGAATTGACCCATCCGGCATGGGTCCCAAGTGTCTTATTGCCGGGAGTTTTGGAGGAAAGATCCCACAATCGAATCGTATGATCCTGGCTACTGGAGGCCAAGGTTTTTCCGTCAGGACTAAAAGCCAAGGATGTTACTCCCTTAATATGGGCGGAAAGGATGACGGGAGGCGTGTCCGGTTGATCAACTGAAAAAACCCGTACTGAGGTGTCTAGACTTCCTGACGCTACAAATTTTCCGTCAGGACTATATTGTATCGTGAGGACCCCTGCGGAATGTCCGGACAAGTTTTTCGGCGCCTGTTTAGGGTTTTCGGGGTTCCACAGCCACACCCCGCCGTCACTTGTACCTGAGGCGAGTTGACCTCCCAGAGGATGAAAGGCGAGGGCATTAATTCTTCCCGCCCCAGCGGGAAAACTAATGGGAGAAGCATGAAGTCCTTCCCTGAGGGCCTGGTCAATGGGAGCCCACTGGATTCCTTTATCCCGGACATTGAATAGGAATGCTTGTCGAGCCCAGAGTAGCCGGGTTGGGTCCGATTGGGGGAAACGGTCTGAACTGGAAATTGCCGAAGTGATCACCGGCAATACTTGGGCAATGCCAGAGCTGCTGGAACGGGCTGATTGGCTTGAGGAGATGGAGGATTGGTTTTCTGCAGATGCGTGATTGATTGTGGCCTGGGTCTGGAGATGTTTAACCTCTTGATTGGCTTTTTCCAATTGTTGGGTCGCCTGCTTTAGCTGTGAGGAGAATTGATCGCGTTCAGCGGAAATCCGTTGAACATCCTTTTGCAAGGAGGCGTACTGCGCTTCCTCAACTTCCGATTGCCGAACCTGTTGTTGAGTTTGGCGAAGCGTTGCCTGCGCTTCTGCTAATTGGGTTTCAAGTCGGTTTCGACTATTCACGAGATCCACTAACAAGGTCTCATTGCGTTGAGAAAGTTCCTTGGACGTGGCTTGGATGTCTTTGATCGTGGCTTGCCGATTTTCCGTGTCCTGTGTCTTTATGGTGAGTTGGGTGGTTAAGGCTGCCACTTCATTTTTGGCGTTTTGGAGCTCACTTTGGCTCTGGCTGAGCTGATTGTTCAAACGATCCTTTTCCTGTCTAAGGGAATGGATTGAACTTTTTGCGGTATCTTGTTCCTGGGTGAGCAGAGCTTCCAAGTGCGTCGTCTGATTTTGCAGCTTGGCCTCACGATTCCTGATGGCTTGAAGTTGTCCGGTCAATTGTTCATTGTCCTGGCGGGTTTTTTCGACAGCCTGACGTTGTTGGGTATTCAAAGCGTCCAAGCGAGCGAGACGTTCACTGTATTCGCTCATCTCCTGCTTTTGTGTCAGCAGTTGGTTTTGGAGTTGTGAGCGGGAATCTTGAATTCTGGATAATTCGGTTTGGGAAAGTTTAAGTTGTTCTCTCAGCGTGCCTTCTGTTCTCTTGAAGTCTTGCTGCCGTTGCTCCAAGGCAAGGTCTTTGTCACGTAATTGGTTTTCCAAGCGATTGAGGGATTCAATTTGTCGTTTGGATTCGGTTGCGGCCACCTGTTTCTGTTGTCCAAGGAGCGATTCCAGTTCCCGGTTTCGATCGTAAGACTCCGCGAGTTCTTTATTGGCAGCTTTGAGTCGTTCATCAAGTTGAGAGCGGTCCGCAAGCAGTTTTTTCACTTCGGCAGGCGGGAGAGTCGACTGCTTTAATAAAGCCGTTTGTAATTCATGGAGTTGATTTTTTGAGGTATCCAATTCTTCCTGAACAGAAGAATATTTTCGCGCTAATTGGTCTCGTTCTACTCGAAGCGCATTCAGATTTTGGCCATTCGTCTGTTGGGAGTCTCTTAGGGTACTTTCCAGTTCCTGTATTTGAACCGCTGCTTCCTCTAATTTGTCCTCTTTGGCCTCAAGTTGATCTTGTAATTGGGACATTTGAGCGGTTACCTGTTTGACTTCACTATTGCTGAGAGTCTGGTACTGCTTGACGGTTGCTTCTAATTTCGCGATGGTTTTGTCGGCTGTAGCCAGAGAGAGACGTTGTTCATCAATTCTAGATTGCAATTCTTCAGAGGAGAACGTAGCGGTTGAAGCTTCAGGAGGTGAAATTTCCGTTGAAGAGGAAATCGGGGTAGTAGGTTTTGTTGACTGAAGAGCTCCAAAGGCAAATCCAAGACTCAGTAAGAGGAGGCTTGCAGCAACCGCGTAGGCTTTTGAAATTTGAACGGGAGCTGGCTGGGCCGGTTTCGGTAGATGACTGTTGACCCATTCAATTGGAAACGCAATTTGATATACCTGATTTCTCACATCAAGGTCTTCCGAAGGACCACGAACCACTCCCGCGAGTCGTAGGGATTCTATGATGAGAGATTCATTTTTGATTGACTTTCCTTTTCCTTCCAAAAGCTTCAGATAGGGTTCTAATAGGGAGACTCCAGAAAAGCTCGGTTCAGTTAAAGCACATCGGACTATTTGCAGGTTCCGATCTTGAATCCCTTGGGGACTGATTAAAAAATTTTCAATGCAGGCTCCTACCTCCGCCTCGGTCCAGGTACTCCGGTTTTGTTCTTCAATGACTTGAGAGAGCAGTTGGGTGAGGTAGGGATGCCCATTTGTCCAACGATGCACCCAACCGATGACGGTTTTCCCTGTTTCATTTGGAAGACTTAAGCTATCGGCTAATGGAAGAGCTTCTTCCAAAGTAAAGTCGGACAAGACCACCTCTTGTGACCATTGAAACAAAGAGTGGGAATGGTCGGGAATCAATTGTCGGGGCGTGGCGACTCCGCATAACACAAACGTCACACGTTGAAAAATGGGATGGTTGGCTCTGGCTTCGTAGAGAGAGGCGAGCCAAGCAAAGAAGTCAACACGAAATGGGGCAGTTAAGGTCTGCTCTATTTCGTCAATGAGAAAAATTACTGAGCCAGGGACTTCTGTGAGAAGCACTTCCTCAACAAATGTGGTCAGTCGTTCCGGAAAAGGTTCGGAGTCGTGGCGGTCCCACCATTCAAACGTGTCTTCCGTTAAATCCAAAGTATTCTCAATGAGGAATAAGATCTTTTTAAACCATTCCTCTTCTTGGGGAGGTAAGGGAAACTGGCTTAAATCAATAATGATAGGATGGCAGGAGGCCTGCTTGAGTCGTTCGGCCGTTCGAGCCAGAATGCTGGATTTTCCCATCTGTGGGGAGGTTAAAATATAAGCCGGTAGACCTTCTCGACAGTATTCAAAAACTTCATCGTCGGCGGGGCGTGGAAGATATTGAAGATTCCTGGCCTTGACGGTCCGTCCGTTCGAATAGGTTGGATTGTTGGGCAGATTCATGGTTTGTGAGTAGATTCCAAAAGCTAATCAGAAAAAAGATGAGCAAACCTTTTCATTAGAGACCGGCCTATGGTCGGTTGTCTTAAGGGGGAAACACGGAAAGTCTCTAAGAATCGACTGGCCAGTAGCTTACTGGATTTTTGTGGATCTCTCATGTTCAGGGACCTATAGTGGAAGTAGTCTACGGGCAATACTTATGAAAAAGAAAGGGGACCGTCAACAGGGCTAAACAAGAATTCAAAAAACGAAAGACAACGATGCACAACCTTCAGAATTGGAGAAGAAGAGAATGTAAATGAAGGTGTGGATTGAGCCTGTTCATTATGTGAAATTCTGCAACCGTTGCCTTGAAATAGGGCTTACAGATATTTCTTTTCAGAGCTTTATTGAACCCTACATTGAGAATCCATGGGGACAGGAAAATCCTGATCGGATTCGTAATTCGAAATCCAATAGTTTTCTCAACTCAAACTCTGCCTCATCTTGAAAAAGCTTGGCATCTTCTTCCGTAGGAAAAGGCCCGTAAATCCGAGGTTCCAATAAGTTGCAAGTCATTTGGACAAACCACCGTTCCTCGGATTTTTTCCGTCCCTTTTTGAATATGGTGACTTCCTGATCGGCATTGGTTCGGAGTGCCATGGCAGCAGAGGCCTCCTTTGGTCTGGACTAGCATGAAGAGTGTTATTCAATTGAAGATTTGGACATTTTCGGATTTTTTTGACTTACTATTACCATGGAACTCCCCCTTCACATCAAACCGTTGTAGAGGAATAAATCGTTTTCAATGCATATAGTATAGTTTAACACCTATTAGTACCATATTTAGTTGTTAAATGTAAAGTATTAGGGTTAATTGCTAGGTTGTACAATCGGCTCAAAAATTTACTGACGTGGTTGGATATTTTTCCCTGATAATGCGCTTCGCATTGAACCTGAGAAATGGATCTGATGTATCGGTCGGTTGATCTCTTTGACATAATGGGCTGGATTTTCAAAACCGACACCGCTTCAACATGTAATCCGCATCCATGGGAAACTGACAAGGAGTATCTTGGCCTCTGCTTCAAAAAAAGTTATTTATGCCGCATTAATTGGGAATACCTTGATTGCGATCACCAAGTTTGGCGCTTCCTGGCTAACTGGTAGCTCAGCCATGTTGGCTGAGGGGATTCACTCTTTGGTGGATACCGGCAACCAGGGACTGCTGCTCTATGGGTTGCATAAGGCCAAACGTCCGCCCGATGAGCGGTACCCATTCGGATACGGGAAGGAAGTTTACTTTTGGAGTTTTGCTGTGGCTGTCTTAGTGTTTGCTTTCGGGGCGGGTGTGTCGCTTTATGAAGGGGTCTTGCATATTTTGGAGCCTCATCCGACGGTCAACCCCATGGTGAATTATATCGTGCTGGGGTTGGCCTTAGTGTTCGAAGGGGGAGCCTGGTATATGGCCTTGAAAGAATTTGCCAAGGTCAAAGGAAAATTCTCGTATTTTCATGCGGTTCAACGAGGAAAAGATCCCACGATTTTCATGGTGCTCTTTGAAGATACGGCAGCGGTCTTAGGCTTGGGAGTGGCCTTCATTGGTATTTGGCTAGGACAGGTAACCGGCATTTCGTATTTTGACGGCATTGCCACGATCATCATTGGACTCATTTTAGGGGGTATAGCAGTGTGGCTGGCGCATGAGACCAAAGGATTGCTCATTGGCGAAAGTGCCAATCAGGAAGTGGTACACAGTATTCGTGAGATGGCCAAGCAACTGCCCGAGGTGGTGCATGTAAACGAAGTGTTGACCATGCATATGGGGCCGGAGTTTATTTTGGTGAATTTGAGCGTTGAATTTCGCGATGGGGTCACATCGGATGATGTGGAACATTGCGTGGCCACCTTGGATAAGGATATTAAAATCCGGCATCCGCTGGTCAAACGTGTGTTTGTGGAAGCCGAAGCCCGTCGGGTGAGCAAGGTCCCAGAAATATGACCTCCGGTCCGGGCGGGGTTGGCGGAAACTAAACGGGAACCGGAAATATGGGAGAAACTCGAGTCGATCTCTTACATCTACTTGAAGATTTACGGGATGCCTATCCGGGCATACTCGAAGAAACCATACTCACGGAGATCGTGGCCAATTCTTTGGATTCCGGCGCGAGCCGAATTGTTATGGAAGCGAATCCGTCAGAGGGAACGGTGATGGTGCGGGATAACGGGTCGGGTATGCAGCGGAAGGATTTGGCACGCTACCATGACATTGCTTCCAGTACCAAACGACGGGGGCAGGGGATTGGGTTTGCCGGTGTGGGAATCAAGTTGGGTTTGTTGGTGTGCGAAGACGTGTTGACCGAGACCAAGCGTGGCCGGACTCACATCTCGACAACTTGGTCGTTATCCTCCCGGTATCGGGCACCTTGGAAATGGGTTCCGCCGCAGGGAATGGTGGCGGAGCAAGGGACGGCCGTGAGGCTTAAGTTGCAGAATATTTTGTCCCCACTCTTGGATCAGGGGTTTTTGGTAGGTGTCATCTCCAGACATTTCCAGCCGTTGCTAGATCCCACATTTGGCACCATTCTGCAAGCACATTATCCTCAAGGGGTCGTCTTTGAGGTCAACGGCGCGGAGCTGGCTCCTCAACGGTTTGAGTCGCCGGTCACCGCGCCGTTGGAAATTCGCCTCTTACGAAAACGGAAACCTTCTGCTCTGGGTTATCTGGTGCGAACGGACCATTCCTTGTCTGAGGATCTGCAAGGGTTGGCCATTAGCACGTTCGGTAAAGTGATCAAATCCGGATGGGATTGGTTGGGGATTACCCCGCAGACTCGTGACCGGATTTCCGGTTTGATTGAAGTGCCTGGATTGGCATCAAGTCTGACCTTGAATAAAGGAGATTTTATTCGAGTCGGCACGCGGGGTGGGACCTATTTGGCGTATAGGAAGGCCATCCAGGAAGCCGTTCAACGTCAACTATCGGACTGGGGAGTCGTGGATAGTCCGGTCGAGGAAACGCCGCCTCGCCAAATCCGGCCGCTGGAGCGTGATCTTGAGCGAGTGTTGGAAGATCTTTCGGATCTCTTTCCACTTCTGGGCTCGTTGGTGGAACATCGGAAGGGCGGACAGAAACGGTTACCTTTAGGAACGGCAGGTTCCTATCAAGAAATGCGGGCGGTTCTGGTTCCAGGGGAAACGCCTCATGTTCATGTTGAGGAAGGAAAAGAAGAGCCGATGATACAACCTTCCGCCAATGAGTCACCTGTTGTAACCAGTACAGAGCCTCGCCCGTCTGGAGAAGATCGCTCCGTCGTGTCTGATTTTCTCCTGCCGGATCGGGGTAGTTTCAGGCGCCCGGCCAGGTTTGGGCTCGGCATTCAATTTGAAGATCGGGAAGATGATCGCGAAATCGGTCGGCTCGTGGAATCGACGGTGTGGGTCAATCGCGCCCATCCGGCCTATCAACGGGCAGTGGGCACGCGGTCTGTCGGGTATCATATTGCACTGGCAGTAGGAATGGCTCTGGCGCCGCTGGCAGTGGAGCCTCCACACGAGCACGCGTTTTTGACGGCCTTTTTATCCTCTTGGGGCGAAGCCAGTCTTCCGAAGAAATCAAAAAGACGAAAGCGGTAAAACGTTAGAGATAGCAAAAGGTTGGCAGAGAGTCTCTAGTCCCGATCGATGTTTTCGATCTCTACGACAACAGGACAATGATCGGAAAGTTGTCGGTAGGCTAAGGGATAATCTCCTCGGATGCGTTCGCAACCGGCCACGGCACAATAGCCGGTCACGGTGGTCGACGTGACCGATATTTCTTTCATGTCGTGGGAGACCAGGATATGGTCCAGCCAGCCGCCTCGTCCTCGAAAATAATGAGAACATTGCGGATTGGGCTCTAAATCCGTGAACCCCGGATTTTCCTTTTCCAAATGACGGCGGAGATTTTTGATTTCAGAGTTCCGCGAATGCCAGTCCCCAGCCCCCATGGTGTTGAAATCTCCCAGAATCACGATATCCTGGTCCTTCTTGAGAAACGGTTCGATGGCTTGGTCAATGCGGTTGAGCGCTTTATGCCGTTCTTCCACATCGAACACAGTGGGGCCGGATTTCAAATGCAAGGCGATGAGGTGAAAATCCACCCCATTGGTTGTGCGGGACTGAACACGGACATATTGGCCTGGCCGTAAGCCGTAGGTGCAGGGGTTGGAACCGTTTTCTGCCTTGGAATTGAATTGCCAGAGACTGTCAAAGTTCGTCAGAGCCACACGGGTGTCGTTCCACAACAGACCGATATGATGATCGTCCAAGTGGCCGCAAGGTTGTCGATACCAACGCCACGATTGACCGGTTTGCGTGGTGAGATTCGCGGTCAGGGTTTCCAGTGCCTGAGTGGCCTCGGGGGTTGCCAGAATTTCCTGGGTGGCCAAAATGTCCACCTGCATCCAACGGATGGCGCAAGTTAACCAATTCAGATTCGTGGGTTCTCTAATATCCTCAGACTCTTCTGGAGATTGTCCAACCGGAAACCACCGGAGGTTCCACGTCGCCACCCGGAGATGAGAGGAAGATTCGGGAGCCATGCGGTTTCCTTTGTTGAGAATGGTTTCGCACTGTTCTCTGGAACTCCAGGCGGCTCCCTCACCGCCGACTGTGGCCGATGCATGGTCGGGAATCTTTAACGGGCTTGTGGGCGGCGGAATGGGAGCAGGAGGATTGGGTGCTACGGAAGGGAGCTCCACATACTTGGCATGAACCCAATGGGATTCCCCGGAGACCAGGCGGATCTGGAGCCATTGGTCGTTTTTGGAAATTTTTTCAATAAGGGCGGGTGTGCCGCTTGGAATATGTTTGACATAACTGGGACCCGGCTCACGATGCAGGGGCACGCCAATGGGTTTGCTGGCAGTCAAGACGATGGATTGGCCGACTTGAAATTCATGTGCGCCGGTCATGGTCACCGTCCCCAAAAACACAACGGCAAGAAGACCGACTATAATAAGAAAGTGTGTGCGCATGACTCATTCTTAACAAAACCAGGTACGAAAGACCAAGTGGATGTGTCATCAAAGGGAAAATGAGGATGAAGATCCAGAACCCTCCTGGTATGATCAACTTCCACGGAGAACAGCATGATGAGTAACGGTTCCATCAATCTTGAAGTGGCCGGTCGAGCGCAGTTGCGACCCATTGCCGATGTTGCCCGGGAAACACTCGGTTTGAGTGCAGATCAAATCGACGTATTCGGCAAATACAAAGCCAAAATTCCGCTGAATACGATGGATGTCTTTCGTGAAAAACCCGATGGGAAGCTTATTCTGGTCACGGCCATTTCTCCCACGAAGGCAGGGGAAGGCAAAACGACCACCTCCATCGGGTTGGCCGATGGGTTAAACCGCATCGGAGCCAAAACTATCGTAGCCATTCGTGAGCCGAGCCTGGGTCCGTGTTTCGGAATGAAAGGGGGAGCCTGCGGCGGAGGCTATGCGCAGGTGGCCCCGATGACCGACATTAACCTGCATTTCACGGGAGACTTTCATGCCATCACGGCTGCGCACAATTTACTGGCGGCTATGGTGGATAATCATTTGTATTGGGGCCACAAGCCGCAGATCGATCCCCGCCGGCTGACATGGGGACGGGTTCTGGATGTCAATGATCGTTCCCTCCGCTCCATCGTCACGGGTCTAGG
Source organism: Nitrospirales bacterium (assembly GCA_031315915.1). Taxonomy (GTDB): domain Bacteria; phylum Nitrospirota; class Nitrospiria; order Nitrospirales; family UBA8639; genus JACKFE01. The sequence goes on from JALDRK010000006.1 coordinate 43,469, forward strand.
GGGAAAGGCGAACGGCTTCACCCGGGAAGGTCGTTTCGACATTACGGCCGCTTCGGAAGTCATGGCTATTTTGTGTCTGTCGTCTGATATGAAAGATCTGGAACGGCGGTTGGGAAATATCAAAGTGGCACGAAACGCCGACAAAGAGATGATTTTTGCCAGGGACATCAACGCGGCGGGCGCAATGACGGCGTTGCTCAGAGACGCCTTGAATCCGAATCTGGTCCAAACGCTGGAGAACAATCCGGCGTTTGTGCATGGCGGGCCGTTTGGCAATATCGCGCATGGCTGCAATTCTATCGTCGCCACGCGGCTGGCGCTCAAATTGGCCGATTATGTGGTGACTGAGGCGGGATTTGGGGCAGATCTGGGTGCGGAGAAATTTTTTAATATCAAATGTCGAAAAGCGGGGTTACGTCCCGCCTGTGCTGTGGTCGTGGCCACGGTGAAAGCGCTGAAATTGCATGGCGGAGCTTCGGAAAAACTGTTGGGACGGGAAGATCTGACGGCACTTGAGCGTGGGCTCCCCAATCTGTTGCGCCATTTGGGAAACGTGAAAAGATTCGGGGTGCCGGCCGTGGTGGCCATAAATCAATTTACCGATGATACTCCGGCGGAACTCGATTTGGTGAGGCGGTCTTGCCGGGATCTGGGGGTGCACATGGTGGTCTCCAACCATTGGGCAGAGGGTGGACAAGGCGCCGTCGCTTTGGCTGAAACCGTACGAAAGATTGCCGATTCGAATGCTTCGACGTTTTCATTGCTGTATGCCGACGATCTTCCCCTAGCGGAAAAAATCGGGACGGTTGCGCGGGAAATCTATGGGGCCGATGAAGTTGTGATTCCCCAGTCCGTGCAATCCCGTTTGACGGAACTGGAAAATCATGGGTATGGACACTTTCCGATTTGCATGGCAAAAACGCAGTACAGCTTTTCCACCGATCCCACAATAAAGGGGGCGCCCTCAGGGTTTACGGTTCCGGTTCGGGATGTGCGTCTGGCCATGGGAGCGGAATTCGTGGTGGTGATGACCGGGGATATCATGACCATGCCCGGTCTTCCTCGTGTTCCTGCCGCCGAAGGGATCGGCGTGGATGACGACGGGAATATCGTCGGACTGTTTTAATTCAGATTCCTGTCAATGACTGATCGGGATGTTTAATATGGGCGGGTGTTGTCATGCTGAGCCCCTTCGGCTTGGCTCAGGGCAGGCTCCAGCCAAGCATCTGGCTTAACGGGTAAGGCTGTGGGATGGAATCCGATTCTTCGTTCCACTCAGAGTGACAAGGGATAACGAAGAAGGATCGAGTTAGTCGTCACAAGAAATGGTCCATGCCCACGACTTGTAGGAATGACCGAGTTAACGACGACGGTTTTGTCATCTTCGGTCTCCTCTGTCTGGGATCTCTTTGCTATTATATGTGCGGAATGAAGTGGAGTCGGGTTTCCTCTATGAGTTGGATTCTAAAGGGTTCACCCACTTCAGTTTGGGAAACCGGGAAAAATCTTTGTCCGTGGTATGGAGCACAGCACCGTATTCCAGCGCAATGGCCGCCAAGACCGCATCCATCACCAACGGGCCACTCGCCTGACCTTCCTTCATACAGGTTTGCAGAATAGTCCAATGCCGATCGCCTGGCTCAAGAATGCCCATCAGGGGATGTTCTAACCACGTATTCACAATGATCTTGGCTTCTTCGAGAGAAAAAGGGAATTCAAACACTCTGGGGTTGGTCGAAATCCTCAGAAACGCCCATACCGTTAACCAGGTCAGTCGGACCAGTTGAGAGCCGGCTAGGCAGCCTTCCAGCCAGGCACGACTCGAGTCGTGTTGGACGGCCTTCGGGTGGTAGGCGTAGAGGAGTAAGTTGGCGTCGATCAGAATCACCGATGTCGCGGACTTTCCGCCTGTTCGATGACCTCGGCAATGTTGTCCAGGTTGATGCCTGGTTGGACATTCCCTAAATCACGTGTGACCACTCGGAAAGACGTGGGCGATTGGGTGGTCGGTATGACCGTTAATCCAGAACGAATGGCTTCATTCACCGTTTCTTTGAACGATTTTCCGGTGCGTTTGGCCAAACTTTTGAGCTTGGCTGATACATCATCATCAAGTGTAAGTGTCGTTCTCATCTTTTTATGCTACGACTGAAGCATCAAGATGTCAACAAAGTAACATCAATTTTAACTAATCTGGTTGATTCTTTTTCTGGTGCCAAGAAAAGGAGTGTTGAAGCTTTTGGTACGGGAGCTGTTTTACTTGCGAGTGGCTGTCAAGGTTGAAGTGCCCACTGAGATACCCACCAAAAAACTGAGAGGATTATTAACAATTACTTTTTCTGTTGTTCTCCTGCGTCGGGTCCTCCAACGATTAGCGTAATCCACCGATTGCTACACACACGCGTGTGGTCCTTTCAGCTCCCGCCGAGTCGATGACGATGGTGGTTTCCCCGCCTTCAAGGCATTTCACAACTTGACGTCCCGCAGCGCTCAACACGTCGGGTGGAATACCCTGACAATCGATGGTTGGAAACTCATAAACAACGAACAGGCGACTGTAACGTTCGTTCAGCCATTCCTCGAAAACAGGTTTCGCTCCATTTTCCTTGGCAGAACGAAACGGATAGTAGCTGAACTCCGAAAGACCGTTAGTTTTTTGCCCAAGCAAAGAGACAATGTGGAGAACATCTGCTTGCGGCAACCCTTGCTCCCATGAGTCAATCACGTCCTCGTTGATCGCCACTTTCGCGCGTCCGTGTGTTGCACGGCCAGGCCGTCCACATGTGAACAACCTCCCCGGCCACGAACGACCGGACGGTGCCTTCCACTCTCGTAGATTAATCGGCTCAATAATGCCCACTGGGTCGTTTCCCAAGCAGGGTCCGCTCAAGGATCTCCATAAGGAATCATTTGGCTAACAATGTTTAGGTGAATCTGCCTAAGAACCCGATTTGCGATTTTTTGTCGGTATAGGAGCACTGGGGCTTTTTTATGCTTTTTCCTTACAAGCAATGTGCCTTCTATGTCATAAACTCTTTCGAACTTATATGTAGAGAAAGACCGGTGTAATGTGCTGGATGACTCCTGAGTTACCAACTGTGAAGAATTCTTGATTAAGGTAACAAATAAGTCAAGAATGTGTCGGTTTGTAGTTGTCGAAAATTAGAGAATGGAGTTTTGATGCCGGTACGGTGTCTGAATGGTGGGGGAATACTGCTCTTGAGTGGGATTATTCCATCGGCGTGGTTGGTTTTAAAGTGGTTAGTATATTGGTCATAAATGCAACTATTTGCGAGGGAGGATTTCCGATGCCGCATGTGGATCAATATGTGTCAGTGACGCAAGCCAAGGCCCAACTACTTGAGCTGATCCGTCAACTGCAAAAGCGCCAGGATACCGTGGGGATCACCCGGGATGGGGTGCCGACTGCTGTGCTGCTGAGTATGGAGCATTTTGAAGGACTGATGGAGACCTTGGATATTTTGAGCGACCAGAAGACGATCCGTCCTCTACGAAAGTCCCTCAAACAAGCCCAGGCCGGTCGTTGGGAAACGCAGGAATCCCTCTTTCCAAGCAGAGAAAAGTGACAACCTATCGTGTGCGGTACACTCCTGAGGCTGTTGGACGCATCCGCAATCTGCACCCTGAGGTGAAGCAGGAAATCCGTGAAGCCATTCGAACACTTGAAGATTACCCCCTAACTGGACACACGCTTCAGCAGGAACTTGCCGGTTTTCGATTTTATCGCGTGCGGACCTACCGAATTATTTATCCTAAAAACGGCAGTTGGCCATCTCGGAGCCCTTCGACTGCCGCGGAAGCCTCGGCGCTCAGGTCAGGCTCCAGCGAAGTATTTGGCTTAACGGGTTAGGCTGTGGATTGGAATCAGATTCTTCGTTACCTCAGAATGACAGAGAAGGAGGGGTAGATATAAGGAACATCCATGAGAGGTTACTCCCATTTTATAATTTCGGCTCAGTGGGTCTATCTCTCCCTGCTTCTCTAATTCCCCTTATGGTACATTGCCTGCCAAGGCATCATGAGCACGTTTACTCTCCAATCCGACTATGTTCCCAAAGGCGATCAGGGCAAAGCCATTGCCGCATTGACCTCCGGCTTGAACAAGGGTTTGAAGCATCAGGTGTTGTTGGGCGTCACAGGGTCGGGCAAGACCTTTACGATGGCCAACGTGATCGCCAACGTGCAAAAGCCGACATTGGTGGTGGTCCATAACAAAACCCTGGCAGCCCAACTCTATCAGGAATTCAAATCATTTTTTCCCGACAATGCGGTCGAATATTTCGTCAGTTATTACGACTACTATCAGCCCGAAGCCTATATTCCCACCACCGATACGTATATCGCCAAAGATTCCGCCATTAACGATACAATCGACCAAATGCGGCATGCCGCCACCACGGCCCTGTTGCAACGCAACGATATCGTGATCGTGGCGTCGGTATCGTGTATCTATGGCTTGGGATCGCCGGAGGTCTATCACGACATGGTGTTGTTTCTGGAGCCCGGCATGACCATTTCACGAGATAACATTTTGGCGAAGCTGGTGAATATTCAATATTCGCGAAACGACTTGGAGTTGCAGCGGGGCATGTTCCGGGCACGGGGTGACGTCATTGAAATTTATCCCGCCGCTTCCGAGTCCAACACAGTGCGGGTGGAGTTGTTCGGCGATGAGGTGGACGCCCTGTATGAAATCGATCCGTTGACAGGCACGTCGTTACGGAAACTGCCAAAAGTCGCCATCTATCCCAAGAGCCACTATGTGATTGCACCCGATCGCTATGAACACGCCATTACAGGCATTGAAGAAGAATTGGAAGAGCGGATTGCCTATTTTCGGAAGACCAATCAATTGCTGGAAGCCCAACGGATCGAACAGCGCACCAGGTTCGATCTGGAAATGATTCGGACGATGGGGTATTGTCACGGCATCGAAAATTATTCACGCCATTTGAGCGGGCGTCGGCCGGGAGAACCTCCGCCTACCCTGTTGGATTATTTTCCCAAAGATTTTCTGATGATTGTGGACGAATCGCATGCCACGGTGCCGCAGTTTGGCGGAATGTACGAAGGAGATCACTCTCGCAAAAAAACGTTGGTGGATTATGGCTTTCGTTTACCCTCGGCCATGGATAATCGACCGCTGAAATTTCCCGAATTCGAGAGGTGCATGAATCAGGTGGTCTATGTGTCCGCGACGCCGGGTCCCTATGAACTCAAGCATGCCGGGAAAGCGCTGGTGGAACAGATTATTCGGCCGACGGGGTTGATCGATCCGGTGATGGAGGTGAAGCCGGCCAAGGGACAGGTGGAAAATCTTCTCGGAGAAATCCGGGTGCGTGTGGCCAAGGAACAACGCGTGTTGGTGACGACCCTGACCAAACGCATGGCCGAAGATCTCACGGAATATTATCACGAGCAAGGGCTGAAGGTGCGGTACCTGCATTCGGATATTAAAACCTTGGAACGGGCGGAAATTATCCGGGATCTCCGGCGAGGCGTGTTTGATGTCCTGGTGGGCATCAATTTATTGCGAGAAGGTCTGGATTTGCCGGAGGTGAGTTTGGTGGCGGTGTTGGATGCGGACAAGGAAGGGTTTCTCCGGGGCTATCGCGCTCTCGTGCAGACCTCGGGCCGCGCGGCTCGCAACAGCGACGGGACCGTCATTCTGTATGGCGATACCCTCACGGATTCCATGCGGTTGACGTTGGAAGAAACCGGTCGCCGACGCGCGATTCAATTGGCGTACAATCACACGCATGGGATCACGCCGGAAACGGTCAAGAAACGTATCCACGATATGGAATACCAGTTAGGGGAAGCCGATTATGTGGAATTATCACACGCGGCGGAAGCCGAGGAAATCTATGAAGCCCATGGGGATTTGGAAAAGCGGCTGGCGGTGTTGGAACAAGAGATGAAGGCTGCCGCCAAAGCTCTGGAATTCGAGCGAGCGGCCAAACTGCGAGATGCGGTCCGGGATCTTCGGCAGAAACTGCTTCAAGTCGGTATCTGAGCGTACCCAGGGTTTGTTTAAACGGTATTCCTCTGGTTTTTTGTTTCTGACGCCTGTCCTCGCATGATGTCCTGCCACATGCATCGTCGTGTCCACGGTACGCACGAAGGAGGCAGGAGACGAAACACTCTTGTTATCACAAGTGTTTATAGAGATACCCACCGAGAATCATCCCCAGGGTCGTGAGTAGATTGATTTTAATGAGAAAGCCCACGGTGAATTTGAACAAAACCAGATTGACGGTGACCGGTGGATCAAGCCCCAGACTTAAGGCTTGAGAGAAGATCGTTTGAATGGTTCCCGGCGGGGAGACCAATTGAAGGATCTCACCAAGAATACTGCCCAGTAATCCGCCGATAAAAATAAACAGAAGAAGATACGCACCACTTTTTTTGAGCACAGGTTGCCTCGTCGTGATCAAGACTCGTGAGGCCGAAGTCCGTGAAAGGCCTGTTGAGTCATAAATGTTGGGGTGACGGATAGACCAAAAATATGCTTAGGGTAAACTGCTGAATAACTTACTCCAAAGTCCGTGTTGAGTCAAGAAATTGGCGTCAGGTTATCCGGCGGGAAACCTGTGCGGTTGCACAGTCTTGGAAAATCGAGCGAGTTGAGGGGCAGAGTAGGCTTACTCCGATAAAGAAGCTACGGTATGTACGGGGAGTTTGTGGATGAGGACGTCTCGGGGCAATCGTGAAGCGCATGGCCCCCATCTTATTGACTGAATTCACGATGTATCCCACATAGAGATCTACCCGATACCGGCCGGGCTTCCAGGTGCCGGAAGGCGAGAAAAACTTTAAATAGCCACTATCGTCCTCGGTGGCCAGATCAGCAATGTCTTCGTCCAGTAATTCCGCGGCATCAAGGTCTGGCACCTGTTCCGGAAATAACTGTCCTCTAACCTGATAAGGGGTATAGTGCTTAAACACGGAGAATGCCAGATATATCGCCTTTGTGTCTGGAGGGAACGTTTCGGTGGGGCGTACGGGAACCAGAATATGGCTTTTGCGAATGCTGTGCTCCTCTTCCACGCTTTCGGCAAAATTCAAAGCCTCAAACAAGCCGCCGGGTTTTTCATCTCGCGGTGGTGGTTCCGGCGAATGGGAATAGGAGTCATAGGGAGCCGGAATGTCGTCCTGAAAAAAGTCCGGGAGTGTGTCGTATTCCGCAAAACCATGTTGAGTTTCTTCGGGTTGAAACACCGGAGGCGGATTATCCTTCTCCGTGGCTGGTTGAGCCCACCCGAGCGATAAGAGGAAACAGGCCAATAATCCCGTCACGAAAGAAGTACGGGAGAGAATCAAGACCCGGGAAGTCCGCCGACGCATGAAGAGATCCTCGCATATTTTCTGCAAACAGTGCCATAGAAAATTTTTGGGGGTCTCCTTGGGTCATTCCTGCCGGATGAACGTATGAAGACGGTACGTTGGCCGGAGCCGCGCTCTTTTGAAATATGCCCATGAGAAAATGTTGGCCTAAATCCGCCGGAACGACCATGGAGACCAGGCTCTTGAGTGGGACCATCGTACGGATTCCCACTGGATTGTCTTGCGACGCGGAATGAGGTCTGTTTAGAATGCCGAAGGAATGGGCCGTTCGTCAGTACAAAAATGCATTCACGCCCAAGACGATAGGCCTGAGGTTTTCATCGATCAACGTTCCACGGGATCTAAAGGTGGGTGAATATGAGTGTGTCAACAGCGAATAATCCTGATGCCTTGCCGCAGCTTGTCGGAGATTTTCAACCTGTCGATGCCTGGCAGGCTCATATCAATGCACTGTTTTATGGGTTGCGTGGCCATCGGGTCCGTGATTTCTACCAAACGTTTGCGGCTGCGGATTTCCGGTTGGCCTATGCGTTGGCTGAAGACTATCTTCGGCAATGCCGCAAGCGGGAACAGGGGAAGCCAGGTGAGCAGGGGACACGTCCTCTGGTAGTGATGGAATGGGGGTCCGGAAACGGGAATCTGGCAGCCTGTTTTTTGGATCGTCTTCAGGAATTGGACCATGAAGGTCAGGTGTTCCCGAGGGTGACCTATGTCTGCGTGGAGCGGGAACCCGTTCTCATGCGGCAGGCGCACGCCAATCGGATCTCATCAAGCATCGGGAGCGGGTCAAGTTTGAACCGGCCCTCGGTAGAAGCGCTGGGCGGCTATGCGGATGGGAGCGTCGACCGGATTATCTGTAATGAACTGTGGAGTGAATTGCCCACCAAATTGATTCTTCGCAAGGACGGCGAGATTCAGGAAGAACAGCTTCGCCCCAATTTGAGCGAAGCCCGGCTGGTGGATTTTCCCGACTGGTCCATGTTTGTCGAAGCGTTCGATCAAAAAGATGTCGAGACGCTCAAAACTCTGCCAAACTTTTTAGAGGATTTGGTGTGGGAGCGGGAATACCATCCGGTGGATGCCAAGTCGTTTCCCTTTCGTCGCACGGTCTCCGATTTCTTGAAAACCATCGATGAGGAAGTCCTTGTCCCTTATAATGTAGGAGCGTGCCACGGTTTAAAAGAAGCGAAACGGCTGCTGGCTCCGGAAGCGATCGGATTCAGCAGCTTTGACGCGGGAACCGCCGATCGTCGGGTTCTGAATGATCCTGAAAAGCCCTGCTATACCGTGCAGGGGGGACAATTCAGTTTTATGGTGAACTTTCAATTGATCCAGGATATCGCAGGGCACCTGGGTATTCGGAATATCGCCGTCGAGCCCCAACGGGAATTCGTGGGACGTAGTCTGGGTGCGAACGTGATAAGTGTGATGGACCTGTTGGCTTCCCATACCCATCCACCGGATGGCCAACCGTGGGAAATGGATGCGCTGATTGTCAAAACCCTCCAGGCACTCAATAAGACCTATCAGAGTCCCTATGCGCGGACGATCGAATTTCCCATCAATGAACAAGCCCCTGCACGGGAGCGGTCGGAATTGGAAGCCATGGTGGCCTCATTGAGCAAGCAGGGAGTGCCGGATACGATTGCTTATCTCACCGAATCGGAAGTCTGGAAGGCTTTGCCGGAGTTGGAAGCCTTGGGGTTTGATTCCGAGGGCATCAAGCAAATCGTGCAGTTGCCCCCGCAGCCGGTTGATTACCTGCATTGTTTTTTCAGGCCGTAAACGCCTTGCGTTCCTTCGGTGGTCTTTGAAAAATTTCGTTATCATTAACAGCATCGGTTTCGATGAGGCGGGTCCTTATGCCGGGGTTCCTGTCTCCTTGTCTCCACCTTCAAGTTGAAGATCATGCGGTCTTCCATTTCAGCGTGGATGATCTTCTGATTCACCAAGATATCCTTTGGTAACGACGGACCGGAATTCACCGGAGAAGGGGGCGCAAGCGAAGTCTCGGTTTGTAAAGCTCTCAAGGACCCATGAGAAGAAAATATCCATCATCTATAGATTTTAATTGGCAGGTTCTGTATACTTGCGGCACTTTTTTACAAATTCCTTATATTCATCACGAGTGAAACGAGGTTTCTGGTGTTTGGAACGTTCGGTTGGATGGAGTTATTGCTCATCCTCATTATTGTGCTCATTATTTTTGGGGCAGGAAAAATTCCCCAATTGGGAGAGGGACTAGGGAAAGCGATTAAGGGTTTTAAAAAGTCCGTGGCGGAAGCGGATGCGTACGATGTCACGCCCGAGGAACAGGCGGAATCCGAACCGCCTCCCAATCCAGGGCAAATTCCGAATCAATCGCAAATGGCGCAGGAACCGCCAACTCAACCAGCTGAGCCGCAGCCTGCCGAAACGACACAATCCAAACAAGGGTAGACTTGTGGTGAGGTTGCCACGGTGACGATTGCAAAACCCTGGTATGATCGATACCCGAAGTCATTTGTTCAAGGCACATATCACGCCTCTCATGCCGACCACCCCATTCAACTAAGGATAAACGGCGATGTTTGGACTTGGGGCAATGGAAGTCTTGGTCATCCTGGTCATAGCTTTTCTGCTGTTTGGCCCAAAAGAATTACCGGAAATTGGAAAACAGGTCGGGAAAGCCGTCAAAGGGTTTAAGGACACCACGGAAGATCTTCGTCAGTCGGTGGAACCGGAGATCAATATGATTACCCAGGAGTTCAAATCCGTGGAGCAGGACTTAGAGACCTCTATGAAGGAGGCCGAAGAGCAGATCAAGGGAGCCACAGAGCAAGCCACCGATTCCGGTGGATCCAAGGCTGTATGACCAGGTGGTCAGTTGAGAGCGTAAACGACAGAGTGGACGTCGGGATCGTTTCGTTGACACCCAGGCATTATTGAATTTTTTTCATTCTCTTTCGTCATTACGAAATCCTTCCGGACAGTCCTCAGACTGTTCAGCACGTGTAGGGCAGGCGGGCATTCAGCTCTCTTCTTTGGTGTTGGTCTTTTGCCACTATCGTAGCATTCAGGCGATAGGAGCGAGACTCAAAGTCATGAAGAAAATGATCTAGAACACATGACTTTTTAATGATTTACAACAAAAAGAGAGAGCTGGCATCTATCTAGCAAATGTCCCAAGAACGGAATGGTCCCGTCAGGAGGGTCACCCGGACATGGGAAACGAACAACCCCGAAACTGAATACAGTTTCGGATCACTTGAGGGAAGCGGGCGCGACTTTCTCAGGATCTGGGTCACGTTACACAAGAGCCCGGTGCGGGAAATCGAGTCCACACAGTTCTTACTAACAGGAGGAGTGCAATGAGGACTTTTTACCGAACCTTTACCAGGTTGACGGCAGCGGCGTTGATTATGGCCATGTCGGCAGCGCCAGGGCTGGCCGCCAAGACCACCCCGGCCACCGACAAAAACACCAACGTGCCGGCGGTGCCACGGGCCATTCCTGATTTGGTGCCGTATGGCCAGTTTGATCCGCCGAAGGGCGCCTTTGATCTCAGCAAGTTGACGATTTCGGGAGACATGCGGGTGCGTCCTGAATTTCGGACCAACGGCGGTTTTGGTGTCAATCAGGCGATGACTGCAAGGGCCAATGACGACGCGTTTTTCACTCAACAGCTCATCCGGTTGGGATTCAATTACGACCTGTCCCCGGATGTCGTATTCTTCCTCCAACCGCAAGTCTCCAGTAACTGGGGGACGATCGATCCTGATACCGGAAGCGGAGCCATCAATCCCAACGGAACGGGAAGCGATCTCTTCCTTCGACAAGGGTTCATGTTGATCAGAAACTTCTTGGTGCCGAATTTGACCTTGAAAGCCGGGCGGCAATTGGTAGTGTGGGGCAACCATCGAATCTTCGGTCACTTTGACTGGAACAACGTCGGGTTTGCGTTTGACGGCGTGACCATGCGGTATCAAATGACGCCGGACATTCCCTTGGAATTGGGCTGGTTACGGGTTGCCGAACAAAACTGTAATGACAGTGCTGGCGCATGTGCCAATGGTCGTGCGCATCTTGGTGATGGCGATATTTTATTTGCGCGTCTGCCCATGAAATTCGGGGCGGTGGCATTCGAACCCGCTTACATTTATGAGGATGGTGGAGCTTCCGGGACGAATATCGGCGGTGGAGGAGGAACGAATGCTCCTGGTGGTCAACCAGGGAATCAACAACGGCATACGGTCGGCGCACGGATAGCCGGAAAGGCCGGGATCGTTGATGCTACAGGAGAAGGTTACTGGCAGTTCGGTGAAATGGGTGCGGTTGGTGGGCCGAGCAATGAGCGGATCAATGCCTTGGCCGTGCATGTGGATGGCGGTGTCACATTGCCGGTACCGATGCAACCTCGGATCGGCGCGGAATTCAATTATGCGACCGGGAGTTCGGATTGTAATGCCGCGAATGGAGCGGCAGGGACCGGTTGCGGACATACCTTCAGCCAATTGGTCCCCACCAACCATATTCACTTCGGATACATGGACTTGATGTCCTGGCAGAATATGTTGACCTACGGCGGTAACCTGCAATTACGTCCGACGGCCGACAGTCATTTTGAAATTGCTGGTCATATCATGCGGTTGGCGAATAAGAACGACCAATGGTATGGTGCCAACCAAGCCGTGTTCAAAACCACTCCTGCCGGAAACAACGAAAAATCCCTGGGTGGTGAAATCGACGTGGTCTACACCTTGTTCTTCCAAAACAACAAGGTGGGATGGCAATTGGGGTATGGCCATTTCTTTGACGGGGATTACGTGAAAAAGGGAAGTGGCGGACAAAGCAGCGATCAGAATTGGGGCTATACCCAACTCTGGATCAACTTCTAATCATCCAAAGGGGGATTGAACCTCCCCGTTATCCTCAAAAGGTCCGGCTAGGAACTTCCTAGCCGGACCTTTTCTTTTTTGTAAGTGTTGTCATCCAGGATTTTGAGTTTTAGAGGAAAATTCTCCTCGCCTTATAAAATCAGTATTTTGTTATACATCCCTATCGTCTATTGAACTGCCTAGAAGTCTTACGGCATGGTGCGGCTTGAAGGGTGACCTCATATTCGCAAAAGGTCTCCAAACGATTTTCACCTTAATGACCCGTGGCACCTAATACCTGCCAGCCTGCGAGTTTCTGGCATATGTCTTGACGAAATGAGTGGAGAAGGAAAAGATTCCTTCCAGAATCCTCATCTCACGCTAACCTTACGTTCGATTGATTGACAGGATATGGGGAGCATCCTAGATTGAACAGCACGATGGATGCGGACACGATTCTCTCATCAAAAGAATTATCCCATGTGTGGGCGGATCTCGCCCGCAATGACCAGTTGCCGGATTGGTATGAACTCACCGAACACGGAGAGCTGGTCATGAGCCCAAGGCCGAAAACACGATATCAGCGAATTTGTGCGAGCTTGGCCTTTCAAAACCAACAACAACTTGAAGGGGAAGCGGTCTACGAAGTGGCCGTTCTCACGACCACCGCCGGGATTCGTGTCCCTGATATCGTTTGGATGCCACAGGAGAGATAGAATACGGTTGCATCTGCCAGCCTTCTGCGTGCCCCGGACCTTGTCGTCGAAGTTCATTCCCCGGGTAATCGTACAACCGAAATCAACCATAAGACTCACGCGTTTCTCAACTCAGGAGTCCAAGAGGTTATCCTCATCGGCCTGACTGGGACAATCGAATATATCCGCCGAGATGGGGTGCATTCCACGTCCATGTTTAACCTCATCCTTAATCTTCCGGCTCAACTTTTCTCTTCGTAGCGTTATCTTTAGGGCCACTCACGAAACGCCGCAAGTACAAATAGGGTCAGGTCTTGCTATACGATAGCTTGAATTTCTGCAATTGTTGCCGCGGCGCGTCCGTTTCGGCCTCAGTGTTCTCATGCTCTCTATTGCGTGACCAGTCGGAGACCTGCTCTCAGGCTTTTTCTGGGTAAAGTTTTGACTGCCTTCGGTTCATGCCGTTGGGTCGGAGATCTCCTCCGAACGACCTCTGGAGTTGTCACACAACACAAAAGGTAATCGAACTTTTTTCAACACGCGATTCATTTGACTCACTATCGTTCAGTGAACATTGACCCGCTTCCACGATCAATGTTTTGGCCGTTGAAGCAAGCTTGGACGAATCCCCAAAAACCACAAATAGATTTGTGTATGCAGAAAAATTTTCATGGGAAGTTATTTCCCTTTTTCAAACACGTTCAGATGTTCTGAAAAATCGCTCTCCAGCCTGTGTGTTTGTGTTTCCTAGCTCTTCTATTCTGTGATCGGAATATGGCCCTGCTTGTGGGTAAGACTGTGTCTGAACCCTGACGTCCACGAAAAAAGCAACTCCCAAAAACTCTCGGAAGCGTCCTGTCAGGGAGACGACTATTTTCTGGTGGGGCCGGGTTGGATTTCGACCCGGATGGAATGAGTGCCGGGAGGGAGGCCTTCCGATACAATAATGCCGATGGTCAGTTCGCCCTGAATGCGTTCGATGACCTGTCCCAGCCGGCCACGGATTTCAGTGGTCCGTTTTTCTCCTGGTTTCAATGATCCCAATGGGATGGGAATCGGCGCCACTCGTTTAAATCCTTCAACCAGGACCGGTGTCCCGCGTAATTCGACATATGCCGAGGGAATGGTGGCGTCAGATACATTGGTGGTTTCGATTAATAGGATGATGGCTTCCCCGCCTTCCAAGGCAAGATTACGATTGGCATCGAGTAGTTTGGTTCTAAACTGGACTGCCGGACTCACTTCTGCTTTGACTGCGGTTGGCGCTTGCGAGGGTTGTGCGGTGTTCGTTGTCCCGGGCGGCGACATGTTGGTTTGAGCATTAGGTGTCGTGGGTGTTCCGGGGGCTGTTGCCTGTGTGAGACGGGGAAGCACGCTGATCATATCTTTAGCCAGTACTTCCGCTGCACTTTTCACGGTGCCATCGATTTGAGTTGTGCTACAGGATGTGGACTGACTGGTTAATTCCGGAGTCCACAGGCTGACTTTTTGATGATAAATCAAGGGAGATTGGGCGAGGGCCGTGCCCTGAGGGTCTTCATAGACCGCCTGCATATTCATATCCACAAAGGCCTGATACCGGTCTTCCTGGCCCATCTTGGTTACCGGGTCAAAGGCAAATTGGTTCAGTGTGAGCAATATTCGATATCCGTCCGGAGGGGCGCCTTTGGCTTGACCCACCGGAGGCTCGGCTTGCACGGTTTGAAACCGCTCCATCCCGACGTCCATAAAGGTTTGGGAAATGAGGTTTCCTACCGGGACGGAGTAGGGCAATCCGCACGCATCGACCGTTAGGGTGTATTGGAGGAGACTACTGGAAAAGGCATACGTGATATTCAAGGGAAGGCGTGGTTCGGGCGGAGATTCAAATCCCAAACGCGGTAGGGACACCTTGTCGCAGGCTGAAAAAGTCAGGAAGAAAACGGCGAGAACGCTATTGAAAAAAAGGAAATGAGATTTTGAACACACACCCTTACCCTACCCTAAGCCCTTTCAGGATAGCAATATGAGAGAGCGTCTCTTGCCTTATTCAACACAACGGTACGGATTGTTTCTTCTCCCACGAAACGTTCACTGTTTCGGTTAGTGAAGAGATTGAGGCAAGGATCGATTCGTCAGTAAATAGACAAATCAATCGTTCAGTCAAGAATGGTGCGAGGAACTCAAACTATTGGGATATCACCGGAGAACAGAGTCGACCGGAGTTCCTCGGCAAGCTTATCCTACGTTTCCCAATAGCATTCGGAATGGCGTCATCTTTTGAGTCTGGGGCAAATCTTTTCGGTGGTTCAGGGTGGCAGACGGTTGAAGCATATAGTGTTGTGACAGCCATCTGTTCTATGTGCGTAAATGACCGAAGGGGGGCTTCCCATAAAGGGTTCTTTTCGGTTCCTTGACCATCGGCAGAATCGAGAGAGAGAATATTGATTATTAGGATTGGACTTTCACCTAAGGAGGCTTCACCATGTGGCGTCACCTGTCTTTGATGTTTCTTCTCGTTCTAGCGGTCGGGGTCAGCGGCTGTTCATTCGACAACACCCCAAAACGGATGATGGCGTATTTAGATCCTTCCCCTTCTCAGGCTCAGCCAGATGCGCAACAAAGTGCCATGCCGACGAACGAAGTGAAGGCTGCCATGGTGGTCCTCAACGACGCGGGTTTCGAAAAGTCCGCTCCTGAACTTCGGAAAGGGACATTACAGCATCTGGGTGAACAGTTGAAGGTTGAGATCGAAAAGCAGCTTCCTCTGCAACTGACTTCAGTGCTGTATCCGGATGATGTGGTTCCTCAGGGCTCTTCCGACATGTTTATCAAAATAGCGAAGAAGCAAGAGGTTCCATTTTTGCTGGTGGCGGTATTGTCCAGTTCCGAAGTGGAAGTTTTTGATCGGCTGCCTATGCAAGGCATGCAACAGGGGGGGGGGATGCGAGGCTCGGGTATGCCGGGCTACCGGGCCGAGAATTATGCCAGAATGGAATTGGCGCTTCTTGATGGTCAAACGGGACATCCTGTGATGACCACCGACGGTCAGGCCTGGGCCACCTTGGAACGTTTGGTGGTGCCAATGGAATCCAACGTGTATCCGGTTGTGCGACGTGATCTGACACAACCGCCTATTTATCCGAATTCCGAAGAGGATGCCTATGAAACCCTTCGCTGGGTTTCCGGGCAGGATGCCATTGCCCAAGCGGTGATGCATCTTGAACAGTTATGGAAAAAGAATCAGGCAGCTTGATTGGATGACTTCTTTCGCATTCGTGTCCTTGGGAGTCATGGTGTTTTTTGCGGCGGGGTGCGGGTCCGGTCCCGCACCCCGCATGATGAGTCTGGTCGGACAAGAAGCCTTTGACAATCGGAGTCCCACTTTTCAGGATCGTGAATGGACTCGCCTGTCCAGGATCGGTCTGGTCGTCCATTCAGATGACACAGGTTCGGGTGCCGCCCCCGCTATAACGGAGAGTTATCTGGAAACGCTCACGCGACGCACCGAGGAATTTTTGAAGCAACAATGTGCCTTCCAGGATATTCTCACTGTTTCCACCTTTTCACACCCTGTCGATTTCTCCAGTGCCCTTGAATCCCAATTCCAGAATTTTCCTGTTTCTCATCAAATTCTTGTGGTCTTCTCAGGGTGGGAACGGGTTGGTCCTGAAAAAATTGGAGAAGCCACGGTTATGACGCAAATGAGCGGAACCGTGATTGAACATTATGCCTTGGCTGAAATAGGGGTGCTCCGGAGATCGGATCGGAAAATGGTCTATTGGGTATCGGGGCAAGGGACGGAAAGCCTGGAGCAATTAGACGCCCCTATTGGAAAAAATCAGCCTTCCCCTAGTGAGGCACGGGATATCTTACGGGCCCGATCCGGTCAGCAGGCCCTTGATCGGGCATTGGAACAGTTTGCCGAAGCCTGTCAACGGACAAGACCCGGCGGATAAGGTGCTATCGATAGTTTTCGAATTGTAAATCAAGATCGAAATCCTGAGATCTGAGATGTTGCATGACGGCCTGTAATTCATCCTTACTTTTACTTTGCACCCTCACCTGATCGCCTTGAATTTGCCCTTGCGCCTTGAATTTGGCCTCTTTGATGGATTTGGTAATGGCCTTGGCTTTATCCTCCGGGAGCCCGCTTTGAATGGTGATAACCTGCCGAACGGTCCCGCCCAACGCTTCTTCTACCTTGCCGTAGGTCAGGCCCTTTAACGACACATGACGCTTGACGCATTTGGCTTTCAAAATGTCCAAGACCGCTTTGAGCTTATAATCATCATCCGAGAGCACGACCAATTGCTTCTCTTTTTCTTTGAGGGTAAGTTCCGTTTTAGAGCCCTTGAAATCGTACCGTTGCCCCACTTCCTTGACCGTTTGATCGACCACGTTTTTCATTTCCTGCATGTCAATGCGGGAAACGACATCGAACGAATAGGTATCTGCCATGGCGTGCCTTTCTGTGGAAGATGTCGATGGCGAAAGTTTAGCAGCAGGGGCCGGCCGGTAGGTTGATGCCTTCGCCCTCGAAAACCTCTGTGCTGTTTAACGGGTGTTTTTGCACGAGATATCCATACCATTTGCGGGCGCTATCGGCAAGGACAACCAGGGCCAGGCAGGCCACCATGCCTACCAAGCCTGCGTTGAGGCCCATGGTCACGGCCTGCGCTCCTTCGCCTGAGGAAGCCCGTTGAAAAAATATGATGAATAGTTCATAGCAACCCGCCAGAGTGATGATTCCCACAAAGACCATGGGGAAAACAGTGACCCAAAGGTAGCGGGCTTTTCCCATTTTGATGAGGACCGTCGTGGCGATGCACAGAGCCAGCATGCCCAAGAGTTGATTCGCGGCGCCGAACATCGGCCAGATGGTTGAAATCGTGCCTGTGCCGATCAGATATCCCCATGCTCCTACGACCAAAAAGCTGCTGCCTAGAACGCCCGGCCACCAATTGATTTGCTTGAGTGGAGCAAAAGCCCGTCCGCCTAATTCCTGCACCAGGTAGCGGGCCACCCGTGTTCCGGCATCGATGGTGGTGAGGATGAAGAGAGCTTCAAATAACAAGGCGAACTGATACCAATAGGCCATGAGCCCGCTCATGCCCGGAAGGCCTGAAAAGATGGAGGCCATGCCTACGGCAAGAGATACGGCCCCGCCTGGCCGTCCCGAGACGTCCACCTCCACCATGCCGGAGAGTTCGGTGATATGCGCGGTGGGGAACCCCAGGGCTTTCAGGTCTTCCGCGGGGAGGCGGGTATTGATGGCCAGATAATCTCCCGGAACCAGGAGGCAGGCGGCAATGAGAGCAATGACACCGACGAAACTTTCCAGCAACATAGCCCCGTAGCCCACGATGGCCTGAGATTCCTGACCGATCAGTTTGGGAGTGGTCCCCGATGATACCAGAGAATGAAAACCCGAGATGGCTCCGCAGGCAATGGTAATAAACAAAAATGGAAAGAGCGTGCCGGGGATGATGGGACCATTGCCGGCGGTAAACATGGTGGTGCGGGGCATTTCAATGGTGGGCGCTAAGAGGATCACGCCGATTCCCAGAAGTGCGATCACGCCCAGTTTCATGAAGGTGGAAAGATAATCGCGGGGGACGAGGAGAATCCACACCGGCAATACGGAAGCCAGGAAGCCGTAGGCCGCGAGGCACCAGGTCAGAGTGGTGCGATCCCAAGTAAACCATTCGGCCCATTCAGACTGCGCGACGACCCGTCCAACCATAATGGCTACAATCAGGAGGAAGAGGCCGATGAGCGTCATTTCTCCAACCCGGCCCGGCCGGAATTTTTGCAAATAGAGGCCCATCACGAAAGCGATGGGGATGGTCATGGCGATGGTAAATGTGCCCCAGGCATTATTGAACAAGGCGTTCACCACAGCTAATCCCAAACCTGCCAGAGCAACGACCACAATAAACAGAACCGCAATAGCTGTGGCGAGTCCGGTGATGGGACCCAATTCGGCATGAGCGATTTCCGGCAAGGATTTTCCGTTGCGCCGCATGGAGGCCACGAGAATGACAAAATCCTGAACCGCTCCGGCCAGCACAGCTCCGATCACGATCCACAAAAATCCGGGTAAATATCCAAACTGAGCGGCCAAGACGGGTCCCAGCAATGGACCGGCACCGGCGATAGCAGCGAAATGATGACCGAATAGAATGTATTTGTTGGCGGGATAAAAGTTGGTGCCGTCCTGAAGTCGATGGGCGGGAGTGCGGCGTTGGTCATCAAGATTCATGACCGACTTGGACAGCCAGCGGCCATAAAATCGATAGGCCAGGACGTAAAAACAGGCTGAGGCCACTACCAGCCACAATCCATTCACTTTTTCTTCGGGATTGACCAGTCCCGCCACATGAGCGAAGGCCCATGCGCAGATGACCGCAAGACCCATCCACCCGGTTTTATGTGCCAGTGACATGGGGAGGGATCCTAGCAATCGTTCTGTGTGGAGTAAACCGTTTAACTGTTGTCTATCGGATATGGTGACGAGGTCAAAGACGTGAGCTGCACACGTCACGAAGCAAAGGTAAAGGGTGGTTTGTCGGCTTTCTTCCGTAAGGCATTGATGGCTTTTAAAATTTGAGGATGCCGGATAAGTTTGTGTTCAAGGGCATGTTTGCCGGGAAAGTCGATGAACACGATTCCCAGCAACATGGTCAGGAGTCCTTGACCCGGCAACACCAGCATGGCGATGCCGGCAATAAGGAAGATTACTCCGATGACATTTTTGACGAGGAGCCCCACACTGCGGATGATCGGATGATGATCGGCAAACCAGGGTTTGTGATGGTGATTTTGAAAGTAGTCTGCAGGCAGTCGGATGAGAATAGCCGGGATCGCGATCAACGTGCCGATAAATGCCACGAAGGAAAATCCGATCAGCCCGATCCACACATCTCTGGGGACCCAGGTCTCAAGAAATTGAATGAAAGAGTCAATCATGAATGTTCAAGAGGGCAATGCGATCTCTCCGAATGGGTACCCGGTAACCTTATCATTCGGATTGTTCCTATGGGTTGTTCGCTTTATAATCGTTTCACGATTGTATCAGGTTTGAGGACACATGATGAGATAAAGGATGAAGTGAACCGATGACGCAATATTGGTTGTTGAAATCAGAACCCACCACATTTTCGATTGACGATCTGGCGGCCTCTCCGAACCAGACCACCTGTTGGGAAGGAGTTCGGAATTATCAGGCAAGAAATTTTCTCAAGTCCATGCAGGTCGGAGATCAGGGGTTTTTTTATCATAGCAATGCCGATCCCACTGCCATTGTCGGTCGCGTTGAAGTGGTCAAAGCGGCCTATCCCGATCCCTATGCCTTCGATGCGCACAGCCGGTATTTCGATGCGACAAGCACTCGTGAGCATCCCCGTTGGTTTGTGGTGGATATCCGGTTTCTGGAGAAATTTCCGGAACCGTTGTCTCTGTCCCATCTCCGAACGATCAAGGCCTTACAGCACATGGAGCTGTTACGCAAAGGGTCCAGATTGTCGGTCCAGCCCGTCAAAACTGCCGAGTGGGAGTGTATCCTCAAATTGGGTTCCTCTGGTCGGAAACGCGTCGTCTGAGAGAATAATGCGTAGGATTTGCATAGTTCGTGGACAAATATGGTCGTGTGCGGATTTTTTATGGTGTGACATCCGTTTCCGGAGGAAAGACTTGATGAAAGGGGTGGATCGTCACTTCCTGAAACACTCCATGAAGAAGATAGGGATCTTCATTCGCAAATGTATTTGCCTCTTCGAACGATTCCGTATCCACCACGATCAGGCTGCCGGTTTGGTCGGTTAAGGGGCCCGCCAAAATAAGCTTGCCTTTTTTTGCCCAGTTTTGGAGTCGTTCAAGATGAGCCGTCCGATGAATGGGACGTAGGCGGGCGCCCTCGGGTCCATCTTTTCCTAATATGACAAATTTCATGGAAGAGCAGCCTCGGGTGGGCAATGTCGGATGTTGAAAAAAGACCGCTACCGACTTGGGTTCGCTAAAAAAAAAGCGTTCAAGTCTTTCCAGTGGGTCAATTTACCCCATGGGAAGGGCAAGTAACATGGCCGTGGAAAAATGGAGGTCGATTACCGTGATAAATCGGTTAACGGTTTCCGGCTGGAAAATCCACTGTCGATTTCATGCCACCAATGAACTTCTTTTTCCCCGCATTTCCAACAGAGAAAGACCATTTGGTCGTCCAGCATATAGGGAAAGTCACAGAGGCCGATTTCTACATCTTTCACAAGAACACCTAGATCTTGTATGGCGTGCAAACTTCCATTGATATCTTGTAGGCCTTTGATGTATTTCACCCCTTCTACCGTTCCTCCGCCTAGGTCGGCGTTGGCGCTCGCTTTTTCAACTTCTTCTTTCGTTTCGATTAAAATCTGTTTCCCATGTTGAATCGTTCCCCATAACTGTTCCAGTTGAGGAATGAGGGCATTGGCCTCAGCCACGGAAAAAATGCGATCATGGGAAAATGGGGAACCGGACTCGGACATCAGACGGGACCTCCTCTCTGTGATCGCTTCCATTTAAGAATACCATGGTTTACCATATTAAGAAGAATGGTGCCAACAAGGCAAAATTCCTTCCTAGGTTTTTTTTCATTTTTGTCGAATGTGAATAAAGTTTTTTCAGGGGTCGGCCGATATCACCTATTGACAAGTCATTCGTTTGTAAGCTAAAAAAATAATTAGACCTGCCCAAGAAAAAAATCTATCCGCAGTATTGGCTTCCCGGATCCACAAGTTTCAAATTCAAATCGTAGACGATGAAGTTGTCACGACGGTTCAGAAAAGTGGTTCCTCGGTTTATCTGATTTTATTTCCTGACACAAAACATCACATTGTTGTTTTTTGTCTGATTTGGGTTTGGAGAAGTTCCCCGTTGGGGACTCTTGTGAAATGGAGACGAATCGATAACACAAAAAAGGTGCATGGTGAACATGAGCCAACCTGGATATCTGTGCGCTTCCCCTAAAACAATCCTTCCGTACAACAAATGGAGAACGTTATGCATCTTGCGGAGTTAAAGCAAAAGTCTATTGGTGAACTCAATGAAATCGCGCGGGATTTAAAAATAGATGGTGCGCCGAATTTGCGCAAGCAAGAGTTGATTTTCTCCATTTTGCAGGGACAAAGCGATAAAAACGGCGTCATTTTCGGCGAGGGAGTGTTGGAGACGCTATCTGACGGATTTGGTTTTCTTCGGGCTCCCGATTCCAATTATCTGCCGGGCCCTGATGATATTTATATTTCTCCCTCACAAATCCGGCGATTCAATCTTCGCACCGGGGATATTGTGTCGGGTCAGATCCGGCCGCCGAAGGATGGGGAACGGTATTTTGCTCTCCTGAAAGTTGAAAAAATTAATTACGATGAGCCGGAAGTCCAACGGGATAAAATCCTTTTTGATAATCTGACTCCTCTGTATCCCGAAGAGCGGGTGAATCTGGAGTTTGATCCCGAGGAATATTGCACGCGGGTGATGGAGTTGATTACCCCGATCGGAAAAGGGCAGCGTGGGCTGATTGTCGCCGCCCCTCGAACCGGAAAAACCATGCTTCTGCAAGCGGTGGCCAGGGCGATTATTGCCAATCATCCTGAAATTATTTTAATCGTTCTCTTGATTGACGAACGGCCGGAGGAGGTGACGGATTGGCAACGTCATGTGAAGGCGGCGGAAGTGATCAGCTCCACCTTTGACGAACCCCCGCAACGGCATGCTCAGGTTGCCGAAATTGTCATGGAAAAAGCCAAGCGGTTGGTAGAGCATAAACGGGATGTGGTCATTCTCCTCGATAGCATTACTCGACTGGCCAGGGCCTACAATACGATTGCTCCGCCAAGCGGCAAAGTATTATCCGGCGGGTTGGACTCCAATGCCCTTCAACGACCCAAGCGGTTTTTCGGGGGTGCCCGGAATATCGAACATGGCGGCAGCTTGACTATCCTGGCCACTGCATTGGTGGATACCGGCAGTCGGATGGATGACGTAATTTTTGAAGAATTCAAAGGGACAGGAAATATGGAGGTCCATCTGGACCGGCGGTTGGCCGATAAACGGTTGTTCCCGGCCATCGATATCAGCCAATCCGGCACCCGTAAGGAAGAATTGTTGGTTGACCGGGACCGGCTAAATAAAATGTGGATCCTCCGGAAAGTCTTAAGCCCCTTGGGAACCATGGAGGCGATGGAATTTCTCATGGATAAAATCGGGGGCACCAAAAACAATAACGAGTTTTTACAATCGATGAACCGCTAATTCACAAACGTGGTCAGGCTCAGGTATAATAATGATTACTACTATCCTACTTTCGGCGAAGGGGGCTGCATGAAAAAAGGTATTCATCCCACATATGAGTTTGCCACGGTGAGTTGTGCCTGTGGTATGACCTTTCAAACCCACACCACAGTTGGAGAGTTGAAAGTGGATATTTGCTCCAGCTGCCATCCCTTTTTTACGGGAACCCAAAAAATTGTCGATGCTGAAGGCCGGGTTGAGCGGTTCAACAAAAAATACGCTCAGACTTCCAAGGCGACAAAAGCCAAAGCCAAGTCCTAGCTTCGCCTCGCTTCGCATCTTGCCTGCCCTCGTATTCTTGGTAGATATGGGATAGAAAGTCTTGGTGTGTTCACATGCCTGAAATGACCAAAACCGATATCCGAGAGGGGGGCTTATTGGCCCGGTGGGAAGCTTCGGCCAATAAGTATGACACCCTCAACGATCAGTTGGCTGATCCGGCTACCCTGTCCCAACCGACACTCTTGGTATCGTTAAATAAGGAACGGGCTGAGCTGGAACCCATTGCCCACCTCTATGCCGAATACCGGCGTGTCATGGATGAAATCGTTCAGGCTCAGCATATCGTGGACGATCCGGATTCCGATGCCGACATACGACAACTGGCCGGAGAGGAATTGCAGGACTTGGTCCGTCGCCGGGAGGCCATGGAAGGTCAGGTGATTGAACTTCTGTGTCCGGAGGATGAAGGAAACAATAAAAATTCTTTTATTGAAATCCGCGCAGGCACGGGAGGCAGTGAAGCTGCCCTGTTTGCCGGGGATTTATTGCGAATGTATACCAAATTCGCCGAGAACAAGGGATTGCGAGTCGAGCTGGTGGAATGCCACGAAACCGGTATCGGCGGCATCAAGGAAGCGGTGCTGTTGGTGGAAGGAAAAGGCGCGTACGGATTTTTTAAGTATGAAAGCGGCGTTCATCGGGTCCAACGGGTTCCGACGACAGAGGCCAACGGCCGGATTCATACGTCCACCGCGACCGTGGCGGTCATGCCTGAGGTGGAGGAGGTAGAAGTCCACATCGATCCCAAGGACCTTCGCATTGATACCTTTTGTTCCTCGGGAGCGGGCGGGCAAAGCGTGAATACGACATACTCAGCCGTACGCATTACCCATATTCCGACGGGGGTGGTGGTCTCCTGCCAGGATGAACGATCTCAATTGAAAAATCGGACCAAAGCCATGCGGACGCTTCGAACGCGTATCGGGGACGCCGAACGGGAGAGGCAGGAAGCGTCCATTGCGCAAAATCGCCGGTCTCAGGTTGGAACCGGCGAACGGAGTGAAAAAATCCGCACGTATAATTATCCGCAGAATCGTGTGAGCGATCATCGTGCCGGCATTACACTACATAAACTCGATCGGGTGATGGAAGGCGACCTCGACGATTTAATCGCCGCGCTCAAAGCCCAATAATTCCATTCTCCGTTTTTTCTCGTCGACTGCTATCCAATCATACCGGATAATGTGGAGGGTGTTCCGGATGGCTCGTATGCCGCCGAAAATGTCCTATTCCCAGTTATTTGAGCAGGCCGTGGCGATCTTGAGCAGGGCGGGGATATCCCATGCCGAACGAGAGGCACTGTGGATTCTGGAATATGGCCTGCATGTCACCCGTTTGGATTTGCTGACTCAAGCCCAGGAAGTGGTGAATCAGGATGATTGCAAGGGGACTCTGGAGTTGTTGGCTCGTCGGGCCACGCGGGAACCATTACAATATGTGCTGGGGACGCAGGACTTTTGCGGAAGAGAATTCCTGGTAGAGCCGGGCGTGCTCATCCCACGACCTGAAACGGAATTGGTGGTCGAGGAGGCCTTGGCATGCATGCAAGATATCCCACGTCCGCTTGTTGTGGATGTGGGAACCGGCTCCGGGTGTCTGGCGATTAGCGTGGCAGGCGGGAAGCCGGACGCGACGGTCGTGGTCATTGATCAGTCGATGGCTGCCTTACAGTTGGCTCGAACCAATGCCGTTCGGCATGGCGTACACGGCCACATGCGTTGGGTCAACGGGGATTTACTCACCCCCTTGTTATCCAGGGAAACAGAAGGTAAAGTGACGGCGATTGTGGCCAACCTGCCCTATATCTCCCAGGCGGAATGGGAGCGTCTTCCACCTGATGTCAAGGATTTCGAACCACGGCTGGCATTGTATGGTGGGCCGGATGGGTTCGATCTCTATCGTCGGCTATTCGCTCAGGTATCGCATGTGCTGACACCTGAAGGGGGGCTGGTGATTGAAATCGGTATGGGTCAGATCCCATTAGTTGAGCAAGCCGTTTCCAACGTGGGGACGCTCAAGATTGCAAACGTTCGTCAAGATGGGCAAGGCATCCCCCGGGTCGTATGCCTGCAACCTCGAACGGAATAACTGAATCTTCATGGACCAGATTTGCATCATCGGCGGCAGACCATTGGAAGGCACCGTGCAAGTGGGCGGGGCCAAAAATGCCGCACTCCCCATTCTGGCTGCCTGCCTGCTGGGTGGAGGCGATTGTGAGATTGATCATGTGCCGCAGGTGCGGGATGTGTCCACAATGGTCAAGCTGTTGCAACTGTTGGGAGTGATCGTTCAAGGGCAGTGCGGGAAGTATACACTCAATGCGGAAACCGTTCAGTCGGTCGTGGCTCCCTACGAGTTGGTCAAGACTATGAGGGCGTCGATTTTGTCCCTTGGCCCTTTGTTGGCGCGCTTGGGCGAAGCCAAGGTCTCGTTGCCGGGTGGATGTGCGATCGGGACCAGACCCGTCAATCTGCATTTGAGGGGATTGGAGATGATGGGAGCGGAAATCCAAGTGGAGCATGGATATATTCACGCCAAGGCCGCTCGTCTGCAGGGGGCAAGAATCGATTTAGATTTTCCGACCGTGACCGGCACAGAAAACTTGATTATGGCCGCATGCCTGGCTGAGGGAACGACGACTTTACATAATGTGGCCCGTGAACCCGAGATTGGCGATCTCTGCGCCTTTCTGACCAAGCGAGGGGCAAAAATTCACGGTGTCGGGACGGATACGATTACCATTGAGGGCGTCAGAGCATTACATGGCGCGCGTCATTGGGTGATGCCCGACCGGGTGGAGACCGGGACCTATTTGATGGCTGGGGCTATCACGGGTGGAAACCTGATGGTACGGGGTTGTATTACAGACCATATTGGAAGTGTATTGAAAAAACTTCAGGAGACCGGCGTGGATTTGACCGAAGAGTCCGAGGGCGTAAGAATCCGCCGAACCGGTTCTCTTCGTTCTGCTGACATCAAAACCCTCCCGTATCCTGGATTTCCAACCGACTTGCAAGCCCAGATGATGGCGCTCATGTCTATCGCCGAAGGCACCAGCGTACTGACAGAAACGATTTTTGAGGGTCGGTTCCTGCATGTTCCCGAACTCCATCGGATGGGTGCGTCGATTGAAGTCGATGGCCCGCATGCGGTCATAAAAGGCGTGGCGACCCTGACAGGCGCCCCGGTTATGGCTTCCGATCTTCGGGCCAGTGCGGGTCTGGTATTGGCCGGCTTGGCCGCGGAAGGAGAAACGGTGATCTCGCGGGTCTATCACCTGGACCGGGGATATGAAAAATTGGAAGAAAAGCTGGGTGCCTTGGGAGCCAATATCAAAAGAATGCGGGAAACCGCATGAGCGAGGTGATGACCATTGCCCTTTCGAAAGGGAAATTGTTGGAACCGACGCTGACGTTATTCGAACAAGCCGGGTTTGGAGGATATCTGATCGAAGATGATGATCGACGCCTGATTTGGGAACACCCTCGGAATGGGCATCGACTGTTGATTGTCCGGCCCAGCGATGTGCCGGCTTATGTTGAATATGGAGCGGCAGATGTCGGCGTGGTGGGAAAAGACGTCTTGTTAGAGCAGAATCCCGATGTCTATGAACCGGTGGATTTGGGGTTGGGCCGGTGTAAATTAGTCGTGGCCAAACCCAAAGGGCAGACGTCGTATCAACGACTGTCTTCCAAATTGCGGGTGGCTACCAAATATCCCAACATGACGGAGCGCTATTTCAATCAACAGGGATTGCCCGTTGAAATCATCAAATTGTACGGATCGATTGAGTTAGCCCCGTTGGTGGGCCTGGCCGATCGGATTGTGGATCTGGTGTCCACGGGCAAAACGTTGAAGGCCAACAATCTTGAGGAAGAGGACATCATTGCCTGGTCCACCGCCAGATTGATCGTCAATCGGGCCAGTTTGAAGATGAAGCATGACGTCATTAACCGGTTGATTGCCCGAGTGAAGAAATGTGTCGGAAAGAAAACGACAAAGGCCGTGCCTGCGTGAAAATTTTTTCTCATAAAGATCCGGGGTATTCCCGGGCTCTCCAATGTGTTGTTCAGCGAGGGGCCCAGCCCCCAGTCACGATTGAAAACACGGTTCGAACTATCCTTGATGCCGTGCGACGCACAGGAGATCGGGCTGTCCAAGCGTACACCTGGAAATTCGATCGTGTCCGCATCGCATCGAAACAGCTTCGGGTTTCCACCCGTGAAATCGAACATGCGTATAAAGATTTACCCGGATCGGATGCGAAAGCTCTCAGGTACGCGACCCATCGAATTCGAGCCTTCCACCGACGTCAACGAAGACAGAGCTGGCTATATCGACGGGATGGGATTCAACTGGGTTTGCAGGTCACCCCATTGGATGCGGTAGGTCTGTATGTGCCGGGAGGAAAAGCCCTCTATCCTTCCTCCGTGCTGATGAATGCCATTCCGGCCAAGGTGGCCGGGGTGGGTCGGGTCGTGATGTGCACGCCAACCCCATCGGGGACGATTCATCCGGCCTTATTGGTGGCGGCCGATTTAGCTGGAGTGGACGAAATTTATCGTGTGGGCGGGGTTCAGGCGATCGGGGCCATGGCCTATGGAACGCCGACCATCCGACCGGTGGATAAAATCGTTGGGCCTGGGAATCAATATGTCGCCACGGCTAAACGATTGGTCTATGGGCAGGTGGATATTGATATGATCGCTGGCCCCAGTGAATTGTTAGTGGTGGCCGATGGATCGAGCAATCCGGATCATGTGGCCGCCGATCTGCTGTGTGAAGCCGAACATGATGAGGAGGCGAAGGTCTATCTGGTTACCACGTCCCGGACATTGGCCGAACAGGTGGTCGCCCGAATCGCCAAGCGATTGGAAGCTGTGGGACGACGGAAGATTGCCGCCACTTCCATCGGTCGATATGCGTGTGCGTTTGTGGTGCCTTCTCTGGGGCAGGTCTTTGAGGTGGCCAATCGCATTGCCGCCGAACATCTGTCTCTGAATATTCGTGACGCCATGCATCATGTGCCACGGATCCGGCATGCCGGCGCAATATTTGTAGGTCGGTATACCCCTCCCGCCGTCGCCGATTATGTGGCGGGTCCCAACCATGTTCTGCCGACCGGAGGCAGTGCACGGTTTTTTTCGTGTTTGAGCGTGGACGATTATATCAAGACAAGTAACGTGGTGGCCTATTCCCAGGCGGCGTTACGTAAGGCACGAGGCTCCGTGGTGCGGCTGGCTGCTTTGGAGGGGCTGGATGCACACGGTAAATCAATGGAGAGTCGATGGTCATGAGCCAACAATTTATTCCCAGGTCAGCCAGTCAAGAACGCAATACCTCTGAAACCGCCATTCAGATTACGTGGGGGCTGGATGGTGAAGGGCGGACGGACATTCGCACTTCGATCCCTTTTTTGGATCATATGTTGAATTTATTCGGGAAGCACGGATTTTTCGATTTGACGGTTCAAGCCAAAGGGGACATTGAAATTGACGATCATCACACCATTGAGGATGTGGGGATTGTATTGGGGCAGGTGTTGACGCAGGCTCTGGGCGATAAACAGGGGATTGCCCGGTTTGGGTTTGCGTCAGTGCCGTTGGATGAGACCTTAGCTCAAGTGACCGTGGATTTGAGCGGCCGGCCCTATCTGGTTTATCAGGTTGAACTCCCCACTCGGTATATCAAGTCATTTGATCTCGGGTTGTTCGAGGATTTTTTTCAGGCGTTTGTGAATCATGGGGCGTTCAATCTTCATGTCACGGTTCAGTACGGAAAAAACCCTCATCACATGATGGAGGCGGTGTTTAAGGCCTTTGCCAAGGCCATGGACCAGGCCATTCGACGTGACGGAAGGGTACGGGGCGTGTTGTCCACGAAAGGCGCATTATAAGGTCCCGAAGGCGAGACGGCTGTTTACCCATTGAGGGGATCCGAAAATTTCATGTGTCAATTTTCTCAAAGACGATTATGTGGTTCTTTCGCCGGGTCTGTCTTAGGGGATACGGAGTTGGAGCATTTCCGGTTCGGTGTCATCGCTCCCATATGGAGATCAGGAATGCCACATGATTGCCATTATTGATTATGACATGGGGAATCTGCGGAGCGTGCAAAAGGGTTTTGAGGTGGTGGGACACCGGGCCGTGGTGACCCGGGATATTGAGACGATCAACCAGGCCAGCCATGTCGTATTGCCGGGAGTCGGGGCTTTTGGCGACTGTATGAATAATTTAAACCGCTATGGGTTGATTGATCCGATTTACCGGGCGATACGCGATGAGAAACCATTTTTGGGCATTTGTCTCGGGTATCAATTATTATTTGAGGAGAGCGAGGAATTCGGGGTCCACAAGGGGCTGGGCATTTTGCCGGGAAAAGTCAAAGCGATGTTGACGGTCGACGCTCAGGGGGCATCCCTGAAAATTCCTCATATGGGATGGAATACCATACAGATTGCCCAACCGGCCCCGCCGTTGAACGGTATTGACTCAGGGGCGTTTGTGTATTTTGTCCATTCCTTTTACGTTGAACCGGCGCAAGCTGAGATGACGTGCACTACGACCGAGTATGGGATTTCCTTTGCGTCCAGTGTATGGCAAGGCAAAGTCTTTGCGTCACAATTTCATCCTGAAAAGAGTCAGGGCATTGGGTTGTCTATTCTGAAAAACTTTGGAAATTGGCGATGAAAGAAGTCAGACCATTTACCCGGACGATGGGACGAACCGGCGGACTCATCGGTATGATGATAACTGTTCCGGTGATGGGATTTCTGGTGGCGTGCGTGCCTCCCAAGGTTCAGACTCAACAGGCTCCTCAATTTGCTCCTTCGGCAATCAACAGTGTGGCTCTGGTCCCGTTTCGCATTCTCGAAACTCCTCAATGGGGCAGCAATCCGTTGCGGGGGGGGATTCGTGACCCTGAGGAAATTCGAACGCAATTTCGTTTGCCGGGGACAGACCAGATTGATGTGACCGAAGGTCGAAAAAACTTGTATGTGGTTCCGGAAGTGGGGGCTCAACGGTTGACCAATATGGTGATGTCCGCTCTGGCCGGTCGTCCGTCTCTCCGTGTGGTGGGTCCGCCGGAAACTGCCGTCACGATAAAAACCGAGGGCTCACAAATTTCTCCGTCCTTTTCCTCCATGGCAAAAGATGTGGGAACCCGGTTTTCGGTGGATGCGGTCCTCCTTGGGCTGGTTCGCACTTATCGGGAACGGGATGGCAGTAAGCTGGGGGCTACACCCGCCGCAGTCGGCTTTGAACTCTATTTGGTCAGATCTGACGATGGGGTGGTATTGTGGAAAGGGGAATATTACGAAGAACAAAAACCCATGACGGAAGATATTGTGGGGTTTTGGGAAAAAGGCGGATTTGTGACGGTGGATGAGTTGGCGTCTTTTGGTGTGAACAAAGTCATGAATGCGTTTCCCGTGGGCAAGTGACAAGTGAAATGAGTGTGAAAAGGACGGATGGCCCATGCTCTTAATTCCAGCCATCGATTTAAAAGACGGCAAATGTGTCCGGTTGCGTCAAGGGGCCATGGATCAGGTCACCCGCTATTCGGACGATCCTGTTGCCATGGCGGAACAGTGGCAAAACCTTGGGGCCAGCTATCTTCATGTCGTGGATCTGGATGGAGCGGTCACCGGTTGTCCTCAACATCTGTCGGACATTGAGGCGATTGCCAAGCGCCCGGGATTACGAATCCAGGTCGGGGGCGGCATTCGTCAGGTGTCGACCATCCAAGCCTATCTCAACGCTGGAGTGGATCGGGTGGTGGTGGGAACGGCTGCGTTACGCAATCCGGAATTTTTGGCACAAGCGGCTACGACCTTTCCCGGAAAAGTTTTATTAGGCCTCGATATCAAAAACGGGTGTGTGGCGGTCCAGGGCTGGACGGAGGTCTCCTCTATGACCCCCCCACAGTTGTTTGAGAAGGTCTGGGCGTTGCCACTGGCCGGAGTGGTGTTCACGGACATTTCCAAAGACGGCATGCTGGAAGGCCCGAACCTTCTGGCCTTGAAAGAGGCTGCCCAAGCCTCTCCGGTTCCCGTGATTGCCTCCGGAGGAGTCACCTCGCTCCAGGATGTTCAAGCGGTTCAGGCGTTACATGCTAATATTTCAGGAATGATTATCGGAAAGGCCTTGTATGAAGGGACTTTGAATCTGCCTGAGGCGCTAAAGATCGTCACTAGTCCAGGAGGAGCGTTGCCTCGATGTTAACGAAGCGGATTATTCCCTGCCTGGATGTGAAAGATGGTCGTGTGGTCAAAGGGGTGGCGTTTGTCAATTTACGGGATGCGGGTGATCCGGTCCATGTGTCAAAAATCTACGATCAGGAAGGCGCGGACGAGCTGTGTTTTTTGGATATCACGGCCTCCCATGAAAACCGAGACACCATTTTGGATGTGGTCGTCCGGACCGCGGAACAGGTATTCATGCCTCTGACCGTTGGAGGAGGGATTCGAACGATTGAGGATATTCGGCGGTTGCTGGAGGCCGGTGCGGATAAAGTCAGTATCAACACGGCAGCGGTTCAGAACCCTGAATTTGTCAAAGCCGCCGCCAATCGATTCGGTTCCCAATGTATTGTGGTGGCGATTGATGCCAAGGCCCTGTCGTCCTGTGAAGGTGAAGCTAACGGATGGGGAGTCTTTACTCATGGAGGCCGGAAAGAGACGGGATTGGACGCAGTGGCTTGGGCCAAAAAAATGATGGAATACGGAGCCGGAGAAATTTTGTTGACCAGCATGGACAAGGATGGCACGAAGGACGGTTATGCCCTTTCGTTAACGGCGGCTATTTCAGAGGCCGTGACGATCCCGGTGATTGCATCCGGAGGCGCGGGTACGTTGCATCATCTTTATGAAGCCTTGAGTCTCGGCAAAGCCGATGCGGTGTTGGCGGCCTCGATCTTTCATTATCGAACGTATACTATCGATCAGGCCAAAACTTACTTGGCCGAACACGGTGTGCCGGTCAGACAGAGGCAATTCTGCTCGCCGGTATCCTGAATGAGGTATGATATGGATTCCGATCGTCCTCTATTGCAATTCGATGAACAGGAGCTGTTGCCCTGTGTCGTCCAGGATTGGCTGGATGGGACTGTGCTCATGGTCGGGTTCATGAATCAGGAAGCTTGGGAAACGACTCAACGGACCGGACGGGTTCATTTTTGGAGCCGGTCACGCAAGCAATTGTGGAAAAAAGGGGAAACCTCGGGTCATGAACTGATGGTGAAAGAGCAGTTTATCGATTGTGATCGGGACACAGTATTGATCAAGGCCCAACCCGTTGGTCCCACCTGCCATACCGGAAACCGAACCTGTTTTTTTACGCCGGTAGGCTATGAGGGCTCACCTGGGGCATCTCTTCCCGAAGGAACCGCTTGGGGAGGAATCGTTCAACGATTATATGAAATGGTTCTTCATCGGAAGCACAACCCCACTGAGGATTCCTATGTCTCGACGCTCATGGGTGGCGGGGTGGATCGAGTCTTGAAAAAGGTCGTGG
Organism: Nitrospirales bacterium; assembly: GCA_031315915.1. Taxonomy (GTDB): domain Bacteria; phylum Nitrospirota; class Nitrospiria; order Nitrospirales; family UBA8639; genus JACKFE01. The sequence continues at coordinate 76,490 of JALDRK010000006.1, forward strand.
AGGAATCCGGAGAAGTGATCTTGGCCGGAAAAAATGGATCCAAGGAAGAAATCATTTACGAATTGGCCGATCTCTGGTTTCATTCCCTGATTATGCTGGGGCACTTTGGGATCTCTCCATTGGAGGTTGAACAGGAATTAGGAAAACGGTTTGGGAAGTCAGGAATTCGGGTTACACCGAATGGAGGACCGCATGGGTGATTGTCTCTTTTGTCGGATTGTGGACGGAACGATTCCTGCCAAAATAGTGTATGAAGATGAATATTGCCTGGCCTTCACAGATATTAATCCCCAAGCCAGGGTTCATGTATTGGTGATTCCGAGGCGGCATGTCGTTTCATTAGCGGCTGTCGGTGAACACGATGCCGTCCTATTGGGGCACCTGCTTGTCGCATGTGCCAAAGTGGCCCGGGAGCAAGGTGTGGAGGAGTCCGGTTATCGAGTGGTGGCCAATACCGGTCAGGAGGCTGGGCAGTCGGTATTTCATTTACATTTTCATGTCCTGGGTGGACGTCATTTAGCGTGGCCTCCCGGTTGATCGTGAGGTGTTCAAACGCCAAAGCGCTTTTGACGAATCTCACCCTTTGATCAACCAGAGAAGTATAAGATGAGGAGTCGGAACCGATCCCGTACTTTGACTTCTGTGCTCCCTGTTCTTACGTCTGACTATGTCATAGGGACTCCATGAATCGCGAGAATCGAGGGGTGCCTTCCGAAACACTGCAACGGATTCGAGATCGGACGGATCTGGTCGATCTCATTTCTTCCTACGTCACCCTGACCAAGGCCGGACAAAACTTCAAAGGGTTGTGTCCTTTCCATTCCGAAAAATCGCCTTCGTTTTCCGTCAGTCCCGCCAGGCAGATGTTCTATTGTTTTGGGTGTAGTGTGGGTGGGGATGCCTTCACGTTTCTCATGAAGCAAGAAGGATTGGAATTTATGGAGGCCGTGCGGGAGCTCAGTCAACGTGCAGGGATTCCGCTTCCTGAGAGATCTGATCGGTCCGGCAAGCCGACGTCCGCGTTACCGCGTCAACGATATTTTCAGATTTATGATGCCGCCGCCGCCTGGTATCACCGGAATTTGGTGGAAGCGCCTGAGGGCGCACGTGCCCGTGACTATCTCTTGCAGCGTGGCATCACTCAGGAATCCTGGAAGACCTTTCAATTGGGTTATGCCCCGGATGAATGGCATGGAGTAGGCAAATGGTTGGAGAGGCAGGGCATGCAGCCGGAGGAACTGGTCAAGGCGGGATTAGCCGTACGAAAAGAACAAACGGAAGGCACGCGGGTATCGATATATGACCGGTTTCGTCATCGAGTGATCTTTCCTATTTGTGATGTCCGTGGCCAGGTATTGGCATTCGGCGGTCGGACGATGGATACAGACACGACGGCCAAATATCTGAACTCTCCGGAAACCGATTTATTTTTCAAGGGCCGCTCCCTGTATGGTCTTCCGCAAGCCAGGATTTCGGCGACGACGGCAGGCTGCTTTTATCTTGTGGAAGGCTATTTTGATGTCATTGCGCTCCATCAATACGGAATGACCAATGTGGTCGCTCCTCTCGGAACGGCCCTGACCTCCGACCATGTACAGATGCTTCACCGTCTGGTGCCTTCGGCCTTCTTGTTGTTCGATGGAGATGCGGCCGGGGTCGGTGCGGCCTTACGCACTTTGGATTTGTTTATGAACTCGGGGGTAGAGGTGAGAGTGGTTCTTTTCCCCCAGGGAGAGGATCCCGACTCGTTTATCCGTACGCAAGGGGTGCAGGCTTTTCGAGCACTGGAAGCCAAAGCCCCGACGTTACTGGATTTTGCGATTACGTGCATCTTGGATAAAACGAAACAGAACTCGATTCAAGACCGGATCAAGCGTGCGGATGAAATTCTGGCGATTCTCCAAAAAACCAAAAATCCCATCGAAAAAGATGAATACCTGAAAATCCTTTCGGAGCGGCTTGGTATCAGGCCGGAGATGCTTCGAAAACGTATGTCGACCTTGCGCGCAACGGGTTCATCTGGAAAACCTTCCACAACGAAATCTGAACAGCCTGCGGTACAAGTGGTCCCGAAAGGGAAAGTCGAGGAGCGTGACTTGATGGTCTTGCTGTTGCAGGGTCGATTGGAGACCGTGTATCTGGATCAGCTGGAAGAGGAGAAGTTTGCGGTCGGATTATATCAACACATTGTCCGAAGAATGCATGCTCATCGGGATGCTGCCGGTCGGATTGATCTGGACGCCTTGCGTGGGGAATTGATGGATGATCCGGCCCTGGGGGCGGCGGTTTCCCATCTGTGCGTGTGGGATCTCTATCTTGAAGATGCCGTGGAGTATGTTCAGGGGTGCTTGCGGACGTTGGAGAGAAATTGGTTGAACCGGGCCTTGGAAGAGGTAACGGCCAGGTTGAAAACGGCAGACCGCGACGGACGGCATGAGGAGGTGGATCGTCTTAATGCCGAACAGAATGCCCTTACGGGGAAAAAGGCTTCATTAATGCGCTCTTGGATGAATGAGTCCGGAATGATGAAAAATTTTTGAAGAAAATGCGGTGGGGAGTTTTTCCTGTCCTCGAACTATGGTAAAAGAGAAGTGTCACGTTCCAGCCGGGCCCATAGCTCAGTCGGTTAGAGCGGCTGACTCATAATCAGTTGGTCCCAGGTTCAAGTCCTGGTGGGCCCACCAGGATGACGTGAGTGCGGATGAGGCAACCTTTTGCGACGGTGTATGTTATGCTAAGCCCTGTTTTGAGGACTCTGTGAATACCCAACTGCAATATCTTATTGAACTCCAAAAGTTTGACCTTCGAATTTTTCAAATCCTCGACCAACAGAAAAAAATACCGGGACTTCTTCAAGCGGCGGAAGCGCCGCTCCGTGAATTGCAGGGCCGTCTTCAGGCCATGAAACACGAAGGAGAATCCCTGGCCCGGCAACGGAAAAACGCGGAACTGGAATTAGGCAGTCAGGAGGCTCAGTTGCAAAAAGTCCGGGCACGGCTTTCCGAACTCAAAACCAACAAGGAATACCAGGCGCATTTGTTTGAAATAGAATTGGCGCGGAAAAAGAAGGATACATTCGAAGAAGCCGTGTTGGCCTTGATGGAACGTTCGGATCAGAATAGCCAAGCCATCAAGGAACTTGAACTGCAGGTTGAGGAAGCCCAAAAGAATTTTGAGAGTGAAAAGGCCAAATTGGATAAGCATGCGGCGGACCTGACCAATGAAATAGCCCAGTTGGATCAAGAACAAAAGCAAATTTCCCAATCGTTGGAACAGTCCCTCCTCTCCCGGTACAACCGACTGAAAACCATTCGGAAAGGCTTTGCGGTGGCTGAAATCCGTGATGGATCGTGTATTGGATGTCGGCTTCAGTTACCTCCGCAATTGGTGGCTGAGGTCAGACGAGGCGACCAATTGCTTGATTGCTCGTATTGCCGACGTATTCTCTATATGGCCAACCAACTCGAGACCGAATCCACCGAATAACCATCACGCGACGTCTCTTGCTTTCGGGATTGGCGGCGCCTACTATTTATATCGGTGGAGGTAGTGGGCCGGGTGGCCGCTCGCGCTATCGGCTGCGGGAGGAAAGTCCGGACTCCAAAGGGCAAGGTGCTGGGTAACGCCCAGGCGGAGCAATCCGACATGAGCGCCACAGAAAAGATACCGCCGACGCTCAGGGGATACTCTGAGTCGGTAAGGGTGAAATGGTGGGGTAAGAGCCTACCGCATCTGTGGTGACACAGATGGCAGGGTAAGCATCACCTGGAGCAAAACCAAATAGGGGGACGCTGCCTGATAGTTTTGTGGTAACTTCAAAAGTATCGGGGGAGAGGCTGGCCCGGTCGACGTTCCCGGGTAGGTTGCTTGAAGCCCATGGTAACGTGGGTTCCAGAGAAATGGTCATCGTCCGAGGGGAGACATCCCATCGGATACAGAATCCGGCTTACAGGCCCACTCGCCACCCATTAATGAATAACTGATTGGTTTGACTAGGATTTTTGGCGTTGCTACAATGCTTCTTTAATGGCTTTAGCTGGTAGCCAGCTGTTTCCTGTTGGATTGTTCAAATTACCGATGTCCCTATCGTCTAGCCTGGCCTAGGACGCCGGCCTTTCAAGCCGGCAACACGGGTTCAAATCCCGTTGGGGACACCAGAGCTTAAGCCGCTGAATACACGTTCAGCGGCTTTTGTTTTTTTAATAAATTCATTCACAACAGGATACCCTTCACGCATCTGTCTAAATTCGATATGGTAGGTACTAAGTGGACTCATTCATTTCTTCCATGTGGTGAGGGTGTTATGACACGATTATGGCGGGTTGGAATCATGGGTGCGTGTTGTCTGTTCGTCTGGCTGACTCAACCCAGCTTGGGCCAAGACGCAAAGCCGGGTAATTCCTGGCTGGATACTCCGGTTGAGGATGATGGTCCGCCTGGATCGATGATTCTCATCCCGGAAGGGGAATTCGTGATGGGAGACAATGACGGGTCTCGTAACGAACGTCCCGAACATACAGTCTGGCTGGATGCGTATCTGATTGATCGATATGAAGTGACGATGGCCGATTATCAAAAATATTTGGACCAGGACTATAGTATCGAACCTCCTCCCTTATGGGATGACGGCGTGGCCACCGGAGAACTTGGAGATCGGCCTGCGGTAGGCGTGACTTGGAATTATGCCAATAAATATTGCCAATGGGTGGGTAAACGATTGCCGACAGAGGCTGAATGGGAAAAAGCCGCACGGGGAACAGATAAACGCCGATATCCCTGGGGCCATATGCAACCGTTTGTGGACATTGCCAATTACAACCAGGGAACGACAGGATGGGTCAGTTATAAACTGACTCTTTCTCCGGTGACGAGCGGGACCAGGGGCATGAGCATTCGTCATGGCCTGAAAGAGGGCGGGAAGAGCGCCTACGGCCTGTATCATATGGCCGGGAATGCCGCCGAGTGGGTGAATGACTGGTATGATCGGTTTTATTATGAAGACGGTCCCAAAAAGAATCCCTCGGGACCGGCAGAAGGGGAGTTTAAAGTCTTAAGAGGAGGCTCCTGGGAAGATCAGCCCGTCAATTTACGGGTGACGGCCAGATCGAAAGGTGAGGTGGATTACCAGGATCTCACGACCGGATTCCGATGTGCGAAAGAGCCATCGAAAGAGGAAGGCAAGAGTGGCAAGTAACCAGAGAAAAATCTTTTGAATCTAAAAGAAGGGCTTGTTGAATAGCGGATTGATTCGTCTTGTTATTTTATGATTCGCTTTTCATCATCATCATTTGAAATCGATCAAGCGTTTCCGGGGCTGCGACCGAGTTTCGGCTTTGTCCATAGAGCCAACGAGCCGTTTTTCCACCGACGTTCTTGATGGTATGGGACATCCCAGCCGGAATACAAATTTCTTCCCCGATAGAAGGCCGTAGCAATTGTTTGCCAATGGCTACCTCGATCACTCCCGACATCACCATCAATAGTTCCTCATGTTCGTGGGCCTGACACGCCCACTCCCGTCCGGCATGGTCAATCCACATGCCACAAGAAAATCCCCGGCTGTGCCAATTTTTAGCCACATTTGAACGGTCAATGAGGGAATAGCCTTCCATGGTAGGCCTCTTCTGAAAATAAAAGACTTATGAACATGCGCCATGAATGAATCGAACCCGTGAAAACCCTGGAGTTTCCAGTAATCGTGCAGAGCTACGCCGAGAGAATCTATGACCTTTCGCAGAAAATCCGAGTGTTTTCATGGAAGGATGCTGAGCGGAAGACAACGGCAGGACATACATGGGGGCACAGACACAAGAATGAAAGAATGTCAATTATTCAATCAATTTTCATCGTTATATAGAGGGGATGGGACCATGTCAATGCGATGAATTGTGGAGAAGATGTGAAGATCGGTGGATAATTATCATTCTGTGCTTGCAAGCTCTTCTCTATGAAGGGAATTCAATGTGTGGATTCTGGGGATAAATATTTTTTCATGGGATTTGCTTGAAATATGGATGAGGATGGGTTCTGCCTACCCGATGATCAATGACGGATTGGTAGAGGCATGAGCAGGCCGAGGCGTGACGGAATGATTGCGCGGCAGGGGTCAACCGAAATGGTTGTTGAAAAGGTTCTTTCCCAATTCTTGAAAATGGTGAATAAACGTGAGCCAATGAATTCATGTCATTCCTTGACGGTCATCGTAGGGTTGATTATTTTTGGGCAAGAGTGGACATAATGCGTATGCTGGAAAGGTCGGTACTTTCGAAGCCCCGTCATGGACATGGGGGGTCCGGTCCATGTCATTCCACGCATGTGCGGTGGTTTTGCTTTTGAAAGACGATATGAGCCATATCCATTTCGATTCGTTGATCTGTCTTTGTTTGGCAGAAGCGAGCAGGTTCCAAGGCGGCTTGTTGGGTCGATCATGATTGACGGAATCAATTATTACCAAATTTTGGGTGTCCCTGAAGATGCGCTCCTGAAGGAAGTTCAAAGTGCCTGGCGGAAGTTCGTCAAGGAAAATCATGAGGATTTAGTCCCTCAGGCAGAGCGGCAGGCTGCCAAGGAACGGATGTTCAGAATCAACGAGGCCTATGCCGTGCTCAGTCACGAACAGAAACGGGCCGATTATGATAATGCGCATATGCTGAACGGCGGTTCAACCATTGAACTCGTCAGAGGCCGGGTTAGAAAAGCCAAGGGAATCATGCTTCGGGATCGAGCCGGCATTACCGGAGAAGATATAAAGGTAATCGAAACCGTCATCGATTATCTTGATCAAAATACCCGGGAAACGTGTTTTAGTTGGATGATCGATATCCTATGCGAACGTCCTGAAATGGCCAGATCCCTGGTTCCCCTGGCTTTCGATGAGCCGTTGTTGGGGGCCGACACCCGTTTGCTGGATACGCTTCTGGAAAAAGCCCCATATGCCATTACCTGGGACAAGATTTATCTCTATGGAGAAGACATTCTGAGTGGCTGGGAAGGAAAACAAAGAACGCAATTACAATCAACTCGGTGCGGATTTTGTGGCACCGCTTGGATTTCAGCCACACTTTGTGTATCCGGCCTTTCAGGAGCAGGCGTCAGGTTGCAAAGTTGCCTTCTGCCAACCTTATTAAAAGTCGCGCCGGAAACCATTACTCAGGAGAATTTTGATAATTATATTGATACCGTGAACAGTATGCGGTGGATTGTCTACGGCCAGCTCAGAAGCTATAACGAACAGGCTATCGTCTGGATCCCGAAGGCCAGACCCGGATCTCGTCCGAAGCCCGGAAGAGAAAAAAGCACCGAAGGAGCTTCCACTGCCCCTGCGGTCATGACGCTAAGAGCTAAGCCGACGACGAACTTTTTCACCACGGAAAGAAAAGGAGTCTTCAAATTTTCGGCATAACACGTGTTGGCAAAATATTTTGTAATTGTAGGTATTGCCTATATCCAGGGGGCCGTACCGAAAGCAGAAATTAATCCGTGTTGACGTGCCCCCCAATCTCCGAAAACACATACCCAACGGTCCGCTTGACAGGAAGCTTACAACCACTTTTTTCTTCTCCCTTCTATGCTTGTAATAGCTTCAGCATGTTCCCCAACCATCCGAATTTTGAATGCCAGTTTCCACCATCCTAAGTTGCTGTAATTCCTGGATAATAGAACTACGATTGTGATAGGGCTTGGAAACACTTCCTAAAAGGCCACTCTTAACTCTTCTGATTCCAGAGCTAAGAAGATGATTTCAATTGAGTAAACCCTCTACTGAAGAGGATCTTCAGGAATTTCATGGACCTTCAAGTAATTCAATCCCTTCTTTATAGCAAGAACACTATAGGGATAATCATTTCTAGTAAGTTCAGCAAAACCAAGGCATGCTTCCTTTAAGGATTCTCATCACTTGAGGGGAAAACTGAATTTTGAATAGCTTGATTTCTTTCTTCCAAAACTAAGTTTAAAGCAGAAATCCTAAAATTTGGAACTGCTCTCAAAAAGTGGGGCCTATAAGCCCCACTACCCAATTATATTCATGGGGAGCCTTGCTTTTACCTTTGGTTTCAATTTTTTGACCTTTTTCAAATCTCCATTTGGACTGTCAAAGGTTACAACAGCATGAATGCCTCTAACCACCCATTGAAAAGCCTTTGTTTCTCTATATGTTAATAGATTTTTCCACCAATCTGTTTTAGCTAATTGAGGCTTTTCTATAGAAACACCTTTTTCACGTCCCAAAAAATAAGGATCGATTTCCTTAGATTTGGACGAAAGGTCCATTACTACATTCTGATCAAATTCGTCTTCGCCGATGTTAAAACCAGTTGTGAGATAAAAACTTAGCAGGTCAAGCTCATCACCATAATAATTAACATGTGATTCAAATTCTTTTCTTCTGGTTAAATAATGCACCTTCTCTGCCTGCGTTTCCAATATTTGAAAGATTGCCTCCAAATCGGTAAAGCAAATTACGGGAGAGATGGTTTTAATGTCCTTAGAAATGAATCCCGCCTCTATCGCATGTTTTAAATTTGAACCGAAAAGGCCTAAATTTTCAAAGGTAATTGTCAGCCGAACATAATAACGAATTGAACTATTTGAAAAGGTATTGACTATTCCGTTTTTTGTTCGAAAATGATGAAATCCAATATTGTTTTTAAGGTATTGGATGAAACGATCGCCTTGATCGGATGGATCCACAACAAGCTTTTCAAATACATCCCTCAATGTTTCTGGGGCCCCACGCTTAGCTGGAGCATTTACCGATCCAGCCTTACATTCTATAACAAAAAGAAAGGAATCAAGTATCATCGTCAAATCATTTTCATATTCTGTTTCCGAGTCGGTAGATTTCCACTTATTTCCGGCAAAGATTTGGCCATTTGGGAAATTTTCTCGAAATAATTTTTCCACTTCCTCCTCCAGGAAACGTCCTCTAACCCTTTCATATCGTTCTTTTAACTCTGATTGGGTGCTAATACTTCCCTCAAGGATGGTCATAAGGATATGGGGAAGGATTCCAAGCATAACATTGAAGTAATGATTTTCATCGATTTTAATAAACGGTTTTCCCCAAACCGGATTAGCAAGCAAAAAATGTTCAGGGTTATGATGTTGGAGTTCTCCAAAACAAAAAGACCATGAATCAAATAAAATTCGTAAATTTTCCCTCTTATTAGGGTCTCCATAAAATTCAAGAATTTCTTCCAAGCTAAAGGTGTATAAGCGGTGCAGCCGTAAACTAGAGTGAGACAAAAGCCAAACCTTCAGAGTCTTTAAATTTCTTCCCATGATTTGATAAATCTCTTCCATTTGACTTTCTGTAATCGGAACAGTACCCGGAAAGGCTTGACTGTATGCCCGCATCATATTTCGATAATCCCGTTTATTCAGGAACGAAGAATTCTTGGATAGGTGAAGATTTATTCGATCGTTTAGACATGTAGCCATTCTATCAAAGGCATCGACTAACATTTCTGGGTTAAGGCCAAATGCTTCTTCAAAGTCTTCCTTAATTTTATTCATTAAATTTTTCGCCACTCTCAGTACTTGGTTCTGATAACCCCAATTCCTTATCATTGCTGTCTGGGCTCTAAACTGCGACAAAAACCCTTTTGCAACTAGCTGTTCTTCCGGTTCATCTGCTGAAATCTCAGCAAAAGATTTATACAAATACAAATCTCCAAACTCTTGTAATTCCTTTTTTGGGGAGACCTTCTTTTCAAAGAAAAACTTTGGATTTGCCGGTCGGGCTTTCATAAGGGAGAAGGCCTGAAGGAGTTCTAACTGATTATGTCCAAACGCAAGAGTCCCTTCGACTTCAGGATCTATCCCCTCCGGGTGAGTAAAGAAGAAGAATGAACAAAATGATAGAATCTCTAACGCATCATATTCAGCAAACCATTTTTCGATATCCTGGAATTTCCTATCAAACTTTTCTTTAGCATTACTGCCGAATTCTTTAATCAAATTAATTCGCTCTTCCCGAGAGAGGTCTAGGGGAAATGGACTTGATCCCCAATACATTTGTATTTTTGGTGCTTTCCATGGAACCTGTCTTTTTTCATGCTTTTTCTTTTTTATAAGGGTTTCCTGCCTTCTACGTTGTTCGCGTATCTTCTTTTTTTTATCTTTCTTAGTCTTTTTTATATAACGCTTAGCCATTTCAAATGTAGCTTACAATCCAACTGGAAAATAAGTCTCTATCAACTACCCTTTTCCGCTGTTGTTTTTTGTTCGGTCGTTGATGACATAGGTTTGCCCCGGCTTGGGTGTTGGAGGAGCGGTTCTCCTTTGACGATCGTTCGCTCCTTTCCAGTGTCTGCGCCTCGTTGTCCACGAATCCCATATTGTGCTGAAGCTGGAGCTGGTGTGCCGGGTTTAAAAGGTCCTCTCTTTGACATAGTTTTCTCCTTTTTGGGAAAGGTTGGTTCAGACTATTTTCACTTGGTCTTAGGAACCTGGGGAATCGCCTCCTACATTGATCCTATGAAAAAAAAAGCCGCTTCCGCTAAGGGCACCTTCATCCCCTAACAGTCGCGGCCTCTCCGCCAGAATGGCGATGCCTCTGCGACAAAAAATATAGTTTTTAAATCAAATCATTTGGAATATTGATCCAATTATTACAACTTCGACATTGGACAAAAAGCTGCCCTCTAATTCTTCGTGCCTTTTTAAAGCGAGTTATTAACTGACCCTCGCCTTCTTTTGCACTTTCAATTACTGCATTTCGACATTTAGAGCATTTAATTTTAAATTCTTTGGGGGACATGGCTTTCTCCATAAAAATCTGATTTTATGAACACCCATTCGTTGAGCCGCAGGTGTCACACTTGAGGCATGTTCCATTACGCACCATGGTGAACTGTTTGCATTCCGGACAGGGGTCCCCTTCGTAGCCTTTTTGACGGGCCTCCTGTACTTCGGTAATGGTCACCGTTTCCCGTTTGAGGTGGACATGGCGGGAGACCTGATGAGGTTCGCCTGTTTTCTCCACTCCATTCCCTGTGCTTTTCCGCGAAGGGAAGACTTCGGGGCTGATGGAAGTGGAGCCGACAGAGACGGACCGGGGATCCACCAACTCTTCCTCGTCTTCGTCATCGGTCTGTTTTTTCAAGGCGTCCACCCGAAGGTCTTCCGGAGCCACCTGCTCCAAGTCGTGCCGTTCCAGATAGGTAATGGCCAATTCCCGGAAAATGTAGTCGATGATCGACGTCGACATTTTGATGTGCGAATTCATTTTCACGGGTCCGTTCGGCTCGAACCGCGTGAAGAGGAAGGCGTCCACGAATTCTTCCAGGGGCACTCCATGCTGCAGCCCCAGAGAGATAGCTATGGCGAAATTATTCATGAGGCTTCGGAAAGCCGCCCCTTCCTTATGCATGTCCAGGAAGATTTCTCCCAGGGTGCCATCCTCATATTCCCCGGTCCGTAAATAAATCTTGTGACCGCCGACGATGGCTTTTTGCGTATACCCCCCGCGACGGGTCGGAAGCGGGCGCCGTTTGGCCAGGTATCGGACCAACACACGGGAGGCCATGTGCTTGGCCGTCGAGACGACTTGTTCGGTGGAAGAGGCGTTCTCTTCCAAATCCTTCATGGTATTCAACGGTTGGCTGAGTTTGGAGCCGTCACGATACAATGCCACGGCCTTCAGCATGGATGTCCATCCTGTCATATAGGCCTCTTTGACTGCATCCAGCGTGGCATCGCTTGGCATGTTGATGGTTTTACTGATGGCGCCGCTGATAAAGGGCTGCGCGGCTGCCATCATCCGAATATGAGCGGACGCGGCGATAAAGCGTTGCCCCAAGCGTCCGCAACGGTTGGCGCAATCGAAAATCGGCAAATGTTCGGGTTTCAGGTGCGGGGCGCCTTCGATGGTCATGGTGCCGCAGCAATAATCGGTGGCGGCCAGGATTTCCTCCGAGGTGAACCCCAGAAATTTTAAAATATTGAGATTGGGATTATTGAGCTCAGTCTCCGACAAGCCGAGTTTTTGACGGCAATACTCCTCGCCAAGCGTCCATTTGGTAAAGGCAAATTGAATGTCAAAGGCGCCGTCCAGTTCGTGTTCGATTTTCTCAATCGCAGGCCGGTCAAATCCTTTGGTTTTGAGGGTGTCGTGATTGATAAATGGGGCATTTTTGAGCGTTCTGGTCCCGGTCGCATAGGTCGTGATGTCCTGAATCTGTGCAGGGGCATACCCAAGGTTCCGTAACGCCGGAGGTAAACTCTGATTAATGATTTTGAAATATCCCCCTCCGGCCAGCTTCTTGAATTTGACCAATGCAAAATCCGGTTCAATGCCGGTGGTGTCGCAATCCATCACCAGCCCGATCGTGCCTGTGGGGGCGATGACGGTGGATTGGGCATTGCGGTAGCCGTATTGATCCCCCAATTCCAAGGCACGGTCCCAGGATTGTTGAGCGGCCTGTAGCAGGGATTCCGGGCAGTGGTTGGGTTGAATCCCCATCGGCAGAATGGTGAGCCCATCAAACTTTTCCGCCGGAGCGTTATAGGCGGCGGCCCGGTGATTCCGGATCACGCGAAGCATGGACTCGGCGTTGCGGGGATAGGCATTAAAGGGGCCCAACTCCTTCGCCATTTCAGCGGATGTGGCATACGATTCTCCGGTCATAAGAGCGGTAATGGCGCCGCACCAGGCCAGGGCTTGCGGGGAGTCGTAGGGAATGCCCAGCTTCATCAGGATGGAACCCAGATTGGCATACCCCAATCCAAGTGTTCGAAACGAGTAACTTTTTTCGGCAATGGCTTTGCTGGGAAATCCGGCCATCAAGACGCTGATTTCCAGGACGATCGTCCACAACCGGACTCCATGGCGAAATCCTTCAATGTCAAACGTTCCGTCGTTAGACAGGAATCGTCCTAAATTCAGGGAGGCCAGGTTGCAGGCGGTGTCATCCAAAAACATGTATTCGCTACAGGGATTGGAGGCATTGATAGATCCGTCTTGTGGACAGGTATGCCATTCGTTGATCGTGGTGTCGTATTGCACACCGGGATCGGCACAGATCCAGGCCGCCCAGGCAATGCGATTCCATAAATCTTTGGCAGGAATGGTTTTACAGACTTTGCCATCCGTCCGTCTGGTTAACAGCCAATCCCCGTCTTGTTTCAGAATATTGAAAAATTCGTTGGGGATCCGAATGCTGTTATTGGAATTTTGTCCGGAAACGGTCTGGTAGGCTTTGCTGTCCCAATTGGTGTCATATTCATGAAAGACAAAATGGGTAAAGCCTTGTTGGGCATAGGAGAACATCCGCTGGATATAGGCTTCTGGAACGGCTGTCTCTCGAGCGGCTTGAATGGCCTCACGGAGAGCTTGGTTCTCACGGGGGTCGGTTTCGACTTGTGCCGTGCCATCGGCTTTCGCCACATGGCAGGCTTTGAGCACCAGGTTGAGATGCCGTGCGCAGATCTTGGAGCCGGTGACCATGGCCGCCACTTTTTGCTCTTCGATCACTTTCCAGTCGATAAATTCTTCGATATCGGGATGATCCAGGTCCAAGCAGACCATTTTGGCCGCACGCCGAGTGGTTCCTCCGGACTTAATGGCTCCGGCCGCCCGATCGCCGATGCGAAGAAACGACATGAGGCCCGAGGAGCGTCCTCCGCCGGACAAAGGCTCGGCATCGCCGCGAAGTTTGGAGAAATTCGTGCCGGTTCCCGAACCGTATTTGAAGAGTCGGGCTTCACGAACCCACAAATCCATGATTCCCCCTTCATTGACCAGATCGTCCGTAATGCCCTGGATAAAACAGGCATGGACTTGGGGACGTTCATAGGCATTTTGAGCCTGCTTGACGCGGTGGGTATGAGGGTCGACATAAAAATGCCCCTGAGGGGGACCGGACAACCCATAGGCAAAGTGCAAGCCGGTATTGAACCATTGCGGAGAGTTGGGCGCGGCCATTTGCCAGGCCAGCATGTAACTCAACTCATCGCGAAAGGCTTCCATATCTTCCGGCGTATTAAAGTAGTTGTGGGTTGACCCCCAGTGGGTCCAGCAGCCGGCCAATCGGTGAAAGACCTGACGGGCATCCCGTTCGCCACCGAGTTTCGGTGCACCAGATTCCGTCAGGATGGGGTTGCCCCGATCATCAACCTGCGGAACGCCGGCTTTGCGGAAATACTTTTGCGCGAGGATATCAACCGCCAACTGGGACCAATGTTCAGGGGCCAGAATGTTATCTTGACGAAAGACCACGGATCCATCAGGATTTCGAATTTCGGACACCCTGGTGGAAAAGGGAATCTGTTGGTAGGGGCTCTCCCCTTTTTTCGTAAACCGTCGCTCAATCTTCATGGAAGGACTCCTTTGGCAGAGGCTAAAAACCTGGAAGGTATCTCTTCAGTCAATTGGGGCACTTTTTCCTCATTTTCCATTCCACCATCACTTTTTCCACACGCATTGTCTTTTCCCCATGAGCGCTGGTGGGGAATACCCTACTTGAATTGTACTAGACTACGTGTGAGTGGACTTTTTCGGGATGTTCGTTTTGACCAAACAACGTGGGACATCCCGTACTTCCCAAAAGGGGGGTGGAAAAGAAAAAGGACATCTGAAAAAAACCCATAAAAATTAGATAATGAAAAAGACCTGAAGAAATAATTGGTGAAAACCAATGAGCCACAATCTATAGAGGATGCTGAATTTTGTCAATACTAAATATTGTGGAAAAAAATGTATTGAGTGTGGATGACTGTTTAGAACCTGTGGGTAGAAAAAATATAAAATATTACGCGGATTTGTAAGCGAAGTTCAAAAATTATCCACAAATGAAATCAGCTATTCCTGCGGCAATTCACAAGCGGTCATCCATGGATGATGGAAAATGGCTGATGCTTTAAAAAACATTTTTAAAATTTTTTAGAGTATAAGCGCGCGCCGTTAGGATTTTGATTTAGTCGAGGGTGTTGTGCCACCTTAGGCAAAGGAGAGAGCGTGGCAGAGAGCAGCCAGATTAATGACGTGTGATCGAATGAGAAATAAAGGAGAATGGCAATGTACGTTTGGAGTAAGCGGCTTGTGTGGGGTTTATTGGGGGCATTCATTTTCTTCGAGGGGCTCTTTTTCCTCGTGACGGCTGGAGGAAGCGAAAGCCAGTTGCATATCCGAACCACTCAGTGGATTGCCGTGAATTACGTATTGCTGGTGGTGTGGATTTTTGTCTGGATGTATGATCAGGCCAGGGTCAGGGGAAAAAACGTCTGGGTCTGGCTGGTTCCCTTTTTGATTTTTCCCGTACCCGTTCTGGTGATGTTTATTTTGAGGTTGCAACGGCGGATCGCCTGATCGCGGCTACCCGATCACGACACGGCCCTTGGCGTACCGGTAGGGTTTATGTACGGAGGTTTTAACCGCAAAGAGTCCGATGAGGAGGGGACCAAATCGTCCGAGCAACATGGAAAGCATAATCATCACCTTTCCAAAGTCGGTCAGTAGAGCTGAGAAACTCCTGGTTTCCCCGTCTCCCAAAGACATGCCTACGATGCCCATGGCTGAGGTCACTTCAAACATCAGGGAGAGAAAGGGTTGCGATTCGGTTGAAGACAACAGGAGAGTCATGCCCGTAATCAGGGCTATGGCCAACATCGTGAGACAAAGAGCTTGAAGGACCAGACCGTCCGGGATGCGGCGATGAAAGACTTCCACATCCGAATTCCGGCGTAACGTACTCCACACCGTTAAAAACACGATGGCGATGGTCGTGGTTTTAATACCTCCCGACATGCTGCCGGGGGAACCCCCAATAGCCATGAGGAGCAGGAGGGTGTAGAGCGTCGCGTCACGCATGTCGCCGACATCGATGGTGGTGAACCCCGCCGTTCGCGAGACGGATTGAAAATACGAAATAGTGATTTTTTCTCCAATCGATAACGCTTGGAAAGTATTCGGGTTGTTCCACTCCAGAATGAGAATACCCAGCGTTCCCCCGAGAATCAGGATGAGGGAGGTGACTACCACCAGTTTGGTGTGCGTGCGCATCCGAAATCGGCGGCGATGGTAATTGTCCAGGAGATCATCGAAGACCAGGAAGCCGATGCTTCCCAAAATAATCAAGGTGGTAATGGTCAGATTGATGGTCCAGTCGGTTTGGAAAGGCATCAGGCTATCGGAAAATAAGGCAAAGCCGGCATTGTTGAAGGCGGAAACCGAATGAAAGATGCCATAATACACAGCGGTTCCCCACGCATACTCATGCGCAAATCGTCCGGTCAGCATCAGGGCGCCGATGCCTTCAACGGTGAACGTAATCACCGTGATCATTTTGACATACCGAACCAGGCCTTGCATGTCGAGCGTATTTAGGGTTTCCGTCAGCATCATGCGGTCCCGCAGGCCGAGCCGTCGTCCCAAAACAAGCAAGATGAGTGTGGCCATTAAGGCATATCCCAGCCCGCCGATTTGAATGAGAAAGAGAATGATCCACTGGCCGAAGAGGGTAAAATCGTGTGGGGTGTCCATGACGATCAAGCCCGTCACGCACACGGCGGATGTGGCGGTGAAGAGTGCGTCTACGATGCCGAGGTGAGTTCCGGGGGGCGTGGAGAAGGGCAACATCAGCAGACCGGCTCCAAGAACAATCAACGCGATGGCCGCCAAGGCCACGATTTGTCCGGGGAGGAGGCGAATGCCCATGAAGCGGGCGATGAGGAGTTTGCCAAAGCCGGTTGTCATAAAAGGCACGACAGATGAAAAAACCAATTCTTCATTGATGATATGAGTTCGGCGGTGTCTTTCCAATATAGGCGCAGAGGAATTTCCGAAGTGTGCCGGATAAGGGTGATGGTATGTGCAGGTGGATCCCGGTAACCCTCGTCTGTCCAGGTCGGTGCAGTCGAATACCGTACAGCTCAGACATAAGGAGAAAAGTCATGGTTGTCAGTGGGAGTAGAAAACAGTTCGGACTGGGCAGTTCACTGGAAATATTCAAGCACCGGAGCATGCTCGTGATCGTTCGAAAATTTTATCATGGCCCCAGGAATAGGGAAACCGTGATTCACGGCCTGCCTTGTTGTCCGGAAAAGGCTTCTTTATAATTCTGTTCCATATGATTGCCAAGTCAGTGGGTATTCCTCGTGTCTCGTTTTATACGGTAGGATGCCGGTTGAATCAAGCAGAAACATCTCTCCTCCAGGATGGGTTTCGGAGGAAGGGGTTCGTTCCGGTGGCCTATGGCCAGGAGACGGATCTGTTGGTGGTGAATTCCTGTACCGTGACCGAAGGGGCGGAGTCTGATTGTCGGCGCGTGGTGCGCCAGGTGCTTCGGCATTCCCCTCAAGCCTTTGTGGCGGTGACCGGTTGTTTTGCCCAAACCGGATTACAGGCGCTACGACGGGTGGAAGGCATTGATCTGATTGTCGGCAATCAATTTAAAATGCGGCTTCCGGACATTCTGCTTCCTGAATCCCCTCTCACAAAGCAATCTACGCCCCTCGTGCAACATGGCCGGATTGATCAGGAGAATTTCCTGTTGGATGGAGTAGGGGAATACACTACCACTCGCGCCAATTTGAAAATTCAGGATGGTTGTCAGTTTATGTGTGCCTTTTGTCTGATTCCCTTTGCGCGCGGACGAGAACGAAGCCGCGTATGGGAAGATGTGCTTCGGGAAGCGGAGGCCCTGGTGGCACGAGGGCATCGGGAGTTGGTCCTGACCGGCGTCAATATTGGTCAATATGAGGATCGAGGTCGGGATTTGCTCAGACTTATTGGAGATCTGGAAATTATCGAAGGCCTTGATCGGATCCGGATTTCCTCCATTGAACCCACTACGGTTCCCGATACATTGCTGGCTCACATGGCTATTTCCAAAAAATTGTGCCGCCATTTGCATGTGCCTTTGCAAAGCGGGGATGATGGAATCTTGCAGGCCATGAACCGCCGATACACGATAAAAGAGTATCGGCGTTCGATGGAGCAGGCGCTAGATTACATTCCCGGGTTGTGCTTCGGAACGGATATCATGGTGGGATTTCCCGGCGAAGGAACTCGGGAGTTTCAGAATACCTATCAAGTGGTTCAGGAACTCGCCTTTGCCTATGTGCATGTATTCAGTTATTCACCCAGGCCAGGCACGGCTGCCCTTCGGCTCCCGGATAGGGTTTCACCGTCGGTGATGAAAGACCGCAGTCGTGAGCTGCATCAGTTGTCTGCATTGAAGCGGCAGGCCTTTGACCAGCAATGTCTGGGGCACGAGGTATACGTGTTGTTTGAGTCGGAAGAAAAAGGGGGCTATTGGACGGGACTCACCGACCATTATGTCCGGGTGTCGGTTCGATCCACGACCCCGCTTGCCAACCAATGGCTTCCAGTCGTCATTACCGGTGTCATGGGAGATCGGGTGGTGGGATTCCTGCAAGAGTCCGCTCAACCGGAGCTTCCGCAACCCGTCAATGCTGGTCCGGTACCGTTTGTGGATATTTCCTAATGCCAGGACGATCGACATGAGTTCTTCTCAATTGCTGATGCCGCGTTCACTCAACAAGCGACCGAGTACGGTTCCGTCCCTCTCCTCCAACACGCGAGGCCATCAGGTCTATATCGAGACTTTTGGATGTCAAATGAATGAATATGACACCGAATTGCTCCGTGCCTTGCTCAAAGAGCGGGGTTTTCGGTTTACCGCACAAGGAGAGGAAGCGGACGTGGTCTTATTTAACACGTGCGCTATTCGTGAAAATGCTCATAATCGGCTCTACGGGCATCTGGCCGAATTTAAACGAGCCAAACAGGAACGGGGAGTCGTAATCGGGGTGTTGGGTTGCATGGCGCAAAACCTGAAAAAAGATTTATTGGAAGAACGTCCGTTCATCGATGTGCTGGTCGGTCCGGATGGGTACCGTCGGTTGCCCGATTTGCTGACCGATGCCCTGGAATCGCACAAGCGGGGCATGGCGGTGGATCTTTCAGAATCTGAAACGTATGACGATATCGTGCCTGATCGTACCGAGGGCATTAACGGGTGGATTGCCGTTATGCGGGGCTGTGATAATTTTTGTTCCTTTTGCGTCGTGCCTTATACGCGGGGACGGGAGCGTTCGCGGGATCCCAAGGGCATTCTCGAAGAGGCCAGGCGGCTGGCCGATCAAGGGGTTCGGCAAATTACCCTGCTTGGCCAAAATGTGAATTCGTATCATTATGACCAGTGGGATTTTGCGAACTTATTAGTAGGTGTGGCGGATATCAGCGGCATCCAGCGCGTCCGATTCACGTCGCCCCACCCCAAGGATTTTCCTCCGGCACTTATTGAAGCCGTTGCCCAACATCCTCACGTGTGCCGGCACATTCATCTGCCGCTTCAATCGGGCAATGATCGAATCTTGGAACGGATGGGGCGGAGTTATACCCAGGCGGATTATCTCTATCTGGTGGAAGCCATTCAGCGAAAAGGCCCCATTGCTCTAACCACCGATATCATTTGCGGGTTTTGTGGCGAAACCGAGCAAGAGTTTCAAGATACTATGCATGTGATGCGGTCGGTGGAATTTCAGGCTGCCTTTGTCTTTAAATATTCGGAGCGGAAGCATACCATTGCCGCGCGTAAATATCCCGATGATGTGTCCGACCCGGTTAAAGGGCAACGAGCCAACCGGCTTGTGGAATGGCAAAAACGGGTGTCGGCAAAAAAGAATCGTTCTTTAACCGGGCGATCTGTGGAGGTGTTGGTGGAAGGACATTCGAAAAAATCCCAGTCCCAATGGATGGGGCATAGCGAATCCAATGTGACGGTGGTGTGGGATCGGTCTGAAACGCCCTGTCCGGTTGGGTCGCTGGTTTCGATCATCGTTGATGATGCCTCCCCCTCCACCCTGTTCGGTCATCTTGTTCCAGCCGATTCATAATCCTAATCGGTTCAATTTTTTCCTATTTCCCTCATTATTCCGTCGCTTGTCTGTTCTCTTCCTGGTACTGTCCGATTCGGGTCATCCTACAGGATCTTGACCTTTCATGCGGTGAAATGAAGAGAACATGAAGGTCATGCGGCTTTTGCATGTCAGCACCTAGCGTTATGTGCCTTTTGCCTCAAGTTGACTGTCCGTTATCCGATAGAGTGGCAGTAAGCTTGTGGCTTTTGGTAGGAGGGGCGGTGCCATATTATCCCAGTCCTACTATCGGATGTTGAACTGACCAGTCCTAGACCAACCATACGACCACGCTCACAGTGTTGAGAACTCATGGATCCTCAAATTCTCCAGCGCATTAAAAATTGTAAAACGCTTCCGGCCATTCCCGCTCTGCCTTTGCAAGTCCTCCAAATGTGTCGTGATGAAAAAACCGACGCGAAGAAAGTCGGTGACGTCATTAGTAAAGATCCCTCGTTCGTGGCGAAATTGCTGAATGTTGCCAACTCCAGCTTTTATGGAGGCAGCCGTCATAAAGTGGCTACGGTCACTCAAGCGGTCACCTTGATGGGGATGAATTCCATTGCCACGTTGGCCTTTTGTTTTTCGTTATACCGCGATTTGCGAAAAAAAGGCGGCGGGGCCTTTGACCACACGCATTTCTGGCATCGCTGTATCCTAGCCAGTTTATCCTCAAAAATACTGGCTAAACGTGTGCGAATGGTCAACGAGGAGGAGATTTTTTTGGCCGGCCTGCTGCAGGACATCGGGATTTTGGTCATGAGCGAAGCCTTCGGAAACGAATATGGATCGCTGTATAAAAAATCCGAACAAAACCACATGGAGTTGGCATCGTTGGAGCAGACCCGGTGGAAGACGGATCATTGCGAAATTGGAGCCTGGTTATCCGAAACTTGGGAGCTACCCGAAACCTTACGCGAAGCCCTCCGGGGCAGCCATGATCCATCGCTGGCGAAAACCGAGGATGAAGGGGGCCGATTGACCGTCATGTGTGTGGCGTTGTCTGGCCGGCTGGCCGACATGTGGTGTTTCCCTGACACTGAAGCGGCCATACGGGAAGCGATTCAGAAAGCTCAGGAATATTTCCAAATCGATCCAGGGGGGCTGGTGGAGGTCGGGAAACAGATTGCCGAAGGTATCCCCGATATGTCGAATTTTTTCCAAATGAGTTTAGGACGACCAGAGGAAATTAAAAACGTTCTGGATCTTCTTGAACAGACTGCCACCGCAACGGCCTCTGCCTAAGTCTCCTTTCATCCGGTCATATCCCTTTTCGGGTGCCCCCTCTCTCATCCATCCCTGATGCCTACGACCTTATTGGAATGCCCCCCTTTTGCTAAGGCTTCAAGTACGGTACAACAACAGGATGATGATTGTGATCTTCAGTGTGACCATGTGGGTGCTCGCCGGTGCGTCGGTATTGGCCGATTCCGGATTTGAGCCCTGGCTGTTGGAATTGAAAGCCGATGCGCGAGCCCAAGGCATTGCCGATGCCTTGCTGGAACAGGCGTTTCAAGGCGTAGAACCTCTTCCTCGTGTGTTGGAGCTGGACCGGCGCCAGCCGGAATCCACGATGACCTTTGTGGAGTATCAAGAAAACATTGTGTCGGAAGATCGAGTTCGGCGGGGACGACAGCTCTTGGCCGAACATCGAGAGGTATTGCAGGCGGTGGCTGCAAAATATGGCGTCCCGGCACGATATCTGGTCGCCCTGTGGGGCATTGAAACCCATTATGGTCGGTTAACAGGAAGCTTTGGGGTTGTGGAAGCCCTCGCCACGTTGGCCTATGACGGTCGTCGTAGCGATTATTTTCGACAGGAATTGTTGAAGGCCTTGCGCATACTCAAAGAAGGACATATTGCATTTCCGGACATGAAGGGCTCTTGGGCAGGGGCAATGGGGCAATGTCAATTTATGCCGTCCAGCTTTTTGCGGTTTGCCGTCGATGAGACCGGTGATGGGCGAAAGGATATCTGGAACACCCAAGCCGATGTGTTTGGTTCGTCTGCGAATTATTTAGCCCAATCCGGTTGGCGAAAAAATGAACGATGGGGTCGCAGGGTCTTACTGCCGACAGGATTTGATACCCGCCAGGCCACTCTCACTCAAACCAAGTCGTTGCGCCAATGGCAACGTCTGGGCGTGCGCACTTTTGATGGGGCCGATTTGCCCGACAGCCATATGCAGGGAGCGATTGTTCTGCCTGATGGCCACGGAGGACCGGCTTTTTTGGTGTATGATAATTACCGGGTGATCATGAAATGGAATCGGTCTACCTACTTCGCCACCAGTGTCGGCCTCCTGGCCGATGCGTTGATGTGACCTCCTCTTCACCTTCCTGATTAATTTTCTTGTTTCTCTCCATATTTGCACTATCAGAATACTTGTCGCGTTGATCAGGGAGAGAGGCCTCGACTTGGAATCTCTCGGCAAGAGTATGAATTCAGGACAGGTCGAGGCTGTGCCTGCCCAATCGTTTATTCGAGTATTTCTTTGTCATGGGCTCCAACTGGCGGGAAAATTTCAGATAGGTCGGGACACCCGCAAGAACAAACCATGAATGATGTCGATGACGCAAAAAGAATCGGAAAGATACGTGAAGCAGATCAAGAAAGATGGGGGTACTGACGATGCAGGAGTCAGCTACGAATACCGACTTTTCTATCAAAACACTCAGGCAATGGCGAGTGAACGATGCTTTCACGATGTCAAAAGAGACCGCTATCCAGGCATGAACGCTCATGCCGAGGTGGAGCGAACTCTCTAAGGCGTACAGTCAGGATTTTTCTGTCTTATCGCCTCCTGCTCAGAGGTATAGATTGGCACAATATCCGGAATATGGCTCAGTTCCAGCACATCTCGAATGCAAGCAGAGGGGTTCACAATGCTTAACCGAAGGTGATGAGGTTTCATCTTGTGATACCAGAGAAACAATTGGCCGAGACCGACGGAATCAATGGCGATAACGCCGGAGAAATCTAGGATCACATGCTGGTATCCTACCTCCTTGGCTCCCATGATCAGGGCCTCAACTCCTATGGTTGATTGGCGATCTAATTTTCCAGTCAGAGCCAGAACGGTGGTGTGATGGTCGATTTGTTCACGAACTTGAAGCATCGGGTGTACCTCCAAGTTGGAAAATGAATAGGATGGAGTGAGTCAATACTCAACAGTGAATCCCTCACGGCTGAGCCGGGCAATTCCCCGATAGGCCTAGGGATATGTATGTAAACCGTTATGCTTATGTTCGAATATGAATACCTTTTGCCGACTATGGTTAGAACGGGATTGTCCCTCAGGCTCTTGGGGCCATGGCGGGGATTCGTGAGGTTTCATGCGTGCGACTAGAGAGAGGGCAGGTTAATTCGCGATTATCCACCTTGCGAAAACTGGCATATGGTATGAATGTGAGTCTTTGTGATCTAAATTGAGATTAACCTCAACTCAAAGGGCGAAAGTTTCAAGCGGCAGAAAAAAGAAAAGACCGGATCGGCGTGTAGTGTCCCGTTGTAGATGAACGGGAAATGTTGCCATTTGTGTGGGAAATATCGTTAAGCCAAGTGAAGCGATGAAAAACTGGCCCAGTCAGCAAGACCTTGTTTGTGCAGCAAAAGCCCAGGCTTCAAACGGAATGGTGATGGAGAAAGGTAATGAGCCTGTGCATGTCATACCTTTCTCGAAGTCGGCATGTGCTTCCGCTTCGAGATTGTCTTTCATGGATGACTCTGTCTGCACGCTATGACCAGTATGCTCGGGTTTCATCAGAGGACTAAAAAACCTCCTACCCAAACGCCCCGGCGTACTCTACCGCCTCGTGTTCGGATTCATAGATTGAGACAATTTCCGAAATATGTGCCCAGTCTAAATGGTTACGAACGTGATCTTGCGGTTTCACAATGCTGATCTTTACGCCATGTGGTCGCATATTGTGATACCAGAGGAACAATTCACCTAGGCCGGTCGAATCAATCTCCGTCACGCCGGAGAAGTCCAGGATGATGTGGTGACAGCCTGTTTCCTTGGCCCCCAATATCCTGGCTTGGATGCCAATGGTGGTACGACGGTTAAATCGGCCGATGAGGGTAAGGACTGTTTTTTGGTGCTTGTGTTGTTCACGAACTTGAAGCATCGGGGCTACCTCCAAGTTGGAAAATGGATAGGATGGCGTGATTCATTACTCAACAGTGAATCCCTCACGGCTGGGCCGGGCAATTCCCCGATAGGCCTAGGGTTATGTATGTAAAATATAATGCAAGGTTTTATTACCAACATTCTTTGTCTACCACGGTTAGCTCGTGGACTACTTTTCAGGATCTTGGCCCTATGGCAGGGATTCATGAGGTTTCATGCGTGCGACTAGAGGGAGAGCAGGTTAATCCGCGATTGTCCGCCACACGAAAACTGAAACAGGCTTTGGCTGTGAGTGTCTCTGACCTGATTGATCTACCTCAAACCAAAGCAGGGAAGTCTCATGGTCCGGACCAAAGGAAGGACCAAGTGGAATTTAGAATTGTTTGCCGTGGAGGATGATCAGGGGGCGCCCTTCACGCCGGGAAAACATAGAGTTCAGGTAAGGCAGCAGAAAATGAGCCAGACTGCCAAAGCTGTGCCCTGAAAAAAAGGCAAAATTCAGCCAGATCTGATGCTGGGGAAAGCTTCTGAACGGCTGCGTGCAGTGATTGCCTGGTCTCGGCGTTGGACAATTTTACGATTTCGCGAAAGAAAGTTCCCTGATGGTCATACATGGGATCGGTCCGCCTATTTGCTGCCAGCGTCGAATTTCCCGCCTTTAAGTGAGCAATCCCTAAGACTCTTTCCTCTAGGCTGTACTCGCTGAGTTGACGAAAAAACCACCAGGTCTGTATAAAAGAGGCCTCACCTGTGCGCCCGTAGCTCAATGGATAGAGCGCTTGACTACGGATCAAGAGGTTACAGGTTCGACTCCTGTCGGGCGCACCAAGCAAATCAAGCACTTGCGTCTTTTCTAGTTTCCCTCCTGTTGAGTCACTCCCAGTTTTACTCCCAGTTCCAAGTTCTAAATTTGCCAAACTGCCCTTTTCCATTGCCGCCTGAATATGACTAGGGGAGAGGTGGGCATAACGCAAGGTTGTTTGAATATCACGGTGACCTAACACCTCCTTAACCGTGGGAAGAGGAACTCCGGCCATGACCAACCTGGATGCCGTGGTATGCCGAAGGGTGTGCCATGATGCATCCTGAATACCGGCTTTTCGCAACGCTGGTTCATAGACCCGACGAAGGAAGGCTCGGCTATCCATCGGTTGTAAAGGTTTTCGAATTCCAGCAAAGACCCACGGAGAATGAAGGAAAGTGTCCAGGGAACGCAGAATGGTGACAGCTTCACGTGAAAGGGGTACATGACGGGTTTTTCCACCCTTGGGCATAGGAATGGTTAGAGTCCGAGACTCAAACGAAATATGTTCCCATCGTAGTTGAAACTGTTCAGTGCGACGGAGGCCGGATTCCAACGCAAAGGCCACCACCTTCCAATTATCGGGATCAATCAATCCGTAAAGGCTTCGTAATTCATCATCGGTGAAGAACCGGACTCGATGGGCTTCAGGAAAAAACTTCACGCTTGAAACAGGATTCCGTGATAGTTGGCCATCCTTCACGGAAAGCATGAGGATATGACGCAAAAAGGCAAAGTAGCGGTTGATTGTGGCCGGTTTCCACTGCCCTTCGGCTTTCAGTTGTGCCTGGACTTGTCGGCAATCCTCGGCAGAAATATCTGTGATGAGCCGATTGCCCCATCTAGCGGCCCAAAACTTTCCGAAAATCTTTTCAGCCTCCAAGCTTCGATTGGTGGAACCGGCCAGATGTCGTGCAATAGCCATTCTTAATGTCACAGCTTTTGGCTTCTGAAATTTTTCAGGGAAATATTTTCCTTCTCGAATATCTGCGCGCAACCGGCCATAGAGGTCTTTTGCTTGAGTTTTGTTTTCGGCCCGGAACCATCGCTCTCGTCCATTCACAAACAACCGAACCCACCACATTCCCGATCCTGTGGGCTTTTCGACGATTCCTCGGTCCTTTCCGTCTTTGCGTGCCATATTTGGCCTCCTAACTTTTTCGCCTTTGTGTGCCTGCTGCCTTAATTTTTCTTTTTTTCGAGTCCGATTCTTTTTTCTCTCGAAGATGTTTCTGGACTTTGTACACGTTGTAACAGGGAAACGAGCAGAACCGGACCCGATCCGATCCCGTGACAAAGGGTTTCCCGCACCGGGGACAGGCGAGGATTTTCCCTTCTCCCAATAAATCTAGTTGGGCCATTTGATAGAAAAGGCCTAACAAATCCAAGGACGAATAAAAGGATTCATATTGTTCAGTTTGAACATTCCACTGAATAAGGGAGGTTACCCGAGATGCTTGGATACCACCATTAATAAAAGTTGCCCTGTCTTCTTTCTCTGCAATAGCTTTAACCGGGGACGGATCTTCAGGAACATAAAGTCTTTCTACAAATTCCGCTTGTGCGCGCTGAAAATCTGCGATGTTCATCGGTTGGCAAAGTTTGGAGGGACCAAAATCCTTGACGTTAGGATATCCGGATTTCTGAATTCGGATCTCTGATAAACGTTGTCTAGCTCCAGAAGATGAATCTTTTGATAGCTTCCTTAAGTCAGTGTCCAACTTGAAGTGGTCCGCTACTACGAGAGCTTTACTGTTCCCAAGCATCCCGAAACGCGCACAAAACTGCACTACCTCCTCTGGGTTGAAACTATCAACTGCAATAAATTCGAGGTAAAGAGACTTTTCTCCCTGTCGGATTTCCTTGGCAGGAAAATACCAATCGAATGGGTTGTAGGCATGGAAGGGAGGGACGGGAACAAGCATATCTCCCTCAAGTTTCACTTCGCTGCGGTACCACAATCCCTGAATTTTCATTGTTAACCTATTTCTTGACTTTTATGGTTAATTGTAATAATTTAACTATAAATTCCAATTTAGTGGTTAAATTTAACCTATCACACTATTTACCATTTCTGTCAAGGATTGTCTTGGAAAGGAGGACATTGTGGAACGTTCAACCAAAGGATTGCTGACCCTGATGGAATGTGAGGAAAAAACCGGACGCAAGGTCAGTACGTGGCGCAAGGCCATCGCGCAACGCCGGATTCCATTCGTCCGGATAGGGCGGTCCATCCGCATCCCGGAGGAGGTGCTGGATGAACTGATTCAGAAAGGCTGGCATGAGCCTGTCGAGCCAATTGCAGATTGAAATATAAGGCGTGGTGCCCTTCGGAGATCTATCTATGTCCAAGTGAATAAAAACATAGCGTAAGGAGTCACAATACTGGAGCACCATTTTCACAAAAAAAACCGCCCACAGAGTCGCCACTCCATGGACGGCGCGAAAAAGGAGAGTTCAAATGTCGACAATTAACTTATCAAACTCTAGCAAGGTACCTCAACCTGAATCATACAATTCTCAAAGTCCTGAGCTTTCTTTTTATGATGGGGAACCCTATCTTCAACTGTTAAAATTTCCCAGATGCTCCCCTATCATCTATCCTAATGAGCCTGGTCTAAAAGACCGAAACCGCAACTTCAAGTCTCATATATCTTTGAATGGCAGGTGGTTCATCAATTGCCCTCGGTGTGGGCGTCGTGGGCCTGAACTGTGGCTTGAGCCACTCTCGGTCTATGCCAGAAAAGAACCAATTGGGGAAAGGCAATTGGGTGGGATAGATATTGTGGTGGGAATTTTCTGTGGCCTTTGTCAGCTTACGGACTGTATTCGAATTCAAGGTTGGCGAAGGATGACATTTATTCCCTGGTAGCGAGAAAAGCCATGGGCGATCTCAATATCATGCTTCTGAGGGAAACAATTAGTTCAGCCGTCCCGCGGTTGTGGCCAGTGGTGGATTGCGCCCTGGCCACGTGCGGGACCCTATTTCTGGAGGATAACACTAATCCAGCCGCTGTGATCCTAGTAGGTCCACCCTCAGCTGGCAAAAATACAGTCATTGATATGTTCACCAACCACGCTTTAACCTACCGTTCCGATAAATTCTCCTCAGCTGCCTTTGTCAGCAACTCGGCAAATGTTTCAAAAGAAACATTAGCCCACATCGATCTTCTCCCGAGAATCCAGCATAAAATGTTATTGACCCAGGAACTTGCTCCTATTTTCCGGGGGAAAGAGGAAGAACTTCTCGACCGGTTTAATACCTTGACAAGAGTTCTAGATGGCCGGGGTTTGATGACTGACAGCGGAACCCATGGACCACGAGGGTATGAAGGGGATTATTTATTTGCCTGGCTTGGAGGCACCACCCCTCTTGATAAAAAGGCCTGGGAGGTGATGGGAAAGTTGGGAAGCCGTCTCCTTTTTTACCGTATGCCCTCTACTTGTGATTCCACCCCAGAGGACCTGGTGCGGAGCACGGAAGAAACTCCTTATCTAAAAACCACCGAAATTGGCAAAAAGGTGGTACATGCCTTTTTGACGGCTTTATCCACTCACTGTGGGGGGATTCGGGGAGTAAAATGGAACTCAACGAATAATGACCGCAATTCCATTGCGTGGATTGCCGTATTCGCCAGGCTGTTAGCTATTCTTCGAACCCCCTTGATCCCGGATGATACGAATCAAATTTCCACCCAACATTGGGAAAATCCTCGTCGGGCCATGTCCTGCCTTTATAATTTGGCGCGGGGCCATGCATTGGTTCATGGTCGCCAGGGGGTAAACAGTGAAGACCTTCCCCTAATCGCTGGTGTGGTCCTGTCATCCATTCCAGAGCGAATCTCCCACTTTCTGCAGGCCCTCATTATCAAGGGAGGGGTCCTAACCGTAACTCAGGCAGAGGAAATCTTGGGAGGTCTGACTAAGGGCACCGCAAGAAGTTTTTTGGAGAAACTTGGAAAATTCCCTGTGATGGAATTTGTAAAGGAGGGGCAGGGAAAAAGGGATTATTTGAAATTATCTAAAGATTGGGCTTGGCTATCCAGTGATGAGTATGCCGGAAAACTGCTCGGAGGCATGGAATGGGCCTCATTGGAACCTGTCAAAATTTAGGGGGTGTGTATGGAACACCTGTCAAAAAATGGGGGGTGTGAGCTAACCTTTCAATTAAAAATCTAGCTTAACGCCAGAAATAAAAAGATAGAAGGGGAAGGGTGAAGGCTTTCCCCACCTCCCGAAAATTGACAGGTTAGATTAGGATGGAATAGCGGAAGGTTTGTCCCCAATGTACCCCACCCTTACACTTATCAAAAGGAGGGTTCTCCATGTCCGAAACGCAAATGATCGAATGGGTCCACTTCGAGAGGTCCGGCTACTTCCCCCTGCCGGTTGAACCGCTCTATGACCTCAAGGTCGCCGCTAACCTAATCCCGATGCATTATCCCTCCCTCCGGAAGCTCCTGAGTCGCCATAAGGCCCAATTCCCCGCCCGATACCGCCGCAGTACTGGGGGCCGCCGGATCCGCCTTCTCTCAGCCAGCGAAATCCGCCGCATTCGCCCCATGGTGATCGATGAGACCAACCCCGATCACATCTTTAAGGCATTCCTTCGGCCACGGGTTTGAGTCACCGGATACCCGCTTTAGCGTTCTCCTTCTAGGTTCCACTTGCTTAATTTAGTCGAAAGGGGAAAACTCTCTCCGGGACGAGTTGGAGAGGCATTTTCCAACGTTAAAGTTGATCCATTACCCATGAACGGTAGAAAAAGGGGAGAATTATGGAAAAGATCAACGGGTTTTTACAGTTCCTGGTAATGCTTGGGGCTTTAATGAGTTTGTTAGGTCTGATCGAAATTCAGGCATATCGGACTGTGGATAGAGAAGCCATAGAAAGGGCAACTGAGGGGGAGTTATCACTGGCCGGGGAATGGATAGTGAAAGAAACCGCTGTTACGACGAACTATCGATTAGTCCTGCATTTCTAGAGTCGAGACTATGAGGGAGAAGCCCCTGGCGGTTTGTCAGTCTTACACTCAAATTCCCCTGATCCTGGAGCCTTAAAACAAGGCGAACGACCCTCAACAAATAATTCGCAGGAGATGGGAACCTCATATTCTATGGTCTGGACTTCAAGGGTTTCGGGATTGTGGCCGGTAAAATGCCTCGAACCGGTTCCATTAATTTCCCACCTCTCCTTTTTCCAAACGTCTTCAGAAATATCCCAAAATCGTACCCATTCGGCGGGGTTTTGGTGCTGTCTTTCAATTTTTTGGCCAACTGTTATATGACCCACACTTCCATACCGACGGACCTTTTTTACTTTAATACCCCTTACCTGCTTAATTGTCTCCCACCATACCAGTGAGCCTCCGTATTCCGCCCTAAATTGCCCTTCGGGTTGTTCCCAACATTCACCATTTACATCTGCTACTTCGATAAGACTTTTCTTTATTTCTTTGGGAGTCGTCCAGTCCCAGTATTCCCATGCCACCCACCCACCTAATGAGGCCAAGAGAAATAAACCCACCTTTGAGTATTGATTCATTCATTCACCCGCAGGGGGGAATGATAGCAGAAGTTATTCAAAGAGTAATTCTAGGCCAGGGATTTTTCTCCTAATTGTCTCTCATTATCTCTCTAACCGGTTCTGATACACCAAAATTTTTCGCATGGTTCCCAAACGCCCCGCTAGGAGTCCCATCTTTTTGCCCCCACCCCCACCCCTCAAGAGGCAGATGAAAGTGGATTTTTTTCCCCTAGAGGTTGGTAGATTTTAGACCGATTTAGCTGGCAATTTTTCAGAGGTGATTCCTGATCAATCTACTCCCAGTTTTACTCCCAGTTCACTCCCGGTTTTGGTCCCAGTTCTGAATCCACCAGGATCACATTTCGTCACACTTCAAAGGTGATTTTGCCCAGTGTTGAGAGGGCGATCGTCATCCTCAGTCACACTCAATCACTCTGGGTCCGCATCCGGTGGGTTAGGACTACGGATCAAGAGGTTACAGGTTCGACTCCTGTCGGGCGCACCAGTTTGGATGTTCCGCTCAATTCCACTTTCTTCCTAAATTTTTAAAAATTTCCCCCTTTTTTAATTTAGCGAGAACTTCCCGTCTGGAAGGGCGGGGATATCTATACTCCCAGGCTTGGGGTTATTGGTGGTGCTGGAAAATTTTTTGCGCACAGGTTGAGGATGACCGAGGGGAAGTCGTTATCCTCCTGTGTGAGCAGTCGGGTTCAATTCCCACAGACTCCAACTCAGCATGTCCCGAAGGGCCTGCATGTCCGGACTCGTGGAAGAATCGGTCCAGACTTTCAAATTGAGTTGTTCCAAGGATTGAACGGCGCGGCGGTCACCCAGGTTTCCCAAGCCTTTGACCGCTTCGGTTTGGATTCGAGGATCTCCCGACTCCAATAGCGTCATGAATTGTGTGAAAAGAATAGGAGTTTTATTTTGAGCGGCAATGGTTCCCAGTCCTTGAATGGCCGCCAATTGCTGGTCAGGATCGGTTGAGGAGTGCAGAAAAGAGACCAAGACAGGGATACCTGCTTCTCCCTGTTGTCCCAGGGCTAAAAGAGCGGTCGAAGCCAAGGTTGGATGGCTCAGAGCTTCCTCAAGCGTGGTCAGGGCCTGGTCAGAGGGAAGGCCTCCCAAAAGGTGAAGAATGGTGCGTTGTCGTTCGATCTGGTCGGAAGATTCCCGATAGATGGCTAGGAGTCGGTCGGTCTGTTCCCATTCGGCTGCCAGGTATAATGGAAAGTCGTCGTGTTGGAGTTGAGCGTTCAGTTCGTTGAGGGCAAAGGCTCCGCTATCCGTCGCTCCTGTCGCCTTGGCCGCTTCGCGGGTACCTTCAAACGAGGTTCTGACTTCCCAACTCCAATTTGGCGACTGATGGTTAAATCGGTAGGTAAGGTGACAAGCCGGTCCTTTCCACAACCTGGTAGTGGGTGCAGGCCCGGTACGTCGATGTTGGCTTGGCCCGGTCCAGGTTTGTCGTTCTTCGTATTTTATACGGACGACCGCATCGTGAGGTTGGTCGGTTTGAGGCACGACGGTCCAACCTGCCTTATGCAGTCGCTTCGTGACGGTTTGGATCAGGGGCTCCGGATTCTGGAGACCGCGTTCGGTCAGGGCAATGCCTTCAATCAGAACGGTTTGGGCTTGGGCCAACGGGTGAGTCGGTTGTCTTTCCTGTGCGGAATGTTGCCCAAACACCGGAGAAGAATAACCCATTCCGCAGATTATAAGGGTCAATAAACCAAAAAAGACGATCAAATTTTTGTCACATACGCTCATGAAGCATAACCTTTATGGTCGTTGGTGAATGATTGAGGACAATGTGGAGCGAGGAGTTAATGACTTTCAAAAAATCGACGAAAAGAGTGAATGATGTCTGGCTGGTTGCGGGAGGGGAGGTCTGAGCCGAATGTCCGGATGAACTTCATGGTTCATGAAACACTCCAGTAGGCTTTGTCTTCCAAATCGCTTCTTGTGATGCCTATCATATCAGGCAAGCCAATCGAAAAAAACCTGTCACGCCGTAAAATGTTGTAAAAATGCCCAAAAAACAGTCCTGTAGATCTCGATTGTCATTTGTCGGGGTGAATGAATCCCAAGGCAAGTTCGTGTGGGGTCGGACTTTGTTGCTGCCGGTAGTAATTGGATACTTGCTTTTCTGTGGCTGGGGCCCTGCTCAAGCCGAGGTGTTAGCGACGCTCGATTTTGAATCGAATTCCTTAATGAGTTGGACTGTATTCACCACGCCTAATGGGACGTTCGGGGGTGACGAGTTTCCGGCTTTTGTTCAGTGTGATGCGGGTGGTACGGGGCATCCCTCAAAATGTTTGCGGATGAAAGTGGGACAAATCCATTTTTCACCAGATCAGAATCCTCAACAAGGATGTGTGTTGGAGTTCCAACGTGAATTAGCCGCAGGCCGGCTTCATCTGTCGGCGAGGATCATGGTGACCTATGATTCCTCACAGGACAAACGTAATTTAGCTGCTGGACTCTTAGAATGGGTGGTTGACGGTCATACAGTGGGCTTGCATGATCTGGGTCCCATCGAAAATGGTGCCGTAGCGCGATATCACCTTTTGGCAGACCATGCGGTGGAAGCCGGGTTTCACACCATTCAGCTTCGTATTTCCCGTCCGTTTACAAGTGCAATTGCCCAACAGGCGCCGGTCCAGTTTGTGGATGATCTGATGATCGATTGGTCCCCGCAGCGCGAAGAATCTCGATGATCCTACTGTATCGCGCTGTTATCGCCATTGTACAAAGTGTTGAACCTGGCTCCGGTTAAGTGTGTCGCGTCTAGAGCCGATACCAATAGACATCACCCAGGAAGATCATCGGACCTCACATTATGGTTGTCTCGGAACGCAGTATAAGTCACGAAATTCTTGTCGATACCTTTGCCGGACGCTTTGACCAACATGCCCGGCAGGATTTTAAATGGCGTATTGATTATGCCATTACGCAGGGATATCGATATGTGGTGCTCAACATGGTTGCCGTGTCTTTCATCGACAGCGCAGCCTTGGGATGGTTGGTACTGGCCCAACGGCGTTTTCAGCGGATTGGGGGGAAGATGTGCATCATTGCTCCGGCCGGCTTTGTGCGGGATATTTTAGAATTGACCGAAATTGGCGAATGGATTCCCATCTTTGCAAGCGAAGACGACGCCGTACGTTCGTTGGAAATGTCTTCTCCCTCATCTATTCCATCAGAGTCCTAATAATGGCCAGACAGACGTCGGTCGCCGAGGATCAACAGACGCCAGCCGTTTCCGTCAAGGAGGAACGGCGGGCCAGTCGTCGTATTTCGGTCAAACATCAGCAAGGACTTTCGGTGGTCATTCGATGCAGGCAGGAGACGTTGTGTCAGGGGTATCTTGTGAATCTCAGCACGGAAGGCATGTTGGTGGATTTTCCCAAAGGGCAGCTTCCGCCTGTGCCGATCGGCACAGGCGTCTCCGTCAAACTGCACTATTTAGGCGATAGCATCTGGTTGCCGGGAATGGTGCGACATCGTATCGGCTCGAAAGTCGGATTTCACTTTCCCGCATTGACCAAGATGAAGACGGCCAAAGCGACCCATCCTCTTTCTGTCGTTGTGCAAGCCCTCTCTCGTGCAGGTCTCACCGCATAGGCAATCTGATCTCCGTCCCGCTGCCAACATATCCGGGATTCTCGCAAATCGTTCCTCCTATCTCCTTCGCGGCATTCTTCTGAGCGAACGCCTCGTATCCAGTGGCTGGATCAGCCTACGGCTACACTAGTGAGATGACACCATGGTCAGATTCAGTTGCGACCGCGGCTTATTGACATTGGGTCGGCACGGCGGAGAAGCGTCGTCGAGACGTTTTGGCTTTGACAGGTAGAGGAGTGAGTAATGTCAGGGTACATTCCATTCTGGGGCGGTCGGCATCAAGATCTTTGTGGAGATGAATTTCGGAAATTCGGTTGTCGTTGAGACCGATAGCCTGGCAAATGGCATCCTGGGCAATTTTGAGTCCTCCATCCAAATCCCGGCGCAGGGAGGATTTGAAATGAAACCGGATGCATAGACTCAACGTATGGCTCTCCAAACGCTCAAAAAATTCCGGACGATGGGGTGACTGTCGAATAATGGCTTGGAGATGATTGGCGACTGCTGTTTTGTATTGTCTTCCTTTTGAGGCCAGTACACGACGCCCGTTGACTGTGGCGTATTGATGATTGATGCTCGGAGGTAAGGGGAGCACGACAAACAGCTCAATGGGAGTCAGGGAATCCCCGCCGAGGTGATTCCAGTCCAACCGGGCATCGGCCGAGCGACTTTTTCGAGCGTGGCTGGGGAGCAGGATCAGGCCGCCCTTTCCCTTACTAGCCGTGACGATCGGAAGAGAGGGGATGCGAATGGTTCTCAATGGAGAGTGGTCTCAACGAAAAGGATGGGGAAAAATAGAGGCTTCACGATATTTATAAGAAGATGCCTTGAATTTTTCCCATGTGCGATTCGTAGGTCTCTTCGTTTTGCCGGACATACAGACGCCATTCGGACGGGTTCCAGATTTCCAGGCGGTGGAACATTCCGACTAGGACAACTTCCTGTTCATCATCCACCGGGATAAGCTTGCGCAGGCGTCCGGGGATGAGCATGCGGCCGGCCCGGTCCATTTCGGAAGGCGAAGCCTCGGAGACCATGTGATACATGAATAGCCGGCGCTGGTCCTCATCGAGTTCCTCTTCGGCTTTTTTAAGGCGGTTTTCCCATTCAGGATTGGTATAGGCCAGGACGGGTAGATCTTGTCCTTTCAAAAACATCAGAGTGTTGCCCGTGGCTTCAATTTTTTCACGGATAGGGCTCGGGACGACGAACCGCCCCTTTTCATCGACTTTACAATAATATTGTCCGGCAAACATGGCTGGGATACTTTTGGAAGCGTCTAATTGTAATTTGAGTCTAGCTTACCCAAAGATCGAGAAAAGTCAAGTCGTTTTGCTAGGGTGTTCCTGCTAAGAAAACCACTGTCTGTAGGGGGCCGGTGAACTCAAGAGAGGTTTGCAAAGGGGCCGGTGGCACACAAGTCCGTGGGACGGTTCCTTCAAACTGTCGAGTTTGGGGCGTCGCCTTGAAAACGTGGCGGTACGGGGAGGAAACGTTCCGGCCCTGATGACTCATTCTTTCGTCAATCAACATCGGGAATGCTCAGGCTGTCCTCGTCATATCCTTTCTCTCCCATGGACTCCATGGCTTCGTCCATCTCATCTCCCAAATCTTCTCCCATTTCCTTCCCCATTTTCTTCATGAATCTGGCCATGCTGGCGGGATCGTTCTCGTCCAGATCGCCAAAGTTGCTGGGGTGAGCCAGGGCTTCCATGCGAGCTTCTTCCGATTTGGGCGCGGCGAAACGGGACATGAGGCGTTCCAAATGTTGACCGTGGCAATGCTTGCAGGAAGGAGTCGGAGCGTTGGCGGCCAACAGTAAATAGGTGTTCCGTTTGTGGCAATCCTGGCAGTGGTATTCATAGATGGGCATGGCGGCATTCCTCCGTGATGGACGTTTTTATATCGCAAAATATTATGGAAGGAAAGTGCTGTCCGGTGGGTTACACCATTCGGGCCAGGGTGAGTCCATACACCTGGCCCGAACCTGCGTGGAGGAGGGTTTTGGCGCACTCATGGATGGTGGTCCCTGTGGTCATGACGTCATCGACAAGCAGGATGGTTTTCCCACGAATCTTTTCAGACCGCGGAACCGCAAAGGCTCTGCGCAGGTTGGCGAGCCGTTCTTTTTTCGTTAACGAGGTTTGTGGAACGGTCTGACGTGTACGAATGAGTTGACCGAGAACCAATGGCAGGCCGAGATGTTGGCTGAGCGGGTTGGCCAGTAACGCCGATTGGTTAAATTCCCGTTCACGTAACCGCTGGGGATGCAAGTGGAACAGGCATAATAACATCTAAGCAGGAGGAAGGCGGGAGATGTTGGATGAACAATGGCCAAGTGGATGGGCCACAGTCACTTATGGTTTAGATATTTTAAGAGCCAGGGCTTCTTTTGATGGGGGATTGATAGGTAAACAGACTCCAGGCTTGTGATAGGCCGGCGGACGGCGGCATGCCCCGCATGTGTGTGGGGCTGTGGGCCAGGGCTATCGGAGAGGAAAATGGTTGACCGCATTGGGGACAGCACGGGCCTGGAAGAGGGGATAACCTCGTCCAACAAGCCTGACAAATGAATGGAATACCTTCATGCCGTAGGGGAGTGCGGCACACCGCACAATCAGACGGAAAAATGAGATGCAGTAGGGCGTGCAGTGCGCCTGGGGAAGTGAATGCTTTGACCATACAAAAGCCACTCCGCCATTGGAGGTCTGGCTCCGATGAGTATTGTGGCCTTGGCTTGCCACGCAAAAAATGTTCCGACTTTGTCGGTGACCCGGACAGTATGATATAGGATTGGGGCCTGTTGTGCCATGATTGAGTTTCTTCTCTATTTTCGCGGCTTTTGCGGACGACACACTTGATCCGGTTCGATCATGTCTTCAAGGAATTTTCCCGTGGAGCCTTTTCGGTCGTGGCCTTGCGCGATGTCTGTTTGGAAATACTCAAGGCGAGTTTTGTGCGCTCATGGGACCAAGTGGCAGCGGGAAAAGTAACGCGCGACAAAAATCTGGTGGCCGGTCGGATACGGCGACATCCGAGAAATTGTCGTGGACGGCCGGTCGACGAAAACCTTTGGCGATCAGGAATGGACGCAATGGCGGATCGATGTAGGAATGGTGTTTCAAGCCTTTCACTTGCTCCCGGGTTGACGATCGAAGAAATCGCAGTGCCGCCGCAGCACGGCTTCGAGGGAGAGCGGGGTTCCGACATTCGTGGCAGCGGTTCGAGATGTTGATTTGGTGGGGCTCGGCCACCGCATGGGACATCGATCTCAGGAGTTATCCGGAGGGAGCAACAACGAGTGGCCATTGCTCGTGCCTTTGTCCATCGCCCCCGGCTGATACTTGCGGACAGAGCCCACCGGTGAATTTGGACGGCAAAACGGGAGCAGGGATTGTGACGCTTCTTGGGCAATGCGCGAAGGAGTTCGGACAAAACGATATTGCTGGCCACCCATGCTCTTTAATGCCGCTCAGGCGGCCGATCGAGTTCTGGCCATACGGGATGGCACACTGAGTAGATGGAGATGACGGATCTTTCCACGGTCATTGCGGGCGTGACGTTTCCCAACGGGTTGATGGAATGCCTCGGGAGCATTATGTGTCACGCAGGAAGAACTGAAGCGCTTGGGGCTTCCGAGTGTCGGGGCTATTGTCACCAAATCCATGACCTCAAGCCCGGCAGGGAAACTCTGAGCCCCGGTATTTTAGTTTTACCGGCGGGTCGATTAACCTGATGGGGCTGCCCAATCTGGATATCCGGTCTATGCCAAGCTGATTCCGTCTCTTCGGCGTTTTAGCAAACCGGTGATTGCCAGCCTGGCCGGGTTACAACCCGATGATTTTTTGGAAGGCGCACGGGCACTGAATGAGGCCCGTCCGGATTTAGTCGAGGTGAATCTTCGTGTCCCACACCCCAGGGAAACCGCAGATCGCAAGTGACTTCGAAGAATCGGAACGGTTATTAGAAAAGCTGGTATATCTTTCACCATTCCTTTTGGCGTGAAGTTGCCTCCCTATTTTGACCCTATTCATCATCAAAAGATTGCTCAGGTGTTGCAGCGGTGTGAATATTGCCTTCGTCACTATGATCAATTCCGTGGGCAATGGTCTGGTGGTTGATCCCGAACGAGAGGGCGCAGGATTAAACCCAAAGGGGGGTTTGGGGGACTTGGAGGGCGTATCATTAAACCGGTGGCGCTGGCCAACGTTCTGTCCTTGTGTGGAATATCTGGGGCGATCGGATTCCTATAATTGGAACGGGTGGCGTCGAGAACGGGGTGGATGTATTTGAACATATCTTATGCGGAGCCTCGGCCGTCCAAGTCGGGAACGGTGTTGGTGGAGGAAGGCTGCCGAGTGTTTGCCCGATTGGCTGGAATTATGGAAATTCTTATCCGGAAGGGCTATGGTCTTCTTATGGCTCGTCGGGGAAATCTACAGGAAATGTCTTGAAAGGAGTGGGCACTGTGGAAGTGGCTCCGAACCTTATTTGGCGGGAGGCGGTCCTTTAGAGATGATTTCCAGGGCCATAGCCTGTCGGAGCAATTGTGCCACATTCCTTACACGAAGACGACGCATAAGGTTGAAGCGGTGGACTTCCACCGTTCGAACGCTGATATCCAATTTCTGGCCGATTTCCCGGTTGGTATAACCTTGTGCGACTAACCGGAGGATTTCTTTTTGGCGGGAGGTTAGAGCCTGGCCATCGGAATTGGAATCCAATCCCTCTTCAATAATGTCTATTTCAACTTCCTTTTCTTTGGGCATTGGAAACCACGACCCCACGCATCTTTTTCTAGCTAATTTAACATACGTAATCTGGCCAGACAACAAAATTTATGAGTCGTCTTTTTTTTATCCTGGTTCGAGATCACCTTCGCCACCGTCCTTTGCGGGCATTTCTGACGATTGTGGGGGTGGCCATCGGCGTCGCCGCCTGGTTGGCCATTCGGACGGCCAATAGCGGGGTCTATCAGTCCTTTGAGGAAACGGTGGATTCCGTGGTAGGGCAGGCCACCGTTATTGTGGCCGGAGGGCCGGAAGGCGTCAATGAACAAATCTTAGAGCCAATTCAACGGCAGCCTGCCGTTCAATCCGCCCATCCCATTCTGAAGTTGAAGACCATAATCCGGGAAGGGCCCAAGGCTGGACGTCACCTGGAAATCTTGGGATTGGATTTGCTGGAGCAGGCAGAAGCTTTCACCAAGAGTTCTTCCGACGACTCAGCACCGTTTCAGGAAAAGGAATGGGACCGGATGTTTTCCCCTCAGGCGGTATTCCTGGGCCGGAATTTGGCTCAGGAGTTGGGAGTGCCCATTGACCAAGCCCTTATGGTCGAGGTGAACGGGAAACCCGTCGAGTTGATCGTTCGGGGATTATTGGAACCCTCTACTATTCACGGAAAGCGGTTGGGGAGCTATCTGGTGATGGATATTGCCTCGGTTCAATGGACTTTTGGCCTGGTGGGTCGTGTTCATGAAATTCATCTCGTGCCTAACCCGGGCAGGTCTCAAGATCAATTGGTGCAAAGTATATTAGCGATTTTGCCGTCCTCCGTGTCGGTTCGGGTTGCGTCCCAGCGTAATGGACAGGTGGAAGGGATGTTGAGGGCGTTTCAAATGAATCTCACCATGTTGAGCGGCATTGGTCTTATGGTGGGGCTGTTTTTGGTTTACAACACCATGGCTTTTTCTGTGACACAACATCGAAAGGAAATCGGTATTTTACGATCGGTGGGGCTTGAGCAAATTGCAATCATTCGGTTGTTTTTGTTGGAAGCCGGATTGTTAGGATGCGTAGGCGGATTGCTGGGTTGTGTCCTTGGCGTGTGGATGGCACGGTTTCTGATGACTCTCATCGGGGAAAGTGTGGGTGAATTATATGGGCTCCGTTCGTCCCTCTCAGGCTTAGGATGGTCACCGATGATGCTGGTGGAAGGCACGGCTATTGGCCTTCTCGTGTCCCTGGTCGGTGCCTTTGGGCCTTCCTGGGAAGCCAGTCGCATGTCACCTGTTCAGGCATTGGCCTTGAACCCCACCTTGGATTCCGGGCGGGAAGGTGGTTTCGGGGCTGCCGCAGTCGTCGCCGGCTCTCTTGCGGGAACGCTGTTCCTCAGTACTATCCCTTCGGTTGAAGGGATTCCGTGGGGAGGTTATGGAGCGGCCCTGTGTGTGTTGATTGGTGGCACCGCCATCGGACCATTGTTGTTCAATCTATTCCGAAGAACACAACCGAGTTCCGGAGCGACTGAACGATGGGGATTATGGCCTTCCCTGGCTGCCGATCAAATGACCCGTCATGTGGGACGGACTTCGGTGACGTTGTCGGCGATCGTGGTGGGTTTATCGATTATGGTCGGGGTTGGTCTCATGATCCACAGTTTCCGCCAAACCGTACAATTGTGGATTGACCAAACTATGGTCGCGGATATCATCGTGGCTCCCGCTTCCTGGTTGGGTGAAGATGAACGGGGAAAAGGCTTTCCTGTGAGGCTTCAATCCGTTCTTGAAGATATACCGGGAATACGAGCGGTTGATTCCTACCGGGAAACCGAGGCTGAAGTGAACGGCCAGGAAGTGGCGTTGGTATCGAGGAATTTCGAGGTGCATGCCGAGCAGAGCCAATATTGGTTTACACAGGGCCATTCCTCGGAGATTTTACACCGGGCCATAGAGTCGAATGGTCTCATTGTCTCCGAAGTACTGGCGCAGCGATTGGGTGTCGGTCCTGGGCAAACGTTGATGATGGACACCCCGAAAGGCCGGAAGCCGTTTGTCATTCAAGGGATTTTTTATGATTATTCCACCGATGGGGGAAAGGTGGTCATGGATGAACGTCTCTACCGGTCCCTATGGTCCGATTATCTGACAACGGTCTTTGCCGTTTATGTGGAACGGGGGTCGTCTTTATCGGAGATCCGGAACCGAATTGAAGAATCTTTTTCACGGGAAACGTCCGTGTCCACCATCAGCAACCGGGAATTGCGGACAGAAATCCTTCAAATTTTTGACCGAACCTTTCGCGTGACATATGTGTTGGAATTGATTGCGTTGAGCGTGGCGGTTTTGGGCATTGTGAATACATTAATGACCGCTATCATGGAACGGCGCCGGGAACTGGCGACACTGCGAGCCTTAGGGGCCAGTAGGTCCCAGATAAAAACCCTCATATATTGGGAAGCAGGATATTTAGTGTTTTGGGGGGTCGGTATCGGCTTGGCGGTCGGTATGGCTCTTTCGCTCATTTTGATTAAGGTCATCAATAAACAATCTTTTGGCTGGACCATTCCCTGGACCTTGTCGCTTGAGCCGTTGGTGATGGCGGGCCTGGTAGCCGGGATTGCGGTTTTCATCGGAGCCTGGTGGCCCGCCCGATGGGCCAGTAGACAAACGATTTCAACAAGTTTGCGTTATGAATGATTGGGAATCATGCTGACTGCGAACAGACCGAGAGGATTTTCGTGAAATGATAAATAGTCGAATATTGACGAATATCGACGCAGAAGACATGATGAAAAATCATAGGAGGAATGGCTATGGGTAGCAGTTTAAATTTGACCCTAACCGGTGAATTTTGTACGTTCATCGATCGAAATTGTGGAGATGGCACACTCTACGCAACCCCCACTGATTTGCACTAAACTGGAAGGGGTCTTGTGATTCTGACCATCAAGCATGGTCAGATGGTTTCTCTAGTCGCATCATGAATCTGAAACCCGCATTGCTTCAAGATGCCGACCTTCTACATCAACGACTTGAGACTGCTGAGAAAAAACCGAATAGATCCCACTCTAAGAAGTAAGCATTTTTACCACCGTAACAAGCCTATGAACCTCTTTCAGTGGGTCCAGCGATTTTTCTGGAGAGGTTCGCTCTTGTGGCTTGCCGTCACAAAAACCCAACGCCGGAGCCTGAGGGTAAAAAATAAA
This sequence comes from Nitrospirales bacterium, assembly GCA_031315915.1. Classification (GTDB taxonomy): domain Bacteria; phylum Nitrospirota; class Nitrospiria; order Nitrospirales; family UBA8639; genus JACKFE01. Next base: position 118,390 of record JALDRK010000006.1, read on the forward strand.
GGGTAGCCCCAATCTATACTTCCAATAGACACCAATTAGTGGAGAAGGTCCCCTGTGAGCACCAGATTTAATACTTTGAGCCAACCTCCATCTTGGGTCCCCGTAGGGACGGAATCTTTCCAATCCCAACCGAATATCCAAACACCGCCTACGCCGTATGGGATATAGGTGAGGACTCCATCACCTTTTCCTGTGGAATAGACAATTTTCCCGTCAGAAGGGAGAGAAGAGGCTGCAACAGTATCTAAATGATAATTATAAGTGATTTCTATGGGAGCTTCTTGGAGTAAATGCTCCGGGACGCCCTTTATATCCAAACGAAATGGTGAGGTTTCTTCCCCAAACTCCAAACGCCATCCAAACAGTGTCTCAACCAAATCGAACAAATCTTTATTGGGGTAAAAGGTCAGGAGTGTCCCCCCAGTTTCCACAAAGGTTTTTAAGGCCTTTCGAGAAGGCTCATCCAGATTTTTGAGTAAACTTTCATGATCCAGAGAAGGGAGGATAATTATCGCATTTTCGGATGTGGCTGCTATAACAGTGAACACATCTAGTTGCGCGATTGTCGTATAGGGGTGCTTTAGCTGAGTCAGGGTGGTCACGAGATTACTGCCCTCGGCATTTTTATCCTCTGGCCGAAAATCCACAAATTTTTCATCAATTAACACCACCATGCCGGAACCGACTGTGGTTATCTGGTGTTGTTTGAATATTTCTTGGAGCTCCTCGAGTGTCGTTTTGGCATCCTGATACCTTCCCCCTTGCAGAGCTTCCTTGGTTCTTTGTATCAATGGATGGACCTGATTCAAATCCAAGTGGTGGTCTGAACGATCTTTAGCCGTCTCGATCCGACTTTGGATGGCGGTCAATGTCTTCCAGGTGCCCCTGAGGTCATGAAGAGTGTCCGAGGAATGCTCAAGGTGAGTAATTGCGTCCTGGTATCTCCCTTCCCGCAAGGCTTGTTGCCCTGCCGCCAAATCTTTCTCAATGGGCAACAGGGCCGTTACAGGTACGCCTAAGGCTTGTAGTACCGCCCCTTCTTGGCGAACTCGATCAACAGTGCCTTGCGTGTTTTTGACCTTCGACAACAATTCCCGAAGATTCTTGGCTTCCGCCTGGACTTCCAAAAAGGCTTTGGCTCTCAAGGGTTTTTCCTGACTCTCGATTCGCTTTTCCAAAGCTTTAATCACAGCCAGTTCGACCCCTCCTTTCTGCAGTCCCTCCAACTCATCTAGGAGAGCGACAAGTGCGGTCTTGGCCCGTTGTTCTTCCTCTTTTTCCCGTTCGGCTACCGCTTCCGTTAATTCTCGGACGACTCCATGAGCCATCAAGGCGGCTTGAATAAAATCGTGCTGTCCCTGGCGCTCTTTGGCCTGTTCGAGTTGGCCAAACAATCCAAACATGAGCCCACGATTGAAACGATAATATTTGCCTCGGGGCGTGAAGTTCTTCTGCTTGATGAATGAGATCGTGTGTCTGGGCGAGCTGATATCGGAGATCTGTGGACTAAGAGGGGGGTGACGTGAAGGAGAAGATTACAAGGAAGATGATATCCGTAATTTTAAGGAATCCAAATTTGTGTTTGAAGAATCTCCTTGATGGTCTACAAAAGATGGGGGACTCAAGTGCTTGCTGTTGCATTAACGGGATCCCAGGCCCAACAAATGACGCTGCCGACTATCACTTCAACAATGCGCGTGCCTATCATGCCCATATGCCTTTCCATAGTAAAAGAACCCTCCCCTATTAAGCCTCCTTCACCAGCAAGCCCCCTCTTCACAAAACACAAGAATTTTTTTACCCTGAGTCAATTCCCTAGGGACTGTTCATGAACAGTTTTTCTTTCTTGGCTCATCTTCTCGTCATACCTGCTCTCAGACCGCTTGGCATGTGCAAATACAGTCGCATGTACAGATGGCTCCAGGTGGGGTAGGCGAACCGCAAGGCATGGATCCACTTCCTCCAAAGCCAGGCCTAGTCCTCGGAATGGGAGAAGGTTTGATAGAGGGAATAGTTCCTGGCACACAATCACACACACAGATACTCCCTGGTGGGGTAGGCGTTCCACAGGGTAGCGTATAGGTAATGGGGTGGCCCAGTGTTTTGTTAAATATCTGGTAGGACTTTGCCTCCGTCTCCTTTTTGTTCGTGGAAGGATCGAATAAAAAACTCACAAAGCGTTGTTCTTCCAAATCCCATATTTGAATTGTAGTGTCTCGGGAGGCGGATATTAAATGCTTCCCATCAGGAGTAATGACCAAAGCTGTTACACGTTCAGTATGCCCCTCAAGGGTTCCAAGTTTTTCGCCATTTCGAAATCGCCAAAGTTGAATGGTGTGATCAGCCGAACCCGAGGCGAGAGTTTTTCCATCCTGAGAAAAGGTTAGGACTGTAACAGAATCCGTATGTCCTTCCCATGCTTGGCGCAACCTCCCATCAAGCACATCCCAAATGCGAATACGGTGATCCGTGGATCCGGAAACGAATTTTTTGCCCTGTGGGGAAATGGCAAGGGCTGTGATCGGTCCATCCCCCTCTTTTAAGGTGATTTGAAGTTCCCGTTCTGGCAAATTCCATAATTCAATCGTTCCATCCGCAAACCCTGAAATCGCCGTTCGGCCATTGGAAGTCAGTGCGACAGTCGAGAGGGGGGCAAGGTGCCCCACGAGAACTCCGTCTGATTTAAGGAGGGAAAAATCCCAAAATTTTATAGTTTGGTCAGATGACCCTGAGACAAGCAGTTGCTCATTCTGTGAAATTCCAACTCCGTTGACCTGTCCTGTATGACCATCGAGAGTTTCCTGTAGTTTCCCTTTCGGGAGATGCCAGATTTTAATGGTGTGGTCTTTGGACGATGAAACCAAACGTTTTCCGTCTGGTGTAATCGCCAAACCTAATACCGCTCCACCGTGGGCTTCCAAAGTGGTCAATAATTTTTTCTCCCGCAGATCCCAAAGCTTGATTTTGCCATCATCTCCACCAGAGGCTAGGAGTTCCCCTTCTGGGGAAATCGCCAATTGATTGACTGCTTCAGAATGGGCATGCAGTAAATCTGAGCTGGTGGTATTGGCTATGTTCAAAATATTTCGATTGGCCTCTCCTCTGACCCATCCTGCAGAGCGAAAGCCCATGAGACTCAGTACGGCACTCGCCGTCATTGCTGCCCCCAAAAATCCTCGCCGGTTCATTTGTGTCTGAACTGGGATTTCAGTCACGGGCACAATTTGAGGTTCTTCTTGAGATCCATCAGCATAGATGCGAGTTAGCCCAAAGCGTGGAAGTTGATATTTCATAGAAGCATCTCTTTACCTGTAGTAGTTGTCGCCTGATCATTGGACGGTTCCTCATGCCAGAAGAGTCCACCGGCCTGAGCAATTTTTGTAAGAATTTGATCCTTGGTCAGTTCACGGGTGATGTGGCACCGCTCCGATCCCGCGAATTCTAATGTCCCATTGACGGACAGATTTTTATGATAGCAATCCCCGGCACAATGCCATTTGGCGAAACAGCCTTGACAGTATTCACGATGCTGAATAGATTGCTGACGAAGATGGGTTAATTTGTGAAGGTCAAATGTGTAGCCAGGTTCCTGTGGGACAGGTTTGCCGTAGAAAAAGACTGAAGCCCAGGGGTTGTCCTCGGAAAACACTTCGTAGCAGGCCGAGACATTTCCGTCGGGTGACAAAGCAAAGCTATCTTGGGTGATCCCGCAAAAATGGTTGGTGAGGAGACCCACTCGTGCGGCAGAATAAAAAATTTCCTTATTCCATTTATGCGCCCGCACCTGGGCTTCACGGAACATTTCGATAAATTGGTTAGTTTCCGCAGAGACCGCCTCTTTCCAGCGGCCCAGTTGATAAGAAGGTTCGACTTGAATCCGTTGTGGGTGAAAGTGAGAACAAATATATTCAATAGAATCTGCCAAGAAAGGAATTTGATCGGCGGTGACCGTGACTCGTATTCCATATCGAAATCCAGCTTGATCGAATCGGCTAATGGTTTGTGTAACTTGTTGGCTGGAACCCTGACCGAGAATGGTGAGACGGTGCCGGTCATGCACAGAAGGCAGCCCATCAAAAGACAAACTGACTCCATTCAAGTTGGCGATGATCCAATCAATTTGTTTATCGTTTAACACCCCATTGGTGGCACTGGACGCATGAACTTCCAGCCCTAGCTCCCGAGCTTTGTCCCGAGCGTAGCGGAGGGAATCTTCCATCACATGCCAATTGACGGTGGGTTCACCTCCTCCGTGGTAGGAAATCTCAAAATGGGAAACCTGCTTTTTCACAGCATTGCGAGCGACAAAGTCAATGCCTCGTCTGGCAGTAGCCCGGGGCATGAATTTCGTTGGGGTATCCCCAGCTGCGGCATAGCAATAGGTGCAGCGAAGGTTGCAAGCCGTTGTTAAAAACAGAGTAACCATTGTGGGTTCCGGGTCTCCCCTGAATGTCGTAATGGGCTTCAGTTCGGGGCCTGCATCGAGAATTTCTAGTTGGCGGAGGAATTCCAGGAAGGACGGGTCAAGATCGTCGTTACACAATGAGGATCCCTCTTTCAGGTCCGCCAGAGTATTCACCATACTGAGGTTTCCCACGAAAGCGGCCTTTCTTAGAGGTGCATAGATGAGATATTGATTATTGTCGAGAGGAATGGAAAAAAGTTCTGCGGTAACAACCGGGAGAACTTGAGTAGAGGATGCAAGGGCCTTGTCCATAGTGTTTCCTCTATGTCTTGGATGTCCCATGATCTAGTTAAGGTTAAAAAGAACTTGTAAAATGGCCTTTTTATTCCAACAAAGAATCAATAATCGTAGAAAAGTTTGAGAAAGGTCTGGCACCTGAAATGCGTTGGGCTTTGACCAATTTTTTCCCCTCTATCCGACCAATGAAAAAATAAGGCGTTCCACCGACACCGATACTTTTGCCGTAGGTAAGGTCTTTTTCGACGTTTGCGACCTGCTTGGGGTCTTTCAGACAATCCTCGAACTCTTTTTCTCTTAAATTCAGGACCTTGGCTTGCTCCGGGTAAAGAGAAGAACCAAGATGCTTTTGATTCTCAAATAGCTGGTGAACCATTGCCCAATATTGCCCTAGTTCACCCGCACATCGTGCGGCAACCGCAGCTTCTTTGGCATGGGCATGAAAGGCCAAGGGGAAATCTCGAACGGTATACAGAATCTTCCCTGTTCCAATGTATGCTTCTTGAAGTTTCGAAAAAGCCTCGAAATGATTCCGCTTACAAAAGGGGCACTGAAAGTCGGTAAACTCTACGATACCAATATTGGCATTAGAATCACCTAAAATCTGACCATCCCCTAGAAATACGTCAACCTGTTGGGGCGGCGAGGGGGAAGGAGCTACGACCGAGGTTAAAGATTGTCGAAGCTGTAAGAAATCCTTTCTTAATTGCCCAATATCATTGCGAAGAGCTTTTAATTCATTGTGCATTTTTTCAAGCTGTTGAAGGACAGCCTGTTCACTCAAGTTAGAGGGTGAGGTATTCTGTGCCCAAACAAAGTCCTGGAGGAGAACTCCCCAAAAGGCGAAAAATACTATTTTCATAAATGGCTGAATTTTTCTACATCCCATAAAAAGGACCGAGAGTATAATCACAGGTTCAAACTCAACCCATATTTATTTAAAACGCTTTACTCAGGGTTCAACCTTTGAAATACTTACCTTTCTTCATTCATACATCTTCTTGTTTTCAGGGATTACAGCCAATCTTAATGCACAAGAATGAACCTCCTGGGGGAATGTTTTGGACTACACCTCACCAATTTGGGTAATACCTCTATGGTTTGATCTTAAAAACTAATCGATTTATGCGACTACCAGAATTGCAAGAAAACCTTAATTGCAGTCTAACCCTAATTCATACGCGCCCGTCGCGACCAGATTGTTGGCGGTGACCTTGATGACGTAAGTCCCACTCGCCGGCAAGGTGAGTGTCGGTTGGGACGGGCCGAAGCTTTGGAGGGCCACTCCGGTGGGTGAAAAGACTGTCGCGAATGGGAACTGGGAGACCGGCGTGAACCCGCTCGTCTCCGCCAGCTGAATCGTCACCACCTGCCCCGCCGTGCCCGTGAAGGTGAAGAGATCCGCCTCCGCCCCCGCCGCAATGGTGCCATCGAGGCGACTGCCGCAGCTTAAGGCCACCGCATCCGGGCTGGGTGGTATCACACATTCTATGCCTAGACCATAGGACCCGGTACTGGTGAGATCATTAGCCGTGACCTTGATGACGTAAGTCCCACTCGCCGGCAAGGTGAGTGTCGGTTGGGACGGGCCGAAGCTTTGGAGGGCCACTCCGGTGGGTGAAAAGACTGTCGCGAATGGGAACTGGGAGACCGGCGTGAACCCGCTCGTCTCCGCCAGCTGAATCGTCACCACCTGCCCCGCCGTGCCCGTGAAGGTGAAGAGATCCGCCTCCGCCCCCGCCGCAATGGTGCCATCGAGGCGACTGCCGCAGCAAAGGCCACCGCATCCGGGCTGGGTGGTATCACACATTCTATGCCTAGACCATAGGACCCGGTACTGGTGAGATCATTAGCCGTGACCTTGATGACGTAAGTCCCACTCGCCGGCAAAGTGAGTGTCGGTTGGGACGGGCCGAAGCTTTGGAGGGCCACTCCGGTGGGTGAAAAGACTGTCGCGAATGGGAACTGGGAGACCGGCGTGAACCCGCTCGTCTCCGCCAGCTGAATCGCCATCACCTGCCCTGCCGTGCCTATGAAGGTGAAGATGTCTTCCTCTCCTGCTCCAACAATTGATCCCGCTGTCAAATCACCGCATCGGAGTTCAATTTCTTGTGGCGGGTGGGGTTGCGGGATTAACATTTATGGTGACTTCATCAAACGCTTGCAACGCGCCGTCATCGGCTGTTAGGCGCAACACGTAACTACCAGCCACGGTGAAGTTGGCTGTCGTCGCTACCCCGGTCGCGTTAGTAAAGGTCGTGGTGCCTGGCCCACTGCTCTGAGTCCACTGAGTGGTGACGGCCCCCGGTGGATTCGGCAACCCATCATCGATCACCGTGCCAACAAGAGTCGCCGCACTCGGCAAACTAATTATCTGATCTTGCCCTGTTGCAACTGTTGGCCCCTGGTTTGTGGGGATGACAGTGTCTAAAGGGGGTTCGGTATTCGCGGGGAATTCAACAAAACTGGAATCCCCCGTAATCCCCACATCGAGGATACAGTTGTCAAGTAAGACAGGATCTGTGATGCCGGCAGCCCGACAAATCTGTTCGGCCTCTTCTCGTATGCTAGGATCGAGATGCGCTGCCGTAAAAAACCCGACGGGGAAGTTTCGGTCGGTGTGTGTTTCCGTGGTATTGCCATCAATATAATCGAATAGGCTTTCTTCCTGCGTAATCCGCCACGACTCGCCAAACTGCTTGTAAAGCTCATCGAGGGTTAGGCGGGTACTGAAAACGATCCCCTGGCGAGTGACAAGTTCATTCTCTCGCATGCCATCGAAGTTCCCAAGCAACCCTTGCACCTGGTTCTGTCTAGATCTGGTAAGTAAGACCGTTAGGTTAATGTGAGAACTCATCGACGTGACTTTAACCCGACTGCCGTCAGGCCATCCTATGGTGTGGGTCCTCTCTTGAATCTCAATCCGGCCTCCGTTTGGAAGCAGCATCACGTCGGTGTTAGGCGTGGCCGGCACCCCATTCACGTACAATTCAGGTGTGCGGCCCAGATAAATACCGACCCTGTCTCCCGAAACATTTATGGCTACGGCACTGATAATTGAGACAAACCGTAAATTTCGCCACGGCGCCATCCGCGTTTGTATTGTCAAATTGTCATCCAGAGATTGAACGAAAACAAATTCACCCACACCTTGGAAGTCATAGGCCAGACGATCGAAAGTTTTAAGGTGTGGGTCTCCCGAACCACTGCCAATACCATTCGAGCCAGGATCAGTTGGGTCAGTAGGCGGAAAATCTGACCCAGGATCACACTCCTGGTTGTTATCGGCATCTAGGCACCCATGCACTTCTTCCCAATCCGTTGATCCATCACCGTCAGTGTCAGGATTAGTGGGATCAGTAGGAGGGAACTCAGATCCAGGATCGCACTCCCGGTTGTTATCGGTATCCAGGCACCCGTGTGCCTCTTCCCAGTCGGTTAACCCATCGCCGTCTGTGTCCGGATTGTTGGGATCAGTACCATCAGCTTTTTCCTCCCCATCAGTTCTCCCATCTCCATCCGAGTCGGGATTCTCAGGGTCGGTACCATCAGCGAGTTCGTCATTATCACTTACCCCATCTCCATCTGAATCGGTGTTATCTCCGCCGCCGTTAGAATCAGTGCTATCTTTTCCGTCACAATTTTCATCGATCCCATTATCCGGGATTTCCCTGGCTCCTGGGTTAATGCTTGGATTGTTATCGTTACAATCACCTTCTTCCTCAGTGAATCCATCGTTATCTTTGTCATTAGTGCCAGTGCCAGTGATAGTCACAGTCACCGTACCAGTACCACCATTTGGATCTGAAAAGTAACTGAATGTATCTTGAACCATTTCACCTTTTTGCAGGTCATTAAAACTCCCATTCGGATCATACTCTACTAAACGACCGTTATCGATTATTCTAACTCTACCCCCTTCGCTAGACTTTAAAATTCCTGAGATCCTTATTGGTGGCAGGTTAAAGCCACTACAGGATTGGAGATCTACATCATTCTTTAATACGTCAATTGTAATGGGACGATCAGGGATTGTGCTTGCAAAGTCATTTTGGGTATCTGGAGGATTTAGAATACAAACATCGACTGTAGCACGTCCTTCCCCCTCAAGTTTGTCGGTTGCTGCTAATGTTATCGAATGTCGCCCAAGAGGTAGTCGAGCCGCAAAAGACTCCCGTTCGTCCTGAAGTAAAATATCACCATCCAAAAACCAATCAAGAAATTCCTTGGGTATCCTCGTCCCTCGTTTATTGAAAGCCGCGCCTTCAAAAAAAACTTCTTCAGATGTGAAAAAAGAATAAAATGGTTGAGGTTCGGATATTTTGACCTCAAGAGGACCGTTACACGCATTAACTAGCATTGTGTTCGGAAATGGTCCTGAGAGATTAGTTAATAGTTCGGAGCCATTAAATCCACCTGCTCCAGGTATCACAGCATTTGGTAGGAGAGAAACATCTCTTCCAGCTACCTTTTGAAAAAAATCAATGCTCCTATCTATGATTTCTTCTATATTTTCACAAGCGAATTGTGTGTCTGGCAAAGCTCAATTACTTTACAGTTCGTCTTTATTACATTGAATGCACCCATGCAAGCTGGAAATACAGCAATGCTGTCGCCAGGGACTGGCACAATTGGTTCGAGTCTGACCGCAAGATTCAGGCAAATTCCAACCTGTTGGGCAAGTGGGATTAGCTGAATTGCTGTGCACCCATTTTCAAAAACTTCCAGTGAACTTTTACAGATATTTTTGAAATTTTTCGCTGTCGATTTCGACCGATGATGTCAATACGTTTACTATGTATTCTCCAGGTCTAGGTTGACTGCTAGCAAAATTTTGAAGTTCATCAATTATTCCAGATCCATCGCTTCGGGCCGGAGAGGAAAAAATGACGACCTCTGCGTCAGTAACTGGGTTGCCTTTGCAGTTTTTTACATTGATGTTAATTGGGACACTACTTACCCGTTCGCTTGCAAGCTGTGATTTTACGGTTGAGTGTTCTGAGAATATTGAGGATGTATTTAGGCTGTTACTTTGAAAAGGCAACTCTACGGGCTCGCTGAACTGACTTACTCCTTCTGCAGAAACATATTCACCCCTTATTAGAGTGTCCGACAGCCATTCAATTTTTAGGGCTGTTCCATTAGAATTTAATATTTGGATTGGTCTTTCTTGTTCATCGAATCTTATTGTACTTGTTGGTTCACTACCACTGGGTTTAACTCGGATTGATTGTAAGGCTTTTACAATTCCATCTTGATCCTTATCCCCAATGTAGTCTATGACACCTCCGTCATCGGTTTCTGCCCTAAGCAAGAGATTATCTTCTGAATTAGAAGATAAAGAAAATTTTGGAGCTTGAGTGGAGAAAAGTGCAATTCTTAGTGAATTGTCCGCTTTCGTTTGACCAGTTGAATCTCTAAGGGTAATTTGGACAACATAATCATCTGAAGAAGGTAGGCCTTCGGTATCCCATGGGAAATACCTGCCTTCAAAAATAAGATTTTGTAAGCCTGAATCATAGGCCTGAGATTCTGAAATGATCCTTACGGTTCCACTTAATTCCTTAGCTGCCGTTTTCTCTCTAACGGTAACTATGACGATACTGCCAATCGGATAAACATTGTCAGAATCAGGAAACACACTGGAAGCAACCTCAAATTCAATTTCTTTATTAGCAATCAGACCATTACAATCTTCGTCAATATCATTTCCAGGTATCTCTATAGCATTTGGGTTTATGGCCGGATGAACGTCATCGCAATCTCCTTGGTTTTCTGTAAAGCCATCTAGGTCATCATCAACATCTTTCGGATCGATAGAATCTTTCCCATCACAATCTTCGTCGATTCCATTTCCAGGAATGTCGATTGAATTGGGGTTGATATTGGCATTCCTGTCATCACAGTCACCTTGAACTTCGTTAAACCCATCTCTATCATTATCTATATCGTTGTCGAAGGGAATTTGTTGGTTGGTTTTTAAATTTAAGGCGCCCCCATCGTTGCCAATGATGAGCATGAACACCTTGGCGGGCAGGCAGCAGGCAAATTTCAGCTTGCTTCCCTCTAGGCTGAAATCGTAATTTCCGGACGGACTTTGGGTCAATTCGACACTCTTAAGGTGCCCTTTACCCTTCCCCTTAAAGACAAACAAATCGGGAGTTGGTTTGCCATTTTTCTTTTTTGTTTTTTTGCCTTTTGGCTTTTTTTGCTTATGATTAAAGGAACCAGCAGGGATCGTTTGGGAAAAGATGGTCGTGCCGTCAGTTCCCTTTAGGACTATCGAGACAGGTTCGGTAAGGGGATTAATCCCCATGCCAGTGGGCGAGACCGAAAAGGTTCCGTCTATCTCAATCTCGTCTTTATATTTTTTGCGGTCATCGGTAATCGTCGATTGGGTCAATCGAAAGGTGGAGAAGTTTTCTATGGCCAGTGCGGTGGCGGTTAATCCGCCCACTGCTCCAAGCATCATGCCAATCGGGATAACGACCCAGCAAAGAATTTTCAGGAGCGGGCTTATAATAGGGGGATGGTTCATAGGGGAACTCTTAACAACTTATATTTATTTCAGTGTTGAATTTTTTTAGTACCTACTCTGCATACGAGAATTTCATTCGACTATCCCTCCGTTTATTCCCTCAAAAAAAGCCTCCTTAGAACCCCTTCCAGCCAAGAAGGCATATTCATTTTGCCATGCGTTGCTTTTGGGGGATGTGCTGTCCCCCACCTCCAGCTACATAGCAATCGAGGCTTAAAAACAACCCCACCACAAGGAACGGACAAACAGGGCATGTAATTTTTTATTGTTTCGCATGTGAATGCGTTTTCTTGTATACCGCTTTTAAGCGCTTCCGTTGTTCATCAGACACCTCCTGACGCCAGTGACATTGATAGGCCAGATCCTGAAACTTAGCTGTGTCCTTCTGAAAAACCCAGGGACAAGCTACATCGGACGGCCTTCGCGATGATTGACTCCATATAGAAGCAAGCTCCCAGGCTATCGATTCTGGCCAGCAATTTCTTCGGGTGATGGGAAGCAAATTCCAGGCGCTGGAGGAATTGAATGTCGACTTCGGAATACTGCATGCCGCTTCCCTTACAGGCTTGGATGGCCTTTTTCACCCAACAAATCGCGCCTTCAAAGTCTCCTCGCATTCACGATTCTCGCCAACAGAATCTGAGGCTTCCTGACCTGCCGAAGTTTCGCACGGGTCAAGAGGTCTTCCAACTCCTGTAACTCTTTCTGGATGTTGTCTAACTCCATCGGCGTGGTTGATTCGAATTACGCCATCAGTAGTTTGCGCGCGAATTTGTGGCTTGTGCGCCTACCCAGGACTTGGAACAACGTATTGCCACCATAAACCCTCTGATGGCCTCTGGCCATCGCCCAGCGAGCAGATATTCAAAGGCAGGGTTAATTGAGGGTGATCGCTTCATGGTAACGGTCACCTTTCCATGACTTTGTCCTCAGCAACCATCGCAATACTTCTCGAGCTTTTTCATACTGTCCACAATGCTCATAGCAACGAAAGGCCCCTGTCGCCATGCTCTCTAATAGAGCATGGTTCTTTTTCTTTAATCCACTTGATCTTTTGAGGAGAGGACGACATTGGTTCCGGACCAACAACCTTTGGCGAGATGTGAGGGTTGGCATCTGGCCGCCAGATGATTAAGCGTTCCCGAAATTAATGCGTTTTCGGCAAGAACTGGCATAATAAAGAGGATTTTAATTTTGCCAGAACTCAAATCTTTCAACTCAACCGAGGCGTTGGCGAACCCCATTTGGCAGAATAATACTTTGAGTTTAGTACCGAGATTGACCAGTGGTTGAACAAACACCTGTTTTCGGTCATTTTGAACCACCCTCTTACCCGATACCAGTCGACAATTTGATGCGTTCTAACATTAGTTAATATGGTTCGTGACATAACATCGCCATATGGTCAAACTTTTTCTTAAGTGCTCGGTTTCAACATTCATATCTGCAAAACTGGTGATACATTCGAGCAGCCAAGAGTACGATACAGTTTGGGATTTCTAATATTTCTCCACACTCTGGGAAAAATTTTTATCTATTGATCTTAATATGGGGAGTATGGTGATACGATCAGCCGTCATGGCCTCTGCCAGTGGGAACCATTTGGTTTCAGGTCACGGCTGGGGTTACCGCTTCTCTCAGCTTTTCACTAATAACTCATTTATGATATCGTGAATCGTGAGTAAATCCAGCGAAGGCGGGTAGCGAAGCTGAAGTTCTTCCTACAATCATATATCAAAGCTGGTTGTGCAAGGCTCTTCAGAATAACTCACTATTTGATTAACGAAACATTGTCTCCCAAAGTTTGTCATTCGGATCTGTTCCGCTGGCATTGGCTGTCTGGGCCGTTAAGAATTTGAACTGAAAAAAATCAAGAAAGTCACTGATTTTCCGTGATTTTACCGTTGCTTCTTCTCTACCGCGCAGCATCGCAGGCTGATTTACCATACTCCCTTTCCCCCAACGCATTCTAACAGGGCCCTTCAATCTGCCCGATGAAGTTTCGCAGGTGAGGTTAAACCGGGCGTAATTCCCATGTTCATTGGGTATGCCGGACCAGCCATTCGGTTAACAGCGACAAGCATCGAGATTGATTTGATATCATGCGATCCGTTTGCATACATTGCTGCCTGAAGCTACGGTTGAGTCGTTTCCGTGGTTGTCCAAGGGCTCCTTCGGTAAGAACGGACTGTCGGCGGAACTTCTTTACTACACACACTGGGCGAAAGGTTGTCTTTTTGAGCCGAACCAAGGTGCGGGCATGGAGCTTAACGATGCTGTGCTGGCATCTATGCCTCGCCTTCGCAGGAGGAGGTCGGTTGAGGTCAGATCGTAATTGGGTAAGACGAAAATAGAAATATCTACGTATGCGCCCTCATCGATGAGCCTGCCCGAGCCAATCTGTCTCCCTGGTGGATCCAGATCTGAGAACTGCACAGCCGGGATGGTCTTTTGAGTAGAGTCACGGAAACCTCGCAAGAGCGCGGGCCAATGTGTTGGCAAAGTTCTTATCGATCACTTCCTCCAGCCTTCACCGTCGTATACAAGTCGGGCACCAATCTCTGTCGTAGTCGGCACGGAAGTTTTCCAGATAGACCTCAAAAGATCGAAGTGTGTCAGGGGAAGCAGGGTTTTCCCTCTGGACAGAACCTACCGGTTTCGCAAATGTGCTGATATCCCCGTCACGGCGTTTTCGCGAAACAAGACTGCTGTATCGAGATGGTTATACTTTCTCCTGGATTTTCCTGCCTGACTTACCGACCGTCGCCGCCTTTCGTACGCCCGGACCACAGATGGAAAGAGATCCACATATCCGGTGGCGATTTCTGGATGGACGACCACTCGTTTCATTTCTGCTTCCTCGACACCTGTCCCTTCCTCTACCCCCGCGGAACCAACCGTGTCGTCAAAGAGTAATTCCTGTATTCTCAGCCAGTGTGCCATTCCACAAGTAAATGCCACTCGCTGATGCTTCATCAATAATGTTTTCAGACGTGCAGCCATCGCCCATTCTCTCCGGGAGTCGATCTCGTCATCGCGATAGGTGTCGGCCATCTTCAGATTTCGCGCCAGATACACGTCCATATCTTGTCCCACTGCTTGAAGGTCTTCGAGCAAAGCTGGACGGTAAAGGCCTGCCGCCGTTTCTTCAAGGTCCACGCCATAAACCGGCACTCCTAACTCCACTCCACATCGGAGCCCTTCGATGATTGAATCAATCGGGGAGAGAAACAGGACATTATACTCGCTGAATCCCAGTTCCCGGCGGAGAAAGTCGGAGTTGAATTCGGTGATGTCCATGCCTGTTTCCCGTTGAAGGTTCCAGGCTTTTTCCCGGTAGGAGGCGCGAATCATGGTGTTCCGTTTTATGAGAGCCAACATGACAGGGAAATGGCGGAGATTGGAGGTGCCCACCCCCAGTTCAACCATCCAACGCAAGGCCGCACGCAGCGTGTCCGGGCCCAATTCCACCGCGATGGCCTCCGGCTTGGTAGCCGGATTGGCACAGATCCGGTTCACCCCCTCGGCAAACACGTGGCAGAAGTGTTTGGCCGGGATTACATACAGCTCACGGTTGCGCCAACGAACTGTCAGGGATGGGATGGTCTTCACCTGTTCTGTCTCCATGATCATGAAAGGCCTCAAAGGCTCGCACGAGATGTTCTTTTGTCATACGTGACCCGCCTGGTTCATTCACATGGCACGGAATGGAGCCGCGGGCCATTTCAAAGTTTGCCAGGTTGATCGCATAGCCAAAAACGTAGAGGCTATCACGGGGCGTGGGAGGGCGACCGCCTCCTTGCTGATCCCACAAGGCCCAGAACTGATCGAGCAACCCCCCTCTGTCGGTTTCCATGCTGGGGAAGCGTCCCTTAGTGATCAAGTCGATCTCCTCCCGGCTCGCACCCTCCACGGTAATGACCGGACGCAACCGAGAGTGAATGAATCCAGGAAGCGGACTTTCGTCCACATCATCACTGTTGGTGGCCGCCACAAAACGAAACGCCGGATGGGCATACACCCGTTCCCCTAAGAGGGTGGAGTCGAGGTACCTACGTTCATCTAGCACGCTGACCAGGGGTGCCAGGGCTCGTGGTCGTATCTTGGCTATTTCATCGAGAAAACAAATTCCTCCCCGCAGCATGGCGCTCACCAATGGGGAAACGATGTAATCCATTTTCTTCCCTGGATCGTCACTAAACCTCACCGAACAGATGAGATCTTCGGCGGTAATATCTTCATGTCCTTGGCATATGTACAGGTCCAGGGCACACAATCGGGCGCATTCATATACGATTCGATTTTTTCCAACACCGGGCTCTCCTAGCAGGAGTGGGGCCAGCGGCAGAGAAGACGTTCCACTCATCCATGCCGCCAGAACGCGTGTCATTTCTTGTTCACGGCCTACAATTTCACCCACCGCCGCTCTATAGGGCTGACTCAGATGGACTGTTTTATCGCGGATTTGGACAACGTCATTTTTCATAGGCCCCCCATCTTGTTTATGCATCCGCTTCTCTAACTAATCTCTGAAGCCACGTGTATCTCAGGAATTTCTTTAAACCTATGTCACACAAAACCCCAAGACAGATGCTTGTCGTCGGATTGACTCGCCGTCGACTCCCATTCTCGATCAATTGGTCACTGATTTCATCTCTGTTCAGTTACCAAGTCCCCTCAGACCTTCGGCATCTGGTTTTCAGAATGCGTTCCAATTCTTGGCTCGGACCAACTGAGATCCCGTACGGCTTCAGATAAAGGCACAGTTCCCACCAGCTCGGCCTCTTTTAGCAGAGACTCTTGAGGGGATGTGGAGAGTCGAGGTTTCATGACATTGCTCCTTGGGGTGCATAAAACATTGGTGTCCTCTGACTTTGAACAATGTTGCCCCCGTAAGGATGAACCATCCTCACAGACTTGAAGCCTCCCTCTCATCGTTGTTTCTCTATCCAAATCGCCATCAATCATAGTGTAGGGAAAAGAGGTTGGCCATCTTCGTTCCAACAACTCTGCTTTTCCC
>JALDRK010000060.1 GCA_031315915.1 Nitrospirales bacterium
CATCTGAATGTTGAAGCCGGTGCGCCTATTTATCAATACCTTGACGGTCCGCAATTGAAACAAAGCTGGTCGTTTTGGGCAGGTTGGCAGATCGTCATGTAGCAGATCGATTCATGGTGATTGAAGCCGGCAAATAACTCGGCTTCAAAGGAGGAAGGAGATGGAGCAAAAATTTTTTATAGCGTTGATGAGCAGTTTTTTATTTCTGGTCACAGGGGCACCTCTAATCCAAGCCTATGAGGTGGCAGAAGTTCAGCATGGGGGAACCATACAGGGACAGGTCACTTTTACCGGTTCTCCACCCCTGCCGGTACGGTTTACCGTGGAAAAGAATCCCGATGTCTGTGGACAGGAAAGAAGCCTTCTGAAGGTCGAAACTCATAATGGATTCCTTGCCGGGGTGGTTATCGTCTTGGAGGGTATTCAAACAGGAAAACCATTTCCGGCACAGGGTTTTTCGGGAATGGTGCCGGGTGAAGGAGAATTCCGCTATCAAGGTGGCAAGGCCCTAGGCCTACAAGTCAAAACCAAAGGCTGCAATTTCGGGCCATTTACCGGCGTGGTTGCGGCAGACGAACCGGTGAAATTTGCCAATCAGGATACGATTAAACATACTCTGCATACCTTTGCGGCTCTGGATCACAAGGGGACCATACTTCGCACTGTCCATAATCAGGATATCCATCCTCAAGATGCCGTTGATCGAAGCTTTGATTCGAACAAGCTGAGAGGGAGCGAGGTGGTGCGTCTAACCTGCAACCGGCATGATTTTATGCAGAACTGGTTGTATGTGGTGGACCACCCATATTTTGCCCTATCGGATCGGAAAGGTGGCTTTGCCTTGGAACAGGTTCCACCGGGCACCTATACACTTCTCGCTTGGCATCCAATTTTAGGTGAGCAGAGGCAGGACGTTCAGGTACTGCCTGACGGGCAACTGTCACTGGGGTTTCATTTTGGAGCGGAATGAACTTTGGCCGGTAGCGGTAGGGAATGTTCTAAAAAGTTTGTCCAGCAAGGCCACGCATGCCTTGGCTCATCCCGAAGGGGGAAGCTCGTGTTTGGTGGTCGGAGCACACGGTTCAGTACGTGAGCACGGCAAAATGCAGAGAACGCGGATGGCGAGTTTTTTCAACATTCCCTCAACATCCGAATCGCGGGTCGCACGGTGGCTGTTTGAATCCACCGTGAGGCACGGGAGACCACTCAGGCCCTTGACCTGGAGGTTCTTGAATGTCGGAATTATCATAGGGTTCTTCATTTCCGGTAACCCCATCCTCATAGGCATCTTTCCACATTTCTCCCTGATCTTCTTCGAATTTCCCATTTCCGTTTAAATCTATCCAATAAAACACGGGATCACCCACGGTAAGAACTACAGGTGTCCCGAATTCATCAAGCCATACCTGATAGGTACGACGGGCTGTCATAAAATTCACACTGCCGGAACCGATCAAATCGAATTCCCTAAAAAACAGATCATTCCGCCAGTCGTAATAGGCGTCCAGTTCCCTAGGATCGAATTCCTCCGGCTCAACCGGAAGCTTTGGGCGGGGTTGTAGAGATGAAAACGGACTGGAATTCATGGCTACGAACTTCAGGCTCATGGGTTGTTGGTCAAAAAGAGGCTGGCAGCAGGTAGCATGTTGAGATGCGCCGTCCATTACAGGAACAGCGGCCCAAACTATTGTCCCTGACAAACACCGCACTGCTATCTGTAGGAGCCATTCAGTATTCATTTTGGTTTCCCTCTTTCTGAAAGATACCCTCTCTAAAATTGTATGCCTCATGTCGGAGGAAGGGCAAATAGGGAGATTATGGATAAACAGGGGCACCACATCGCCATTATCATTGATGACCGATATAATCCATGCATCAAGGCATGGTCTTTGGGGTAGCAAGACGGCCGAGGGGGCATCGATTCCTTAGTTCGGTATCGAGCCGGTAGAGAGGGCCCTACTTCAGTCAAAGGATTGGTGTTTATGGAACCGGACTTTACCAAACAGACCAATAACGAATTTGAGCGGACCCTCCATCACCTACAGGAGCGTGTGAAAGAGCTGACCGCTCTGCACGCGACCGCACAATTATTTCAAAATGAAGACTTGTCGATTGAGGAATTGTTGCAAGCAATCGCTGATCTGATTCCTCCATCCTGGCAATACCCGGAAATTACCGCGTGCCGCATTCAATTTGGATCTCTCATCATCAAAACCTCCAATTTCGTTTCGTCCCCCTGGAGTCAATGCGGGCGATTTACCTGCCGGGACGGGACGACCGGGGAAATTGAAGTCGTGTATTTGGAATCACGGCCGGATGAGGTTGAGGGACCATTTTTGCTGGAGGAAAGAAACCTGTTGAATTCTCTTGCGGAAATGGTCCTTTTGCAACTTGATCGGAAACGGACGGAAGCGGCGCTTCGGGAAGCCCATGATGCTCTGGAACAGCGAGTCAAAATGAGAACGGCCGAACTGACAGAGACCAACAAGTTGCTTTCCAGGGAAGTTGTTCAACGAAAGGAAGCAGAGACGCAATTGGAATCCCTGGTTGCCGAAATCCAAAGAAACCATGATGATTTGATTGCGATCCTGAATCAATTGCCTATCGGAACAGCCTTAACCGACCAGACCGGAAACGTGGCATTTCTCAGTCAGGCCGCTCAAGTGTTGTGTGCTCAGTCAACTGTTCATGGCCAGGGTGAGTCCTGGCAGACGCTGTTTGGGATCTCATCCAATTTGAGTCAATTAGAAGATATGGTCAAGCTTCCCCAGGAGAAACGTCAGACGGTATTGGTGCAAATGCCTAACATAAGCGGGGAACCGATTCGGTGGGCCAATGTGGATGTCAGGGATGATCCCAGAGATCGAAAACGAAAAATGTTTTTTTTGTACGATGCCTCCGAAGTTCAAACGCTCAGACAATTGTTGTCCGAAGGCCAAAAATTTCACGATCTCATTGGAAAAAGCCAGCCCATGCAATTGATTTTTCAGCAAATCCGGGACTTCGCCAAAGTTGATTCGACCGTGCTTATTGAGGGAGAAACGGGAACTGGAAAAGAACTGGTTGCCCGTGCCATTCATCAGACGAGTCATAGGAAAGATCGTGCTTTTATTGCGGTCAACTGCGCAGGATTGACCGAGTCCTTAGTGGCCAGCCAATTATTCGGGCATAAACGGGGCGCCTTTACAGGAGCGGTATCCGATCAACAGGGATTAATCGAAGCGGCAGAGGGCGGAACCTTGTTTCTGGATGAAATTGGGGACATTCCGTTAACCGTCCAAACCAGCCTTCTTCGCGTACTCCAGGAACGTGAAGTGACGCGACTGGGCGAGTCCAGACTTCGGAAAGTGGATGTGCGGGTGTTAGCGGCCACTCACCATAATTTGGCCAGAGATGTCGAGCAAGGATCGTTTCGTGCGGATTTGTTATATCGGATTCGGGTTGGTCGCGTTCTCCTTCCGCCGTTACGTGGACGTCGGGAGGATATTCCCCTTTTGGTGCGGTTCTTTCTGGGGCACTATCGGGCCACAACGGGAAGGCTGGTAGAGTCGGTCAGTCATGAAGGGATGCGTTTGTTGTTGGCCTATGGATGGCCAGGCAATGTCCGGGAACTCAAGCATGCTATTGAATTTGCCGTGGTTCGATGTCAGCATGCCACAATCCAACCTCACGATCTGCCGCCAGAAATCATGGAGCCTCAGGAGCAGAACCCAGCATCCCCACTCTCCAATGTTGTTAATCAAGATCCCACAAAGTACCCCTTTGAAAAAGACCAACTCCTAGATGCCTTAAGACAAACCGGCGGGAATCGTTCGGCGGCGGCAAAGTTGTTGGGGATTAGCCGACTCACGATTTATCGTCGTCTTGCCAAATACGGGCTTTCCTCTCATAAATAACCCGCGACAGTCGTCAATATGTTTGAATACCTCCATCAGCCGGCGAATGGATTAGTATGTCGTTTTGCATAAGACTGCAAGTTGTATGGGTATTTAAAGTTTAACGAATGAATATCTGTCTTAGTGTAACGATATGTAACAGTAAGTTAACGTTTATGTTACTATTTTATGTAACATAGTAGCATTTTATGGTTATGTTAAAAGTTTTATAAATATTTGAATAATATACAGATTTAATAAAAAATATGAATTGGCACTAAATTTGATGTGAATACTATCATGAACATAAATGTAAACGACAGAAAAATTATACTAAGTGAGGGAGGTAAGGTCATGAAAATGTTCACACTGACATTCATCTTATTTACCTTAATGGTCGCACCTTCCATATCTTTGGCTGGCAATCAAGCTGAAGAGGGAAAAAAGTCAGCCTGGTTTGAAGAAGTCAAGGGGTGGTCGATGGAGGATCATTTAGCTGCCGCCAAACAACATGAAACTGAGGCGCAAGAAATAGAATCCCGAATCCAAAATCTAGAAAACCGTATTTCGAACTTGAGTAATAAGCCTTACTTTGATCCGAAGGGATTTGGTCGGAGTAACAGCAAATCTCTGTTGGCAACCTTGGAGAGGGAATTAGCTGATCTTCAAGAGCGGATCGCTTGGCATTATCAGCAGACGAATCATGCCAAAAATCATGATGTGGGGGTACCTTTTAATTAAGTTGTTCGATGCTGATAATCTTTTCAGCAGCAAAGTTTGATAAAGGGAGCATTGATTGAAAGTAAGTTCTTTTGCCGAGTTTTATATGCGTTTCGTCTTTGAAATAGAATAAGTGAGTTGAAAGAAGTTGGTTGTTAGAAGGCGGGCCTATCCAAAACGGATGGGCTCGCCTTCTTTTTTTTGCGCTGAGAATCGGCAGGTTCCAGTTTCATGATCGAGCCATCCTTGGATCGCCTTAGTTAGAGAGATGACGTAGCTAGAAAAAAGGACATTGGTAATGAGCCGCAAGGTATATATGCATATGTAATGTGTATGTGCAGCTTGATGAATCAATATTGAAGTGTATCTACATGTAACATTTGCTAACAAAATTGATGCATTATTATGTAACATCGTTACATATTGTGATTAGATAATTGATTGTAAACATTTGAAATATAATGCAATTAATGACAAACAGATAATGGCGTTAAATTTGCTGTATTAGTTTTGTTAAGAACGTCATTCGAAAAAAAGCTTTTAAAAGACATGGAAGCCATATCACTCACAGGAGGGACCGTTATGAAGATATTCACGCCAGCATTAATGTTTATTGCCTTACTTATAGCAGCGCCTTCGATTTGTCTGGCTAATGAGAGCAGTGAGGGAAAGAAGTCTGTTTGGCTTGAGGAAGTGCAGGGTTGGTCGATAGAAGATCATTTAGGTGCTGCTACACAACATGAAACTGAGGCGCAAGAAATAGAATCCCGAATTCAAGACTTAGAAAATCGGATTTCAAACTTGAGTGACAAGCCATATTTTGATCCGAAGGGTTTCCATCGGAGCCATAGTAAATCATTGTTGGCAACCTTGGAGAGGGAATTAACTGATCTTCAAGAGCGGATCGCTTGGCATTATCAACAGACGAATCATGCCAAGATTTTCTAATTTAGGTTAGTGCTTTTTAAGGGATCCTTATTTAAGTGTTAAGACATTAAGTTTGGAGGATTTTCTCAGACTCGGTTTATTTTAATAAGGCGAAGCGCACCTGAATCCTTTCCATTTTTAGGGGAAGACCAGTAAAGAGGTCAATGGCTTAAAAGCGGGCCTATCCGTTTCGGATAGGCCCGCTTTTTATTTGTGCATTGAGAATCGGCAGGTTCCAGTTTCCGAGGTCGAATAATACTTGGATTGTCTCCTTAAGTTTAGATGGAAGCTGTGAGAAGCAGGATTTGAAATTATTAGGGAGAGAATTTGGATTCTTAATTCTTAGATGAATGATTTGCCTTTGAAGATTTTTGAGATCCAGAAGATACTTCATTGTAAAAGGCAAGATTCTACCGGACAGACAGGGAGTCCAGTGAAGTCTACGCTGCACGCAGTTTCTCCTGCGCGACCTCCGTTCGTTGTACCCTGTCATCCACGTCTTCAGATTGGCCTGTAGTTCCTCCGGCGTCTGGACGAACTTCTTGCTTCTTGCGAAAAGTCATCCGATAAAATTCATTGATGAGCAAGGTTGGAGTGTTCTAGCGTCAAGGTTACCAAGGTCTCCTCCATCTCCTGCGCCACTTGAGTCTTGAGCAGGGGGTTGCGCCGGGATATTTCTTCCAAGACGGCCTCGCCGCCCGTCTCATCCAAATTCTTTAAAACCGATAAAAGCTATTCCGGTTTTACTCCATGATCCGATGGGCCGGAACACATTCTTTCAGGATGTTTCACTACTTCTCATAGCCCGACTTTGTTCTTAAAGATTTTGTGCTTCGTCGCCATAGTCCTCGCTCCTTTCTCTAATCCTTGGGATTTCGAGGACTCTCCCTGAAATCATGGCACTTCCGATGTAATTTTTCTTACGTGGTTATCCCTCAACTCTTCACCATTATTCCATTAATACCCACTAAATTTTTTTAATCAAATTAATGCAACATTGAAATTTCAATGTTTAATATAGATTTTCATCGAAATTTCAATGTTTGATTTTTGTATAGGTTTCTAAAATGAATAAATTAAATCTAAAACGACATTAATTTTCAACAACTTACAATGTTGTTTTTGATCGCCTGCATATCGGAATAGACTTTGCTTTATAAGAAATTCCCAGGCTTTTAGCCAGGAAGATATTACATTTTTTGTTTATGCCACGAAATCAAAATTAACTATTTGAGGGGGGGTGAGATATATCGCGGCAAAGGGCAGTTTGTCGTGCAGGGAATTCTTTATCTCGTTATGAGAAAGAAGTAATTAACAAGGAGGTACTCTCAATGTTTCTTTCTAGACGGCAATTCTTAAAGGTCTCGGCGGGGACCGTGGCGGC
>JALDRK010000061.1 GCA_031315915.1 Nitrospirales bacterium
AGCGTTTCCAAGAGGTCATGGACTCCATCCAGTAATTGTACTCGGGTTTGTCGGATGGAGGACAGTTCCTGCGATAACGAGACTCCACGAAGTTCTTTCGAGAGATGATTGATCCGTTCTTCCTCGGTTCTGATGAGGAGGGGAGGTGTCGCTCCATCGGCCTGGATTTTTTCCGAGGCTTCGGATGCATCAGTGTCTGGAACATCGATTCCCCGGTCGGTATCGATGTCAATCGCGAGGATTCCACATTTTTTCAGTTTATCGATCTCGTTTTGTCGTTTGATGAGAAATCGATGCAGCAGAAACGGGGTATTCAACCACGATTGGTCGATCCCGCAAAGGTACATGCCGACGGAAACCGAATCGATGGGTATGCGTTTTATCCCCATGAGATGTTGGATGTCTTCCGTGTGGGTCGTTGATTCTGAACTTGTATGTCTTAAGAATTTTCGGTGGGTTCTTCATCGGTCTTAAGGACAAGCAATACTGCACATTCATATCTGATTGGACTCAGAATTCTTTTAAAGATGCCTGTTCTCTCGTGAAAGGGCAAAAGGTTGGGATCGGAGAAAGGAAGAGGAGAAGAGGAGAGGAAATGATTGCCCAGTTAGATGAGGCTAATCGGGAGGGAAAATCATGGATTTAAAAGAAACAGGTTTTGCCGGAGTGAAATATTCGGGAGACCTTAAGTTCGGTTCTCTGAAGGCCGATGGGAGGGAAAACACATTTCAAGAGCCCTCCCATGAATGGTCATTGCTTCAGACGCCCAACCAATCCATATGGTCCCGACCTCTGGACCAGATTGCGTACCGGGCGCACCTGGATGATCTTTAGCAATGGCTGGCTTTTACCGGGATTGCTCGTTCTCGGACTTCTCAGTATGCCCATGAATGGGTACGGAGGTTCTCCGGGTGGACGGGAAATGCCTCTTCGGCATATTCGTACCGTGATTCCGATTTTAGGGACCACGGTCAACGAACATTCTGAACCGGTTGGTATTGTGGCAGAGATTACCCTTGAGTTTACGCATCGGCGAGATCATCAGGGATTGGATATTCGTTTTGATGAAACCCCAGGGAAGTTTTCTCCTTTTGCACGGCAATCAGTCGTTGAGGCTATTGAACGAGTCGTGGAAGAAGCCGGGTTAAACTCCGATTCCTGGACGGTTCGCTTTATCCTGCCTTACCCTGGGGTCACGTTGTATGGTGAAAGTCTGTCTGCAATGGCGGCCTTGAATGTCGTGGCATTAGCGAAAAACGAGCCGGTTTATGAGGATACCGTGTTGACAGGGACTGTGACTCCGGAAGGAGCTTTAGGGGTTGTGGGGGGTGTCCCTCTGAAAATCCATGCCGCTCACGAGAAAAATTTTCGGAAAGTCGTGATTCCGGAAGAATTGGATGTGGCTGACGGCGATTGGGAAACACCGTTTTTAATGGAAGTGACCCCCGTGCGATCAATAAAAAAGGCCTACTATGTGTTGACTCACCATGCTTTGCGTACGCTGGTACCTGCCCCTCCGCTGGCTGCAGCGTTGACTCCTTAATTTAATGCCGGTTGCTGTCTTGGGTCTCTTTTCATAATTGAGAGTGAAAGATCTATTCACTAGCAAGGGTTTTCCGGTCTTTGTTACAGTGAGGAGGAGAGTCAAGGGAAGATTTTTCCGGTGTAACCTCAGTAGAACAGACGGGGTACGAAGGTGCAAAAAATTTTTGCTGTGGATATCGATAATGTATTGGCTCATGCCGAAGAAGAAGTGCAACGATTATTTCAAGAAGTTACCGGCGAACCATGGCCGATCGGAACGTATGGAAGTGCGGGCGGATTAGATCAGAGTCAGCTTGATCGCGACCGTCTCGAGATGATCTTTTCGCGGTTTCACGAAGAATCGATCCCGCGGTTGCCGCTGCTTCCGGGAGTCAAGCCCGCGTTAGATCTGCTCCATTCGCGATATCGCATAGTCCTGATCACGGCCCGAAGGCCTCATTCCCGACCGCAAACTCTTGAATGGCTGACGAAACACAGCCTTCCGTTTGACGCCTTGTATCATACCGAGGATAAAACCAAAATCCCCGAGTCTTTGACTGTTGCCATTGATGACCATCCTGTTCACATTCAGGCGTATCGGGATATGGGTATTCAGGTATTTGTCATGGATCAACCCTGGAATCAGTCGGTGCAGGACCCTCAAGTAACGCGTGTCAGTGGTTGGGATGTCCTGATCCAACTCTTGGACGGTCGGCCTCATGGTTCCTGGCTGTAACCTTTCTCCTGAATGCCTCTTGCTTTTGAAGCCTCTCTCGTAACCATTCGTCCTGGATGCAGCCTTTCTAAGCAGGTATGAGGGTGTTGAAAATCTTTCCGTAGACTTTCGTGAAACTCAAGCAAGATTGTGTGTTTTCGGTCGATAAACCCATAAGACTGAAATCCCGACTGAATGTGGTGATGAGTTTTGATGGAGTCGATTATTCCATAACATTGTCTGAACGCTCTCAAAGGAATCACACAAAACGATGTCTGTGCGTCCATTAAGAACGATTTTACTCGCAGATGACAATATCGATGACTGCGATTTGGTTCGTGAGGCCTGGAGAGAAGCTCCTGTGGGACAGGAGTTGCGATGTGTCTTTGATGGAACGGAATTGCTCGCGTACCTTAATCGCGAAGGTCAATTCTCGGATCATCAGAGCGCCCCACGGCCAAGCCTGATCTTATTGGACTTACACATGCCAAAAATGACTGGCCATGAAGCATTGGCCATTGTAAAAGAAAATCCAGCTTATTCGAGGATTCCGATTATTGTCCTGACCACCTCAAAGGCCCCGCGAGATATCAATAAGAGTGCGATCCGGGGTGCGCATGGGTATATCCACAAACCCAATACTTTTTCCGGGTACCTTCAACTCCTTGCCAACATTCAAACCCATTGGCAGGAAATTGTTGACCGCCCTTTTTCCGCGGATTCCCATGGAGGATGGCTGGGGCATCCTGCGTATTGTTAATCATCTCTTCCATTCAATGTGTTCTTTTGATTGGTCGGCTTCCTGTTCTGTGGCAGGTATCATGGCCCTTTCTCTACCTGATTTTCCAGAATTGATCGATCGTTTTGAGTATAGTGGGAGCAAGCCTCTGCTGATTATGGTGGTCTAGTGCTTGGCGGCCTACCCAAAGCTATTGCCCTTCCTCCAATTATTATTACCTGCCATAAGTACTTAATCTTAATTTTCTCTTCAGGTCGGAAAATTCCGAATCATTTCTTAAAGTTCAGATACAAGCAGTCCGAAAAGTTCTTATAGAAGTCGCGGGGGAGCGATGGTGTTTCCGATGTCTGGTCGGGATAACCGCGGACAACGCGAATTGGTCTGCAACAAAGATGGGAACGACTATGAACACACAAATTGTAATGACTGGGGCAGTTGTGATGTTGGGAACGGTGGTGGCGACGACGAATTTGGCTTTCAGTCAGCCAGAATATTTGCATTTTATGCGACATCGTGATTCGAATGGGAATCTCATGATCGCGCCGGCTCATGTGCATTCCGCTCATTCCGAGGCTCAGGAACATGCGGTGGCCCCAGCAGCGATACCGGTTGAGCCACTCGAATCTCAAGAGTCGGTCGTCACCGCTCCAATAGCCCAGGAAGGACCGGAGTCCCTCGCGGCTCCAGCGGTTCTATCGGATGCGCCATTGGACCCTCCAGATGCCGTCGCAACGGGCTCGATCGTCCCCGAGGGACAGGAACGTTCGTCAGTGGTTCAAAAAACCGCTGTCCCCTCTCAGCCGAAATTGCTTGAACAACTGCGGGTGGACTGGGGCATGAGTGCACTAGACGTCAAAGCCAATCAAACGATTCCTCCTGCCTGGGAGTTACGTACCCCTGTGTTGGGAGAATCTGAGCATCGGATCGCGTATCGGACTCAAATCGAAGGCATTGACGCTTCGCTGTCTTATATGTTTTATCAGGATCAATTGGCCCAGGCGAAATATGTATTTGATCCACAGCATGAGGATTCCTCAAATTTCATTCACGACTTTCATGCCGTTCAAGATTGGATCAGCCAGTCTTATGGGGCTCCGACGTCGGTCCAGGAAATATGGTTGGATACGCTCTATCAATATGACAAAAGCCTCTGGGGTCAGGCTCTTATGCGTGGGCATCTGGTCATGGTGTCCGAATGGAAAACTGCCGAATCTCGTATTGCCTTGGTTATAAACGGAGGTGATGATATGGTGGGATTGGTGGCGGACTTTTCCAGTACCCACATCCTTCCCACTCCTCTTGTTGACGAAACATCTTCCCCGGATACAACGACTCCAGAAACTACGGAAGTCCAATCCAAGCCGGACGTGAGTCTATAAGAAGTTGAAAAGAACGTTTGGAGAGCTCAAAGTCAGGTGGGGGAGATCCCCCTCCACTTGACTGTTATTCCCGCCCCTGTGTTGTTCCTCTCTTGAGACTTTAGTCCATGTGTCCTGTGTTGTAGCGTCGATTTTTCTCTCGTAGGAAGTATCAATTCGGCTCGGGAGTTCAAACAAAATCCTAAAAATCGTTAGGGTGTGACGAGGAGAGAATAAATATCGTTTTCTTTAAAAGGATAACGATAGTGTTCTCTAACGCTACTCACTCATGCTACCAATAGGGATAATATCCCCAAAATCCGCCTCTGGGGCCGTAAAAGGGATAGGGGTAGGGATAGAATGGATATCCATAGTAGGGATAGGGAGGGTAGAGATACGAACCCAAAGAAATCTTCGGCCAGACTTTCAAATTTTTGATAATGACTGTGGGGTAATCATACGTCGTTTCGTCTAAACTTTGACTCTGTGAGCCTGAAATTTCACCGACCACCGTCACTCTCGTCCCAGAAGGAACAGTGGCCGGATCCAAAAACTCTTGTTGATTGGCGATGAACCGACCTTGAGATTGAGTTAATTCTGTAACAGGCTCTTGCTCGTCGATGAGAGGGAGCTGCAAGATGATCAGTTGAGTCGAATCCTTCAGGCGCCGGGCCTCTAATATCTGTCCCCCCAGCATCACCAGCTTACCTTTGTGTGAATCAGGCGATTCCTTTATTTGCAGAAAATTCAA
>JALDRK010000062.1 GCA_031315915.1 Nitrospirales bacterium
CCGGCCAGCCCTGCGAGAATGGTGATAATGAGTAAACTCAGGACGGCCTTGATGCCTTTCATCCAGAAATGCCTCAAGTCTGCCTCCAGGGCATTGGCCAGCCAGGAGGAAGACTGTTGGAGGGTATCATTGAATAAGGAAGGATAGGAACGCGTTATCGTCGTTTTCATAGAGTTATAATTCATCCTTTGCAACGGGTGCCAATAAATCACGAACGGACAGCATGCCGAAGATATGGGATTGATTGCCGACAACCAGGTTTCTCGTATGAGCGGCTTTCATGATCCCGGCAGCCTCAAAAATCGACTCCGACTCATCGATGGAGACAATGGGGCTGCTCATAATATGCTCGACATGGATAAACTCCGGCTGAAGATGCACAGCCACCACCTTTCTCACGATATCGCTTTCAGTCACGATACCCACCAATTCTTCTCCACGCTTGACGAGGAGGCTCCCGATTCCACGAACCCGCATGACGTTGGCTGCGACGGATACCGCCTGAGTGGCTTCAATACAGGCCAGGTCTCTGGTCATTAACTGTTCAACTCGTACCATGCTGTGCTCCTTTCTTAAGAGTGTTGTTCAGATTGCAGTGTACGGGTCTATTATTACGGATATGGTCTCGGTCGATGACCAGGATGTAACATTTTCCTGTTCCCCCTTTCTTTGACGGGAGGGGACTAGGATAGAATGGAGACGGTCAACAATTCTGTGTACACACACAATTGGAGGTGTCAGCGTATGAATCGGTTGGGGAATATGTTCGGTCTGTTGGTCTTTAGTATCCTCCTGGGTGGTTGTGAGACTCCCCAGTTTCAAACCATGAGTCTTTTGGACAGCACCAACCGGGTGGTGGCCCTTCAGGCGATGTCAGATCCCTATGGAGGGAAAGGGTATGACCATCCGGTTTTCTTGACCGAAGAAGGAATGATCCGACTTCTTCAAGGCGTTCGGGTTGAACGAGGGTTGTTGGGGACTTCACGACATGCAGCTTTTAGCGACACGGAGATCGGTTTATTTGCCCCTTATTTTGTCAAAGGGTTGGAAAAAGCGACGAATGAAGAAATGGTCACATTTTTTGAAACAGCCCACATTGATTCTGAGCATGACCTCACGACCTCAGGTGGACTGTTTGTAGCAGGCGGATATCTGTATGTGGTCTTGAGCAATTTTTCAGTGAAAACCCGCGCATGGCAGGATAACGAGCGATATGAAGCGTCGTATCGGACCCGACCGCTCGAACAAATTGATCCTCAACCTGGACGATTAGTCTACGAGCCTCAGGAGTTTATGGTGGAATCTCCAGATGGGGAAATCGGAAGCCGGTTCAAGGGCAAACCTTGGCAGGTCGCCATTCGGTATCGGGATTTTTTAAGCCATTCATTCCCTCCAAAGACGCGGATACACAAACCGGAAGCCGACTAAAGTTTCCCTTCGCAGACAACATCCTGCGGCATAGGCGATGGAAGCCTTCTCCCTAATTCTGAAGTCTAGAATGTGCCGGGGTGTGGTGTGTGTCTTGTTCTTTATGACAGTTCGCTGATTTTGGGGCGGGGGCCTTGCAGAGGCAATCCAGTGACCATCAAGTATATTTCCTCGGCGATGTCGGTCACATGATCGCCGATGCGTTCCAATCCTTTGGCGATAAATAATAGCTGAGTCCCGTCTGCGATGTTTCCGGTTTCCCGGCTCATCATGCGGAGCAGATGTTGAAA
>JALDRK010000007.1 GCA_031315915.1 Nitrospirales bacterium
TTGGCCGTGAGCGTGCCGGATGTGCCGTCGGACAAAGGACGACCATGGTCTGTGCCGCCCTTGGATCTTCAGCGAATTGCGGGAATGCTGGTGGGAGTGTTGGCCCAGGTGCCTCAGTTCAGCGGGATCCTGTTGACGTGTTGGAATGCGCCTGCGCGGGAAATACGGAATCCTATCCGAATCCGGCAGGTTCATTGGATGACAAGGCCGTCTAACGACCCTCTCCATCCCCGTATTCGCTTGCTGGCCACTAATATATTTGCCAGTTACGAAATGACGGCTCGGGAAATCCAGGCACTGAAAGAGGCTCTTTAAGGAAATCGGACACGCGTGACAAGATAGAAAGGGGACAAGGGTAAGAGCGAAAAAAGGAGGCTAGCCTAGGAAGAGAGAGAGTTTTTGAGTTCTTCCAGTTGCTTGATGACCAGCAGGTCTCCGTTGGCGGTCGCCACTGTAATGCCATCGTCGCACACTGTGCGGCATCGATCCTGATCTCCGTGTTGCTTGAGGGATTGGGCCAGCGCAAGTATGGCAGCCGAATAGGTGGGTTTGACGGCGATGCATTGTTCCAGCGCGGCAATGGCTTCATCCCATTTTTCGTCACCCATGTAGGCCTTGCCTAATCCGAACCACATGGTCTCATCCTTGGGGTCCATTTTCAGGATCTTTTGGAATTGTTCGATTTTGGGATTGGCCATGAACCGCTCGTTCCGATTGTTGCAAAAGACGCTTGAGCCTATCATGGGGGTTATTCCGTTGTCTAAGAGAAACCCCTGTGTTAGGATCCACCAGAATTTTCCTTCCTGGTTATACACGTGTTCCGGGTTGGTGGTACGAGGCTCTTCCGGTTTTCTTCCGAGCTTCACTTTCACACAATAATCCGTTGAGCTGATTTGGATGAGACGCGTCGGGTATATTTTTCACCCAGCCTTTCTAGAGCATGAAATGGGCTCCGGCCATCCTGAGTCCCCTGAGCGGTTACGGGCTATTCGCGTCGGCCTGGAATCCTCGGGGACCTGGTCGCGGCTTCATCATTTGACCCCACGGCGGGCTGAACGGAAATGGATAGAAACCATTCATCAAGCCTCCTATCTTGATAGTTTGGAGCGACAATCTCCATCCAGGGGATATGCCTATTTGGACCCCGATACCTCCATGTCCCCAGGCACATTGGACGCGGCCTATCTGGCTTCAGGAGCAGCTCTGACGGCGGTGGATGCGGTCATGAGAGGAGAAGTGAATCATGTCTTTTGTGCGGTTCGCCCACCCGGACACCACGCCGAAGCCGACCACGCCAAAGGTTTTTGTTTTTTTAACTCGGTGGCGATAGCCGCACGCTATATTCAACAACAGTATGGCTTGCAACGCGTGATGATTGTGGATTGGGATGTTCATCATGGTAACGGAACGCAACACAGCTTCTATGATGATCCTTCGGTGCTGTTTTTCAGCACCCATCAAGTCCCCTATTATCCCGGCACTGGTCGAGCTACGGAAACGGGAGAAGGCAAAGGGCGGGGGACTACGATCAATGTTCCTCTCCCTGGAGGGCAGGGGGATGACGAATATCGTGAGATTTTTCAAAAGGTTCTGGTTCCCGCAGTAGAAACATTTCGGCCAGAGTTCGTGTTGATTTCAGCGGGCTTCGACGCCCACAAGGATGATCCGTTGGCCAGTATGAATTTAACGGACGAAGGATACGGGGAGTTAACGAAGATTGTGGCCGATCTGGCCAACCAATTTGCTGGCGGGCGGATCGTGTCCTGTTTGGAAGGCGGATATCATTTGCGAGCTTTGGCGGGATCGGTGGACCGGCATCTCCAAATGTTCATGGCAGGTTGACGGTGATGGCCTCCCAACGGACCTGGCGACTCAAATTCTGGCTATTGTTCCTTCTCCTCCTTGGGATTGGAATTTATGTGTTTTACACGGAAATCCGCCCCACGGTGATTTTTGGGTTACGGGAGGACTATGCCAAAGCCATTCCCTATCAACAGGTTCCGGTCGGTCTCAAAAGTCTGAATGCTGAAGAATGCGGAAATTGCCATGAGGAAATTTATAAGGAATGGAAAACCAGTATTCATGCTCAGGCCTATACCGATCCATTTTTTCAGGCCTATTGGAAAAAAGACGGCCATGTGTGGGTGTGTTTGAATTGTCATACGCCGTTGGAGAACCAGCAGCCAACTCTCATTCAGGATCTGCCCCGCGGCCGCGTGGAAAAGGCGTTTGAAATTCCCAATTACCGGTACAATTCCGAATATCAACAGGAAGGCGTGACTTGTGCGGCCTGCCATGTGCGGGACGGCGTGATTCTGGGTCCGTATGATGACTCTGCCGCTCCGCATCCGACTCGGTATGATCCGTCATTCCGCACCACGCAAATCTGTTACCGATGTCATAATGTCGTCTCGGGGCCCATGCAGTGTTATAACGTGGGTCCCTGTGGAACCTATGCCGAGTCTGAAGGAGAGTTTTTCATCAAAGAACGGGGGTTTACCTGTCAGACGTGCCACATGCCCGAAGTCCAACGACCGGTGGCCAAGAACAGCCCGATTCGATACGGGCGCCGGCATCTCTGGCGCGGTGGACATGATCCCGACATGATTAAAAAAGCCGTGGCAGTTCAGGTTCAGGCGGATCCTCCGTCTCCCGTTCCAGGGGAAGATGTGACGCTGACCTTGACCCTGATCAATGCGGGCGCGGGTCATAAAATTCCAACAGGTGATCCCGATAGATTTTTCACCGTGGACTTTTTGGTGAAAGACCCCAATGGCCAGGTAGTCAAACAACAGACGGATACGATGGGACGTTGGATTCTCTGGCAACCCGTCATTGTGGAAGTGTATGATAATCGTTTGCTGCCGCTCGCCAGCCGGGATTACCGCTTTGAGTATGAAATTCCTCAATCGGAAAAAGGGTGGAGCGTTGTGGCTCGAATCCGGTATCATATTCTGACCGATGACCAACATCAGATGCTGATCGATCGGTACGAGCTGAAAGCCGATGATCCCTATGTCTTCACAATTTACGAACGGGAGTTTCCTCTAGACGGGAGCCTGGCGATGGCCCTCGAACATCAGGAAAACCATCCTGCATTGGGGTGCGCCGTTCCCCATAAAACCGAAGGCGTGCATACACCGACCAAGATGTCATAATTTTTTTTAAAAGGTTGAGCAGAACCATGGAAAATATGTTTATCGATACCGAAACGTTATTCCAAAATTTGGGACGGGAAGATTTAGTGCTGATCGATGTCCGGGGCCGTGCCGCCTATTCCTCCCATATCCCGGGAGCGGTGCATAGCACCTGGCACGAGTATAGTGATCCTGACGCCGTGGCGAAGGGGGTTTTGGATCCTAACGTGGAGCGGATTGAACGTCGATTGAAGGCCCTTGGGATCAATCAAACCAGCGATATTGTGATTTATTCCAACCCCTTCGATAATTGGGGAGACGAGGGACGAATGTATTGGATGTTGCAATATCTCGGACATCCCAGCGTCAGGATTCTGGATGGTGGTTGGGTGAAATGGGTTCGGGAACAACGGGCGTTTCAACATGAAACGGTCGCTCCCAAACCCGGAAATTTTTCCGTAACGGTCAATCCGGAATTGATCGTGTATAAAGATACGCTGAAAAAAATGGTGAAGGCCTCTCACCCGAATACGATCCTTTTGGATGCCCGGAGCGTGGAGGAATACGCAGGAAAAGAAATCGATGGATTGCCGAGATCCGGACATATTCCTTCGGCCATGAACCTTCCCTGGAATCGTTTTCTGAACTCGGATGCCACCGTGAAACCCGTTCAGGAAATCCAGAAGATTTTCGAGGATCATGGTCTTCGTCAGGATCAGGAAATTATCACGTATTGCTTGGGAGGCATTCGAGCGGCCTGGGTGTACTGTTTGCTGCGCTATGTGGGATACGGGCAGGTCAAGACCTATCCCGGATCCTGGTGGGAGTGGTCACGGGACTTTGCCGCTCCAACCGAAAAAGACGTCAAGTTGCTCCATAAAGTCACGAATCCCGAGCAGACCAAGCCGTCTTGATCTTCTCGGGTGAGCATGAGAGGATGTTTTATTCCCCCAGTTAAGCAATCAATCACTTTTTGAGAAGGAGGTCAGGATGAGGAAGCAAGCATTGAGGGGTGGGATGGGCTTGGTAGCCGTTCTTGGAGTGTTTTTGGTCGGGTCATGGGGGGCGGTTGCCCTTGCCGGGGGCAATCCTCATGTGGCAGAGGCCATTGCCCATGCTGAAGGCGCAGCGAAACATGGCGGGCAGGGGCATGCCGATGCGTTGGTGGAGCATGCCTCTGAAGCCCTGACACACGCTCAGGCCGCTCAAAAAGACGTGAAAAACCCGCATTTAGATGAGGGCGTGCATGAACTCATGGAAGCGATTGAGCATGGCAAAGAAGGACATGCCGAAGAGGCAACCAAGCATGCCAAAAGTGCCGTGATGCATATGAAAGAGGTCCATTAGTCTTTTTCGTTACGATTTATGGGAAAAAGCGGGTAGAGGGTTCTCTACCCGCTTTTTTTATGGAGTGACCCCCTAACATGAAGGTGGGCTTTTTTCAATTTGCTCCAAAGTTTGGAGAGATTCAGCACAATCTGAATGCGATCCTGAAGGCTATTGAGGAGTTTTCGGGAGATCTGCTTGTTTTTCCGGAATTGGCCTTTTCAGGCTATCAGTTTGTCGGGAAGGCCGAAGTGGAAGAACTGGCGCAGGATGCCGGATCCAGTAGGGTGTTTCAAACCATTCAGGAGGCGCTTCATGGACGATCTCTGCATGTGGTCCTGGGGTTTGCCGAGAGGGCGGATGGCTGTCTATATAACTCCGCGATGTTATTGGGGCCAAGGGGTCCAATAGGTACCTATCGGAAAACGCATTTGTTTTTTGAGGAAACCTTCTGGTTTGCTCCGGGGAATACCGGATTTCAGGTTTGGGACATTGGAGTAGCAAAAATCGGATTAATGGTGTGTTTTGATTGGTTTTACCCGGAGTCGGCCAGAACCTTGGCCTTGAAAGGGGCTGATATCCTCTGCCATCCCAGTAATTTGGTCTTACCGTATTGCCCTGATGCGATGGTGACCCGGTGTTTGGAAAACGGTGTCTTTGCCGTCACGGCAAATCGAATTGGCCTGGAAGAGCGTGGCGGGAAGTCACCCTTGCGATTTATCGGCATGAGTGAAATCGTGGCTCCGAACGGACGGATCCTGTATCGGGCTCAGGAATCCGATTCGCAACTGTACGGATGTGATATTGATGTCACGCAAGCCAGAAAGAAGCGGATCAATCCGTATAATGATTTACTGAAGGACCGACAGCCGCAATGGTATAAATGGTAGAGTGGAACAGGCAGGGAGGCATAGGGAGTGGAACCTCAGAGAAAAGGGACAAGGCGATTTTCTGCTTATTGTTTCCCCCATACTGCTCATTTTCCCACTATTATCTTGACATAACTGAAGGATTGCAATACATCCTTCAGGTAAGGACCGAGTAGGCGTCTTGGTCGGTAACAATCAGGCTTTTCAAGGATGAACATTCTAATGAGCAGGGATGAGGAGGGTGTTATGACAAAGTGGGTGGTCCTTTCCTTTGTGATGGTTGTCGGATTATCCGGATGTATGGTTTCCAAGACCCAATATGAGGCCACGGTGGCAGATATGGAAGCGGCGAAAGCTGAACTGGAAAAAAGCCGGATGCATCAAGAGGCGTTGGAAGAGCAAATTCGCAATCTCAAAAATGTCAATGAAAAATTTTCAGCCGATTTGGAAATGGCTACGGCCGAAGTCCAGCGAGTCAAGGAAGGGCGGAAAAACGAGCAAACGCTTCTGGAGACCCGTGAGCGGGAAATTGATCAGGAAAAAGTTCAGTTGGTCGGTAAATTGCGGGTGTTGGCTGAACAGTATCAAAAGGTCAAGACCCAAAATCGAGCCCTGAAGGACACGGTTATCCGGTATCAAAAAGAACTGAAGGATTCCAGGGTATCGGGTGACAGCGGTATGACCGGTACTGATTCAAAAGCCATGGATCCCATGAGTGCCTCGGTCCCGAAGTCTTCCCTCAAGTCCTCAGAGACGTCAATGACTATGACCAAGCCTGCGGCTCCCAAAATCGTGACTCCTCCTTCCCTCCCGAAGATCGGAGGAGACGTGGTGAACATCAATAAGGCGTCCGTCAGTGATCTGGTCTTGAGCCTGGGGTTAAGCCGTGAAATAGCCGAGGACGTGGTGTCCAATCGGCCCTATCGGTTGCGGGGCGAGCTGGTCGCGAAAAACGTCATTCCCAAATCCACCTTTGATGAGATTAAAGATCGGATCACCGCCGCTCCGTAAGGAATGGCTTCTGATGCCTATGTCGGACGTTTCCCAGGCTGATCCAGAACATTCATGAGTTGTGTCACTATGTGACAGGCTTGTTCACCTGAAATGGAATTTACAAACGGGGGTCTTCACAATCGTGAAGACCCCCGTTGTCGTTTTCGATGATGGCAGCCGGTTCAGTTTGACCTGAGGAAGCCGATAAATAGCGGTCGTCGGTGATTTGTCCGTCCTGCAAATGAATGAGACGGTCGGTCTGTTGAGAAAGTTTTTCGTTGTGGGTCACGATGACGAACGCCGTCCCATGGGTTTCATTCAACCTTCGCAGCAGGTCAAATAATTCATCACCGGTGTGTGTGTCCAAATTTCCTGTTGGCTCGTCTGCCAGGACCAACACCGGGTTGCGAATTAAGGCCCTCGCCACTGCCACACGCTGTTGCTCTCCACCCGATAATTCCCCTGGCTTATGATGCAGTCGATGAGAAAGACCCACTTCGGTTAATAACTGTGCGGCGGTCTCGACGGCCCGATCTTGAGGGATTTTTTGCATCAGGGCAGGGAGATAGGTATTTTCCAGTGCCGTGAACTCCGGGAGGAGGTGGTGGAATTGAAACACGAATCCGATAAACCGATTTCGAAAGCCTGCCAGTGTAGTTTCGTTGGCCTTAAACATGTTCTTCCCTTCGAACAGCACCCGTCCGCTGGTAGGCCGGTCCAAGGTACCCATGATATGCAATAACGTATCTTTTTCCCGCTCCTGAAGCCCCGATGATGGATACCATTTCTCGCCGGTGTAACGTCAGATTGACACCATTCAAGACATTGACCGTCTGCTTTCCCATTTTAAAAGATCGGCAGAGGTCCTTGATCAGAAGCAGGGGACGAGAGGGAGTAGGTTGAGAGGTGTCTGACTTATTCATAACGAAGCGCACTGACCGGATCCAGTTTGGCGGCTTGCCACGAGGGATACAACGTGGCGGCAAAGCTGATGAGAATCGCCGAAGCTCCTACCAGAATGACATCGAGCGGTAAAATATGGACTGGAATCTTGGAGATATAATAGACCGACGCGTCAAAGGTCCAATAGTTCTGAATGAGGTAGAGAAAGGTATAGCCCAGAGGGATGCCAATACCGGTGCCGACCAAGCCGATGACCACCCCGTTCAACATGAAAATTCGCATAATGGCTCTGGGAGTGGCGCCCATCGCTT
Source organism: Nitrospirales bacterium (assembly GCA_031315915.1). Classification (GTDB taxonomy): domain Bacteria; phylum Nitrospirota; class Nitrospiria; order Nitrospirales; family UBA8639; genus JACKFE01. The sequence goes on from JALDRK010000007.1 coordinate 7,540, forward strand.
TGAGAATGGCGATTTCCCGTTGCTTCTCGTTCACGATCATGGTCAGGGTTCCCACAATATTAAATGAGGCCACGAGGGTAATAAGTACTAACAGCAGGAACATCATGGTTTTTTCCAGCTTGAGGGCCGAAAATAGGTTTCGGTTCAATTGCATCCAATCCCGTGCCAAATAGGCAGCGCCTAATAGGGCTTCCACTCGATGGGCGATATCCTGTGCCAGAAACACATCCTTCACCTTGACCTGAATCCCGGTGACCGTGTCGCCCAGACTAAAAAATTTTTGAGCTTCTCCAAGGCTGATATAGGCCAGGGAGGAATCATACTCGAACATTCCGGATTCAAAAATTCCGACGACGGTGAATGGGCGAATTTTGGGAGTCATGGTAAATGAGGTCATGGGGCCGACCGGGGAGACCACGTTCAAGGTATCCCCAAGAAAGACGCCCAGTCGAAACGACAATTCCTTGCCGACAATAATTCCCGGGAGTTTCTTCCGCTGAGGAGGATTGGTCGTTTCGGTGCCGCTGTCATTGGTTGAAGAAGGAGGAGGAAATTCCGGCGGATGGTCCAGGTCATCGAGTTTTCCGAACTTAAGATTGTCCTGAAGATCGGTGACCCGCACTTCTTGTTCAGGCTGAATCCCGCGGAGCACAACGCCTTGAACCGCCGTTTTTGACGTCACCAAAACCTGTTTGAAGATAAAGGGCGCACCGGCCAGGACATCGGGAACCTGTTCGATTTGAGTCACCAGGTTGGCATACCCTTTCATGTCATTCGTGCCTCGCTCCTGGACAATGATATGAGCAGTAGTTCCCAGAATTTTCGTCTGCAGGTCTTCCTTAAACCCCGTCATGATTCCCAGGGTGCCGATCAATGCGGCCACACCCAATGTAATTCCCGCGATGGAAATGAAGGTATTGAGGGAAATGGTACGCTGTCGGCGCTTGGCCTTGAGATACCGGAGTCCGACGAGGATTTCGTAGGGAAGCGTCACGCAGGCCGGTCCGGTCGTAATTGCGGAAAGAGAATGACGTCGCGAATGGAGGCCTGGTTCGTTAAGAGCATGACCAGCCGGTCAATGCCGATGCCTTCCCCTGCGGTGGGAGGCATGCCGTATTCCAAGGCCCGAATAAAATCTTCATCCAGATAGTGGGCTTCATCATCTCCGGCATCCCGCAGGGCGACTTGCGCTTCAAAGCGCCGCCGTTGATCCAAGGGATCGTTCAATTCGGAAAACCCATTAGCGAGCTCCCGTCCGCCGATGAACAGTTCAAACCGGTCGGTCAAGTCGGGGTTTCCTTCTTTTCGTCGGGCTAACGGCGAGATGTCCAAGGGAAAATCGGTGATGAAGGTTGGCTGGAGCAGTGTGGTCTCCACCGTTTCTTCAAACAGCGCGACGAGGATGTCCATATGGCTGGCCTTGGCAGGAATTTCGACACCCAGGCGGCTGGCAGCGTCACGAGCCACTGTCTGGTCTGTTAACACTTGGGCATCAAGTTTATTAACCTCTAAGATGGCATCCAGATAGGCAATCCGGCGCCAAGGGGGTGCCATGTTGATATGGGGTCCCTGATACTCCAATTCTACTGTTCCGCAGACATCCTGACAGAGTCGGATAAAGAGTTCCTCGGTCAGGTCCATGAGATCGTGGTAATCCGCGTAGGCCTGATAGAATTCCAACATCGTAAACTCGGGGTTATGGATGGTGGAAATGCCTTCATTCCTGAAGTTCCGGTTGATCTCGAACACCCGCCGGAATCCGCCGACGATCAGCCGTTTGAGGTAGAGTTCCGGCGCGACCCGTAAATATAACTCGGTCTCCAAGGTATTGTGATGGGTCACAAACGGGCGTGCGGTGGCCCCACCCGGGATGGGATGCATCATGGGCGTTTCCACTTCCAGAAATCCCCGATCGGTCAGAAAGGTGCGAATGGTATTGATAATCCGACTTCGGGTGCGAAAGACTTGGTGGACGGAAGGATTGGCGATGAGATCAACGTACCGTTGGCGGTAGCGGGTTTCAATATCCGTTAATCCGTGCCACTTTTCCGGAAGCGGACGAAGGCCTTTTGAGAGAAACGTGAGGGAGTGAACTTCCACCGTTAATTCATCGGTTTTGGTCCTGAACAGTTTGCCTTCCACGCCGATCCAGTCGCCCAGATCCAGCGATTGGGACAGTTCATAGGCCGTCTCTCCTAACAAATCTTTCTTGAGATAGACCTGTAATCGATGGCCTTCCTCCTGTAATCCCGCAAATGCGGCCTTCCCGAAACGGCGAAGGGCGATGATTCGTCCGGCAATCTGGCAGGGTATGGGAGCCTGTTCCAGTTCTTCCTTGGTCCGGGAAGAATAGGATGCGAGAATGCCTTCTAATGTGTGTGTGGTGGGGAAGCGAGTCCCGAAGGGACGTATGCCTTTTTCCCGAAGGCTGCCGAGTTTATCCAATCGTTGTTGTCGTTGTTCGTTCAATTCATCCATGAGCGGTACGTCTCGGTCAAAAAGTATTTTGGAAAGTTGAATAGCCTAGGATGTTGAGGATGGTGACGTTTGACCGGCTTTAAAAGATAGAAAGGCCTCGATAAAAGGATCCAGGGCTCCATCCATTACGGCAGCCACGTTGCCTGATTCGAAATTGGTCCGATGATCTTTCACCATTTGATAGGGTTGAAAAACATAGGAGCGGATTTGACTTCCCCAGGCGATATCCTTTTTTTCACCGACTATATGTTGGAACGCTTCATCCTTTTTTTTCTGCTCCAATTCGAAGAGTTTGGCTCTGAGCACTCGCATCGCGCCAAGCCGATTCTGCAATTGAGAACGTTCGTTTTGGCATTGCACGACAATTCCTGTGGGCAGATGCGTCATACGAATGGCGGTTTCCACCTTATTGACATTTTGTCCGCCTGCTCCTCCGGCCCGAAAGGTATCGACTTTCAGATCTTTATCCTCGATCACAATATCGATGTCCTCGTCCAGCTCCGGATAGATGCCCACGGCGGCAAAAGAGGTATGACGTCGTTTATTGGCATCAAATGGGGAGATTCGAACCAGACGGTGGACTCCGGCTTCGGATCGTAAATATCCATAGGCATAGGCACCGGAGATGCCCAGTGTTACATTTTTAATACCTGCCTCATCTCCAGGTTGCAAATCGATGGTTTCTACCTTGTACCCCCGTTCTTGGGACCATCTGACATACATTCTCATGAGCATTTGTGCCCAGTCCTGGGATTCGGTGCCTCCCGCTCCAGGGTTAATACTCAGGATCGCATTGTTGTGGTCGTGCTCATCGGCCAGAAGTCGTTCAAGTCGCCAGGCATCCAAGGTGTGTTCCACAGCTTGAATCCCTTGGCTCCATTCAGCTTCTAATTCGGGATCGCCCTTCTGTCCTATAAGATCGAGAATGGCTTGGAGGTCATCCCGTTGCTGTTCAAGAGTATTCAGGCGTTCCAGAGAACGATCTATATCGGCTTTCCGTCGACCGACTTTGGCGGCGTGCTTCGAATTGTTCCAAAAGTCGGGTTGGGCGGTTTCCCGTTCGAGTTCTTCGAGTTCCGAGGTCAGTTTCGGGAGGTCAAAGATACCTCCGAAATTCTTGAATGCGACCGTCAATTTTTTCCATACGCAAGCGAATATCTTCTAGCATACTTCACGCTCCTTCATGATCATGGTAAGAGGCCTTACTACGTTGAACGTTTCAACGATGCCCGTGCGCCTAACCGATTGCCGATCGCCAAAATACCCGTCAGTATAACACAGATCCAGCTAAAGACATCTCCGAATTGCGCATAAAATGTCACAGTCCGGCGAAGGGGAATCGTGGATGTTCTGGCCTGCTCGGTAAAGACGGGTGTGGCGTCGAGAATTGCGCCATCCGGCGCAATAAATCCGGAAATGCCGGTGTTGGCAGCGCGGGCAAATGCCAGATGATTTTCCACGGCTCGAAAGACGACCATGCCGAAATGTTGATAAGGAGCTACAGAATCTCCGAACCACGCATCATTTGTAATGGTGATCAGCATATTGGCCCCTTCCTGTGCCATTCGGCGGACAAGGTCAGGAAAAATCACCTCAAAACAAATGGGGACACCAAAGCGGGTCGCTGATTTCAGGCGAGGGGTGGTGACGGTCATGGTCATGTGACCTTGGCCTTCTTGGAAATCCCCGATGCCCACCACCAATTTATCCAAGAAAAATAAAACGGACTTCAGCGGGATATATTCCCCGAACGGCACTAGGTGGCGTTTGTCATACCGGTCGGAGATTTGACCTTCTCGATCCAAGAGAAAGGCACTATTAAAGAGGTAAGGCCGGCCATCAGGATGAAAACGGACCGTGGGGCTGCCAAACAACAACGGACTGTTTGTGGCCTGAACAATCCGACGGATTTCCCCTTGGTATTCTGGCTCCTGTTCGAATAAAAACGGGGTAGCGGCTTCCGGCCAAATAAGCAGATCGGTGTTTTGTCCTGCCTGTAAACTGAGCCTGGCGTACCGATCCATGGTTTCGTCACGGTATCGTTCGTCCCACTTTTTCCCTTGCTCGATGTTGGCTTGTACAATCCCTATCGTCAGGGTTTCTGCGGTTTCGTCCAGGGAATGTTGGTGATACAGCTGCCAGGTCCCATAAGCCAGTATCAGAGCAAGAGTCGCCGCGAATCCAGCCAGGGGTGTCCATTCTTTCGAAGTGGCGAAGGCTCGATTTGTGGTAGTGATCCAAGTCAGGCAGTGAAAGAGTACCACATTGGCCATCACCACGAGAAACGAGACCCCGTAGACTCCGGTGATATCGGCGAATTGAATCAGCGTGAGCCACTCGTATTGAGAGTAGCCAAGGAGTGCCCAGGGCAATCCGCTAAAGGCGTATGTGCGAAGATATTCCAGCGTCACCCAGAGGGTTGGGGCGGCTAGCCATACGATATCAGGGTAAGTTTTTTGGAAGGTGACGCACCCCCAGGCATAGGCACCCATAAAGAGGCCCAGGTAGGTGGCCAGCAGGAGCATCAATGTAGAGCTGACGGCGAATGGCACTTGTCCATATTGATTCATGGCGGTAATGACCCAGGTGATGGTTCCCGCAAAAGCAATGCTCCCAGCCAGCCAGCCCCATCGGAATGCCTGCCGTGAAGTCAATCCGGTCAGGGCCCAATGAAGGGGGACCAGCATGATCCAGGCCAGCCAACCTTGGTCAAAGCTTGGGAAGCACAGTGGATGCATCAACCCTGTCAGGCCGATGGCAAGAAGGCGTGTGAGCAGCGTAAGTTGCACAATAGGCGGATGAAGAAACGGTCAATCCGAGTGTCAATCTAGAAAAAACCCCGTTCCCCTAATTGAGAGGAGAACGGGGTTTTATGACTCCCTTAGGTTCTTGCGGAAAAAATCGGAAGAAAATTACACTGCCTTTTGGATACAGCCGGAGCGCAGGCATCGCGTACATACCCGTATGCGTTTGGCGGCTCCTTTCACCAACGCCTTTACCGTACGAAGGTTTGGGCGAAACACGCGTTTGGTCCGGTTGTTGGCGTGACTGACGTTATTGCCAACCAGACGATTTTTTCCACAAACTTCGCATGAGAATGCCATGGCGTATTTCCTCGCTTCATTTAAATAAAATAGGTGCTCTACCTAATCTAGGTTATGTAATGGTGTGTGGTGGGTAAACGGCAAATTTTCTACCTCATTAGCATAAGTGCTATTGTACACTCAAGTTTCTCGAAACAAAATCGTATCGTGACGGTTTTTTGTGAAGTACTCCTGATTGGACTCAGACACTTCCCGGACCGGCTTTGAGTGAACCATTCCCGTGATTTTCTTCGATTCTCGTCCCAGGTAAACCCAAAAATAAAGTTTAACAAGGCCTTCTGGCAATAGGTTCTATGGCTTCCCCTTCTGATCTATCCAAAATTCCAATTCAATATGTAAAGGGAGTGGGTCCCAAGAGGGCGCCTCTGCTGGAAAAACTTGGGGTTCGAACCGTTGAGGATGCCCTGTGGTGTATTCCGTGGCGATATGACAATCGCCTAGAGATTCTTCCCATTCGGAGCGTAGTGCCGGGAACGAAAGTCACGGTTCGGGGTATTGTGGAATCTTGTCGAGTGGCTGTCACTTCACGAAGACGGTTGGTTTTGATCACGCTGGTTGTTCGTGATGAAACCGGGGTGCTGGAATGCCTGTTTTTTAACCAGCCATTTTTGAAAAATACCTTTACCCCTGGAGTATTAGTCTTATTAACGGGGGTTGCCACGCTACAGTCACGTCACGGGTCCAAACTTATGATGAAGGCCCCTTTCTATGAACTATTGGATGGGCAGGAAGGGGAGCAGGAAGTGGGACGGATCGTTCCCATTTATCATGAAACCCACGGAGTGAGTTCCAAGCAGATCCGACGCATTATGCAGGGAGTTTTGGAGCAATATCGTCATCAGCTCATCGATGTCGTGCCTTTCTCGGTGAGGAGGTCCCTTGGCCTGCCTTCTCTGGCTGAAGCTTTGCCGGCCTTACATTGGCCGTCACTGGACGCTCCCGTGGGCCTTCTCAATGCCCATGAGACGGCAGAGCACCGACGTTTGGCATTTGAAGAGTTGTTATTGCTGCAGTTGGCCTTGGCCATGCGGCGTAAACATGCGGAACAGAGTTCGGCTGGGATACCGTTTCCGCAACATAATCCTTTAGTTGCCCGTTTTCGGAAGGCGTTGCCTTTTTCTCTTACGACGGCTCAGGAACGGGTAATTCGCGAAATCAGTCAGGATATGTCCCAGCCTACAGCCATGAATCGTTTGTTACAGGGAGATGTGGGCTGTGGAAAAACGATTGTGGCGTTTTATGCGATGGTCAATGCGTGCGGGGCCGGGTATCAAGCGGTCCTGATGGCTCCGACTGAAATCTTAAGTGAACAGCATTATGCGTCACTGCTTCCACATTGTGAAAATCTGGGTCTTTCCTGTCATCTGGTAAAAGGCGGGATTTCTGGTTGGGAACGCGAAGAGAGTTTAGGTCGTCTTCAATCGGGGGTGGCTCGTATTATTGTGGGTACGCATGCCTTATTGCAGCCGGATGTGCAATTTCAGAAATTGGGGTTGGTTATTGTGGACGAGCAACATAAGTTTGGTGTTCTGCAACGGGCCCGACTTCGGGAAAAGGCTGCCTGGGAACCTGATGTATTGGTCATGACGGCGACGCCTATCCCGCGAACCTTGGCTATGACGCTCTATGGTGATCTAGATATGTCCGTCATCGACCAATTTCCCCCAGGGAAAAAGCCGGTGGAGACGAAGCTCTTCATGCGCAGTCAGCGAAAAGCGGCCTACGGGTTAATAGAGAAGGAGTTAGAAGCCGGGCGACAGGCTTATGTCGTCTACCCCTTGGTGGAACCATCTGAGAAGGTCGACCTGCAAGCAGCAGTGGACGGGGCCGCCCAATTACAACCTTTTTTTCCTAATTGCCGGATTGGAGTGCTGCATGGGCGTCTGCCTTCCCGCGACAAGGAACGCGTGATGGGTGATTTCCGACAGCATCACATTGATATTCTTGTGGCAACCACCGTCGTGGAGGTGGGGCTGGATGTGCAGAATGCCACGGTGATGTTAATTGAGCATGCCGAGCGCTTTGGATTGGCTCAACTCCATCAGCTTCGTGGTCGAGTGGGTAGAGGGCAACAACAAGGCTTTTGCCTGCTGCTACATGCATTAGGGAAATTGGAGGGGACGGGTTTGCAGGTTCCTTTGTCCCTTGAGGCTTCCAGGCTTTCTTCTTCCGAAATGGGAACCTGGCCCACATCCATTCCCGAGGTGACCCGATCTATGGCCAGACAACGCTTGTTAGTCTTTGCCCAATGTGCGGATGGGTTTGCCTTGGCTGAAGAGGATTTGAAAATTCGAGGGTCGGGGCAAGTGTTAGGCGTTCAGCAATGGGGTGAGTTGAAATTCCGTGTTGCTGACCTGGCGCGTGATGGTACTCTCTTCATGAAAGCCAAAGAGGTGGCAAGAGATTTATTGGATAGAGACCCGGAACTACTTGAACCTGAACATCATGCCTTACGAGAAAAATTGTTCCTCCAATGGGGGGACAAGTTTTCGCTTGGGGTAGTTGGATAAAAGCCAGATGGATGGTTCGCTAACAAGAGACGGATTAAATTCTATCCTGCATGTAGCAGGTTCACCTGGTTGTTTGACCTTGCCTCCGCTTCGTGGTAGATAATCGCTTCACAAAAGTCTATCGCCCGGATGGCGGAACTGGCAGACGCGCCGGACTCAAAATCCGGTTCTTTCACGAGAGTGGGAGTTCGACCCTCCCTCCGGGCACCATAGCACAGGGCACAAATGAATATTTTCTCATTTGTCTTTCAATTTATAATTTAGTCTAAACATCTAGTAAACATACTTAATATTTATGAGAGGGTAAAGGCGAAATTTCACTTGACAGGGAATGCACTCTTGACTATAGTGTGAACCCCAATCATGAGATAAAAAAGAAACCTTAATTTGTTCGCTTTTTTGATTATTCACTCACACTTCCAAGGAGGAGCCACATGCGGAAGGTAGGGTATTTTGGAGCAGCAATTATTCTTGCAAGCTCAGTGACAGTGGCGGTTGCACAGGAGCGAGTACCAGCCCATTCCGGGTTTGGTACGGGCGTCGGAGAATCTCAAGGCTCTGGAACCAGGGCCAGAGTTATGGACCAGGATGATATGTTACGGTATCTATCCGCTCCAGAGACAGTCCAGGGCGAGGTAATAGGTATTGATCTGGCTGGCAAAAAATTGTATTTGGACATGGGAGGAAGTTCCCATGATGAGCGTCAAACGTTGCGAGGGGCGTTAAATATCATGACCCTCCACATTGATGATGAAACCAACATTGCCAGTCTGAAAGCGGTCACGAAGGGAGACTATGTGGCCGTCTCTGCCAGAGAAAAAACCACGGCAGATCAACCATTTGGGACCGGACAAAAGATGGTTCGTGAAGTCTACACCTTAAGAGGTAGTCAGTTGTTAGGCGGGGCCGACAATACTGGGTTTGGTGGCGGGCTCGGGCAACGACCAGATCCTGCCCACTATAGAGGTTTAACAATTAATCATGAAGGTCTTACGGGTGTTCCTGTAGGGTCGGTGCAACCCGGAGTCGTGGAAACCGGCATCCACAGCGAAGTTGGGATGATGACCGGTGCCGCCCCCTGCTGGCAATGTGCCCCACAACCTGATACGGTCAATGGTCGTACAGATAAGACCATTGCGACTGATTATGGGGATGATCGGAAGAATTTCAACAAGGGAACGACCCAATAGTCTTCTCGGAACAGTACAGTAGTGGTTGAAAAAGAGCGTGTCGGCAAAAGCCGACACGCTCTTTTGTTATAGGCACATTTGACTCGATCCTTCAGGAACACTGATTTATCAACGCGAATTTGGGATGTGTGTTCAAGGCGGAGGGAAAATTTGATAATGGAGGAGTTAGATCTTCGTGGGGTTATTTGTCCCTACAATTTTGTGAAAACGAAGTTAAAGTTGGAATCGCTGGATCCTGGGGAATTATTGAGTGTGTTATTGGATGATGGAGATCCGATCAAGAATGTTCCTCAAAGCATCAGAAATGAAGGGCATCAAATTAAAAGTCAAGACTTGCTTGATGGATATTTTCGAATTGTCATTCAAAAGGAGACTGTTTAGCTGTTAGGAAAGTGGAGAGCTGTTTTTCTGATTCCGTTTTCTGGCTGACATACCTTGAACGAGAAGGGTAATTTCTCCTTTGATGGGTTTTTGATGGAGCTGTTGGGTGACCTCCTCGACCGTGCCGCGAAGAAACTCTTCATTAAGTTTAGTTAACTCTCTGGCCACGACAATCTGGCGATTTCCCACGATTTCCAGGAGGTGGGACAATGTTTTCAGCACACGATGTTGCGTATCGAAGAAGATGAGGGTTCCAGATTGTTCCTTAACGTGTTGAAAAAGTTTTTCTCTGGCCCCTGGTTTTTTAGGCACAAACCCTTCAAATCGGAATTGATCAGTCGGTAATCCCGACGCACATAACGCCGTCAAAACGGAGGAAGGGCCCGGGATGGGAACGATGGAAATTTTTTCTTCAATGGCCCGACGCACCAAATAAAATCCCGGATCCGAAATCATAGGGGTGCCTGCATCACACACGAGAGATACGGGCAATCCCTCATGTAGTCGGTGTAACAAAACCGGAGTTTTTTCTTCCTTGTTGAAGTCATGATAGCTGGTTAACGGGGTGCCAATCTGATAATAATTGCACAGTTTTTGGGTGTGACGGGTATCCTCTGCGGCTATTACGGATGATTCTTTGAGGATTCGGATGGCCCGAAATGTCATATCTTCCAAATTCCCAATCGGCGTACTCACCACATACAATATTCCATCCATAGAGTGTCTCCACTTTCCTTAATTTTGGCCTGAGGATCCTACTGGGTGTTCAAGAGATTGTCTAGAATTTTCATGCCTTATTGAGTCCGGCGATGCTCTTCTTATTTCTTATAGGATTAAACTTATGGTAGCCCAATGGTAACAATCGGACAGATCGATATGAGGTTAGAAATCCTATTATGACTGATATTCAGGAGTACGACAGACAAGTTGTTTTGGTGACGGGAGGGGGAGAGGGAATCGGTCTGGCGGTCGCACAGGCCTTTGCCGCGAAAAAAAAACGGGTGATCATCTGTGGAAGGAGACGGGGAATTCTTGAAACCGCGTCCAGGGAATTGTCTGCTTTGGGGGCCGAGGTGACGGCCATTCCCTGTGACGTGACACAAAAGGCACAGGTGGAGGGACTGGTGCAACAGGTCATCGGTTCCTATGGCCGCCTCGATATTTTAGTCAACAATGCCGGAATGTCTGGGAGGACTCCCATTGATGATCCTGATGATTCCAAGTGGAGAGATATAATCGAAGTGAATTTAACCGGGACCTATTTGTGTTCAAAAATGGTGATTTCCCATATGATTCAACGGAATTTTGGTCGAATTGTAAATATTTCATCGGTCCTCGGACGGTTCGGAGTTGCGGGCTATGTGGCCTATTGCACAGCGAAGCATGGATTGCTGGGTTTTACGAAATCCTTGGCATTGGAAGTGGCCGACCAGGGTGTGACTGTGAATGCCATATGTCCCACCTGGGTGGATACGGCCATGGCCCGACTAGGTATTCAAGAAACAGCCGCATTCTTAGGCCTGGCGCCAGAGACCTTTCGAGAGCAGGCTATTCAAGGCATTCCCATGAAACGAATGGCAGAAGCCAATGAGATTGCCAGTTTGGCTGTGTTCCTGTGCAGCCATGGGGCCGGCGCGATCACGGGACAGGCCATTAATGTGTGCGGGGGAACCACCGCAGGGATAGCCTGATATTGGCCCCTAAAAATTTCAGATGTATTCTGTCTGTTGAATTGATAAGTTGTTGATTTTCTTGACCTTATGTTGTGACGGTTCTATACTCGAGCCTGGGGTAATGTATATATGCTCTGAAGTTTGTGATCATGTCTGAAAATTTCATTTATTCGACGATGGGTCTGTATTTCGGTGGGACCATTCTGGCTCTTACCTATTTGGTTCATCGGTCGGAATTTATTTCCAAGTTTTCCTTTTCCGTAACGGGACTCGGGTTTCTCTGCCACACGGCCAGCCTCGTGGGAACCATGATGGCCACGGGACAAGTCCCACTGATGACCTTTAAAGAGGCCATGTCGTTTTTTGCCTGGGGATTGGTGTTCGTCCTGGTCATTGTCGGATTGACACGAGGGCTGCAAGTACTCGGTGCCTTCATTTTGCCATTGGCGCTCTTGTCGCTGGTTTCTGCCACGTTGGCTCCGGTGAAGTCCGGTTCGCTCCCGCCGGTTTTTCAAAGCGTGTGGGTTCATGTGACATTAAGTATGCTCGGCACCATAGGTTTTGCCGTGGCATTTGTGGCGGGCGTGATGTACGTGCTGCAGGAACGCTTGTTAAAGTCCAAGCAATTTAATGTGTTGTACTTTAAGTTACCACCGTTGGACTTTTTGGATTCCTTAAACCAGCGGTCGATATTGTTGGGGTTTCCTCTGCTGACTCTAGGCATTTTAGCCGGGGCGGTTTCTGCGCAATTGACGAAGGGGTCATATTTGAGTTGGAACCCTGAGCAAATTTGGGCCATGGTGACCTGGGTGTTTTATTTAGCGGTCTTACTGGGAAGAGTCACCGCGGGCTGGCGAGCGAAAAAGGCGGCTTACCTGACCATCGTAGGCTTCGCAGGGGTTATCCTGACCTTTGTTGGGATTCTTATGAAAAGTCATCAACCCATGTCCTTGTTATGAACATTATTGTTTTAGGATTGAATCATCGTTCAGCTCCCGTGGAACTTCGGGAATTACTGGCGATTCCCGAAAGTCGAATGGGCGAGGCCCTGAGCCGGTTGATAGCCTATCCGGGCATTCAGGAAGCCATGTTTCTGGGAACTTGTAATCGGGTTGAAGTCTATGCGGTGGTGGAGCGGGCTGAGTGGGGCTTTCGAAAGCTGGAAGATTTTCTGGTCTCCACACATTTTTCTCTGTCGTCCGATGAACTGTTACCCCATCTTTATCGTTACAGCGATGACGAGGCGATTGGACATCTGTTTAGAGTTTCCGCAAGTTTGGATTCTATGGTGGTGGGAGAACCGCAGATCCTCGGGCAGGTGAAGGAAGCCTATGACATGGCCCTGACTCATCAGTCTTCAGGCGTCATTTTGAATAAACTCGTCAAAAAGGCCATATCAGTTGGAAAAAGCGTACGCACCAACACCCGAATCGGGGAATATGCCGTTTCCGTCAGTTATGCGGCTGTCGAATTAGCCAAAAAAGTATTTTCTAATTTAAAACAACGTGTCGTGTTGTTGGTGGGAGCGGGAGAGATGGGGAAGCTGGCCGCTCGACATTTGGTGAGTCAAGGTGTGAAAGAGGTGTTGCTGACGACCAGGAATCATCATCGGGCCTTGGATTTGGCCGATCGGTTTCAAGGTCATGCGGTGCCTTATGAAGAGTTGAATAGTGTGTTGCCCAGAGCTGATATCATCATTTGTGCAACCGGGGCACCGCATTATGTGATCGCCAAAGAAGATATCGAATCGGCCATACATCAACGGATGAACCGTCCCATCTTTTTAATTGATATTACGGTTCCGAGGAATATCGATCCTGGCGTGAAGGATGTGGATAATGCGTTTCTGTTCGACATCGACGATCTCAAGGCCCATGTCGGGCAAAATCAGGAAGAACGTCTGCGGGAAGCGGAAAAGGCCGAAAAATATGTCCAACAGGAAGTCAATGGCATACTCTCCTGGGTTCGTGGTTTGGAGGCGACCCCAACGATTGTGGCGTTAAGAAAAAAAGCGGAAGATATCAAACATCTCGAATTGGAAAAAGTGTTTAATCGACTGGGTGAGATTTCGCTAAAAGACCGGATGGTGATCGAGGGACTCGCGTCTTCCATTGTGAACAAACTCCTGCATGGGCCGTTGGTGACTCTTAAAACCGAAGCTCAATCGCAGAATGGATTTGCCTTCATTGAAGCCGCCAGAAGGTTTTTTGAACTCAAAGAGCAGGATATTCAGGTTGTGGGTAACGAGGAGTCAGAAGAAACGGAAATTGACATCATCGAGGTCGAGGAAGTGTCGGAGGAAACTCCTTAAATGCCTATAGTTGGTCCGGTGAGGGAGGCGCGCGGGATCGGACTTTCCATGACATGAGGAGGAGAACGCTCAGCGTTCCGATTCCTGAGAGACTTGTTTGTCCCCTTCAGCCGGGGTCGATGGAGTACAGAAAGCACGTGAAAACAACAACAGGACCACGATCACAATTGGTGATCGGTACTCGAGGAAGCCAGTTGGCGTTATGGCAAGCAGAATGGGTGAAAAGTCAAATACTCGGCGTTGACCAGAATCTGCAGGTAACCTTACAGCGGATTCAAACCAGTGGGGATAAAATTCAGGACGTTCCTCTGGCGAAGATCGGAGGGAAGGGCCTGTTTGTCAAAGAAATAGAAGAAGCTCTTCTTAATGGATCCATTGATTTGGCGGTTCATAGTATGAAGGATGTGCCGTCAATGTTGCCGGACGGGTTGACCATCATTTGTGTGCCGGAGCGGGAAGATCCTCGTGACGCCTTTCTGGGCCATGAAGGGGTGACCCTACAGCAATTGCCTCGTGGTGCGAAAATCGGAACCAGTAGCCTGCGTCGGCAATCGCAGCTTTTGCATTATCGACACGACCTTCGCATTGAGGTGCTACGCGGCAATTTGGACACTCGTCTCCGTAAGCTTCAGGAAGGTCGATTTGATGCGATTCTTTTAGCAGGGGCCGGGTTGAAACGGTTGGGATGGGACCGTCATGTTACGGAATATTTAGGAGTGGATATCTGTCTGCCTGCAATTGGACAGGGTGCGCTGGGGCTTGAGGGTAGAGCGGACGACATGTTTGTGAGAGAACTCGTTGCCCGCTTTGAGCATTTGCCCACTCGCAGGGCAGTGGATGCCGAACGGGCTTTTCTGAGCAGACTGGAGGGAGGATGCCAGGTTCCCATTGCAGGACATGCGACCCTTTGTGGGGACACGGTGACTCTAGAGGGGCTTGTCGTCAGTCTTGATGGCAAGCGGTATGTCCGTCGATGCCAATCCGGGGCCGAGAAGGATGCAGAATCCTTGGGGGTTCGTTTGGCCGAACAATTATTGGACGAGGGAGCCGCGCCCATTCTCCAGGAAATTTACGGAACAGCATGATAGACGTCGACAGTCCACATGGGTATGTATTTCTGGTCGGAGCCGGTCCGGGAGACGTCAAGCTCTTGACCCTTCGAGGGAAAGAATGCCTGGAGCAGGCTGATGTGATCCTGTATGACCACTTGGCTAATCCCGAACTCCTGAAGCATGCTCCACAGGGTGCCGAACGAATTTATGTCGGACGAAAAGGGCGAAAAGCATATCAAGATCAAGCGGAGATCAATGCGTTGCTTATCACTAAAGCTCGTGAGGGGAAACGAGTCGTTCGCTTGAAAGGCGGTGATCCGTTTGTGTTTGGACGAGGAGGAGAGGAGGCTGAATGGGTCGCCCAAGCCGGCATTCCCTTCGAGGTTGTGCCGGGTGTAACGGCTGCCGTGGCAGTTCCCGCCTATGCGGGGATTCCGGTGACTCATCGGACATTGGCATCGACGGTGGCGTTTATCACTGGCCATGAGGATCCCGAGAAACCCGTGAGTGCGATGGAATGGCCTCGTTTTGCGTCTGCGGAAGGCACATTGGTATTTCTGATGGGAATGAAAAATCTACCGCAAATTATCGAGCGATTGATCAAAGAGGGCAAACAACCTTCAACCCCCATCGCCTTGATTCAGTGGGGAACCTATGCAAGGCAACGAACGGTGGTCGGTACGTTGCATGACATTGTGGCAAAAGCAGTAGCCGCGGGGATTACTCCTCCGACAGTGATTGTGGTTGGTGAAGTCGTGCGTTTACGGGATCGACTGAATTGGTGCGAATCCCGGCCCTTGTTCGGAAAAGCCGTGTTGGTGACACGTCCTCGTGTCCAGGCTCCGATCATGTCAAACTTGTTGGCCGGGTTGGGCGCGGAGCCGGTGGAATGTCCGACATTGGAAATTTGTCCTCCTGACAGTTGGGAAGCGGTGGATAGGGCGATTCACCAATTGTCCACCTATCACTGGGTGATCTTTACCAGCGTCAATGGCGTACAGTCATTTATGACTCGTTTACAAGAAAGCCAGAAAGATGCCAGAAGCTTTGGAGGGATACGTATTTGTTGTATCGGACCCAAAACCAAAGAAGAACTCGCAAAATGGGGATTGACGGCGGATATGGTTCCCAAGGACTTTCAAGCAGAGGGAATTCTGAGCGCACTGGGTGACCTGGGCATTTCTGGAAAACGGATTCTTATCCCCCGTGCGAAAGTGGCACGGGAAATTCTTCCCGAACAATTACAAACCATGGGAGCTGAGGTGGATGTCGTGACGACCTACCAAGCTCTGCCTTCTGTCTTGGATGTGGATAGGATTCGCCAACGTTTGGCACACAGAGAGATTCAGTATTTGACCTTTACGAGTTCTTCCACGGTTCGAAATTTTTGTAACTTGTTTCCTAATCGGCAGGAATTGGCTTCATTGGTGGAAGATACCATCGTGTCCTGTATCGGCCCTATAACTGCTCAGACGGTAGAGGAGGAAGGGTTAACCGTTGACATTATTGCTTCTGAAAATACCGTTGCGTCATTGGTGCAGGCTATTGTCGCGCATGCCGATGGCACACGCCCTCATGCAGCCTAAATTTCCGAGGTAGTCCAACGACTCGAAACAGATCTTGTCAGTATGTCGCGAGGTAGCGGAATTTTATTGTTAACCGTTTTGGTAAAGGAGTACAGCCATGGTTCCTGTGAAATCCTTCATGGTTCCCGTCGAAAAAATCATTAAAGTTGATCGTGATGCGTCGGCCCGCGCGGCGGCCCAAATGATGCGGGACAATGGCATTGGAAGTGTATTTGTGACGAGTGCGGGTGCCATCATTGGAATCTTGACCGACACGGACTTGGTCCGGCGGATTGTGGCTGCCGGAGCGGATCCCGAGCATACGACCGTTGAAAAAATCATGAGTGCGCCTATTGTAACCATTGAAGGAGATCGAACGTTGCTGGACGCGAATGATCTCATGGCCAAAAATCATATCCGCCATTTGGGCATCACCAAAACCGGTGAATTGGTCGGGATGATTTCGGTCCGTGATCTTGTGGTCTTTTTAACCAACCTTCCCCGGAAATAAGTGCATGGCCTTCCCGACTCATCGACTCCGTCGCTTACGACAACATGCTTCGCTGAGACATATGGTGCGGGAAACTTCGTTGGCGCCGGCCGATTTGATTTATCCCCTCTTTGTGACTTATGGGCGCGACAAAAGGAGAGGATTGTTTCCATGCCCGGTCAGTTTCGATGGTCAGTGGATCGGGTGGTTGGGGAAGCTCGTGAGGCGTGGGAACTGGGGATTCCGGCCGTCATTCTTTTTGGAATCCCCGAACAGAAAGATGAACGCGGGTCGTCGGCCTGTGATGCGCAGGGAGTCGTCCAACAGGCTGTTCGGACTCTGAAGGCTCAATTGCCGGATCTTATGGTGTTAACCGATGTGTGCATTGATGAGTATACCTCGCATGGACACTGCGGCGTGGTCGGCAATGGCCGAATACTGAATGATGAAACGTTGGAATGCCTCCAGGCCATGGCCATCAGCCACGCCGAAGCCGGGGTCGATATGGTGGCTCCGTCGGATATGATGGATGGTCGGGTGGGAGCTATTCGCCAAGCATTAGATGCTCGGGGATACTCAGAGTTACCGATACTTGCCTATTCGGCCAAATATGCCTCAACGCTCTATGCACCGTTTCGAGATGCAGCTTTTTCCAGTCCTTCATTTGGGGATCGCCGATCTTATCAAATGGATCCGGCCAATGCCCGCGAGGCGCTGCAGGAAGTCGACCTGGATGTCCAAGAAGGAGCTGATATGGTGATGGTCAAACCGGCTATGTTCTATTTGGATATCATTCGGCTCGTTCGTGAACATGTGGATGTCCCACTGGCCGCCTACCAGGTCAGCGGAGAATACAGCATGATCAAAGCCGCAGCCCAGTTGGGTTGGATGAGCGAAACGCCCTTGATGATGGAAAGTTTACTGTCCATCAAGCGGGCAGGGGCTGATGTGATTTTGACGTATTTTGCCAAAGACGCCGCTCGTATTTTAACCGGCCATGACGTATGAATATTTCCAAAGGTCTCCCTGCTTCCCCAATTCCGGGCTCTCCTGTTCTCACCATCGGAAATTTTGACGGGCAGCATCTCGGTCATCAGGCTTTATTGCGGGCTGTGACGGACCGTGCCCGAAAGATACACGGAGTCCCGACAGTGCTGACCTTCGATCCTCATCCGGTTCAAGTGCTTCGACCCGGTTCTTCCCATAAGTTTCTTTCAGAATTGGAGGACAAACACGCGTTTTTCGAACGTCTGGGTATTGCCGAGCTGGTCATTCTGCCTTTTACGCCGGAACTTGCCGCCTTGTTGCCTTCGCAATTTGTCGAGACGGTGTTATATCAAGGCCTAGGAATCAGAAAATTAATTGTGGGAGAGAATTTTGTTTTTGGCAAGGGACGAAGTGGGTCTATTCAGGACTTAACCGTCCTTGGCAAAAAAGCTCAATTTACTGTTGACCCGATTCCTCCGGTGGTTGTGGGGCAAGAAATTGTCAGTTCCACTAGAATCCGTAACTGTTTGGCGCGAGGCGATGTTCAAGAAGCCGCCCAATGTCTGGGGCGGTTCTACCGCTTAGGGGGACGGGTGATTTCCGGAGAGCGGCGTGGCACGCACATGGGATGGCCTACGGCCAATATCCGACTGTCCCCTCACAGAGTTTTTCCAGTCGATGGGATTTATGCCACGATGGCTTGGATTGGTGGAGACCCCAGGCCGTCGGTGAGTTATATTGGGACACGTCCCACATTTCGTGAAGGGGAACGATTATTAGAGGTGCATATTTTTGATCAGAATCTTCAGCTCTATGGCCAAGAATTGCACGTGGAATTTGTGGGAATGGTTCGTGGGGACCAGGCCTTTTCCAATGTCGAAGACTTACTGGAGCAAATGAACAGGGACGGGGAGTGCGCGCGGAGACTCCTGGCCCAAAATGAATCCCTCTCACCCTATCCGGTTGAATGAATTCTCACATCCCAACTCTTGATTGGCGGCGTCAGTGATGAAGACTCACCCCTTTGAACGAAAAGTCGAATGCTTTATTAGAGAACGGGCGCTCCTTATGCCTGATGATCGTGTCCTAGTCGGGGTCTCGGGTGGGTCCGATTCGGTCGCGGTACTGGCTTGTTTGATCGCATTGCGCTCCAAATGGAATTGGGAGATATCAATTGCCCATATGGATCACGGGTTGCGAGGTGAAGAAAGTGCGGCTGATATGGCCTTTGTCCGTGATCTGGGGAAAGCCTGGCGATTGAAGACGACGGTGCAGTCCGTGAAGATAGAAAAAAGAGACATCCACACTGCCAAGCACTCCCTTCAAGAATATGCCCGAAACATCCGGTATCAGGTATTGAATGATATCGCCTCGGATCTGGGGGCCAATAAAATTGCCTTGGGTCACCAGGCCGATGATCAAGCCGAAACGGTGTTGATGTGGATGCTGCGTGGTGCTGGAACCGGGGGACTTGGCGGTATGTCTCCCAAGAGAGGGGAGAGGATCGTCCGGCCCATCCTTGACCGGACCAAGGCTGAAGTGCTCGAGTACCTTCATTGTAAGCACATCCCTTTTCGGACCGATTCAACAAACGCGCAACCCCTGTACCTTCGAAATCGTATTCGGCAGGAATTCATTCCCCTGTTACAGAAATATTCTCCCGGTATTATTAAAGTGATGGCCAGGCAAGCCCATATCCTTCGGGATGATCATGTATATCTGGAAAATCTGGCCCGGCAAGCATTTGAGCAGTGCTGCTTTGTGAAGGAAAGAAAGGTCCAGGTGAGGCGTGAGGCGTTGCTGAACTTGAATCTCCCTATCCAACGACGGGTCATGCGTTTGTGTGTGCAACAGGTGATGGATTCGGCGCATTGGCCACGGTTCGATATGATCCAACGTATTTTGGACCAGGTTCTTTCTGGGAAGGCGGGGTGGGTCATTGAATGCCAGGGAGTGCATGTTAGTCAGGATGAGAACAGGCTAATTGTCCGGTCTGGCGGTCAGGATACCGCTCTATCTGTCGGTGAACAGACTTGCGCAAATGTCATCCTGCCTATTCCCGGAGTGATGGTATGGCCATTCACAGGGCAGCAGATTCGGCTCTCAGAATCTTCGCGTCCTGGAAATTCTTCTCCTACCGAATTGTTTGAAGCCCGTTTTGACCGTGAGACGTTTTCCTCTCCTCTGACGGTTAGGAGCTGGCTGGACGGGGATGTGTTCTATCCAAAAGGGTTGGGCGGAAAACGGAAAAAGTTACAAGACTTTTTTACCGATATGAAATTGCCCCGTTCGAAACGTTCGATGGTTCCTCTTTTGGTGGCTCCTGAAGGCATCATGTGTGTGGGGACCTTAAGGGTCGATGAACGGTTTGAGGCCACGGCCCGCACCAGATCACTTGTCTTCGCGCATATATACAGAACGTAATATTCACGCTACATTTAAGGGTGCCATGGACCAAATTTTCGTGAAACCATTAGTGACGCAGGAAGTGCTGCGGACTCGCATTAAAGAGTTGGGAAAACAGATTTCTCAGGATTATCAAGGTAAGGATCTGGTTGTGGTTGGGGTGTTGAAGGGGGCCTATGTGTTTTACGCGGACCTCGTGAGGGCCATTCGTTTGCCATTGCACATTGATTTTCTGATAGCCAAGACTCGCCCCCTGAAAGATCTGCCAGGACAAACGGCCAAAGTTTGGTCGGACTTGACTGAGAAGATTACTCAGCGACACGTTCTGCTGGTTGAAGAAATCGTTGATTCCGGAAAAACGGCCAAGTTTTTGGTAGAAAAGTTACACAAAAAAAAACCGGCTTCTGTGGAAATTTGTACGTTGTTGAGTAAACCCGGTAATCGTCAGGTTCGAGTTCCCCTGCGGTATGTCGGTTTTGAGGTGCCCTCAACTTATGTGGTGGGATATGGATTGGACTATCGGCAAACCTACCGGAATTTACCCTATTTAGCCCGAATCGATGAGGCTCCGGTGAAAGAACGAGTATAATGTCATTTCCGGTTGTCAGTTCCAAAAAGTGCATGATAGAATTGGTTGTTTACCCTTATAATTGTTTTATCGTAAGCGAGTGATTGAATTGTTAAGGGGGTCACCCTGAAAATGAATTCTCGTGTAAAAAATCTACTTTTCTGGGTATTTGTCAGTTTGTTCATGATTTTGTTGTTCAATCTGTTTACCGTGCCCGCTCAGCATCAGGAAGATCCCGTTATTTTCAGCGAGTTTATGGCTCACCTTGAAAAAGGGGACGTAGAAAAAGTCATTATCAAACATAACAATATTAGTGCGATTTTGAGAGATGGCAACCGAATACAAACGTATTCGGTGGAATATCCCGATTTGGTCAACGTTTTAAGGGAAAAAGGGGTTCAAATTGAAGCCAAACCCCCGGAAGATAACCCTTGGTATATTACGTTCCTGCTCTCCTGGGGTCCGTTTATTTTATTCCTGGGACTGTGGTTTTTCCTCATGAGACAGATGCAAATGGGTGGTAATCGTGCGCTATCATTTGGCAAAAGTCGGGCTAGGCTATTAACGGAGGATAAGAAAAAGGTGACGTTTGCCGATGTGGCTGGTGTGGACGAAGCCAAAGAAGAAGTTGTTGAAATTATTGAATTTTTAAAAGATCCTCAGAAATTTCAAAAATTGGGTGGTCGTATTCCTAAGGGAGTTCTTATTGTAGGACCGCCGGGAACCGGAAAAACACTTTTGGCCAAGGCTATTGCCGGGGAGGCCGGAGTCCCTTTTTTCAGTATCAGTGGTTCGGATTTCGTGGAAATGTTTGTAGGAGTCGGGGCTTCAAGGGTTAGGGACCTATTTGAACAAGGGAAAAAACATGCTCCCTGTATCATTTTTATCGATGAAATCGATGCTGTAGGCCGCTTGCGTGGGGCAGGGTTAGGCGGTGGTCACGATGAGCGGGAACAAACCCTGAATCAATTGTTGGTGGAGATGGATGGATTTGATACCACAGAAGGTGTCATTCTCATTGCCGCCACCAATAGGCCTGATGTCCTGGACCCGGCATTGCTTCGCCCTGGTCGGTTTGACAGGCAGGTTGTGGTGAATCGACCTGATGTTCGTGGCCGTGCCGATATCCTCAAAGTGCATACGAAAAAAGTTCCGATTTCTTCCGATGTGGATCTTGAGCAGATTGCCAGGGGAACCCCGGGTTTTTCGGGTGCCGACTTGGAAAATCTGGTTAACGAAGCGGCCTTATGGGCGGCTCGACTCGATAAAAAAGCTGTGGCGCTCATCGATTTTGAAAATGCCAAGGACAAGGTGTTGATGGGGGTGGAGCGAAAGAGTATGGTACTCAGCGAAGAGGAAAAGCGGACCACGGCGTTCCATGAAGCCGGTCATGCCCTGATGGCGAAGTTGCTCCCCGGAACGGATCCGGTTCATAAGGTGACAATCATTCCGCGTGGACGGGCCATGGGAATGACCATGCAACTGCCTCTCGACGACCGGCATAGTTATTCTAAAGACTTTCTTTACAATACTCTGTCAATTCTCCTCGGAGGCCGTGTTGCTGAGGAACTGATTTTTAAATGTGTGACGACCGGAGCCGGAAATGATATTGAACGGGCTACAGATTTAGCCAGAAAAATGGTCTGTGAATGGGGAATGAGCGATAAACTCGGTCCGTTGACTTTCGGGAAAAAGGATGAAGAAATCTTCCTGGGTCGGGAAATCGCTTCTCGCCGAGACTTCAGTGAGCAGGTAGCGTTGGAAATCGATAAGGAAGTCAAGCGTCTGATCGTGGAAGCCTATGAACGGACCACGCGTATGCTCACAGAGCATATCCATACCCTCCGTGCTTTGGCCGAAGCCTTGCTGGAAAAAGAAGTATTGGATTCTATCGAAGTAGAGCAGATTGTACAGCGCTCTTCTTCTTTGGAACAGGCGGCCGCGGTGTAAGTAGCAATTCAGGGGTCTGCCGCGACTTTCCTTCGCTCCCTCCAACGGAACCACCACATTGCTGCTTAGAGTGTCCATCCAACTGAGCGGCGATTATCCGATGATGGCACCTGTGAATCCTTCCAGCCCATTTCCAACATCATGATAGTACACACTGGAATGGACCATTCCATTGCTCCCATTCATGCACTTCATTGTCGGGGACACGCTATTGCTCTTGGTGGTCGGTGTTTGGTGATGGGGGTTTTAAATGTTACACCAGACTCCTTTTCGGATGGGGGGCAATTCCTGACGCTTTCTCAAGCCCTTCATCATGCCGAACAGATGCTGGATGATGGAGCTGACATGATCGATGTTGGCGGGGAATCGACCAGGCCTGGCACCCTGTATATGGATGAGGCGGAAGAAATATCACGAATTCGGCCGATTTTTGAGGTGTTAGGCCGCCAAGCGAAAGTTCCGCTTTCCATCGATACCAGGAAGTCTTCAGTTGCCAGGATTGCCTTGGATTTGGGGGCGTCGATTGTCAATGACGTCAGTGCCTTGCAGGATGATCCGGAAATGGTCCGTACGGTTCGAGAAACCGATGCCGGAGTAATTTTAATGCATCGGAAAGGGCATAGCATCACCATGCAGGACAAACCTTTTTATAGGGATGTGGTTCGGGAAGTTCGAGGGTTTTTACGGGATCGGGCGACAGTTGCTGAACAAGTCGGCATTTCCTCTGATCGGATCATTGTGGATCCCGGAATCGGATTTGGAAAAACCAGAGATCATAATCTCAAACTACTGGCGAATATATCACAAATTCAAGAACTGGGGTTTCCCGTGCTCATCGGCGCTTCGCGGAAAGCCTTTTTAGGGGAATTGACCGGTCGGCCGGTCGGAGAACGAGAGATGGGGCATGCAGCGGTGATTGCCACTGCCGTCTGGCAGGGAGTCCACTTGGTTCGCGTGCATGATGTGAAGGCCGTGAGCGATGTGGTGAAAGTAGCTCAAGCTTTGCGAAAATCACACGAATAGTAGAGATAGAATAGGTCTCTCGTAAAGGACGACATATGGGAAAGCTGTTTGGAACGGATGGAGTGCGTGGGGTCGCCAATCTGGATCCCATGACAAGTGAAATGGCAATGAAGCTGGGGCGGGCGGCCGGCCATGTATTTCGCAACCGGGAGGGGCGTCACCAAATTGTCATTGGGAAGGATACTCGAATTTCCGGTTATATGCTGGAATCGGCCTTAACCTCCGGCTTATGTTCCATGGGAGTCGATGTATTACTGGTGGGGCCACTGCCAACACCGGCTATTGCCTTCCTCACCCGCAGTCTTCGGGCCGATGCAGGTGTGATGATTTCCGCCTCCCATAATCCCTATCAGGATAATGGCATTAAATTTTTTTCCCATGAGGGCATGAAATTACCCGATGAGGCGGAACATCGCATTGAAGATCTGATTCTCTCTAATGAAATCGAACATATCAGGCCAACTGCTGAGGCGATAGGCAAAGCCTTTCGCATTGACGATGCTGCGGGCCGGTATATTGAATATGTAAAACGCTCTCTTCCGAGAGAGATGGATTTTCAAGGCCTCCGAATCGTCCTAGATTGTGCGAATGGCGCGGCCTATCATGTGTGTCCCAAGGTCATCAGGGAGTTGGGCGCGAAAGTGTGGGTGATGGGTACCGATCCCGATGGGCTCAATATTAATGATGGATGCGGGGCGGTCCATCCGGAACGTCTGCAGCAAATGGTCCGTGACCGAAAGGCGGATATTGGTATCGCGTTGGACGGCGATGCGGATCGTGCCATGTTCGTGTGCGAACAGGGTACGGTCATTGACGGGGATCACGCCATGGCGGCATTTGCCCTGGATCTGAAACGGCAGGGGCGGTTGAGAAAAGATACGGTTGTGGGCACGGTTATGAGTAATTTCGGGTTCGAATTGGCGATGAAAGAAGCGGGGATTGCCTTGGTTCGGACGCCGGTCGGGGATCGCTACATACTCGAGAAGATGGTGACAGAAGATTACAATTTAGGCGGGGAACAATCCGGGCATATGATATTTCTGGATTACCATACCAGCGGAGATGGTCTGATTTCCGGATTGCAGATGTTAAAGCTGATGAAGCGGTCCGGTAAACCGTTGTCTGAATTGGCCAACTGTATGAAAGCGGTCCCTCAGGTCCTCTTGGGCGTGAAAGTTCCTCATAAGCCGGATTTGCAAACTCTTCCGGCTCTTCAAGAGGCCATTCAAGAAAAAGAACGGCAATTGAATGGCACGGGTCGGATCCTCGTCCGATATTCTGGAACGGAGCCCTTGCTACGGGTTATGGTTGAAGGGCAGAATGCGGCGGTCATCAAGACCATTGCCGAAGATTTAGTCAATGTGGTCAAATCCTGCATTTCATAATGATGTCGTCTTTCTCTTGTGATTCTTTCTGCCGTTTTTTCCTATGTGATCGGCCTCTTCCTTGGGCCTTATGCGGCCTTCTTCCCTCTTTCTCTTCTTAGCGGGCTACTCTGCTTCGTCCTAGTCCTTGCTTGGTTCGAATCCCGGCGGGTTGTTTCCATTTTTCGAGGAGTGATGTGTTTTGTCGTGCTGGTCGTAGGAGTTGTGCAGGCTCACCAAGCTTCTCTGGCGAAAATGTCTTCTGAAATCGGGCCTGTCCTCAACGGACAACCGATTTCCATCGCAGGAGACATCGTGGCGCCAGTCCGGTATACCCCTGTGGGATATGTGTTGATTGTCGGATTAGACTCATGGACGTTTCAGGATCAGACTCATAAAGGGCAAGGACGAATTCGTGTCATCTGGCGCGATCCAGGTGAAGCCCCTGCCTATGGGAATCATGTGCAATTTACAGGTGTGCTCCGGGAGCCATATGGCACGCATAATCCTCGGGGTTTTGATTATGGCCAATATCTCAGAAGGCAGGGCATACAAGCCGTCACGACCATACGGGGCGTGGGCGGTCTTCAGATTGTTTCTTCACCATCCCCAAGAGTCGGTGCTTGGATTTGGGAGATGGTGGATCATTGGCGGAAGGCCATTCATGATGCCGCGGTGGCAAGTCTCTCAAGCCCAGGCTTGGGCTTGTTCTTGGGAATGGTCTTAGGCGAACAAAGTTTTATCGAACCTGAAGTGCGTGATGCATTTATGGCAAGCGGCACGGTGCATATTTTGTCTATCTCGGGTTCCCACTTAGGGCTTTTGGCGTTCCTGATCTTCTCTGTGGTTCGAGGGAGCATGCATCTCCTGCCTGTCATTTGGGTGGAACGAATCTCCTTGCGACTGACTGCCACAAGATGTGCGGTTCTGGTGACCTTGCCGATCGTGTCGTTCTATGCCCTGTTAGCCGGATCGGAAATGGCCACGGTGCGGTCCTGGATCATGATTGTGGTTTTTGGAGTGGGCGTGTGGTTTGGCCGCACACGAAATATTGCCACGGCATTGGCCGTCGCCGGTCTTCTGATGCTGATCCCTCATCCAGAAGCGGTGTATGATATTTCATTTCAGCTTTCGTATCTTTCTGTGGCGGCGATGGCTATGGTCCTCTGGTTCCAACAGAGAGAAGAGGAACCCCTGTTGGCGTCCGAAGTGCCTTCCCGAACATTTTTTCTCCCATGGGTTGATTTTTTACGGAAAAAAGCCTGGATGGCTGGGAGTTTATCGTTGGCGGTGAGTCTGGCCACCCTGCCGTTAGTGGCTTTGTACTTTCATCAAATTGCGTGGCTTGGATTAGCTGCCAATCTGGTGGTGGTTCCCTTGGTGGGTGTCTTGGTCATCCCCCTAGGACTGGTCAGTGGGATCGCGGGGTTGATGATGGGATCGGACACCATTCCCTTGGCCGGCCTTAATCAGTCGGTATTTGATGTATTGGCGTTGGGTGTGGGCTGGATCGCTCAAATTCCCGCAGCCGCATGGCATGTGGCCTCGCCGACTCTAGGGGCGATGTTGATGTTTTGGGCTGTCTTGGTAGGAGTCTATGCCTGGTATCCTTTTCCCGTCGTGCGCTGGGGGGGAATCGTGATTCTTGTGAGCTTGGTGTCCTGGTGGGCCTGGTCGCCTCGTTCAGACTGGGAGCCCGGTCAGGTCCAAGTGACGTTTCTTGACGTTGGTCAGGGTGATGCAACCCTGCTCGAGTTGCCGGATGGCCAAACGGTGTTGATCGATGGTGGCCCAGCTTACTCACGGTTGGATATGGGACGTGCGGTGATCGGACCATTGTTGTGGAACAAAGGCATTCGTCGCTTGGATCATGTCATTGCCACGCACCCGCAATGGGACCATGTGGGGGGATTACCCTGGATACTCCAGGCTTTCCCGGTTGGACACTATTGGAGCAATGGAATCAACCGAGAGGAGTTGTTCTTTCAACGTCTTCAATCGGCTCTCCGAGCGCAAGGGATACAAGAATCCATTGCAGGAGAAGGCCAAGAATTGGTTCAATCCGATGCATGCTCTCTGAAAGTCTTGCATCCTCCCGGTCACACTCCTTCAGCCCTTCCGACCTCCACAAGGGTGTTAGGGGGCACATCGTTGAATAATCGTTCGTTGATTACCAGGTTGAAGTGCGGGGCTTATTCATTTTTGCTAACTGCCGATGCGGAAGTCGAAGCCTTGGAGCGAATGGCAGAGCGACTGGATGGTGTCTCCGCGGAAGTTGTGAAAATTCCCCATCATGGCGCCAAAAGTTCGCTCAATTTGAATTGGATTTACCAGCTTAAGGCGAATTCTCTGGTCGTGTCGGTAGGGGCTCACAACCGATATGGACATCCGGCCCCTGAAGTGGTTGAAAGGTATCGTGAAAAAGGTATCCCTCTTTTCCGCACGGATAGGGATGGTGCCATATGGTTTACGGCATCCCTTGATTCGCGGGAGATAGTGAGGCACACAGCCAAGGAACAAGAATTAGCCCCAGTGGTCTTTGGACCGGAAATGTGGAGTGTGGAATGGGCTAATTGGCGGCGTCTGTCAAATAGGTAAGGCCTTTTTATCGTTCCATAACTTCCCTCTGCTCCTTATTCTAAACTATTTTTTCTTTCTTTGCTTTTCAGCAGTGCTGGTTTTTTTCAGATCTGCACGATGGGCGCGTTCGTAGGTTTGAATATCTACAAATCGCCCTTTAGAATCCCTGACGGCATACAGTTTTTTTCCGGAACTACTGCGGTGCGTTGTGCGTTTACGGGTACTAGCCATAATTCCTCCTTTTTGATGAAAAATGAGTTCTAAGTTCAAAAGGGGGTGGGGCAGGGATAATGCGTATGGCCTAGTTTACGAATATGGAAATCGACTTTCAAGAAAACTCTATATTACATCTTCATCTTCAGAATTTTACTTTTTTTGAGAGATAGAAGCCTGGGTGAAATATGCTTTGCAATCTATTCTTTTGGCTCTAAGAATCTGTTGTCTCGATCGAATTAGTGAGGTGACTCCGGATGTTGCTATGTGGGGTAAACCTGAGAGAACGTCACGGATTTCGGAGACTCTATTCGATGTGGTTTATCTGGCAACGGGTTGATCTTGTCTGTCTAGAAGAACAAAATCATGAACTCGAACGGTCACCGTATTTTTTCTGCCGATACGGGACGATTAGTCATGTGAAAATCCCGTCACTAAAAACCCAGAAAATAGCACAAATAAAAATTACCCCACTGTTTCGATCTCCTAGAACCCTGCCAAATGATCGCCATGATATTGATTGAATGCCTATTAGGACCGTATGCCACTGACCATCTGAAGGATCATGGCAGTGACGAACATCAGGCTGATACCGGTGAAGATCCCCCATGAGCATTGAACCCGTCGGGAGGCCGTGTAAAAAATAGTTGTCAGGGACAAAATCACATATAACAGGGATCCAGCGGCCAAGGCGAAAAACATGATGGTAAAGTATGGAGAGACGGCAAATCCGCTAATCACCGTTCCCAGACATGTCGGAAGGCCGGCCAATAATCCCATGTAAATGATATCTTTCAATCCCGGTTTGGATTTACCCGAAGATCCGATAATGGCAAATCCTTCCGTTCCGTTGTGGAGTGCGAATCCCATGATCAGCAGTCCGCCCAGTACCCATGCCCCTTGCATATATGCCGCGCCAATGGCCAGCCCTTCTCCCAAATTATGAAGACCCATCCCCAGTGCAATCATATAGGGTAGGAAGAGTTTTGAGGGTTCGGTTCTGTTCCGTCCCTGTTGTCGCTGTTCAATAAGTACCAGACCGATATAACCCACCATTAAACTGCCCAGGAAGGCCACCCATGACAGGAAATCTTTTGCTCCGGTTTGTTCCACGGCCTCATGCATCAGATCAAAAAAGAGATACACCAGAACCCCCGTGGCGATCCCGGTTAAATACCCTTCAAGGTTTCGATCAAGCGATTTGGCGATGACCAGTGCGAGGACGATTCCCAGATAAATAGGGAATACCCCGGCAATGACTCCGAGTCCGATCAACTGTCCTATGTTTTCCATGAATAACATCCTTTGTCGGTCACATGTCCTGCGCTAGGACGACCGAATTATTAATTGATGTTGAAAATATTTATCATTATCGTTAATTCAATATAATACATTGGGGCGGTCTTATGGAAGGGGGAACATGTCGATTTAAGATGACTGGCCCTTATGAAAGGTCTCAAAAATTAACTGGGGTTGTGGTAGGAGTTCCCATTGGAGAACGATTAAAGAA
This sequence comes from Nitrospirales bacterium, assembly GCA_031315915.1. GTDB lineage: Bacteria > Nitrospirota > Nitrospiria > Nitrospirales > UBA8639 > JACKFE01. The sequence continues at coordinate 36,895 of JALDRK010000007.1, forward strand.
TCCCTGACATAAAATGGATGGCGGATACCGTTCAGGACGCAGGTAATGCCCGGGGTGCTGGCCAGGGCCCATAAGGCCTTTCGGGAAAAAGGTTCTTCCCGTTTGGATTCGGGTAAAAAAGGATCAAGCAGCAATCGGAGAGCGGAAATTTTTTTGGCGCTTTTTTGTGCGGCTTCCATCCGCATTACCTTCAGCAAGCTCAATAATTCAGGAACATACCGGTTCTTCCAGGATTCCCATACGAACTCCTCATCTGTTTTCCCGCCGTAGTGTCGGGTGAGAGTCTGAAAGACTTGGTTCAGGTGAGGGGCAATCATTTGCTTTTCGATTTGATCCCAATGTTCTAGATTCTGAATGGATTCCCGTACCCGTTCAAGCTCTGTGGCCCAGTTAAACAATTCCGAAGGAGATTTTCCCTGTTCGGCTTTCGGAATGTTGGGAGCCAGGACCCGTTGGAAGTCCTGTTCGAGGGCCGCCACTTTCGGCAATTGCGCCTCAAAATTGGTATTGGGCGTTTCCGCCTGCGGATCAGCCAATCGTACGATACCTCCACCCTTATCGGGAATGGCATTCAATGGACGATTGACCAGCACGGCAATATCAGCGGCTTGTGCAAATTCCAGAACGGTTTGAGCGCTATCTTTTCCGGTGTTGGGTGTGAACAGGGCTTCGGATTCAAGTAAGTTCATCGGGAGCTGAAGTACGCGGAAGTGGTCCTTTGGCATCCCGGTCTCTTGAGCGGCGGATTGAGCCGCCTCCACCATGCGTGAAAGGGAAGTGCCTTCCAGATTGTCGGGTTTGGCGGTGCAGGTGTTGGAGGATACACCATAATTACGCAACCGTCCTGCGGTGATCTGTGACTCCAAATACACAAAAGCCTGTTGCAGGCGCCGGTAAAACTCGCGTCGAAGTTCTTCAAGTGTTTGCGGGGCTATGGCCAGTTGGCGGTTTTTAGCGTCCGATAAAAAATACTCTGGGTTATGAAGGAGGCAGACATCAAGAGTCTGTAACCCGAGTCTGTCCAGTGATAGGGTCAACTGTTCTTCTAGAAAATCAGGATGGAGGCAATGCCAGATGTCGTCTCCATATTTCACCATTTCAGGAAAGGGCCGTCCCGCTTGTTCGCGTGCTTCGGCCCGCTTGAGATTCTGGCCTTGGACATATCCTATTTTGGACACCACTATGATTTCTTCCCGTGCAATCATGCCCTGGCGAATACACTCCTTGAGCACGGACCCGAGGAGACGTTCGCTTCCTCCGTCTGCATAATTGGTTGACGTATCAATCAGGTTGCATCCTTCCTTAAGAGCCGTGCTGAGTGCCTGTCGATGGTCTTCGACTCCGTTGTCAATCCGATACCCACCAAAACCAATCCTGGATGTGGTGAGACCTGTAGAACCCAGGAAGGTATATCCGTTCGACGAGGGGCCAGAGGGTGCTCCATTTCCCAGGATTTTCGCCACGTACTGTGCTGTTCCTTGTGGAGTGGCATGGCCCGGAAGTCCTTGGGTGGTCAAAGCCAGGATTTTCGCTGAAGCTGAGGCTGTGCCTGACGGTGGTGGATCTGCCAGTGCAGATGCCACTTCGTCAGGATTGGTGAGCGGAGCCTGACAAGCGAAATTTTTACAGATAAAGAGAGCGGGTTTTCCGTTGATCAGAGTTTTGTCCTTCACCAGAGGATGTGTGGTTTCTGCCTCCTCACCCTGTCGATAAGCCAGAACCCGGTAGGGAACGAATGTCTTATGCACGGTCTTACTGATACGGTCGTAAGACTGGGTGCCTGGCTGCCCAACCAGAGCTAATTCCATGGGTCCCCTCAGGAGAAAATCAGCAACCATCAAACTTTTCGCGAACCCTCTTGGTGCCTGTTGAATGTGTTGTCCGAATGCCCGCACCGATTTGGCGGCGGATGTTTTGAAATCGTCCCGATCAATATGAAAGCCTAAGCGCGACAAGGCCATGGCGGCGACCGCATTGCCGCTGGGTGTGGCACCATCTGCACCTTCTTTGGCCCGGATAATCAGTGGTTCATGATCGTTGGCCGTAGTGAAAAACCCACCATGGGCTTGGTCTTCAAAATCTTCAAGAAGGCGTTCGGCAAATCCAATCGCTTGGTAAAGGTAGCGTTCGTGTCCTGTGGCTTCGTAAACATCAATAAGGGCATCGGTGGCATAGGCATAGTCTTCAAGGCAGGCATTTAAATGTGCCTTACCGTTTCGATATGTACGCCACAGACGATTGTCCGGACGAGACAATGTGGTGAGGAGAAAGTCGGCTGCTCGTAGAGCACCATCCAGATAGGGTTGGTGCTGAAATACGCGACCGGCTTCGGCCATGGTGCCGATCATCATGCCATTCCATGCCGTGATAATCTTGTCATCCAACCCTGGCGGAATTCGCTTGAGCCTGGCCTGGTAGACCAGGGGTTTGATGCGATCAAGGGTATATTGCAATTCTTCAGGCGAACATCCCATGTCAGCGGCGACGGTCTTGAGAGATTTCGGTGTATGGAGGATATTGTGGTGTTCCCAGTTTCCTTCTTCCGTGATGTCGTAATAGGCGCAAAATCGTTCGGCGTCCTCGGTGTTTTCAAGAATGTCCCGAATGTCTTGTGGAGTCCACACGAAAAATTTCCCTTCGACGCCCTCGCTGTCGGCGTCCGTGGCGGAATAAAATCCGCCTTCAGAGCTGGTCATTTCTCTGAGGATATAATCAAGGGTTTCCCTGGCCACTCGCTGATAACGAGGGTTTTGGGTGACCTGATAGGCTTCCACATAGGTCCGGGTCAGGAGAGCGTTGTCGTACAGCATCTTCTCGAAATGCGGGACAAGCCATTGGTCGTCGGTAGAGTAGCGGGCGAAGCCGCCACCGATGTGGTCATACATCCCTCCATCGGCCATACCGTCCAGAGTTTTGGTGACCATGTCGAGAATTTTTGGGTGGTGCGTCCAGCAATATTGCCGTAATAGAAATGAGAGCCCGGTCGCTGGAGGAAATTTCGGTGCACGACCAAATCCCCCGTATCGAGCGTCAAAATCCCTCGCAAATTGTTGCATGCCGGATTCAATTTCCATTTCCCCCACTGCGAGGGGGGAACCCTGATGGAGGGCTGTGCGCAAACGGGATGTGAATCGGCTGGCTTGGCCGATGATTTTTTCCTGGTCCTGTTTCCAGGCCTCTCCAATGTTTTTGAGAATAGACCCGAAGCCGGGTCGGCCCCATTTATCGGTAGGTGGAAAATATGTGCCGGCAAAAATCGGTTCCTGATCTGGCGTGAGAAACACTGTCATCGGCCATCCACCATGCCCCTGGTTCATGGCGGTGGTGGCCTGCATATAGATCTCGTCCAGATCGGGTCGTTCTTCGCGATCGACTTTAATATTGATGAAATATTGGTTCATGAGTTCGGCAATCAGGTCGTTTTCAAACGACTCACGTTCCATGACGTGGCACCAATGACAAGCCGAATACCCGACCGAAAGCAGAATGGGCTTGTTGTCTTGTTTTGCCCGTTGTAAGGCTTCGTCACCCCAAGGATACCAATCCACGGGATTGTGCGCGTGCTGCAGCAGGTACGGGCTGGTTTCGTGAACCAGCCGATTGGAAGGACGGTGTGGTGTGGTGGCAGCCATGAATGGATTTCTCAAAAAACGCGTGAGAGGCTTCTTAAAGTTATTTCTTTACTTCCCCTAGGCTTCGTTCATACAACAGGACTTTCCATCCGTCTTCCTCGGAAATAAAGCCATTGGGTTTGACGACCGGAAGCATGCCGGTTCCTGGCACCCGACCGGATTGTCCCATGCTTCCATTTTTTAATACCCACATCATTTCGCCGGGAGTGCGGTAGTCATTAAATTTGGGATTGGTGAAATCGCGTGGTTGGATGGGAAGGTTTTTGGCAGCGGCCCCATCCCCTTTGCCTTCCGCTCCGTGGCAACTAATACAGCCTCCTCGTCCTAAGAAAATTTGTTTGCCTTCTTCCAGAATTTCCGGCGTAGGCTCAATGGGGACTTTGAGAGCTTTCGCCTGTGCCAAATGCGCAGCCGGCACCCTCGGAATTTTAATGTTGAACTCGCCTCCCGCGCTTCCATACCCGGTCGGGTTAGCTGCCCAGGCTAATGGAGCGGAGAGTAAGATGCTTATCAAAATTGTTCCTGATAACGACACGCAACGATTCATCTGATGCCCCCTTAATACCATAGTTCTGTTGATGAGCAATAGCGATCCCCGACCCTATGGAGTAGAGATCCATTGGCCAATCTGTCTGATGGATGTAACCCGAATCACGATAGGGAGGATAGCAAGCTGGTCCGGCATGGGCAATGTGGAAGGAGAGCCCTAGGGGAAGCTGAATATGTGTGAAGAGAGGATTTGTATGGCAGGACTAGAACTGCCCTTACAACGCTCCCTGATTTTCTCTATACTGGCAGTTGGTATGGCTCTGAATTCCCATAATAGGAAAAAATTTGTTTCAGGCATGAACCGGCGTGTGGCTGAACTGCGTCTTCAGACGGAAACCAGTTTAGATTTTGCTCTTGAAACCATGTTCCAGGAACGGGTGGATGCCTATCTGCATGTGGAGCAAGGGCTGTTGGAAATTGATCGCATGTTATGTCTGGTGGAAGGTGAAATTGAAGAGATTACCGAATTATCAACAGCGCAACGATTAGAATCGCGTCTGGAGTTCATTGAAGATCGATTTGATGAGTTTGACAGTGAAATTCGACAGCGCCCCCGCCGTCGCCGTCGGAAGATCAACCTATTCAATTTTTTTAAGGCGGCGAGCGGGGGGGCCGGTATGGGTGGGGAACCCTCCTCGGCCAAGGGAGAAATTCAGTCCTCCACTCAGGCCTTCGAGGTCTTAGGGGTGGAATTTGGGAGTTCCCTGCCTTATGTGACCCGGGCATTTCGGGAGCGAGCGAAAAAGCTCCATCCCGACATCCGGCAGGGAGACCGCAGTGCAGAACCGGAATTACGTCGGATTATCGAAGCCTATCAGTATTTAAAAACGGAATATTATAATGGTCCACAGGAATCGTTCCGCCCACCCTTTTAATCACTTTCTATAAGGATCCTGCAGAGTTCTCCCGTTACTTGAGCAACGGGGTGATTGTTTCAGGGGGACGGGCCAGGATGACGGTTTCCCCTTTCTGAACCAAAGGGCGTTGAATCAGGTCCGGCTGCTTGATCATGATATCCAGCAGTTCGTCGTCGGTAAACTGTGATTGCTGCAAATTGAGAGATTTGTAAATGTCTTCCTTTTTGCGAATCACGTCTGATGCATTCAGCCCGGCCTTTTTGAGCAGTCCTTTCAGCTTCGATTTGGAGAAGGGTTTTTCATAATAGTTGATAGCCGTAAACGGTTGCCCGCTGGCCTCAAGCAGCTTGATGACATTTCGGCAGGTAGAACAGGTTGGTTTCTGATAAACAATGATTTCATCCATAAGACGGGACTCCTTCGTCAATGTTGTCAGGCTTGTGTGCACCTTGACCTGCTTTTTGAGGCCATGCTACAAGCTGAGCCTGTCTTGATACTTATAATGTGGAATCCTCTTGGGAGCAAGAGGCAAGTGAGGAGTTCGGTATCCCAATGACGGAAGCGACCCCTGATGTTCAGTTTTTTTGTGCCAGCGAGACGGCTCGCACGCTAAAGGACCTTCGGGTCAAGCAAAAAGGTCAACCGGTCTATGTGATGGGACATGAAGATGCTTATAAGGGGAAAGAAGCTGTTTTTGAGCATTTTAATGTACGCTTGGCTGTCGTGAAATTTCCTGAGGGAAAAACATTAGGGTTTGACCCCTCGGAACTCTTGTTGCCGTGTGAAATTGATCAGGAAGGAATACCGTTTTTTGAAATTCGGTATTGCGAATTGTGCGATCAACTCTTTCCATTAACCTTAGAGGAATTTCACGCTCCCGTCGAACGGACGCAATGTCCCGAATGCGCCCCCTAAGTCTTTGTCGGTCCGAACCTTTCTTCTTTCCTCATTTCTTACCTGGGGTTTTATTCGTTAGCACGGTGAAATATCCGCATGCCTGGCTCTCTCTACATGCTTCTGCTCTTACTTCAGGTTGACTGCCTTTTCACCGGACCTCTTGGTTATCCGTCTCCCCATTTCAGCTTTGATCGGAGAACTTCAAAGTAATTTCGATCCGGGAAACGGATCAATTGTGTCCGGTGAGGTGAAGACCGGATTTTCACCATATCTCCTTTGGACATCTCCGTCCCTATTTGTCCATCGATAGTGGCCATAGCCCCTTCCGGACTGGTGAGTTCAATGGTAACCGGAGCCTGGCTCGAAGCCAGAAAAGGTCGATGTGAAAGTGTGTGTGGACAAATGGGATTGATCAAAAGTACTTCCAACCGAGGATCCAAGATCGGACCTCCGGCCGATAGCGAATACGCTGTGGAACCGGTGGGGGTAGCTACCAGGAGGCCGTCACCACGCAAATTGGTCATGAAAGCTTGATCGACCCATACCTTGGTGGCAATCATTCGGGCCAGATGGCCTTTACTGATGACCACGTCATTCAATGCGGAATAGGTTTCAATTATCTTTCCTTCCCGATGCAGCTCAACGTGCAGCATGAGTCTGGTGTCGAGCTGAAATTCGCCAGCCACGATTTTGGTGAGGGCTTTCGGCAGATCTTCAAACGTCGTCTCGGTCAAGAACCCTAATCCACCCATGTTCACTCCCAGAATGGGAAGGCTTCGTCGTTCGACCAATCGTGCTCCACTCAGCATAGTCCCGTCACCTCCAAGGACAATTAACAGATCGGCTTCGGCTTTGATGCGGAGTCGGGTCTGACTGGTATTATTGGGAGTTCCATTCGGGCTTTCGCTATCGACAATGGTGGCTTTTCCTTGTTCGTGGACCCATTGTTCTACTTGCTCAAGGATACGGGAAGTATCCGGCAAGAAGGGTTTGGTAATGATGCCGAAGGTTGAAAAGTTGGAGGACATGTCCTTTGGAGGGTAGAGGAGTGTGGAAGGTTGATGGTAGTCTCTTCTTCCGGTGCTGGCAAGTGGAAAAGTGATAGGGGTCGCAGGAAAATTTTTCCTACTTGTGAGGAGTCCGAGAGTGGGGTATTCTTTTGTGCAATGAGCAACTCTCTGTATCGACCGCCTTTCCGTACCCTCCGTTTGGCTTGACAGTTTTGTAGGTTGAGGGCTAGACTGAAATTGTCAATTTTCCTCGAAAATTTTCAGGGTTATGTCACATCAGGTATGAGAGAGTAGGAGTACGTAATCCTTTAGAGGAGGACCAATGTTCGAACGATTCACGGACCGTGGCAGAAAAATTATCATCCTGGCTCGGGAAGAGGCCGAACGGCATCAAAATGATTATTTAGGTACCGAACATCTCGTTCTGGCCATCCTTCGAGAATCGGATGGCATTGCCTTGATGATTATCAAAAAGATGGGGCTTTCTCCGGAACAGATTCGTCTGGAAATCGAACGCAATCTTCCTGGAGGCGGGACAACCGTCACGTTTGGGGAGATTCCTTTCAGTCCACGGGTCAAAAAAGTTATTGAATATGGTGTGGAAGAAGCCCGTTTGCTGGGTCATAATCATATCGGGAGCGAACACCTTCTGCTTGGTCTGCTTCGAGAAGAAGAAGGTATTGGTGGAAAAGTGTTGAGGAGTCTCGGGGCCAACTTGCTGACCGCACGACAATTGACTGTGACGTTTCTGCGGAAGACCGGAACCCGGGAACGGGATAAAAAGAGTAGTACTCCAGCTCTTGATGAATTCGGCCGGGATCTGACTCAGCTTGCTCAAGAGGGGACATTGGACCCGGTTATCGGACGGGCCGATGAAATAGAACGGGTGCTCCAGATTTTATCCAGGCGGACCAAGAACAACCCTGCCTTGATCGGTGAATCCGGTGTCGGGAAGACCGCCATCGTGGAAGGCTTGGCTCAGAGAATTATTGGCATGGACGTTCCCGATAATCTCTTAAATCGACGGGTTATTGCTTTGGACTTAGGATCTTTGGTCGCAGGCACCAAATATCGCGGCCAATTTGAAGAGCGGCTCAAGGTGGTCATGAAGGAAATTGCTCAAGCGGGTAACATTATATTGTTTATTGACGAGTTGCACACTCTAGTCGGCGCCGGAGCAGCCGAGGGTTCTATTGATGCCGCGAACATGCTGAAACCAGCTTTGTCGCGTGGTGAAATTCAATGTATTGGGGCTACCACATTAGATGAATACCGGAAGCATATTGAAAAAGATGGCGCCCTGAAACGACGGTTTCAACCCATTTATGTTCAACCGCCTTCCGTCGATGAAACGATTAGTATCATCCAAGGTCTGCGTGACCGGTACGAAGAACATCATGGGGTAGAGATTACCGATGAAGCCGTTGAAGAAGCTGTTCGCTTAACAGACCGGTATATTACGGATCGGTTCCTCCCCGATAAGGCTATTGATATTATCGATGAAACCGGCTCGCGGGCCAAGTTACTGACCTACGCCCTCCCGCCAGAGTTGAAGTCCCTGGAGCAAGAATTAAAGCGGGTGGCTCGTGAAAAGGAAGTCGCCATTGGCCTCCAGAATTTTGAAGAGGCCGTGAAGTTCAGGGAGGAAGAAGAACGATTCCGGAAGTTGCTGGAGGATGCCAAAAAAGATTGGAAGAAAAAGCAGGAAAAAAATCGACCCGTTATTTCTGGGGAAGAGGTTGCCTTTGTGGTGTCAAAAATTACCGGTATTCCCCTCTTCAAGCTTGAAGAAGAAGAATCGGAAAAACTGCTTCACATGGAAGACTTCCTCCATAAACGGATTGTCGGACAGGAAGAAGCGATTTCCGCTATTTGCCGGTCAATTCGTCGCTCTCGGGCTGGATTGAAAGATGCCAGAAAACCCATTGGCTCATTCATTTTCCTCGGTCCGACCGGCGTGGGGAAAACGGAACTGGCGCGTGCCTTGGCCGAATTTCTCTTTAATACCGATGATGCGTTAATCCGGGTGGACATGTCGGAATATCAGGAAAAATTCACCAGTTCCCGGTTGTTTGGAGCTCCTCCCGGGTATGTCGGATATGAAGAGGGCGGCCAGTTGACTGAAAAGGTTCGTCGTCGTCCCTATTCTGTTGTGTTATTCGATGAAATTGAAAAAGCCCATCCCGACATCTTCAATGTGCTCCTTCAAGTGTTGGATGACGGGGTATTAACGGATAGTTTGGGCCGCAAAGTGGACTTCAAAAATACCATTCTTGTTATGACCTCCAATATTGGAACCAAGATGATTCAAAAGGGTGTCTCACTGGGCTTCCAATCTAACGTGGAGTCGGAACGATCAGATCGGATACGCGGTGACGTGCTGGCGGAAATGCGCAAGCATTTTAGCCCCGAATTTTTAAATCGAATTGACGAGCTGGTTGTGTTCCACCAACTCGACAAAACGCATCTGGTGACCATCGTAGATATTCTGATCGGGGAATTGAATGCCCGTCTGGTAGAACGTGGCGTGTACCTCGAAGTTTCGGAGGAAGTGAAGTTGTGGCTCATCGATGAAGGGTATGAACCGCAATACGGTGCTCGACCCCTCCGCAGAACCATCCAACGAAATCTGGGTGACCCCTTGTCCGAAGAATTGATTAAAGGGCGATTCAAAGATGCCAAGAAAATCAAAGTCGTCATGGAGGATAAGGCTCCAAAATTTATCGAGGATGAGGTTCTCGCAAGTGTGTGATTGGCGTCAATGAGACGTCCAACCTATTCAAGACCCTCAGGGGATGTCCCTGAGGGTCTTGTTGTTTCTTAGGCCCGCCATGCAAACATTTCAGGGCGCAATTCTCGGAATTGAAACCTCCTGCGACGAAACCGCTGTGGCGGTATTAGAGGGGAACGGAGGCATCCTTGCGAATGTGTTGGACTCCCAAATAGATGTGCATGTCTCGTATGGCGGGGTGGTTCCAGAATTGGCTTCCCGGCGTCATATGGAACGCCTTGAACATTTAACTCAAGAAGCCTTGAAGCAGGCGCAAATACCGCTTTCGCAATTGCAGGGTATTGCTGTGACGAATGGTCCCGGGTTGGTCGGGGCACTGATTGTAGGAGTGAATTTTGCCAAGGCCTTGGCCTATGCCAGCGGGGTTTCCCTGGTCACTGTCAACCATCTCGAAGGGCATTTGGCGTCTGCCTGGTTGGCGGATCCCGGATTTACTTTCCCGGCCCTTGTCCTGATTGCCTCAGGCGGGCATACCCACTTAGCTTTGGTATCAGAACCTGGAACGTATCAGTTTATAGGATGGACCATTGATGATGCAGCCGGAGAAGCTTTCGACAAAGGGGCAAAAATGTTGGGACTGCCCTACCCCGGTGGCCCGGCCATTGACCGGTTGGCGCAGAAGGGATCTGCCCGAGCCGTTTCGTTCCCTCGTCCGAATCTGCATAGTCAGGACTTACAATTCAGTTTCAGTGGATTGAAAACCTCTTTGTTATATTATTTGCGGGATGTCCAGAAGACTGGACACACAAAGGTTGGAGTCGAGGACCTTGCAGCCAGTTATCAGGAAGCCATTGTGGATGTGCTGTGTGAAAAATTGCTTCAAGGGGCGAGACAGTCTTTGGTGCGGTCAGTTGCAGTTGTCGGAGGAGTCGCAGCCAATTCCCGGTTGCGTGAAAAGTTAACCGAACGAGCTCGCACTCAGGGAATTTCGGTTGTGCTGCCTCCCCGATCATTATGTACGGACAATGCCGCAATGATCGCTGCAGCGGGCGTAGAAAAACTTCGACGGAAAGAGTTTGCTTCCTGGGATGTTGAAGTATTTTCCACGCTGCAATGGAAAACGTTGCTAAAAAAACGGGCTGATCACGCTGGGGTGGGAACCGTTTAAAAAAAGGAGCGTAGAGATTCCTACCGTATTAGGGAATTTGCATGGGCTGAAGGCGCATCATGCCGTCCGGATCGAACGCTTATACCGGCGGCGAATTCCCGTGGAAAAAGTCATCACGCCAGAAGTCGCTCGTGAATGTGCCACATTGACATTCGAAACCCGAAGACAGATCGGTCTTCTGATCAATCGTCTGGGCCAGGTTGAATCGGTGATCATCGGGGACCATCATGAGTTGGTGATCCCGCATTTATCGCGCTCACGGTCGGGGTTGCGTCTTTTGCGGGGTGTGCGGCTGGTCCATACGCATCTCAATAATCAAGCCCTGACCCAGGATGATTTGACGGACCTGGCCCTCCTTCGGTTGGATTTGATGGTGGCGTTGGGAGTCGGACAGGATGGCGGACTTCAGGATATTTTCCTGGCGCATAATCTCCCTCAAACAAGCCATGGACGTCCCTATGTTCAATGGAAACCCTGCCGATTTCACGCATTTCAGTTGGACTGCCAGGATTTTATTGAGACGTTAGAACAGGACATCGTTAAAAATTGTCCGGGATTGCGTGAGGGCGTTCGTGAAGGCCGGGCATGGCTGGTCAGTGTGGAGACGGGGCGTGGGGCCGATCAACAAGACCGTCTTGCGGAATTGCAGGAATTGGTCGGAGCCTGCGATTCGGAGGTTTTGGGAACCATGACTCAACGCCAGACTGTGTTACATCCCGGGTAAAGTTGTCGGTTCGGGAAAGATGAAAGAACTGGCCATTCATGCGCTGCAATCAGGAGCGGATACGTTAGTCTTTGACCAAGATTTGAGCCCGGCTCAGGTTCGAGGAATATCCGAAATAACGGATTTACGCGTGGTGGATCGCACTCAGGTGATATTGGATATATTTGCCAAGCGTGCGCACTCCCGAATTGGCAAAATCCAGGTGGAATTGGCACAGCTCCGTTATCGACTTCCGCGATTAGCCCAATCGAATACGGCCTTTTCTCGACTTGCAGGAGGTATTGGCACCAGAGGACCAGGGGAAACCAAATTGGAATCCGACCGGCGGCGGATCCGTGAGCGAATTCAACGACTGGAGCGAGACTTGAAAGAAGTGTCTCAAGGTCGTCAGGAACAGCGGAAAATGCGGGTCAAACGCGGATTGCCGGTCGTATCGCTCGTCGGATATACCAATGCCGGAAAGTCCACGTTGCTCAATTCCCTGACCGCGAGTGATGTTCCGGTCAAGGACCGAGTGTTTGAAACGTTGGATGCCGTGAGCCGACGATGGTTCTTGCCGGGATTTGGTGAGGTGATCATGACGGATACGGTGGGCTTTATTCGTGATTTACCGAAGGACTTGGTGACGGCATTTCAAACCACGTTGGAAGAATTACAAGACGCGGATGTTCTGGTGCACGTGATCGATGCCCATGCCCCTGATCCTGGTCAACATATCACAGCGGTCGATTCTATTCTGCAAACGTTGGGACTCGAGCATATCCCAAGGCTCCGGTTTTTTAATAAAGCTGACTCAACCGATCCGGAAATCGTGCAGCGGCTCTGTCTGCGCTTTGATGGCATGGCCGGATCGGCGCTGGATAGCAGTTCCCTGAAGGATGTGCGGGAAGAACTGCACAATAGGCTCAAGGGCCTTCGAGGAGATGAGGCAAGAAACGGCCGGACCCCTAATGCTCATGGCTCCATCCCGCAACTGGGCATTGCGGGCGTGTGCTGAAACCAAGCCATGCCTGTGACGCAGCGCAACGCTTCCCGGCAACGGACCCGAGTAGGTGATGAGGTCTCCGTACGAGCTAAACGGATTCTCAAAACCCTCGAGGCCCGCATGCCGACGGTTAGGGTGGAATTGGATTCTTCCACCCCTCTGGAATTGTTAATGGCCACCATTCTGTCCGCTCAGTGCACCGACGAGCGGGTGAACCAAGTGACTCCCAGGCTTTTTGCGAAATACCGGACGGCGGACGACTATGGCAGGGCGGTCCCGGAGGAATTAGAGGCACTCATTCGTTCTACGGGGTTTTATAAAAGTAAGGCCAAACACTTGATGGGATGCGGGAAAGCCATCCATGAGCGATTTGGGGGAAAGGTGCCGGGTAAGATGGAAGACCTGACGAGTCTCCCTGGAGTCGGGCGAAAAACCGCGAATGTCATTTTAGGAAGTTATTTTGGCCAGCCGGCAATCGTGGTCGATACCCATGTGAAGCGGGTGTCCAATCGGTTGGGATTCACAATGAGCCAAGATCCGGATCGAATCGAATTGGATTTGCAGAAGCTTTTTCCGGAAGCCAAATGGACTTCAGGGGCGCAACGGCTATTGCTTCACGGGCGGTATGTGTGTCAAGCCAGGATTCCTCAATGTGGCAAATGTGTGATTGAACACGATTGTTTCTGGGAAGGAAAGGTGCGTCAAACGTGAAAAGCATGACCGGATTCGGGAAGCGGGAGTCCTTGTGTCAGGATACGATGATAGGCGTGGAAGTGCGGGCGGTGAATCACCGATTCTGTGAGATTTCCGTGCGTCTTCCCAAGCTTGTTTCACACATGGAATTATCGCTGAAAGAACTCGTGAAGGAGATGTGTGCGCGGGGTCGGGTGGACGTGACGGTGACCCTCAATGGTGCAGCATCACCGGGCCGGACCATGCGCGTGGATCGGATGGTGGCCAAACGATATTACCGGGCTCTTCGAGATCTGCAGAAGGAATTTCAATTGGGTGGAACCCTTGATATTAATGTGTTGGCCGGATTTCGGGATATCTTTACTTTTCAAGAAGAGTCGGTTCCGGTCGAAGGTCTGTCCAAGATGATTCTGGGCCTGACTCGCCAAGCCCTGAAAGACTTGGAGAAAATGCGGCAAAAAGAGGGAGCAGCTCTCAAGCGAGACCTATCCGTTCGCGTCCAGACGATGGCCGGAAGGGTGAAAGAGGTCGAAGCCAAAGTACCCCTTGCCGTGCAGGGGTTTGCGGAGCGGTTACGGACACGGGTGACCAAGCTGTTATCTGAGCATGCCGTGAATCCTGACCGGATTGCACAGGAGGCCGTTCTGTTTGCCGAACGGAGTGATGTCACGGAAGAGGTCACTCGTCTTGCCAGCCATTTCGCGCAGTTTCGTTCGGCGTTGAACGAAAAAGAGGCGGTTGGAAAACGGTTGGATTTTTTGCTCCAAGAGATGGGTCGTGAAGTGAATACCATTGGGTCCAAAGCCAACGATGCCGAGATCTCCAAGCATGTTATAGAATTGAAAAGCGAATTAGAAAAAGTACGGGAGCAGGTCCAGAACGTTGAGTGACGATCAGGCCAGCGGGAAAAAGTTATTATTTGTGGTGTCTGGACCTTCCGGGGTCGGTAAATCTACGTTATGCCGGCATATTTTAGAAACGGTTCGGGATATTCGGCTATCGGTATCTTACACAACACGAGCGTCACGGCCCACTGAGACGGACGGGAAAGAATATCGCTTTATTTCGCTGGAAGAATTCGAGAAAAAAAAGTCGGAGCATGCGTTTGCGGAATGGGCTGAAGTCCATGGGCATCTCTATGGAACCCCGTGGTCGGAACTTGAACAGGATGCGCACAATTACACCGATATTCTTTTAGATATTGATGTGCAGGGTGCCCATCAGGTCATGGGAACTCTCAAACGGGCAGTCAGTATTTTTGTCATGCCCCCGTCATTGGAAGTGTTGTGGCAGCGATTGTCGGGACGGGGAACAGATTCTCTGGACCAGCAACAACGTCGCTTTCAAAAGGCCCAGGAAGAGATGAAACATTATCCCGAATATCAATACACCATACGGAATGTAGCCTTGGAGCAAGCCGTGTGGGAGCTGAAGGCGGTGATTATGGCCGAACGGGTTCGAACTGCCCATATTGATCCCGCGCACATCTTTCGGTAAAAAGGAGTATCGCAGCCAGGCTCGCGGCTGGGCGGGTACGTTTATTTGTTTAACCTGAGCGCAGAGAGGATTTTCGTATGGATGCCTTGTCGTTATTACCCCAACATCATCAAACGCAGTTTGATTCACGTTTTCGAATAGTCCTGATTGCCGCCCAACGGGCCAAGCAATTGGTGCAGGGGATGCCCACGCATGAATCCAGTAAGTTTAGTAAAGAAACGTCGATGGCGCTGGAAGAAGTTCTCCAAGGGAAAATTCCCTATGTGATCGGAGAGGAAGCCAAGCAAGCTATGCGAGAGGCCAAGCGGACTGCCGAGCGTCCGATCGATCCCAGTCTGTATGCGGCTAAACCTGATGAAAATGCGGAAGAAATCAAAAAAGAATTAAGTGTCTATATCGATGATACAGCTCAGCACAATGTGGCAGAGACGGGCCCAGAAGAATAGGGTCGAGTGAGCACGTTGTCATGTCCGCTTCCTTGATCGGAAAACGCATTGTGCTGGGAGTGACGGGGAGTATTGCGGCTTATAAGGCCGTCGCGCTCTTACGATTGCTGGTTCAGGCCGGAGCCGAAGTGCAGGTCGTTCTAACGGAATCAGCTTCCCGGTTTATCGCCCCCTTGACCTTCGAAGTGCTATCAGGCCATCCGGTGGTACAAGATCTGTTCGCCGGGCATCAGGACATGAAGCATTTGTCAGTGACCGAGCAGGCCGATCTGTTACTGGTGACCCCCTGTACGGCCAATACTTTGGCCAAACTGGCACTAGGATTAGCTGACAATCTGTTGGGCACGGTAGCCCTCACGATTCAATGTCCATTGATCATCTGTCCGGCTATGGATGGGGAAATGTGGGAACACCCAACGGTTCAAGGACACGTGACGGGGTTAAGAGGTCGTGGTGTGATGATCCTTGAGCCGGAGACCGGCGCATTGGCCTCCGGGCAATGGGGAAAAGGACGGTTGCCGGACGAGGCGGTGATTTTTGAAGAAGTGTGTAACGTGCTGGTCAAAGGACGAGATTTACAACATGAGCGGCTGCTCATCTCAGCCGGGCCGACACAGGAGCCTCTTGATCCCATCAGGTTTTTAAGCAATGGCTCAACGGGAAAAATGGGATATGCGTTGGCCGAAGCGGCGATAGCCAGGGGAGCGGAGGTGGTGTTGGTTTCAGGCCCTACCCAATTGAAAGTCCCACGTGGAGTGTCCCTGTTCCCGGTTCAAACGGCCGAAGACATGCTCCGCGCCCTGACGGCTCATTTCCATTGGGCCACCACCTTAATTATGACCGCCGCCGTGGGTGATTTTCGTCCTAAACAGGCACTGTCCCAGAAATTAAAAAAAGAGCAATGGGATGGAGCCGCGCTTCAATTAGAGCGGACACCGGATATTCTTTTGGCCTTGTCCGCACAACGCACCCATCAACGGATGATCGGATTTGCGGCGGAAACCGATCATCTCCTTGAACATGGTCAAGCCAAGCTTGCTCAAAAACATCTGGATATGTTGGTGGTGAATCAAATCGGAGGCAACCAATCGGCCTTCGGCAACAATACCAATGAAGTTCATGTCTTGACTCCACATAACCCCCCACGTTTTATGCCCCGCCAAACTAAACGCCAACTGGCTGGAAAAATTCTGGATTGCATGCTGGACCTGCCGCCTGTTCACCTTGCTCAACCAACGGTCCTTCATAAAAGTCATACGGGATAACCTCAAGCCCATGAGATTGAACGCGCAGGCGCCTGCCGATGCCTCCCCACGGTCATCGCGAAGTTCATGGCAACAGGTTCTATGCTTGGGCTTGTCCGTGAGAGGGAGTTGATCAATCAACGAATTTTCCACCATTTTCTTGATTGGCAAGGGCCTCGTAGCGTTGCGGTATCGAAAGCATATGAAGTCTTGGACGACAATAAATATTTATATCTTTTGGTGCCTAAAAGATCCTACTCCTCACGGGGTCGGACTTTGTGTATGGAACTTCACGTCAAGACTATTAGCGATTGCTGGTGTAGGAGCAATGTCTATGCCTAGGTGAAGTTTTGATTTAACATATATCCGAGAAGGAGAAAGTTCCTTACTTTTCTTTGAAAAATGTAACATTGTGTAAAGGTATCTGTTCCTTCTCTCAATCCGTTTCAAGCCAGTAGAGATATACTCTGTCTTGCTGTTTGTTAGAAGAGAAAGATTTTTTATAGAGAGATGCGTTTCCTGTCCTCACATGATGGAGCATGGCAGGTCTTTTGGGGCAATGAAGAACAGGATGTCTCTCATGCACCCGATGACATAACTTCAAGAAAAAGCCGCTTTGCCAGGAAATGGAGCAGAGTTGGGCAATTGTCTCCTCGGAAAAAAGGCTTTCCGCAGAGGTATCCCCCAATTTAAGCCCCCATGTTGCCGAAGAAACCTCTATTGGCCTTGAAAATAACGACGTTAATGGTCCTGATTCGTCTTGGATTACGATGGTTGCAACTTCCCAAGCTCCTTCATTATCTACAATATCTTCAATCTTCTCGACGTTCAGATTCAGAAAATTTCCCTGAATTTCAACGGGTCGTCTATTATACCGATCGTATTTTGCGGGCCTTTCCTTATAATGAAAAGGGAAATTGTCTGCCACGTTCTTTAATGCTGTATGTGTTGGCACCCCGTTACGGATATCCAGTGAAATTTCATTGCGGAGTGCGAAAAACCGAAACAGGGTTGGATGGACATGCCTGGCTGACTTTAAAGGGGCAACCATTCTGGGAGTCCTCATGGGGAACCGTGGGGATGGTCGAAACCTTTTCTTATCCGAATGATTAGACGAAATTAGCAGTGGATGAAAGTGTACTTCTTGTACAAAATTCATCTCCAATTCCAGGATAGTTTTTGTACTCCCGATAATGGTTCTTCCGGAGTCCGTTAACTATGAACACAGGAAAAAAGCGGTAGGATGTCCGCACTTATTAATCGACTCAGGGCCTCACTCCACAACTTCCGTCAGGCACTCTCCTTTGTCTGGGAAAGCAGCCATAAATGGACATTGGCCAATATTGGCTTAGTAGCTTTGCAGGGCCTTTTACCCTTGTTGACTCTGTATCTTATTAAACTGTTGGTGGATAACATTGCGAATGGGGTGAGCCAGTCCGAGCCCTCTTTTTCATTGGACGGGTTGTTGTACCTCATTCTGGCGATGGGTGGAGTGGCTTTTGTGAGTAATGCCTGTGGAACTCTGTCCTCACTCGTCCTGCGCATTCAAAGTCAAATTGTGACGGATCATATGCATAAGCTGTTGCATGCCAAATCGATTGAAGTAGATTTGGAATATTACGAGAATTCCGATTATTACGACACGATGCACCGTGCTCAAGAGGAAGCTCCCTATCAACCTATGGCCATCCTCAATTCCCTACTTCAGATCGGGCAAAATGGGGTATCTCTGGTGGCCATGGTGGGGCTTCTCTGGTGGTTTCATTGGGCTGTGGTCCCGATCCTGGTGTTGACGGCCCTGCCCGATTTCCTCGTTCGATTAAAATATTCGAACATTGTGTATACCTGGCAACGTCAACGTACACCGGTTGACCGGAAAGTCTGGTATTTAAATTGGCTCCTAACCCGGGACATCCATGCCAAAGAGGTAAGGATTTTCAACGTTGGGCCGCAATTCTGCGACATGTTCCAATATTTACGAGCCCTTCTTCGTGGAGAGCGACTGAATATAGAAAAATGGCGGGCAATTAGTCTGGTATCGGCTCAAACGATTGGCATTGTCGGCGTGTTTGGTGTGTATTATTTTTTGGCCAATCAAACTCTCCAGGGCATACTGAGTTTAGGCAGTTTAGTCATGTATTTCCAGGCGATTCAACGTGGAGCCGGGTATCTTCAGGGATTGGGTGGGAGTCTGTCCTCTCTGTACGAAAGTAGTTTGTTTTTAAACAATTTAGAAGAATTCTTGAACATTCGACCCAAAATCACCGAACCCTCTCACCCTGTGGTCGTCCCTCATCCCATCAAACTAGGAATCGGGTTCAACCATGTCTCATTTAGGTATGGTGACCAGGATCAAGGGACATTGGAAGACTTGAATTTCTGTATTCAACCCGGTGAGCACATTGCCTTTGTCGGGGAAAATGGTGCCGGAAAAACGACTCTCGTGAAATTACTTTGTCGTTTGTATGATCCGACTAGCGGACATATTTCCCTTGATGGAATAGATATCAGACATTTCTCGACGCGGGAGTATCGAAAAAATATTAGTGTTATCTTTCAGGATTTCGCACGGTATAACTTGACGGTGACCGAAAATATCGCCCTAGGATATGATGAAACTCCGGATCCTCTGAAGGTTCTGGAAGCCGCCAAACAGGCCGGCATTGACGCCCGGCTGGCGCGTCTCCCCCAAGGGTATCAGACCGTGTTGGGAAAATGGTTTGATGGAGGGCAGGAATTAAGCATCGGGGAATGGCAAAAAGTGGCCATCGCCCGGGCATTTTTTCGGAATGCCGATATTCTGGTTCTGGATGAACCGACGAGTGCCATGGATGCAAAAGCGGAAGCGGAATTGTTTGAACGATTTCTCGAGTTGGCACGTGATCGCATGGCCATCTTAATTAGCCATCGTCTATCGACGGTAAAAATGGTTGACCGGATTTATGTGTTGGAGCAGGGGAGGATCGTGGAGTCGGGTACGCATGATGATTTAGTCAGTAAACAAGGCGAATACGCCAAACTTTATGGGATTCAGGCCCAATATTACAAATAATCCCTGCAGGACAACCTGTTTTTCTTTGTCTAATGAATTCAAATAATCAGGAAGGTCTGAATACTCCTAAGCGCGTCATATTTCTAGGCGGTCTGCATGAAACTCTGAAAGACAGCATGGTCAGATTACCGTGTGGACCGAGCGGTCGTCTTTTCGAAGTGCGATGGGCCGTCCATTGTGGTCTAAGAGCAGATAGATTTTTCAATTGTCAGGCTTTGTAAAAGGTGTAAACATCGCCGGATGATCTATCGCAACCTCCTGCAATATGTCCTTGCCTGATGTTACCCGCGTAAAGATTTTCTCAATCGATGAAATTTGCCTCCGGTTTGTATGCCAACTCATTTTGAGTGGTATTAACCGGATACAGCCAGACGTGAGCAGATTTCCTGAAAATCTTAATACCCTCAGTAATTAAATTTCCCACTATTTTCCTAAACGGGTCCTAGGTGCCCGGGCTTTGCATATTGAAGCCCTAGCCATGATTTCCGAGGTTGGATTATTAGACGCATAGAGGTCAAGAATCGGGATGGGCCATTTGAACAGCACTGAAGAAGCATTGAAGGCTAATGTGTTCTGATAATAATTATTTTCAATTAGCTGTTAATATCTCGTACAGGCATAGTTAATAAGAGGAATTGTTCATCCCCTAGCGGCAAATTACTTTATTGTTACATGTTAGTTTTTTTTCTTAAACCAGAGGTTCAATGATGAAAAACATGACGAAGGAAAATTACACAACACCGGTCCTTGTTAAACATGAATCTTTAAGAGATTTAACCGCACGAGGATCTTACGCTTGCAATGACAATGAAGGCGGGAATCAAAACCTCAATCTTTGGTATCGATGGACCCAATAACTCGATCAGATCTTCTAAATTAAGAAAAGACCTCTCTTTTGAATTGAAAGAGAGGTCTTTTTTTTAATGCCCCCTGAAGAAAAGAATGCAACGCCACCCGTTTTCCGCACTTCCCCATTCTTCATCGTGGAGATTGAACCTCCCGATCATTTTCTCCTATGGGATTCCGAAACTTTGAAGATGGAAAGGGCAACCTCAACCTCTGGGAAAAATGATCTATGCGGTCGAAGACAGAGCACCACGGGTTTACCCGTGGGTGAATGAGGCCGGCGGTGGTACGATGGGTAGATGGAAGTCATCAAGACGGCTCACCGTGTTTATTGGTTACAGTATCACGTTGTGTGGGTGTGCAAGTACCGCCGCCGGATCCTGAATCCTGGGGTGTGTAGCTACCTCAAAAGGCTATTGCCCAAGTTGCTGCGGAGTATGCCCGGCGTGGCTCTTGAGACGATTGGCTTTGATCATGACCATCTTCATATGGTGATAGGCATCCCCCCCAAATACAGTATTGCGGCAGTGATGGCCAAGTTGAAAAGCCAATCGGCTTCCCAGCTCCGTGAACAATTTCCATGGTTGGAGAAAGTCTATTGGCGGGAAAACATTGTGTGGTCTCCGGGCTACTTCGTCAGCAGCGTGGGCGTAGACGAAGAGACGATCAAACAGTATGTGGAGCACCAGGGGGCCCAGGATTCAGGTCAACTGCGTATGCAGTTGTAACAGAAAGGACCCCGGCTTTAGCCGGGGGAATCTATGTAAAGATGTCTTAGAGATAGGGAGCTTTAGTTAATCGGTCAAAATCTCTTAAATCAAGCCTTTGTGGCGGAGAGCAGAAGAGACAACGCCTGTCAGCAGGTATTCGTCTAATTAAGCGAGAGTTTCCTCTCTGTAAGGTAAGGGTGGGGGTGAGAGCGGGGAGCCGCTCTGTGGGTCGTGCGAAGCTGCTGTATTGGTAGAGTCGTTATATAAGGGGTTGGGAGGAAAGTGGAGCCGGAGAGATCCATGGATCTCTCCGGTCTTGTATGGTTGCCCTAATTGTTAGAAACGACTACGGCGTTTATCCCCAAAACCACCTCCACCAAATCCTCCACGACCACCTCCGCCCCCACCGGTGCGAGGAGCTTGTGGTTTCGCTTCGTTGACGGTCAGGGTTCGGCCGCCAAACTCGGTTGAGTTCAGGGCATTGATTGCGGCCTGAGCTTCCTCGGAAGAAGACATTTCCACAAAGCCGAAACCTCGGGATTGGCCGGTAAATTTGTCGCTAATGACATTAGCTGATTGCACCGTACCGTGCGCGGAAAATAAATCGGTTAATTCTGCCTGCGTGGCGGAATAAGGGAGACCGCCGACATACAATTTTGAACCCATGGGGTTCCTCCTTTGAATAGTTGATGTGTCTTAGGCTCGAGAAGATGTAATCTTTGGGAAGGAGCAGGCCGCGGACGCTAATACTGAGGCGACTGAGGTCAGACTTCCGAGGAAATTCTCGGGCAAAACAACACCTGAATGAGGGCTTAGTAATTTGAGTTCCTTATAGCCAAAGCCCACGGTTATAAGTATCTTAACAGTAGCACATCCTTTTGCTAAAAGATAGCGGTCTTTAGCCGAGTTTGCCTGCTCCCGAAAGTGTCGGCAATCCGGGGAAAACTCCGAAAATTTCCTTTTTATTTTTTTAACAATTTTATACCAGTTAAGACTGTTCGGATACACCAAAGTCTACCTCAGAGGTCCAGAGAAAGCCGAGATTCCTGGAATTATGGATAGAGAGGACTACCCTGGAAGCGTTCAAGTTCCGTAAGGGCAATAGACAGATCGTATTTGGCTTGTGCGTAATCCAATTGGGTTTGGCGCAAGACACGTTGTGCATCGAGGACATCCAACAAGCCGGCCTCTCCATATTTAAAACTGACCTGGGCGATCCGTAAGGCCTCCTCCGCTTGTTTCAACAGACCTTTCTCATAGGTGGCTATTTGGGCAGCCGCAGCCTGTGAAAGTTGGATCTGCTGAGTTATGCCTTTCAGCAGTTCGTGTTTTGTTCGCAAAAGCCCGGCTTCCCGTTCACGCAGAATTCCTTTGGCCCGTGCAATGTCTCCTTGTCGTTGATTCCAAACGGGAAAGGGAATCGAGAGCCCAGCCACATAGGCTTCCCGGCCGGCATCCCGTTGGTATCCTCCGCTGAGGGTAATGTTCGGTATTCTGGCTTGTTGTTCCTGGCGATGGGATTGTTTGGCCTCTTCAACCAGGTGCTGCCATTTGGTCATCATGGGATGTGCGGCCAACGTTTCTTCAGAAAGCAAGTGCAGTTGAATATCATCTTGCCACGAGGCAAAAGCTCCTTGAACCGTAAAATCGGATCCCAACGCTCCGGCCGTGAGGCTATTGAGTGAGGCTTGGAGTGCCTGGACAACACCCTTGGCGCGAGCAACTTCTTTTTGTACTTTCATGCTTTCTACCTTGACTTTCACGGCTTCAAATGGGGGAGCTTCGCCGGCATCGACGCGACGGATGACAGCCTCCCGAACTTCCATCATGGTCTGAACGTTCTGGATGGCCGTCTCGGCGTGACGTTCGGCAAGCAAGAGGTCATAGAAAGCCTTTTTTGTGGTGGCGATTAAATTTAATTTGGCTTCTTCTTTTGAGGACAGAGCGCTGTCCACTCCCGCTTGAGCAGCCTGTTGGCGTGCAGCTCGTTTCCCAGGCCATTCTAAAGGCTGGCTCAGCGTGACATATCGTTCGGTAATGGAAATCCCCACAGAGGGGTCTCTGACCGTCCCCTCCCCACTTTGAAAGCTAAGTGTCGGATTGGGATAAGCCGAAGCCGAAAGCATGCCGCCTTCTTTCTGTTCAAGAATTCCCTGGGTTTCTTTGAGGAGGGGATTATGCTTGATAGCCAAGTCCAAAATCTTTTGTAGTGTATAAGTCGTGCCCATGGACGGAGGAGTTGCAACTTCAGCCGCTACCCTAGAATCCCAACTGAGACTACAAAACGCGATGAGCCATAGAATCCGTTTGCACCACATAAAGCGTTCCCTTCTTCTTATGACGACCTCGACCTCCTCAGCATGATAGAGGTCGAGGTGAGAGGTTTATGGGGAAAGGCTGATTATTTGCCCGAATGGCAGAGCCGTTCCATACAAACCTGGAATGATGATTAAGGTCAGGGCTGTCGATACAATAATTCGCCAATCATAATGGTGACCTAACTCCGTTGGCCCTCCGCTCCTATACTGTTGCCGAGGGTCAGAGGCAAAAAACTCGAGACTAGCCACAAAGGTGATGATGAAGACGGGGTGAAGACGATCCATGGTTCTTTGTAGCAGAGTTCCCAGCCAAGCATCTCTTCGGTTTAGAATCTCCGGGTGCGGTTCACCAGGACCGCGCTGTTTAGAATGGTGATTGCGAAGGGTGCCACTCAGCCGATCACCGTTGCAATGTTGAACGGCCAGTGGAGCTTGTCGATGATGTCTCCTGCAGTAGTGTCGATAATCCACTGGGTGAAAGATGCCATGAGAGTTGCTATGTGCCGGTTGAGTGTCCTGGCGGCCTCGATCAGGGGCGCAAGGTGCGGGTAAGTGGCCCCGAAATCCCACGCGGCAAAATTCTTTCCAGCGTACTTCGAGTCGCCATGTTCCCAAAAGGAGCGACGCACCCTTTTGATCGCGAACGCTTGGCTGGTCTTGGATTAGGCGTGGTTGATTCCGTTGCACTTTTCCCAATGTCTCTCCAGCATATCTCACGGGGTTTCTCCCAATTGAGTTCCTGTCGCCCCTATTGCCGTTCCGTCGAATTTCTTACTCGTAAGTGAGCTGGCCTTAATTTCATGGCGTGAAGTGTGCGGTATCTTCCACATGGGATTCTCGTGGTTACAAGAGGAAGGTGTCATAAGCTCGTTCGTCGGCACATGCACGTACGGCATTTCACAACTCGTCATCATTAAATGTGGCGGCCTCCCATCCTCAATCCGAGAGACTCTTTAATAAGAAGCGACCTTTTCCTTGAACCATGGATAAAAAGCGGGAATAACCACTAAGGTCAAAAAGGTCGAACTGAGCAAACCACCGATGACTACTACCGCCAGGGGTCGTTGAACTTCACTTCCGATTCCCTGAGCAAAGGCAAGCGGTAATAGCCCCAGCAGGGCTACCAAAGCCGTTGTGAGCACAGGGCGTAACCGAAGTTGGCAACCATGCAGGATAGCGTCTTTCTCCGGCATCCCTTCTTGACGCAATTTATTGATATACGACACCAAGACAATGCCGTTGAGAACCGCCACTCCAAAAAGATTCACGAATCCAATCGAAGCGGGAACACTGAGATATTGTCCAGTAACCGCCAATCCGATCACTCCTCCAATTGCCGCAAGGGGAAGATTGATGATGATCAAGGCGGCATAACGGAAAGAATTAAACGACGAAAACAAAAGGAAAAAAATTAAGCCGATGGTAAGCGGGATGACGATTTTCAAGCGTGTCATCGCTCGTTCCATATTCTCAAACGCTCCCGACCATATCAGGGAATATCCCTCCGGAATGACCACAGCCTTGGAGATTTTCTCTTTGCCTTCTTCCACAATCGAACCAATGTCTCTCCCGACAATATTAAATCCGATGACGATCCTCCGTTGGAGTTGTTCCCGGGAAATTCGGATTGGCCCGTCACGAACTTCGACTTGTGCCAGTTGCCCCAAGGGAATGAAAGCCCCCGAAGCATCTTTGAGTAAAATATTCCGAATGGCTTCGGGACTATTTCGAAAGTGTTCTGGAAACCGTGTGATCAGTTGAAACCGTCGCTCCCCCTCGTAGACGGTGGTGGCGGCTTTCCCTCCTATCGCACTGACGATAATTTCCCGAATGTCGGAAACATTGATGCCGTATCGCGCAATTTTCGGTCGGTCGATATCAACGGTAAGGTAAGGTTGTCCGAACATATGTTGAACACGAAGATCCCGTACACCTTCTACCGTTTTCATCGTATTGGCAATTTGATCTGCTTTGGTAACCAAGGTCTCTAGGTCTGGTCCAAACAATTTAATCGCAATTTCCGAGCGAATTCCTGAAATGAGCTCTTCTACTCGTTCCTGTATGGGTTGGCTCATAAGGATAGACACCCCAGGGATTGAAGCGACTCGCTCTCGCATGGCTTCCACCAAATGTTCTTTGGTGTGAGCCGTGGTCCATGAATCCCGATCTACAAGATCTGCAATAGGATCACTCTCATGTGGTTCTGTAGGATCATTGGCCAATTCCGATCTGCCGATTTTCCCCACGATCGATTTAACTTCAGGAAATTCCAGGAGAGCTTTGTGAACTTTTTTTTCAACTTCAATGGATTCCTCCAAAGATATACTGGGATGACGGATGGTTTGAGGGGTGACGGCGCCCTCCTCCAACACCGGCATAAAGATAGTGCCTAAAAAGGGGATCAGCAGAACTGTGCAGGCAACCAACGCAACCGCACCGGTTAGTACGGTCTTTGGATGGGTTATGGCCCATTGAAGAACAGGGACATAGGCTCGTTTCGCATGTCGAATCACGAACGTGTCTTTTTCTTCGCCGTCCCTGACCCATAGCGAACAAAAAACCGGTGATAGAACAAGAGACAGAATTAAAGAAACCAACAGCGCAATCATGATCGTATAGGCAAGCGGCGCAAACATTTTTCCTTCCATCCCTTCCAACGTGAGCAGTGGGAGGAACACCAGAATGATAATCAGTATTCCGAATATAACCGGTTGCCCGACCTCTCGCGTAGCACGGACAATCAATTCTGCTCGGGATATATGGGCTGGATGAGAATGGCACAGATATCGATAGATATTTTCCACGACGACGACGGATGCATCGACAATCATCCCCACCCCGATCGCCAATCCTCCCAACGACATCAGATTGGCAGTTAATCCAACCTCTTTCATGACGATAAAGGTAATCAGTGGAGTGAGTATCAGGGTCCCAATCACTACGAACGCGCTTCGGACATCTCCCAAAAAGAAAAACAGGACCACCACAACCAAAAAAATCCCTTCCACCAACGCTTTAAACACCGTGGTTAACGCCGCATTGATCAATGTCGTCCGATCATAAAATGGTTTGATTCGAATTCCAGCAGGCAAAAGATTGGATTCATGAATTTCTTCCACTTTTTGTTTTACAAGATTCACTACTTTTCGCGCATTGGCTCCTCGAAGCATCATGACCACACCGACGACCACCTCGCGATCTCCGTTGAGGACGGCCGCCCCGTGGCGAATGGCATGACCAACCCGCACCTCTCCGACATCCCGGACAAAAACCGGTGTTCCTTGTACTTCTTTCACGACAATGTCTTCTATATCCTGGAGGTTTTTAATCAAGCCAACACCGCGGACGATAATTTTTTCAGCCCCTCGCTCTAGGATATTTCCTCCGGCATTCGAATTATTCTTGCTGAGGGCATCGAATACCTCGCTTAAGGACAGATCATATTTCCGGAGAAGACCCGGATTGATGAGGACCTGATACTGTTTGACAAAACCGCCCAGGGCATTTACATCGATGACTCCGGGGAGGCCTTTGAGAATGGGCCGGATGATCCAATCCTGAACCGTTCTCATCAGGGTCAACTCCTCTTCACGATTTCCGCTTGATTCCTGGTGGTTGGGGGAACGTTCGAGATAATACTGGTAGATTTCTCCTAAGCCGGTCGTCACGGGAGTCATGCTGGGCTCTGCTCCAACAGGGAGCTGGTCTCTAACATTGATGAGTCGCTCTAGAACCAGTTGGCGGGCGAAATAAATGTCCATGTCGTCTTCAAACACTATGGTCACTTGGGACAAGCCAAAATTTGAGAGCGAGCGGATTTCCCGAATGCCGGAGATTCCTGAAATTTGAATTTCGATGGGATACGTAATGAACTTTTCGACTTCAACCGGTGAAAGGCCTTCTGCCTTTGTCACCACCTGAACTTGAATGTTCGTGACATCGGGAAATGCGTCAATCGGCAAGTTCGCTAACGCATGGATCCCTCCCATCCCCAACGCCAGAGCACCAACCAGCATCAGGACCCATTGGCGGAGACAAAACGTCAAAATCGAGGTGATCATAAACGGGGAATCGAAACCTCTTGCTTGATGGCCTGGGCTTTTAAGGCGAAGGCTCCGGCCGTTACCACGAACTCTCCCTCCGCCAGTCCTGACAATATTTTGGTTTCCTCAATGTCTTCTGTTCCCAAGATCACAGGGCGCAATTCAAAATGGTTGGCGTCATGTTTGACAAACACAAAGGAGCTTCCTTGATGTCGTTGCACGGCTAATGTCGGTACGGTTAGCGCTTGTGGGTCATGATCGAAATATACCCGGACAGACGCATACATTTCGGGTTTTAATTTGAGATGTTCATTGTTAACCTCTACCCGAACCATCAAGGTCCGAGTCGAGGAATCCAAAACATCTCCGGCAATGACGATAGTTCCGGTAAACCGTTCATTGGGAAAAGACGCCACGCGAATCGTGACGGTTTTGCCTTCCCGAATGCTGGAAATATCGATCTCTGGAATGTTGGCCACCACCCACACCTTTTTTAAATTGGCTATGGTAAACAAATTGGTACCCGGCTCCACCACTTCCCCGCGAGAAATGGAATAATGAATAATTCGGCCGGAAAAGGGAGCTTGAATAGCAAGATAGGATTGGAATTTGTGTGTGCTTTTCAAATCCTGAATTTGAGAATCGGACATGCCCAGAAGCCGCAATCGTTCCTGGGCCTCTTGAACAGCGGCAGCCTTCACCACCCATTCCCCCTGACGTTGAAGATATTTGGCCTGGGAAATGACCTTTTGCGTTAACAGATATTTTCCCCGTGCGAACGCTTTTTCTGCCAGGGAAAGTTCCGCAATTGCCCGAAGATAGGTCGATTGAGCCAACCCTAATTCGTGGCTATACAACAAGGCTAATTCCTCTCCCTCCTTGACCTCGTCTCCTAATTTGACAAATACCTTTGAAACTCTTCCTTGTACTAGGGTGGATATTTCCGCCAATTGAGACTCAATGGGTTTAACGGTTCCTGGATAATCTCTGAAATTTTGAAACGTTCCGCGTTTCACCGGTTCGACCAGAATGCCAACTTCTTCGACCATTTGAGGGGACAAGACCAGACGTTGTGGTTGAGCGGGAGTGGTGCCGGGAGGAGGAGAGGCCTGCTCGATAGGCGGAGGTTCGTCGATCGACGGTACAGGGGATTGCTCGCATCCTGCCAAGTAGATCGTAATCGCGCACAGTACCCATCGAACACAGACAATTGGAAGTGAGGTATGGCCTTGAGGATTATCCGTTTGACGAAGACGGATTCGATCAACAAAGCTTTTCACACCATTTGAGTGCATATGTATAGCCTTACTACACCTGATAATTCACAAGAAATTTCCGATTCGATTCAAACGTATAGTTCGCTTTGAATGGCTCAATGGTTCGGAGGTGGATCCGATTCTTGCGAGGAAACGCCTATGGATGAAATCGGTTAACGATTGTTTTACCTTTCCGGTCAAATGGGTTCTTTTGTAATGCCGATGGCCAGGCTCTTCCCAACGGTCTTATATTCCCTGTGCGACGTTCAGCGACTACAACTGCTAAAATGGCATTTTTTAGGATATCGTGTTGGGAGCTTCATCACAAGGAACTATCATGTAACGTGCAACCGAGACCATAAAGCACAACGAGTCAAAGCATCCGCTCGAGCTACAAAATACCTTCTTTTTGATGACGATCACATCTGCCTCAGATTGGAGCCGTGGTGGTGAGGGGTTTGCGAGTATGGCCTGATTGCCTTCCCGAACGGCAGAGGGTCTCGTACAATGCCGGAATAATGAATAAGGTCAGAGCCGTGGAGGTGATCAGTCCGCCTATCACCACCGTGGCCAGTGGCCGCTGGACTTCAGCCCCCATGCTGGTGGCTACGGCCATCGGCAAAAACCCAAGACTGGCCACGAGAGCGGTCATCAGAACAGGGCGTAGACGATCCATGGCGCCCTGCGTGATGGCTTCACGAGTCTGAAGCCCTTCGGCTTCCAATCCTCGAATGCGGCTCACCAATACCACGCCGTTTAGGACCGCGATCCCGAAAAGGGCCACGCAACCGATGACCGCTGAGATACTTAATGGCAGCCCGCGCAGCCAGAGGGCAAAAATTCCACCGGATAACGCCAAGGGCACGTTCAAAAATATCAATAAAGCCGGACGAAGGGTTCCAAAAATGACCGAGAGTATGCCAATAATGAGGAGCAACGTCACCGGGACCACCACGGCGAGCCGACGTGAGGCCTCTTCGAGATGTTCAAATTGCCCCCCCCATTCCACATAATATCCTGGCGGAAGGGTCACGCGATCGCGGATTGTCTGTTGGGCTTCCATCACAAAAGAGCCTAGATCCCGGCCGCGGATATTCGCTTCGACCACCAGTCGGCGTTGAATGTTTTCTCGACTGACTTGGGCAGGACCTTCGTCCACTTTAATGGTAGCGACGCGGGATAACGGAACCAGTTCGCCATGGGCGGTGGGGATCAGGAGATTGCCGAGGGCCACCGGACCGGCCGAAGCCTCGTCGGAAAGGCGGACAATCAAATCAAACCGGCGTTGTCCTTGAAACACCGTCCCCGCTGTTTGTCCCACGCGCGCGGATTCCACAATGTCTAATACGTCTTTCGCGTTCAATCCGTACCGGCCGATTTGATCCCGATCCACGATGACACGAATTCTGGGGGCGCCAGTGACCTGTTCCACTTTCACATCTGCGGCTCCGGGTACGTATTCGAGCGAGTGTGCCACTTGTTCCCCCTGCTGGCGTAAGACCTCCAGGTCTTCTCCGAAAATTTTGACGGCCAAATCGGATCGGGTGCCGGCAATAAGTTCATTGAACCGCATCTCGATCGGTTGGGTGAAACTGAGTCCGACGCCGGGGACCGCTTCAAGCACAGCTTCTCTGAAGTGTTCGATCAAAGTCTCTTTGGAGGTCGCCGTGATCCATTCGCGTCGTGGCTTCAGGACCACAAAGACGTCGGATAATTCAATGCCCATCGGATCGGTGGCCACTTCCGGACTTCCCGTTCTGGTTACCACCTGAACCACTTCGGGAAATGTGCGTAACGCTCGTTCCACCCCCATGGCCGTTTCCACGGATTCGGTCAGGGAGACGCTTGGAAGCCGCCACACTTGAATGGCCATATCGCCTTCTTCCAATCGAGGGACAAACTCGGTCCCTAAGCGTGATCCGATCACCAGACTGAAAATAAACAGCATGATGCCGGGGATGACTACCATCGCCGGTCGGTTGAGGGAGAGCTGTAGACAGGGCCGATAGAGCTGTCGAAAACGCCGGATGAGCCAGGTTTCTTCATGGTTCGGTTTGGCGCGGGCAAACCAATAGGCCAGCACCGGGACGCCTCCTACGGCAAAGAGCAGTGAAGCCGCCAAAGCAAAAATGACTGTTATCGCCATCGGCCGAAACATTTTGCCTTCCAACCCGAGCAACGACAAAATGGGGACATACACGATGATGATAATGCCGACTGCAAACACAATGGGCCTCAACACTTCCCGTGCGGCTTTCTGAATGGTCGCCAGTTTCTCCTCTTTGGACAGATGGGAGGTGTTCCCAAGTCTTCGAAGAATGTTATCGATCATGACGACCGATCCATCAACCAGTAAACCAAAGTCTATCGCGCCCAAGCTCATGAGATTGCCGGAAATCCCGGCGTGATACATGCCGGTAAACGCCATGAGCATGGAAAGAGGGATGGCCAGAGCCACAATAAAACCGGCCCGAAAGTCGCCTAAAAAGGAAAAGAGAATTGCGATAACCAGCAGACCCCCTTCGAGTAAATTATTCCTGACGGTGTTGATGACTTTCGAGACGAAGAGGGTGCGGTCGTAATAGGGTTCAATGACGATACCGGGTGGAAGTGTCGCTTGAATCTCCCGGACCCGTTCTTTCACCCGTTCGACCACTTGTTGAGCATTGGCGCCTGCCAGCATTTGGACCATCCCGATGACCGTTTCCCCCTCTCCCATCCGCGTGGCGGCTCCAATCCGCAAGGCCGCGCCCTCTTTGACCTCTCCCACATCTCTTACGAAAATTGGGACACCACCAGGTCCATGGCTGATGACGATCTGTCCTAACTCCGTGGTCGTCGAAGCCATGGCGTCCCCTTTGATGAGATACAGTTCCCGTTCATGTTCAATGTAGCCGCCTCCGGCAAGGGCGTTGTTTTGTTCAAGAGCGTCAAACACGGTCTGTAAGGTAAGATTAAAGGCCAAGAGTTTGTTCGGATCGACGACTACTTGGAATTGTTTGGTTTCTCCTCCCCAAATATTGACCTCCACCACGCCGGGAACCGCCCGAAGCCGTCTGCCGATATCCCATTCCAGCAACGTCCTCAAAAACATCGGGCTGTGCCCTTCGCCTCTGAGAGTAAATTGATAGACCTCTCCCAAGCCTGTCGACAAGGGGCCCATCATCGGGCGTCCATAAACGGCCGGAATGCGTTCCGTCGCCAAAGCCAGTCGCTCGTTCACAAGTTGACGGACAAAGTAGAGGTCGAGGTGTTGCTCAAAGATCGCAGTGATCGCTGAAAGGCCATAACGTGAAACCGAACGAACTTCCTGCAATCCCGGTAATCCGCTGAGTGCGGTTTCAATAGGAAATGTGATGAATTGTTCCACCTCGACCGGACCAAGTGCGGGGGAGCGGGTGAGGATCTGCACCTGGACAGGGGTAAGATCGGGAACGGCGTCGATGGTAAGATTGGTCAGCGACCATACGCCGGAAGCGGTCACCAGAAGCAGGGCAACGACGGTAAAAAATCGATACCGAAGCGAGAGTGTCAGAAGGCGTTCCATGGAGTTATGCGGCGTTCTTCATTCGGAAATCGGAAGGCACATGACGCCGTGTGTTCCCAATTCGTTTGCCATCCTAAGCCGGCGGCAAGGGTTCTGTGCCCATATCGGGACGCTGAGGCTTCGAGGTGACCGTGTTGCTTGGGTTGGCATCCTTTGTTCACTTCAATGAATTGATGAGGCATGGCTTGATAAATGAAAACTCATTTTTTTCGCACGTTCCACTTTTTTGCCAACGGGATGTTGGTTAATGACCATGGGCGGAGGGTTTCATGATGGCATTTTTCAAATCGAAGACGCCTTCAATGACGACTTGTTCTCCTAACTTCAGACCTTGAGTGACTTCCACAAGTCCGCCGCCTTCCTGGCCTGTTTCGACAGATACGAAATCGAACCCCATATCCCGCTGAACGAACACCCCGCGCGTACCATCCACCATGGTCAGGGCCGATAGAGGAATGGAGAGGGTTGGCTGTTGTTTGTCGATCAACCGCACTTCCACATATTCATTGGGTTTGAGTTGTCCCTTTGGATTCTGGACGTCGAAGCGCACACGAATCGTTCTGGTCGTAGCATCCGCAACCGGGGCGATATAGGTGAGTCGGGCGGTGATGGGCTCTCCCCCCCGTGGATACACCTGACCCTCATCGCCTTCCTGAAACCGGCGGGCTTGTTCGATCGGCAGATTGGCAAATACCCATACGCGACTGGTGTCCACAATTTCAAACAACTCGTCTCCTGCCGCCACTCCCTGGCCGAGCACGATATTTTGGCTCACCACGGTTCCGTCGAGCGGAGCCCGGAGCAGATATTTGTGTCCTTCCAGATGGCTTCCATGCTCCATCTGTCGGAGTTCCTGTTTGGTCAGTCCCATGTTCAGCAGCTTCTCACGAACGTGTTGATACACGGCCTGGGCTTCGATCTGCTGGCCGCGGTCTTCAAAAAAACGACGTTGAGAAATGACATGCGCGGCCAGTAACTGTTTGGTGCGGGTGAAATTGCTGTTTGCGACATCCAGCTTGGATTTGGCCACCAGATATTCCTGCACTAACTCATCTAATCGCATGCTTTCCACAGCGGCGAGCGGCTGATCTTTTTTTATCCGATTCCCCAAGTGCACCATGATCTTATCCACCTGACCGGGAATGCGAGTGGATACTTTCGCCACCTGCGCCAGATCGAGGGCGACGTTTCCCGGTGCCGAGACAGTATGCGGGGTCAAGCGTTCTTGGACCTCTTGGATGCGGATGCGTTGGCGGGCTTGGTCGGGTAGGTGATCAACGTGAAATGTTTGTTCGGGAGCCTTAGTAGGAACGGCCACGTCCCGATCGGGTGATGGACTGGCCGGTGGCTGGGCATCGGAGCATCCGGTCTGAACCAGACCGAGAAGGCTCAGAGCAAGCAGACATCTCCAATGTGTGCGATGGAAGAGTGTCATGAATGGCCTTTTTGCATTAGAGATCTGCTGTCTTCATAGTTTACGAGGTCAACCATGTCATGTTCGGCTGTGCTCGAAAGGAAGGATGATCGTCATCGTAGTGCCTTGTCCGACCTGACTGTGTGCCCGAATAGTCCCTCCGTGGGCTTCCACAATCTCCTTGACGATCGCCAATCCCAGGCCGGTTCCGCCTGATTCTCGATTTCTTGCGTGATCGACTCGATAAAATCGTTCGAAGAGATGTGGGAGGTGCTGGACATCAATGCCCGGTCCCGTGTCTTCCACCGATAATCTGATCGACCTCTCATACGCACCGACCCGGACGGTGATGGTTCCTCCTGAGGGCGTATGCCGGAGCGCATTATCCAGGAGATTGATGAGCGCTTGTTTCAACTGTGAGGAGTCTCCCGTCAGAGGCGGCACAGGGCGATATTCCGTCTGCAAACGAATGCCATTGTCTTGCGCTAACACGGACAATTCGTTCATCACTTCCTCGACAAGAGGGGAAAGGTCAAGGGATTGCAGGACGAGGGGAGGGCGGTCGCCGACGAATTGTGCCAGAGTAAGCAGAGATTTGGTCATGGTAGTGAGCCGATCGACTTCAGCCAGGTTGGAAAGAATGGTCTCCCGGTATTCTTCCGTAGACCGTGTCCGTTGCAAGGTGACCTCAAAATTGCCTTTCATGGCCGTTAACGGGGTTTTCAATTCATGAGCGGCATCCGCCACAAAACGCCGTTGTCCTTCAAAGACCTGTTGCAGGCGATCCAACATACCGTTAAAGGTCTGAGCGAGCCGTTGAAATTCCGAGTAAGGGGAAGTAAGGGTCAGGCGTGTGGAGAGGGTCTGCCCCGAAATCGTGGCAGCCGTCTGACTCAACGCCTCTACCGGTGCCAGCGCCTCTTGTGCCAGACGACCGCTTCCCCACCAGGCCAAAAACAATAACCCGGTCGAGGCGCCGGCAAGAAGAAGAAAGAGCCACCAGAGGGTTTCCTCAACAAAGCGCAAGGATTTTTCTGTTTGAAAAATATAGGGCCCCTGTTCGTCAATTTCAAAAGGAACGAATATGCGTCGAATCGGAGATCGACCGGGTTTGACAATCGTTTCAAAAAGTGGTTCGCCTTCGAGTACCCGAGTGATGATGTCCTGGGCTAAAGGTGGGCGTGTGGCGTCAGGTTCTCCGCTCCAGAGAACTCTTCCATTGGTATCAAACACGACACTAAACCGAATGGCGTGTTTGAGTTCCTCCTCTTCGTGTTCCGGAAACTCAAATTCCTCTTCGTCGGAGTCGTCCTCTTCGTGTTGTACCTTGTGCCGGTGTCCCGGCGGGGACAATGTGATATGGTCGTTCTGAAGTTCCACATGTTGACTTTCCTGTCGTGCGAGGGTCACCAGTTCTTCATCGATATGGCGGTGTAAAATGGTCGAAAGCCCCAGGTAGAGGAGAACGCTGAACAGGCACAGGAGCAAGACGATGAATCCTAAGGCCGTAAGGCGTATGCGGGTGCGAAAGGCCTGCACAGATTACGCCTCCGGAATCTTTAACATACGACCGCGGACGGTATGGATCAACTGTGGTGAAAAGTCCTGTCCATTTGCTCCGCAGGGTTTTAATATGTACATCCACGATGTTGGTGACCGACTCGTAATGAAAATGTCCACGACATGGCCCGGTAATGGCGGTCCGGTCAGCACTCGTCCGATATTTCTCATGAGGTATTCAAGAGGAATATTCTTTGTTGGTCAGGACGTCCTGTCCGGCTCTCCAGACGCGATGTGAAATCGGATCCAATTCCAGGTCGGCAATTTTCATGTGAGGAGTGGACTGAGCACTGCCGCGACGGAGCAGCGCTCTGATCCGTGCCAACAATTCCGCAAAGGCAAAGGGTTTCGTCAAATAATCATCCGCGCCGGTATCGAGACCGGCCACCCGATCTTCAACGGCATCCCGCGCCGTCAAGAGCAGAATGGGCGTCGTTTGTCGTTTGGCTCGCAGGCGGCGACAGACGTCAAAACCATTCATCTTGGGTAACATGACATCCAGAATAATCACGTCATAAGGGGTGACTTCGGCCATGGACAATCCGGTCTCTCCGTCAGTGGCCAGATCCACCGCATACCGCTCCTCGCGTAATCCTTTCACAATAAACCCCGAAACACTGGAGTCATCTTCGACTAAAAGAATTCGCATCGGTCTCCCATTGAAAATCAGGATCGTGAGAGTCTGTCTGGATAGGTCATATTGAAAACCGATTCATGAGCCATGCCGACCACAGTCTTCTTCTCATAGCCCGAATTTCTGCCATTGTAACCTGGGGGCGCGAGTGTGCCTAATGCAATGGTTGGGAATGGCGGATACTACTACTCCCCCAAAAACCCCAAGGCTAAGAAGCCGTAAAGTCCCCTCACGAGAGCTATCCTATCTCAGTCAGACTCCTGCGATAGCAAGCCTCACCTGATTTCTCCTGGGTGTCGTCAGAGTAGAAAAGAGAGAGAAGACCCCACACCCGTTCGGGTATGGGGTCTCGCATTTGTCTTCTAGGATTTTTCGGAATCCTTGGCGGACTCTTTCTTCTCGTGCCCATCCTGATCTTCCAGTTCAGAACTCAGAATTTGTCCGGAGTTGGCGTCAATTTCGAATTCTCTGGTCTCGCCCGCCGTATTGACAATTTCGACCTCATAAATAGCCTTCCCGTCCTCATTTTCCAGTTCTGCTTCAAGAACCTTCCCCGGAAATTGTGTGGTGGCAGTCTTGATAGCCTTTTCCATGGTGACCGATGTTTGCAGATTGGTTACATCGGTTTTCTCTTTTCCGTCATGACTCAACCCCAGCCCAACCGAGGTCAACAACAGCGCTGAGGCGCCCAATAGACTGACGGTGTGTAATCGCTTCATGATATTTCCTCCTTGATGAAATTTTGATGGAATCAATCGATCATCCATGAACACAGCATAAATGGTCTCCATGAAGGAGTCATGAAGCAAACATGAAAAAATTTTCATGTTCTTGGGCCCCTGCTAGGTAAAAGGAAAACTTTATGTGAAAGAGTGGAGGGCCAAAAGCCAATAGGGACAGTTTTCAGCAAGGAGGTCGGTATGACCGGAAGGTCATTTGCGAATCGACCAGGGATGGTCTTTGCCCTACACACTCGAAAGCTAGAAACCTATGAAATGAAGCGTGCCATCAAAAAGTTTTCAGATGGAATGAAAAGTGATGGGCGGCACTGTGGGCGAGGCTATTGCGGGGACGAGGATACGGCTTAGACGTTGAACTTGAAGTGACAAACATCGCCATCCTTGACGATGTATTCTTTGCCTTCTGAGCGGATCAGGCCTTTTTCGCGCAAAGCCGCTTCCGTCTTGTGCTTGTCGATATCGGCGAAACCGTAAATGTCGGCCTTAATGAAGCCCTTTTCGAAGTCCGTATGAATGACGCCGGCGGCCTGAGGCGCCTTGGCGCCGATCGGAATGGTCCAAGCCCGAACCTCCTGCTCGCCTGCGGTAAGAAATGAGCACAGCCCGAGGGTCTTATATGCTGCGATGATCACCTTTTCCAGGCCGCTTTGCTCCATGCCCAGGTCGGTCATAAACATTTCGCGGTCTTCACCGGAGAGCTGGGCAATTTCACTTTCGAGTTTGCCGCAAATCACCACCGACTCCGACCCGCGCTCCTTCGCGAAAGCTTGAAAATCGGCGACGATGGCCGCGTCGGGGTTCTCATCCGTGTTGCCGACATACAATACCGGTTGGGCACTGAGCAGAAAAAATTCTTTCAGGACCGAGGGGTCGAGACCCAGCGCACGCGCGGGCTTTCCCGCTTCGAGGCCGTTTTTGAGAATGTCCAACACCACGAGCGCTTCTTTCGAAGCTTTGTCCCCTGACCTCGCCTTCCCGCTGACCTTATCGTACTGTCTGGTGAGGCTGTCCAGGTCGGCCAGCATCAACTCGGTTTCAATCACTTCGATATCACGCCGGTGATCCACTCCGCCCATGGTATGCACCACGTCGGGATCTTGGAACAGGCGGACCATGTGGAGGATGGCATCCACCTCGCGGATGTTCGCCAGGAATTTATTGCCGAGTCCCTCTCCCTGGGATGCGCCCTTGACCAAGCCTGCAATATCCACGAACCGGCAGGAGGCGGGAATCGTTTTCTTGGGCTTGAACAGCTCAGTCAGGCGGGCCAAACGCCGATCGGGAACCGGAACGACGCCCACGTTCGGCTCGATCGTGGTGAAGGGATAGTTCGACGCCGCCGCGCTTCCGGAGGTGAGCGCATTGAAGATGGTGGATTTGCCGACGTTGGGTAGGCCGACGATGCCGATTTCCATAGGTCAGGCAACCTATCAAATCGGCACCCCGCCGGTCCTTGAGCCAAAAGGCCTATGCACGCCCGATATCTTTTTCGGTCTCTTGCCTGACATTCCTGCGCCAGACTTGTCAGTATTCGGATCCCGTGATACCGTCAAATCTATCGTGTAAGACCTCTTCATCCATATGGGATAATCGACTCTCAATGGTGGACAAAGGGCCTTGCACGATTTTTTTGTTCAAATCCTCCTTGGTTTCCTGAAATCGGGAACACTCCAACAAGAATCCGGGAGTCATTGGAACGAGAATCGCGGTCAATCGGGCCGATACCCGAATGTGTTTGGCGACAGGTGTCAAAAATCGAAAAATTCTGTCAAGAATCGAAAGATGGGAAGAAGGAAAATCGATGGTGAAAAGGATTGTGGTCAAGGTTCATAAACGTCTGAAGGAGGCTTCGGAGATCGGCTATCACATTGTGGTGGTATGTCTCAGCGCGGGGATTGCTTTGTCGCTCCCGTCCGTGGCCAAGACGTTTCTGGTCTACTGGACAAGGGTGGAGAATGAAAAGGCATGGCTCGTGGCTTTCGAAATCGGCGTGGCGGCATTCCTGATTATTGTGCTGACTTACTTCCGTCGAAGTCGACGAGATCGAAAACTGGCGCAAATGGCGACGGATGCGGGATTCGTGTCCTTTTTCCCCCGACGCGCGCGTTTGGCGGAAGACGGAATTCGAAAACTTCGTGAAACGCAGGGCCGGGGACGAACCGTGATGGTGATCGGGTCAAGCGGATATGACACGCTGCGTGATCAGGTCGGGGATTTATCGACGGTGCTGGATAAGTGCCTGGGTGCGAACATCATGCTGGTGAATCCCTTTAGCCAAGGCGCCAGTGCGCGTATCCGCGCGATTGCGGATCCGATGATGACCATTGAAAAATATCGAGAGGAGTCAGACAAAGCATCGAATTGCTCAAGAGGCTTCAGGCGGTGGGGAAATCAGTCAAGCTCAAGTTGTATTCCGATCCTCCACTGCTGAAATTGGTGATTCTTGGGGACTATTTGTGGCTGCAGCATTACCATACCGATCTGGATATTCAGGAGATGCCGGAATATGTCCTGCGGCACAATCCGAACGATCATGGGCTCTACACGTTGTGTTACCAATATTTCGTTCAACGATGGGAACGGACGGACATACCGGAGTACGATCTGGATACCGACGAGTTGGTCTACCGGGATAGGAATGGCAGCGAAGTCAGAAGGGAACGATTCTGGCCGGAAGAGATGCCGCAAAGCCTGGAACCGAAGAGAGATTTCTCTGTTGACATCCACGCCACCTACTGTCATGTCGCAACCCATTCGTGAACATGCCCTGTGCCGGACCATGAAATAAGCCATAGCTGGTGTTTATGTACTTCCATGGATTGACCACAGATATGTTATTTGAAAAGTTTTCAGAGTTATTATATGGATATAAGAGTGCTGCATTTCCGTTCACCCTTCGACAGGCTCAGGGCGAACGGTAGGTCACGGCTTACCATCTGCGTTGTTGAGCTGCAAGCTTGTGGAATAGGCCAGGGGTGAGAGATTGATCCTCAAGGTCTTTCTCGGACTCAGGAGCCTTTCTAAGCCTATCCTGAGCAAAATTCCCAAGAACAAGGCGAAGTCAGTTGTGAGCGGGACCTTGACTTCCAGTTTTGCACCCCGTTCGCCCTGAGCCTGTCGAAGGGCAATTGCCAGAATCAAACTTATGTCATTTTGGGTTTACATGCTTCGTTGTGCGGATGGTAGCTACTACACTGGGCATACGGATAATCTCGATAAACGCATTCAAGAACACCATATGGGTGTGATCTGTACCTGCTACGCGTTTCATCGACGTCCCATTCAACTGGTTTTTTCACAGAACTTCCGGACACGAGAAGAAGCACTGGTTTCTGAAAGACAAATCAAAGGTTGGAGTCGAAAAAAGAAGGAAGCGATGATACAAGGAAATTGGGTCGAAGTATCCCGCCTTGCCCGTTCCACTCAACGCTTTAAACGTTCGCTCTAAGCCTGTCGAAGGGCTCTGTGGGGTATGTGAATGAAATTACAACGCACCACACGAGAATATGGGACAAACTGAACTGGTGCTGGGTGACCTTGTTTCGTCTATGACGCTGAGCTTAGCACCTTGGTAATCAGTGCCTGGGCTTCCTCCTGGATGCGCTTGAGATGTGTCTCGCCTTGAAAGCTTTCCGCATAAATCTTATACACATCTTCCGTCCCTGACGGGCGGGCCGCAAACCATCCGTTCTCCGTCATCACTTTCAAGCCGCCTAGAGGACTGCTGTTTCCCGGAGCCGAGGTCAGAATGCCGGTAATTTTTTCTCCAGCCAGTTCGGAGGCTTGAATCTGTTCCGGCGCCAGTTTCTTGAAAACGACTTTCTGTGCAGGCGTGGCCGGTGCATCGATGCGCTCGTAAACCGGAACGCCCAGCTCCTTCGTGAGGTCAAGGTAAAGTTGACCGGGATCGCGGCCGGTTTTGGCCATCATTTCTGCCGCCAACAGATCCAGAATGATGCCGTCTTTATCCGTTGTCCACACAGTGCCGTCACGACGGAGAAACGAGGCGCCGGCGCTCTCTTCTCCCCCGAACCCGACGGACCCGTCAATTAGCCCATCCACAAACCATTTAAATCCCACCGGCACTTCAACAAGACGCCGGCCCACTTTGGCGGCCACTCGATCGATCATGCTGCTGCTCACCACAGTCTTTCCAACTGCGGCATCCTGAAGCCAGCCCGAGCGTTGGGTGAACAGATAGGAAATGGCCACGGCCAGATAATGATTGGGATTCATCAGCCCCGCGGTCCGGGTGACAATCCCGTGCCGGTCGTGGTCGGTATCGTTGGCGAAGGCAATATCGAAACGATCCTTCAAGGCAATCAGGCCGGCCATCGCATAGGGTGAAGAACAATCCATGCGAATCTTCCCATCCCAGTCCAGGTTCATGAAGCGGAAGGTCGGGTCCACGCCTTCATGCACCACCGTGACCGGAAATCCGTACCGCTCGGTTATGGGTCCCCAATAGTCCACACCGGCCCCACCGAGCGGGTCCACCCGATTGAGAGGTTGGCCTGACGGATCGCTTCCATATCGATGACAGAACCCAGATCGCCGACATATGCGCCCACATAGTCGTGGCGGTGCGTGGTGGAGGCCCGGCGGGCCTTCTCATAAGAAATACGCTTGACCCCGCGCAGGTCGTCGGCCAGTAATGCATTCGCCTGTTTTTCGATCCAGGTGGTCGCGTCCGAATCGGCGGGCCCCCCGTGGGGCGGGTTATACTTGAATCCGCCGTCTTCAGGCGGGTTGTGCGATGGCGTAATCACAATGCCGTCAGCTAGTCCTGTCTTCCGTTCGCGATTGTAGGTCAGGATAGCATGGGAAATGACGGGAGTCGGCGTGTACCCGTTATCCTGGTCCACCATCACGATCACGTCATTGGCCGCCAGCACTTCCAGCGTGCTGGCCAAGGCCGGCTCGGAGAGCGCATCGTATCCATCCCCAAAAAAAGCGGCCCGTCAATATGCTGTTGTTGGCGATAGAGGCAGATAGCCTGAGTGGTCGCCAGAATGTGCGCTTCATTAAAGGACAGTTTTAATGAGGACCCGCGATGTCCCGATGTGCCAAAGGCCACGGTGCTCGAATTGATGGGTCCGGGCGACCGGTGTAATATGCGGTCACCAATCGTGGAATGTTGGCCAGCATGGATGGCTTGGTTGGTTGTCCTGCGAGTGGGCTGACGTTTTTCATGACATCTCCCTGGTGAGATAATAAGAGAAGACGATATTTCCTGCCTTCAGTGCGGCGAGTGATACCTTACAGAGAATGTCTCAAGGATTCAAAGGCCTCTTTTGTGTTTATCTCGTCTAAGGGTTCGGCAGGTGGCGTAATGGAGGAGCACCGATGGAAAAACATTCTTCCCGGTGCCAGGGCAGACGGACGAACCGTACCTTGTTAGGGAAGTGATGACCTTTAGGAACAACCTGGCCGCCTACTTGTGGGGTTTCTCGGTAATCTTTTTGCTGTTTGTCTCGGCGATGACGTACGTGTTGATTCGGGACGGGGCACCCTCAGGATTCCCTCCGATCATCATTGCCGCCACCATGGCCATTTTCTGGATGGGCGCAGTAGGGTTTGCCCTTTTTGCGGTGAGCAAACACTGTCTTTGCGTCGCAATCCATCCCGACTCACGTGTGTCGATAATCTGGCGCTTCCCGTTCAAGAAAGAAGAAAAATCCGTGTCTTGTGCGGAAATGTCTCCCGCAACCGTCTTCGAGTCAATTGATAATGAAGGGGCATCCTACTTCTATGTTCATGTTCCGCTGTATGACGGAACAACCATTAAAATTGCGGAAG
This sequence comes from Nitrospirales bacterium, assembly GCA_031315915.1. Lineage (GTDB taxonomy): Bacteria > Nitrospirota > Nitrospiria > Nitrospirales > UBA8639 > JACKFE01. The sequence goes on from JALDRK010000007.1 coordinate 79,247, forward strand.
GTCATGATCGGGCGTCCTGCGAGGCAACCTGCGCCCGCTTTAACGCGATGTTATGGTCAGACTCGACGGAAGACATTGGATAGTTTCATTGTTGTGCATATGGGTCGTTCCGGTTGCGAGCTGTGAAATAGTAAGATATCCTTGTTTTTAGGGAATTAGGATATGCTTGCTAGAAAAACTTCAAAAAACCAAGTCACTCTACCTAAGAAAATAGTGGATGGGCTGCCTGAGACCGATTACTTCGATGTGACCCTACGCGATGGAACAGTCGTGCTGCGTCCAGTGACGATTACTGAAGCCGGCTCCAAGTTGGCGACGGTACGGAAAAAGATTCGCAAACTAGGATTGACTTCCAAAGATATTGACTATGCGATTCGTTGGGCTCGTTCTCGCCGTTAACCCTCGTGATCCGAGGGTCCTCGATACCAATGTCCTGATTTCTGCTCTCCTATTCAGTGATCTTCCTTCTCGACTGGTCACAGCCTGGCAATCTGTACAATTCCAACCCGTGGTATCACGTTCGATTCTCGATGAATACCTCCGTGCGCTTGCCTATCCGAAGTTTCACCTTGCCATTAACGAGATCCGGGTACTGATGGAGGAAGCATTCCTTCCCTTTGTCGAATCGGTCACAGTGAAAGGTGTGTCCATACAACTGGATCGTGATCCGGATGATGCCAAGTTTATCGAATGTGCTCGTGCTTGCCATGTGCCATGGATCATCAGTGGGGACTCTGACCTCCTTGATCTCTGTCAAGTTGAATCGGTCAAGATCGTCACTGTTAAGGAGTTTTTGGGGCAATTGAAGGGAAGGAAATCATAAAAAGAATTTAGGGCCAGGCTTGCGAGAAGACATCAAGTTTCACTCGGCCCATGCATGACACTCTAAAGGATCAGACGCCTTTGGCCTTTCCACCCTACCTCTTTTCATTTCCGATATTGGTAATCAGGTATCCATCTTCTCCTATTTCATCATGCCTATATTTCTCCACTATTGATCATTCAACTCTATCCCTGTCAGTCATTCCTGCGTCATTTGGTATGCGTTTGTTCTATCTTGATATATTTGGTCGATTGACGGAAAATTTGCCGTGGTCGTTCATCAGTACTTAATTCGAATGCGGGCAGTAGAAGGGCGTAGGCGAACTATTAATTCGCTCCAATAGAAGGCATCGAACTTTGAATTATTCAGCGTAGCTTTCAAGTGGTCTCAAAAGAGGGTGAGTAGTGAAAGAAAGACTCCTTTCCCTTTTGCCAGTGTCCAAAATCTGATCTTTTTGTTTTCCATTGGAGAAAATCGAACTAATGCGGAAGCTGCAAATGTCCCGAGTCGATAAAATTCTTGAATTGGTTGCCGACCAAACCTTGCTAGACTCATGCGGTCTGGTAGCGGCTTACTGTAATTGCCTTACACCCCAGCAAGCCTGCGATTTGCTGGTAAGGAGCCAACAATCTCAGATTATTCTTCGTGATCGGTTGCTACGAAAGGTTTGTAACGATATCCACGGATCGTATGCGCGATGCCATGAAAAGTTGATTCAACGCCTTCTTGCCAGCCTTTGCGGGGCAGACGCACGAGGGCGAAAAGGTGTTGGATATTGCCTAAGCACGCTTTCTCAGCATTTACCCTCTGCCGATCGCCGGGCAATACAGACAGTATTCCTTCAATCTAAATATAATGACGTTCGAAAGCGCGGGTACAAATGCCTTTCAGCCGAAACCAAAGTTCCACAAAAACTTATTCAAGACGCATGGCAACAATTTCACGACCCAGAGTGTGCTTGGTTAATCTTCAAAACATTACCAGTCTCTTATCTAATCCGAGTCGTGCAACGCTTTCAGCGGCCTTGTCTGAAGGCTGGCAACTAGCTCGCCTTTATCTGAGAATTGGAGAGATCGACCATGAGCTTCTTAGCGAGCTGAAATCGATAGACCAAATTTCGTACTGCTATGTCATCGCAAAACTTGGACGGAAACTATCCAGCAAAGAAGCAAAGAGTTTTGTGGACAGTTGTTCCGGGGACGAGCGCTTTGGACTGCTTGTTTGGTCATTAGGACAACTTGGATTGTGGAAAGTGCTCCAGTATATACAAGCTAGGCTTCCAGCCATTCATGAGCAAAAGTTTGCCTGTCTTCCAAAGAAGTATGCCATTTCTTCTCGACAGCGAGGGGGCAATCTATAGGTGGCTTTGGTATTTACATTTTGGTTTACATTCCGAACGTTTGTATCCAACCGAACCGTGGCTAGCATCAGTATGTTGAGGGAAGGAAAAAGGGATCGAAAGTACTTTGGCAAACACTCTTTTGTGTTTCTTTGGATTTATATATTGAAGAATCCAAAGTTGGGCCTCGGAAATTGAGCTGGCATTTTTATCTCCTAAATATATGAGCAATTTAAAAAAAATCCCTACTCATTTATGTAATTGAATGGACAACGGGAATGCCGACTGACGATTTATTAATAAAATCCTTGGTTGTCCAGATTTGCAAGCTTCATCCTTTGATGGAGGAATCGGTTGCGGTTTGCTTGAAAGATTTGTTGAACGGGAAGCTTAGCGAGGGCCATCTATCCGAAGGTGAACTTAGGAAGGTTGCAAAAGTGCTTTTAGAGCTTTTGGTCAAGGCGGCACCAAAGGGAGAAAAAAATAATGAGAATTAACCTCATTCAATTATCATGGTTTCGCGGTGCTGCGGATCCGGTTTCGTTAGAACTTGATGGAAAGTCAACCGTCGTTTACGGGTTGAATGGATCGGGAAAATCGTCTTTCGTGGATGCTGTTGAGTATCTGCTCAAGGATGGAAAGATCGGGCATCTTTCTCACGAGTATAGCGGAAAAAAACAAGAAAAGGCCGTCCTAAACACGCATAAGCCTCCGGCCCAAAAAGGGGAAATATTGATCAAGTTTAAAGACGAGACGGAACTCCAGGTTCAGATAGCCCAAGACGGTAATGCAATAATCACAGGTGCAGATGCCGTCTCGATGCACACCTGGGACTATCCGCGAATTGTCCTGCGGCAGGACGAAGTCGCAGAATTTATCTGTGACACAAAAGGAGGCAAATACTCTGCCCTTTTGCCATTGCTGGGGTTGCGTCAGTTGGAAGTAGCAGCCGAAAACCTCAGAAAGCTTGTCAAGTCCGTGGAGGAACAGGCAAAACTCAAGGAAACCAAGTTTAAACTAAAGGAGATTGCAGAGAAACGGAAAGAGATTTTCGGCACGGAGAACAATGGCCAAATTCGGTCGAAGATCGAGGATCTTCACCAGATGTATTGCGGAACACCACCCTCTCCCAAAGAACTGGGTTCTCGCTGCAAGGAGTTGAAGAGTGCCATTGACGGCCGAATTTCCTCATCCTCAGCCGAACATAGGCTGCACGTTGTTCTTCAAGATGTGGCCGCACTAAAACTCAAGGAGCATATCGGTTCGGTCCGCGGTGCAAGCGCAAAACTTACCCAAGCAATCGAACCATTTATTGACGAGAGGTTGAGGATTTTGGAGTCAACTGGCACTTTTGTGGATGGATTGGTCGATCAAGAGGAAGTGCAGTGTCCTGCCTGTGGAAGAATTATATCTGTCCATATGTTTAGGGAACATGTCAATGAAGAACGGGAGCGCCTTGGAAAAATCATTGAAAACTTTGAGGCCAAAAAGGCGGCTGTTTCGCTTCTTTGCGATACAGTGCAATCATTGAAGACTTCTTTTAAAAAGTCGGATGTTAAATCTTGGCGAGATGAGCGCGAGGAAGATTCTCTTAAAGGCAATTTTGAATATCTGACTAGCATTGATACGTCTAAGCTTCGAACCTCGTGTGGGGAGGTTGACATCAAGAGAATTGAGGATATGTTCATTCCAATTATTGGTGCCGTAGCTTCCGCTACCCAAAACCCACCGCCTGAAGCCCAGCAGCTTTCAGTAGACAAAAACATAGTTGAGGTGGGTGAGGCCGTAATAACTTCTATTGCACAAGCAGATGTAGTGGAGCGGGTGGACGCGCTCATCTCATTCATCCAATCCCTTGAACAAGGCATTCGTGAAAAGATCAGACAGCGATCCACGTCGTTACTGGCTGAAATTTCGGAAGATATAAGGCAGATGTGGGCTATCCTGTACCCGGAAAAATCGATTAAGGACATTCACTTCTACAGCCATGAGGACGCTAATAAGGCGATCGACATCGGATTGAAGTTCTACGATGTGGAGCAGGAGTCTCCCAGGCTTACACTTTCGGAGGGATATAGAAATGGTCTTGGTCTTTGCATTTTCCTGGCAATGGCGAAGCAGGAGGCCGACAAGGACCGGCCGATGTTTCTGGACGATGTGGTTGTCAGCTTGGATCGGAATCACCGGGGAATGATCGCAGATTTGCTGGAAAATGAGTTCGGTAATCGACAAGTAGTCATTTTTACCCATGACCGTGAGTGGTATACAGAATTGCGTCATCAACTTGACAATAAAACCTGGACATTCAAATCGCTCTTACCTTATGAGGCGCCGAAAATAGGAATCCGGTGGTCCCACAAGACGACAACATTCGATGACGCCCGCGCTCAGCTCAAGGAACGGCCAGACTCTGCTGGCAACGATGCTCGAAAGATCATGGATGTCGAGTTATCGTTCATCGCAGAACGTCTTCAGATTAGGTTGCCTTACCTACGTGCAGAAAAAAACGACAAACGAATGGCGCACGATTTTCTGGAGCGAATTATTGCCGACGGGAAAAAGTGCTACCAAATAAAAAGTGGTGCTGCCTATGAGAGCCATAATGATGCAATCAAAGCTTTAGACAATGCACATTGCCTAGTAATCTCGTGGGCCAACAGGGGATCCCATACATTTGATCTTGTTCGCCCGGAAGCGACCAAACTGATTAACGCCTGCGAGGCAGCTCTTGAGGTCTTTAAATGTATCTCTTGCAAGAAGGCAGTCTGGTTCGCCAATGTGGAAATTGCCGAATGTGTCCAATGTCAATGCAGTCAAATACGCTGGCGATCTGGCAAAGGATAGGAATCTATTTAAAAAATCCTTTTCTGTTGTCTTTTTAGAGGCTTTTTCCTTTAACGGCATTTATAAACAATGAAAAACGGAAAGATCAGATAAGGCTGGTATTAAAGAAATTTGGGGTACATTCGGAATCTAAGACCACACGAACTCATCATTACACCTTCCATCATAGATTTCATGCTGCTATGAAAATTCAAGACGAGGACGATAATGCTAAAAAATCGTTTATCGCAAGCAGCTAGGGCCTGTGTCGAAAACGGACAGCGTCTACACGAGGATGCCGAATGGTTAGGGGTAGAACGTTCGACGACGGCAGTTGCTCTCTGCATTCTGGCTCAAGAGGATTTTGCTAAAGCATTTCTGCTCCATTTGATTTGCGAAGGTGTCATTCCTTGGACAGGCAAGGTTAGAGAGTCATTGTACAAACATAAATACAAGCAACTTGTTGGGATAATTATGGAGTGGCTCAGCCCTTCAGACGATGCGTTCATCGCGAGGTTAGGCGTAGGTCCAGATGCCCGCACATTGCCGGCCCATGTCGCCGATGCAATGAAATTGTACGTTGAGAAGGTCCTACCTCGAGGGCATATTTCCTGTCCTCCAGCCGCGAGTGATCCAATTGCAATGACCGTTGCTGACGGTGACCGGGATAAAACTAAACAGGACGCCCTCTATGTCCGTCTGTCTCCGGATGGAGAAGTCCTCAGGATTCCTTCTCCCGTTACTGCCGAATTGGTAGAAGCAGAGCTCGAGAGGACCAAACGATTTAGTGAACTGGTCGGCCCACTTCGTGAGGGAGTCCTTGGCCCAGTCTTCGACTACGATCTTCTTGTGGAAACAATGAACTTTCTTTTGCTCGACAAGAGAAATCGTCCCTTCTTGCTCCTGAAAGATTCGAAATTCGATGGACCCTAACTTCACCAAGCGGACTACCTGGGTGCATTCCATTACGGTACTCGTTGAGAACATCTCAGACGAACAGGCAACAGTTGACAGTGTAGATGAAGGGTTGTTCCTTGACGAGGAATTGGTAAAACCATTTTTTCACATTAATGAGTTCATAGTTGATCCGCATACCACCATGGTTTTTACCTTTGGCTTGTCGGAAGAGGCATTTGACTGTCGAGCAGATCCTTCAAGGAAGCTCTGTTTGTACGTCAACGTCAAATACCGTGGAATTATTTCCGTGAGTAATTACCATGTATCCATGTGGAGTAGATATGATGCTAGAGCTGGCATTTTTAGGGAGAGGCTTACCGACACACAGGAATCAGCGAATGGTGAGTCTCATTCTCCAGTAGAAACAAAAATTTGGTGGAACCGCCCAACTTCGGGCTGAATCATACTGAAGCTTGGACTATTGCGACGAAGGATTAGTCAGATCGTTAGACCCATGAAGAAAAGGAGCTATAGTACTTGGCAGAAGGACTCTGGCTGCCCCACGCAGGTCTAGCCGGCGCATCTCTTGACGTCGATACTTTCGACTTAGGCAAGGGGGTAGAGTATCACGCAGGCTTTCAATCAGGTCTGGTTGATAGGCTTTACTCTTGTTCATGGTCTCCTTACTTTTCAGGAACTGCGAGAAAATAATTCTCCCTTAGTCCTTCTTTGCCAATGTTGGAAAATCTCTGTCGGCAGCTTCTCAAGCCTTAGAGCTTTCCCGATAACTCAACTAGGGGCTCACCGGATTTCAGAAGCGTTAATAAGGTTGGGAACGTTTGTTGGAGAAGGGAGCAAATGTAGGTGTTAGACGTGTTCCCACACGTGACCCGAATGATTTGCGGTGGGACGCCATGCACCATCACCAAATCCACAAAATCCTGATCTTTACTCATAATGGTGGCACCGGCTTGTCGAGCGGATTGGAATATTTCCAGATCACTGGCATCTCTAAGGCCGAGAGAGGAGACAGATTGAGCGGGAATAGAAAAGGTAGTAGTGAGCCAGGGAGCCAACTGAGGAGAAAGTTGAGCGTCGATCCACAGAATCAAGAGGTAACCATGGGATGGTTCACACGCGTACTGGCAAATTTAAGGCAGGCTTGAATATCTTCCGCTTCTAAATCGGGCAATTCTTCTAGGACTTGTTGAGGGGTGAGCCCGTTCCCCAAGAGGTCAAGGACATCCGTCACACGAATCCGCATTCCCCGGATACAGGGACGGCCACCGCATTGGTCAACGTTCACAGTAATACGTTCTGCAATAGTAGACATATTTCTTCCCTCCCTCGGGATTATACCAGAGAGTAAATGAGGAGCAACCGCAGTAAGAACGGAGGGCTGAGCCATGAAATTCTAGTTGTGAAAACCATCTCTGTCATCTAACTCATTTTTCGAGGGTTGCGTGATAAGCCCACATCTCGGTCGCGATTGATACCACCCATCAGCAATCCCACCCACAGGATGTGTTGCCGGAGGCCGCCGGCAAAGATGTTCCTGTAGTTATCATTTTAAGTCAGTTTCGTCGTCTTCCTCAGGACTCCATTCCAATTCGCTAATTAGTTGCGGCATTTTTCTGCAAGATCCATAATTGTGACTGTTTCCCCTTTCTTCAATATTCCTGCTCATAGTTCTGCTCGTCATCAAGATGACTGAGATTTTACGGGTTCATTTGACATCGTTGGTTCTCACGAAACAAGACTTGTCTCTTGCCATTTTTATCTGTAGATGTATTCAATATTGGCGAATATTCACATGATCCACATTCGATTGCACTGAAGAGGAGGACAAGAACCATACCGATAACGGAACTCCCATCGTGTGGTTGAAGATGTATATAATGTGAGAGGATGTTCAAATCATTCATGACAGCAGAGGAGAAGTCTTATGAAATATATCCTTGCAGTAGACGGATCGGATCAGTCGTTGGATGCCACACGGATATTTGAGGCCTTGAGTCCGGCGGAAAAAGCGGTTGTGCTAAATGTAGTGAGCGTGCCCAATGTTCCTTTTCCGGCCATGGGAGTGGGTGTAGCGAAGGACTTAGCCATTACCGTGGAACGCGCCATGAAGGAAGAGGGAGAACGGATGATCGAACAGGCCGTTTCCCTGTTGCCGCTTCATGTTGGAAAAACCGAACAACGTCTTGAGTCGGGATCACCAGCCGAAGTGGTTCTTCAGGTTGCCCAAGAACTGGAAGCCGATCTGATCGTCCTTGGAGCCCGGGGGTTGGGACAGATTCGTGAACAGATGTTTGGAAGCGTCTCTCATCGGGTGATGACCCAAGCCAAATGCGCGACCTTGATTGTCAAAACGCCAGTGAGAACCATTGAGAATGTGCTGATCCCTATTGAAAGTCAGGAAGATGCCGATGCCATATTGGCTTTTTTCAAAAAGAAGCCCTTCCGTGAGCCCTGCTCGGTGACGGTCCTTCATGTGATTCCCTTCTCGGAGCCGGTTTGGCCCATGGGGGCCTTGATTCCTCCGATTTTCGGAAAGAAATGGTGGCCTATGCCGAAAAATTTACCAATATACTCTGTGCGGAGTTGAAAAGTTGGGCCATCAGGCCAAAGGGGTGGCTCTGGAGGGTGCCCCGTCCTCCATAATCATCGAGCAGGTACAACAGGCTTCCCTGATTTGATGGTATTGCGGACCCATAGTCGATCCGGGATCAGCCGCTTCTTTCTTGGAAGTGTGTCACATTCCGTTGTGCATCATACGGAATGTTCGATTATTCGCTTGTTACTTCCGATCGTCTGAGAAGGTGAGAGTGATGTTTTCTGGTGTTAGCGACTACCTCAAGTTTGGCCATGAGGTCCAGTCTGATGGGGAGGGACCTGATGAAAGCAAGGAAGTGGTATCGTATTACCGAAAATCAGCCGTGAAGCCTGGAAGTGGTCGTGTTTGTATGTCATATTTTGATGCACACGGCCCCCCTGTTCTTCAAAATGCCGTCTCTCTCAGTTTTCCTCTCCTAAACGGAATCTTCAGTACATCACCGGGTACTTTACCTGTTAGGAAAGCGACATGGCTGAATTTCAGGATCTAGTTTCAGGAGGCATTCTTCTATTGAATATCTGGACTTTTGCAACCCTACAAACGGTTTTGTTCAAAATGGAAAGTATTTGATACAATAAATTAACATGGTATATTGAATAAAGGGATTACCGTGAGCCGATCATTCACCACAACAGTTTGGGCCGTTGTCCTGGGGATACGTCGTATTTCTTGTGCCGGGGGGAAGGGTCTGGGCCAGTCCATTCCTAAAAGAATTCCCCACTTAAGTATTCCTATCTTGGGTACTTCACTTAGTCAATCCTATAGGCCTATCGGATTGGTAACACATGTCGAAATTGATTTATACGAACGGATGACCAATCAGGCTTGCAGGTTCAATTTCATACTAGGCCTGGTCGATTTTCTCCCTATGCCCGCCAGGCGGTACTCCAAACCATCATCCGTGCCTTTGAAGCTGCCAAGATGGATTCCAACCGGTGGACGGTGTATTTGACATTTCCCGACACGGCAGACCCTCTACGGGAAAGTCTATCGGCAATGGTCGGATTGAGCGTGGTGGCCATGGCGAAAGGCGACTGGTTGTTGGAAGGAAGAGCGTTAACCGGGACGATAACCGATCATGGAACCATTGGACCTGTCCGGGGGCGTTCAATTGAAAATTCTGGCAGCCTATGAAAAACATTTCGAACGTGTGTTGATCCCCAGCGATTTTGACGTACGAGATGGTGATTATCGTACGCCCTTCCTCATGCATGTGTCCCCTGTGGATACCGTCGATGCGGCCTATTTCGGCCTGACCGGCCACCATTTGGTCGCCCTTCCGTAGTTTTTCAACTACAGCCCATTCATTTTTTCCGGTTAGCCATTTTGACTTTTACGTGTGTGTCCTGAAGGAACCGATGACGTCGGTTCTCCTTCAGGTCCTTTCAGCAGCGCGACATGGATTGGCTGTACAAGCTAATATCCTTTGAGGTTTTCAATCGGGTACGGAAGATTTTTCCCCAGAATCCGTTTGAGGGTGCGGGTCATGACCTCCACATCGTTGTCGAACGAGCCGTGCGCAAGGGGGATTTTTTGAACTCCATCCGAGACAAGGGCTTCATCATGTTGGAGGGGAAGGTTTTGTTTTCCCCAAAAGTCTCCGCCGACGTTCCTTCCGCGATTGCTCCTTGAGGTCAGGATGCCAGGTCGTTTCATCTCCCGGTTCCCACGCATGGGCCATTCCGAGATGAAGTCTTGTGATAATCCTCCAGTGCGCGGCTGACGAGATACAGCAATGACTTTCCGTAAGGTCCGACGGAATCTCCCAATTCCCTGGCGTCGCTCAATATTTCAATCGTGAGATCGGATTTTTTAAGAACCTGTCGGGCTTCAATGGCGGGTTTGTAGTGATTGAGGGCAAATCGCACGGTGCAGGCCGGTGCGAAGAGCGTGCAGGAATGGACTTTCATCTGTCGGGCGACCAAATGGTCCAACAAGTAGCCGAATAAAATGGAGCCGGCGGAATGGCCCATCAGGTGAATTTCAACATCAGGATATTGGGCTTTGAGACTCAATAGGTTATCGGCCACGATTCCCAAGGTGGGCGTGGATAAGGTTCCGGCCGCTTTCGCGTTTTGCTTCATTTCCGACCAGACTGCCTTGACCAACAGATTCTGACAGGCAACTTCGATCGTCCGGTCTTTGGCTTCCTTGGCGGCATTGGTCACGCTCTCCCAAATATCTTTCCAGGCTCCCTGTGGGGGAATGCCGTGGAGTGTGTCGCCCATGATGCTCATCATGCTTTCCAGGAATCCCGTTCGCCAGGTAAAAAAGATCGGATATAGTCCATTGGCCTTGAAATACGGCGCCATGACCCGGATACGGGACAGCGAGGCCTCTTCGGCATTTAATCCGCCATGGGCATACAACACGATTTTTTTCCCCTTGGTTCGGAGCCATGCGCGTGGGTTAACCAACATGATGTCTTGCAGCGAGTCGAGGGCATTTTCCCGGATCAGGCTTCTGTTGAGGACAATGCCGTTATTCCCCAGGACCACAGAATGGTCATAGGCCGTATCATCGTCCCAGGGTTCCACCTCCGGGTTTTGATAGGTGAACGAACCTTTGCCGGTTTTGGTCAGGCCGAATAATTGTGCCGGTTCGGCGGCTTCCTTGATCAGGGCCTGCGAAGCCTGGTAGCGGCGTGACTTGGCGCCGACCATGGGTGCACCGAGCACGGCCACCCAGGCATCCATGCCATGTTGTATCCAATCGGGGTAGGTGAGTATGGCAAACCCCTTCGTGCCCCACTTTTGCCCCCAGGAGTTTTGGACGATAAACCCCATATCGGTATACCCCACCAGAGCAAAGGCGTGACCTCCCTGTTTGCCAATCTTGAATGGCAGATCGATAATCGCCAGCCCGCTCACGGTTTTCCATTTATTCCGTCGGGGGAACCAGCCCTGATGTACGTCCGCGGAGACATAGAGCGCGCCGACTTCGTAAATGGCGGATTGCATGTCGGTTACGGAATTTTTATTGACCCGATAGTAGGCGCCTAAGGGACAGAGTGCGGCTTCGTCATCCCAGCCTTTTTTCGGACTGACAAATGCCACCTTTTTTTTGGCATTCCGGTACGGCCAGGTCTTTTCGAGACATACCCCGTGTCGGTGCCATCCCTTCATTCCTCCACGGCAACTTGACCCATCGTAGTCTTCACCCGGCCATTCATCATAATGCTTGGCCAAATGGTAGAGCATGCGTTCGCTGACTTTGGGCGGTACTCTGGTTTTGCCTTCCACGGCTTGCCGCCATCGCAGGTAATTAATGACAGCCCCCAGGCCGAAGCCGGTACAGGCTCCTTCCTGGCCTTGATCCAAAATCAGACCGGCTTTGGCATACCGGGAAGCGTACTGTTTAATCTGTTTGGGATTCGGGAATTCCGGAGGAAGGGACCGTAGCCGAGGTTGGTATTCGCGATCCCGAAGGTCGATGCGATCGGGTCTGGCGTCTAAGAGTTTTCCGTTCAGTTTCACGTTGGGCATGGTTCATTCTCCTGATGATGGCTGGTGTGGCCGTCTCATGATGGTATCACCAGGTGCTTTTCTTTAAAAAAAATCACTGTATTCTAAAGCAAGCATGAATATGAATCAAAAGTGAAACGTCCTTGATCCTCATTGGAATGATCAGGTGTGAGGGATACTACTTCTTTCGTTAGAGAAGTCGGTCGTCAACAAGGCATCTTGTTGGAAAAAATACAAACAGGCCGAACCTCTTAATATTTGAAAGATCGTTGCCGAAAAGACTTCAAATCCCCCTCTCCTATCCATTCACACTTCATTTAGGAGATTTGACTTCTATGGACAAAGCGGAATTACGGGATAAAATTCGAGCCTGCCACAATTTGCCAAGTTCTCCGGAGGTCGCCAAGCGATTGATTGCCTTAATGGAAACGGAGAGTCCCGACATCGAGGATATGGTTTCGATTCTGTCCAGCGACTCCGTCTTGACGGCCAAAATTTTGCAGTTAGCCAATTCTTCCTTTTTTCCCTATAAGTACAAAGTCACCAATTTGCCGAAAGCGGCGATTTTGATCGGCTACAATGGCATTCTGGCGACCGCGCTCTCCTTTACTCTCGTCACGCATCTGAAGAATGAACATTCTCATGGGTTAAATCTTGAGTTGTTTGGCGCCGGAGTCTCTTGGCGGCTTCGGTCTGCCGTTCTGTGGGCGGAGTGTGTGGACGGAAAGATGTGGAGGAATTGTTTCTGGTTGGACTCATTCAGGACATCGGCATGTTGGTATTGGATCGGGTCGCGCCGGAGACGTATGCCTCGGATGGACTCGACCAATTTTCCCATGTAGAGGTGTCGGCCCATGAACTTCAGACACTGGGAACGGCTCATGCCGAAGTGGGCAGTTGGCTCCTTACGGATTGGAATTTCCCCGCCAAGATTTGTGTGGCGGTGCAAATGAGCGATGAATCGGGTCCCTATCCTGGACCGAGTGGATCGGACAAGTTTTATAATTGTGTGTTATTGGGAATCCAACTCACGCAATTATTGTTGAATGAAGCCAAAGACGAAGCCTTTTTTGGGCTGGTCGAGTTTGCCGAGAACCGACTGGGGCTGGATCCTTTTGCCTTTGCCATGATTATTAAAAATATTAAGGATATTCTCCGTGAAACCGAGTCGTTGTTCGATATGAGCAGCAAAAGCGATGAGCAACTTCAGCAATTGGCGGAACAAGCCAAAACCCTCCTCGGCCGGCGAAACGCTCAATTAGCCACGCAACTGGATGCCCTGTTCCTGCAGACAGCGATGCCGGGCGTAGGTTGAATCGTTGCCTTGGCTCGCTTGTTCCTTGCCGCTTTCTCCAATTGGTGCTTCCTAAACGGACTTGCAGTCGTTTGGGGGAATTCTTTGCAAGTATGCTATGGAACTGTACCTTGAGAGTCAGACTATAACTTGAAAAATCCCTGAGTGTGGGATTGATGCCGCCGGATATCGAAGTGTTCCCGGTAGAGCCGTTCGTGCGAGGTTTTCCCGCCCTGGAGAATGGTTATGGCTCCATACTCCTCTTGCCTGTGAAACCTAGACTCAATCCCGCCAACCGCCAGCGCATCCGGTCTGCCCATCACGATAAGCGCATCCTTTCATGGGCCATCCGACGTCGAATGGTCCACGAACCCCTACGCTCTCATCTGAGTGCATATAGCCCTGAGTTTTTGTGATCCGCCCAACAACACGAATGGTGTGGTCCAGAAATTGAGGTGCCAATTGAGTGGGTCGATCACATGACTTGTCCTTGATGGGTATCTGCTTGGGGAGTTTGGTTTCAAGGCGGATTGAACTACTCATGTATAAGTTTAAACGGTTCTCTCTATATACCTCAAAAATATGCCGGAGCAGGCATGCGAATTTCTCGGCATTACCTGTAAGGTTGGCTTGCTCTTCATATTCTAAATTCATACACTGTCACTCTTGATATAAGAAGTAGACAAATCAATGTGATAGCGAGAAAAAACATAATAGAGGAGAAAGGTATGAACCTAAAGCAAATAGAAGATGAGGCTCTTCATTTATCTGAAGAAGAAAGAGCAGAGTTGGCACAGAAACTTCTCCTAAGCCTGGATGCCCCAACTATCGCAGAAATAGAAGAAGATTGGTTGGTCGAAGCGCAGCGCCGGGCCAGAGAGCTGGACGAGGGCATTGTGCAGGCAATCCCGGCAGAAGAGGTCAGAAAAAAAGCACAGGCCTTGCTGAGATGAGTTACGGGTTTCATCCTGCCGCAGAGGCTGAGCATCTGGAGTCCGTGGCGTTCTATGAATCAAAAAGACCCGGTCTGGGTGCTTCGTATCTCGCAGAATTTGAAAGAATCATGCGCACAGTCTGTGAAGCGCCACACAGATACCCGGTTGAAAAACAACCGGATGTTAGGCGCATCCGAATGAAGCGGTTTCCTTTTGCGGTGTTGTTTCGAGAAGCGTCGGGCAGAGTCCAAGTTTTAGCGGTTGCTCACAGCCAGCGTCGACCTCAATACTGGCTGGGCAGGCTCTAACCACCCTCTTGTAGTATTTTGCATCACGCACGATGTAAAACTAGAACCCTGATCTTTGCATAGGCCTTGTCATTCCAAACACCTTACATCGGGAATTGTGTTCAAAGAATGGCTCATCCTAATAATATAGTGCCAACTGATCTTCCCTGGTTCTGAAAATTCCCAAATGATAGTAAAAATTCACTGTTGCCTGTCTCCTCGAAAATAATGGGATTGGAGTGTGCTCATGCAGTAAACAGCAATTTCAAAGCCAATTGGATGGCCCAGTGAAAGAGGAAAAAGCGAAACAGTCACCGAATGGGTGTTGGCCAGGTGACGAAGGAACTGCTGTTTTGACTCCTGACCAAGAATTTTGGAGTTCGACCGGCTAAGAAACGAGTAACAATCAGTGACCCATTTGAGATAAAAGGGAACGGCCTTGTTCTTGATGGACATGCGCTTGGTGAGGGCGGCTTTAAAGGCAGACAGCATAACTCGTCATTTCAGTTCATACGATTCCGTTTAATAATAAATAAACCATACATCTCTGTACCAAGAATGGGAGTTTCAATGGTTTACATGGAATTTCAGTTTGATATTGATACCCCAACTTACTAAACTGCCACCGGTGATAGAAGAAATATAAAAATTAATGTTAGACCGCATACACCCGTCGCACATCTGCAGCGACTGCACAGACAAGTTGTGCTCAGACCGTAGCGAGCGCCATTGGAGACCTAGATGCCCTCAGAGAACCTACTCAGCCTGCTGCGCGAAGGCGTTCATGCCTGGAACAGTGTCCGAAATGCAGCGAAGGAACGTTTCCGCAGTTCCCACAGCTCATCTGGTGAAGCCGATCAGTTACTATTGCGACCAGATCTGACAGGAGCCAATCTCAGCGGTCTAGACCTCGGCGAAGTGGACCTGAGTGATGCCATCCTCGATGGCGCCAACATTGAGAATGCCTATTTAAGCGGTGCCGACCTAACCAGAGCCCGACTTCAAGGGGTCAAACTCTACAAAACGTACATCAACAAGGCCGTCTTGTACCAAGCGGACCTGCGCTTTGCGGATCTCTCGCTTTGCAATTTTATGACGACCGACTTACGAAAGACGCAGCTACAGCACGCGAACTTGTTCAAGGCCAATCTTGGTGGTGCAGAGCTGTACCGAGCTAATTTAACTGAGGTAAGCGCGATACAGGCTGACTTTCTGTCAGCCACCATGTACGAGACCGCATTGCACAACGCGCAGCTGACAGGAGCAAACCTAACAAGTACCAACCTAAGCAGAGCTGACCTATCCGGCGCAGACCTAAGATATGCGATCGTGGTAGACGCAGAGGTTTCCGAAGCCGACTTCTCTGGGTGCAGTATTTATGGATTGTCCGCTTGGAATATTCGCGGGATTCCGCGCAATCAATCCAATCTTCTCCTAACCACTCGTGACGATCCGATCATAACTGTTGACGACCTTCAGATTGCGCAGTTCATTCACCTTCTGCTGAACAACCAGAACGTTCGCAGCGTTATTGACTCCATTACTTCTAAGGTTGTCCTCATCTTGGGGCGCTTCACTAGCGAGCGCAAGGACGTACTTGACGCAATACGCACAGAACTTCGCCGATTGAACTTCACTCCGATCATCTTTGATTTCGACAAGCCTTTGAGTAAAGATTTGACCGGAACAGTCGATATCTTGGCTAGGATGGCGAGATTCATAGTTGCAGATGTGTCGGATCCCAGCAGTATTCCACACGAGCTGGCGACCGTCGTGCCGCACCTACGAACTACACCCATTCAATTGATCAAGCTTCAAGGGAGCGCGACATACAGCATGCTGGAGGACTTCTATGGACCCCGTGGATATCCATGGGTGCTGAAGCCCCATATGTATCAGACGTCCGCGGGCCTTATTCAGCAACTGGCCGAAGTAATTGCCGAGGCTGACAATATGGCAAGCGGATTCAGACGAGGGTAAGGCTACGCGCCATATGCATTTGGCTTATTCCTTCCGGATACGGCCTAACCCTTCCATCGATCGGACATCCCGAAGGCTGCGCCTTTGGGCTGCCGCTCATGTCGAACGTTAGGCATCACACTCAGGAGGTTCTCTTGCAACGTGATATGGATCTGATACGGGATCTACTCTTCCGGCTTGAATCGTCAGACTGGGGGTTTGTCGATACCGAGGGAATAAGTGCAGAACTGAAGAAGGATGGGGCTTTGGTGAGTTATCACCTGAAGTTGCTCTACCAAGCTGGTTACATTGAAGGGCAAGTAACTCGGGGTGCTGCACGACGAGAATTCAACGAAAAAATTGATCTTGATATGGACTACATTGTCTCTGTCAGACCTTGGTCTTTAACATGGGAAGGGCATGAATATCTGGATACCGTTCGAGATCCAGAGATCTGGAGCAAGGTGAAAAAGAGCGCTGGAGAGATTGGTAGTTTTGGTATAGATACGCTAAAGGCTCTTGCAAAGGGTTTCATCAAGACGAAGATCAAGGAACACAGTGGAATTGAACTCTGATGTCGAATCGCCTTCCAAGGAACTACTCCCCAAGACGGAAGCTGGGGGTAATCAGAAACACAGAGCAGTTTCTTCTCGTTGGACGGCGACGGCGGTGGTGACAGGGCCTAACATTGGCCTGCAGCTGACCGCAGGCGGCGGACGGCGTGCTCACGGCGCTGGAGCGGGGTGCTGACTCGAAGTGGACGAAAGTACGGGATACGGGGACAAAAGCTGGTGGGCCACGGTCTCTGCCCGGGCCGTGGTGGCTCGATGTGGGCAAGAGAGCGAATGATGCACGGACTCCGTTAGACGTCGGAGTCGATAGTCACGATGAAACTCTTTCGAGGCGACTCACTTCCCGATCGCGTGTTGTGGTCAGGGCCGGAGGATCGTGGCCGTACGTTTGTGGAGCACTTTTGCGGGACCGGTCTGATGGCGAAGTTCGCCGACGGCGGCACGTGTGCACTTCTAGCCGGTCACGATCTGGTCGACCTGGTTCTTAAGCACGTGGGATACAACGCGTGGGCGCCAGAACGCGCGTTGGCATACCGTAGCCCCATGCTCTCCTTCTCCGCCGTCCGTGAAACTGCTTTTCAGTTCTCGAATCGCCGCAAGGAGTCAGACCTCGTTCCTTGCCGTCTCGACGCTGCGACACATTTCGTTTGGGAACTGGACATCGATCTGCCCGCGCCCATCGCCAGTGGGCACTATCGATTCACTTACCAGGCAGACCCTGTTCACGTGATGCCGTTCATCAACGATCAGGTACGGCGCGGCCTCGAAATTGAGGCAATCACCGGCTATCTCCACGTCTTGGGTAGCGCTCTTCTCCAAGCGGCCGGTGCTGTTGCTTCTGCCGCCGATCCGTCATTACATTGTGCGGAACTCATCAATGTAGCGCTGTTCCTGCAGGCTCATGATCTATCCAACCGAGACGAGCGTCTGGTCTCTAACGCGCTCTTGCGAGCCTACCGCGACCACGAGTGGTTGCTATATCCAAAGGATCTCATGCCAGACGGCGGGGGAATTTCGTGCCGGTTCGCGATGAACCGCTACTTAAAGGTGTCGGCGTGCTTCCGGAGCCACAGTGGCTAACAGCCGCGTGCGTCTAACAAGCGGTTCGAGCGGACCAGGGGTTTACCAAAGTGCTTCATCCAATCTCCGCGGTCGCCAGCCGCTCAACCGCAATCGGTAGGCTTCTTGTGTTTACACCTTCGGTTATTGCGCATCACCTTCTCTAACGTGTATACTTTGGATATACGCTTTAGCTATTTGAGGGGGAACAGCCATGTTGACCAAGATGCAAAAATGGGGCAACAGCCAAGGGCTCCGCTTCCCGAAGGCCATTTTAGAGGAAGCCAGCATGGAGGTAGGCGATGAAGTGAAGGTATCGGTTCGAGGGCGTAAAATTATCATTGAACCAGTCAAAAAGGTTCGTGGTAGATACGACTTGAAAGAATTGGTATCAAGAATGCCCAAAAACTACCAAGTCGAAGAAGTGGATTGGGGAGTTCCTGTCGGGAAGGAAGAATGGTAAATGCCATCCTACGTCCCGAAAAAGGGTGATTTCGTTGTTGTCAGTTTCGATCCTCAGTCAGGCCATGAACAAAAAGGCCGCCGTCCGGCATTAGTGGTGAGTAACACTTTGTTTAATAACCACACGGGCCTTGCTATGGTGTGCCCTCTAACCAACACCAGTAGGGATATCCCTTTTCATGTGAAAGTGCCCGATCAGTCGTCTCTCACGGGGTACATCATGGTTGAGCAGATCAAGTCCATCGATTACGTCAGCCGGAAGATCAAGTTTGTTGAAAAAGCTCCCCAAACGGTAATCGATGAGGTACTTGGTATTTTAGATGCGTGCCTCTACGCAAATGCATAATGAATAAGTCACTCATTACCTGCTCGCCTGACGTGATGGGTGGGACACCGGTGTTTGCGGGAACACGTGTGCCCGTCCAAACCCTGCTGGATTCCCTTGAAGCGGGAGAAACGATTGATGATTTTCTCGAAGGATTTCCCACCGTCAGCCGCAGACAGGTTGTGGCTTTTCTTGAAGAGGCCAAGGATCGAATGGTGGCGTCTGTCTTGTGAAGGTACTCCTTGATGAATGTGTTGACCGGCGATTGGCAAAAGATCTTGTCGGGTATGAGGGCAAGACCGTTCCGCAAATGGGATGGGCGACTATTAAAAATGGCGAACTCCTTGCGCTTGCGGAAAAAGAATTCGATTTCTTCCATACTGTAGATCGCCATCTGGCGTTTTAGCAGAATCTTCCCCGTTACAATCTGGCAGTTATTGTCTTATGTGCAAAGACCAATCGGTTAGAGGATTTGCGTTCTTTGATGCCTAGCCTGCTGGAATTGTTGTCGACAGCAAAAGTGGGTGAGGTGCTTTGGATAAGAAATTAATGTTTTGCTGGACCGGATACCCGCTCAATTTTTTGACCTGAGTGAACTGATTTAGATCACGGAATTTCCCTTGGAATATTTGGCCCCGAAGAAATTTGCGGTTCCCCTGAATCGCGAAAAGGTTGCCCGATCTTGGACCCAGCGGGGGTATTCGTGCGATCTGTTTGTCGATCCTCCGGGGAGGGAATGGAATGATTTTGTCCATTCAACGAATGAGCTGGTTACCGTGGTAGAGGGAAAATTACGAATGACGATTGATGGACAAGAGATTATTGCGGAAGAGGGAGACGAGGTGTTCATTCCGAAAGGAGCGCAACATTCAGTCAAAAACATTCATCATTCGACGACCAGATGGCTGTACGGGCATGACTGATCGCGTCAAAGATGAATTAACGCATCGAAAACAATAAGATTTTTTGGTGTTGAAATCCATATGACATTAAACGTCTTGATGTCTTAACGTTAAAGCGCTTTAGTGTGATTTGATAGGAAGGAGGGTTTATGTCATGAGAGCGACATCCAAGAGGTCAACAGTCTACTTCGATGAAAATCTTCATGCGGCCCTGCGAATTAAAGCCGCGCACACCAAACGATCGGTCTCGGACATCGTCAATGATGCCGTACGATTGGCCATCGCCGAGGATCAGGAAGGTTTGGCTGCTTTTCAGGAACGTGTCGGCGAGCCTACGCTCAGCTATGAAGAACTTCTGAACGATCTGAAGGTTCATGGCCAAATATAGGCTGATCTTTAAAAAGTCTGTCACCAAAGATTTTCGATCCATACCCCAACGTAATGTAGATCGTAATTCTTATGCGCATTGAAGGTTTAGCGGATGATCCACGACCGGAAGGGAGTGAAAAATTATCGGGACAAGAAAGATTTCGAATGCGGCAAGGCATGTATCGAATCGTATGCGAAATACAGGACCAGGATCTCGTGGTCATTGTGGTGAAAGTAGGAGATAGACGAGTCTATCGTGCAAGGTAGATCTCCCTTTACCCCTTTAAGGAAATTGAACAGAAATTTCCTTGTGGTATTGGTGTAAGGCGAGTCTGACTGCTTACTGGTGTACCGGAAAAAAGCCAAAGAGGAAAATTTATGAAAGTGAACGCTCCTCAGAACATGCATGCCGCCTTTGCAGAAGCCTTCAATGCGGGAAAGATCGATGATCTGCTCGCCTTGTATGAATCAGATGCTGTGCTCGTTCCACAGCCTGGTCAACAGGTGGTAGGCCGTTCCGGTATTCGGGAAGCGCTTCTCGTGTTTCTCGATCTCAAAGGGCGCATGCAGATCGAAACCCTCTCCTGTTTTCAAACCGGTGACCTGGCGCTACTCCAGGCTTCGTGGCGCATGACTGCCACGGGCCTTGATAATCAACCCATCGAATTTTTCTCACATACCGCTGAAGTCGTCCGGAAACAACCGGATGGCTCATGGTTGTATGTCATCGACAACGCCTTTGCCGCTGCCTGAAAGCCAAGCCCTGCCAAGGAATCTCTGCGATCCGAAATCAGATTTTTCCATGAGCCCACCCGAATCCCTGGGCCTGAAAATGACACATCGTCAGTCTGCCTGCCATTCACAGTCCTTGTGAGCCGGTTCCTGTTTGAGCATTGTCTGAATTCCGGGGTTTCTTTGCCCAGGAAACGTGTTTGACAACTTGCAGGCCTCTGCCTAGACTCTGTTGCCTGTGGTGAAAATCCGGGTTTCAATTACGGTTTATTCTTCTATCTTGTTATTTCATCCCTGTTAATGTCTTCACAACCAGAGGAGGTAAATATGGCCAGCGTCGGTTATCATGAGCCCATTGAGGAATTGTCGAATGAGACACGCGACATGCACAGAGCGATTGTGTCGTTAATGGAGGAGCTGGAAGCTGTCGATTGGTACAACCAGCGTGCCGATGCGTGTAAGGACGAAGAACTCAAGGCGATTCTCAGGCACAATCGTGATGAGGAGAAGGAGCACGCGGCCATGGTGCTTGAATGGATTCGACGCAAGGATCCGGCTTTCTCCAAGGAATTGAAGGACTATTTGTTTACGGAGAAATCGATCGCACACAAGTAAACTTAAGTTCTACTTGAATCGATTGTCGGTGTGTCCTTCCGCGAGGGGAATGGAACAATCGGTTAGGGTCTGTTGAGGATATAAACCTTACATGTGTGCAGAGGCAATCCCAAAGGGCTCAGGCCTAAATAGGTGTTTCGTATGGCTGAACACGTCCTGAGTCAGGCGGGTGGCTGCCGGTGTTTGTCATCGACAACGGTTACTTCAACAACTACAATTCTCTTAATCCTCCTATTTGTCTGATTGGATCTGAATGACGATGGATCCGAATTGGCCGGACATAGCCGAGCCTGATAAGCCCGCCAATCACACGAGGACGGTTGGCATGATTCTTCTTGGACTTGGGGTGGGTTTGGCCGCCTGGGTGGTAACCATCATTTACCAGTTGATCAGGGGGGATAACACCAGGGAAATTGTGTCCAACCTCATTCCTCTGGAATCCATTACGATCACGATCAAGGCTTCCTCCGAGGCCATCATTGTGCCGGATTCCTTGTATTATGCGACGGGGGTATTTTTCTGCGTGCTGTTGCTGGCCATCTGCGGCGGGATTGCCAAAGTGTTGATTGCCAACGGTGTCAAAATGATGCAGCCGGATGTTTCCGGAGCGATGGAGAAGTTACGAAAAGATCTTATGGAAAAAATGACTAAACGAATATAAATAATCGCGGAATGTTGTATTCCTGCCCGGTTGCCTGCTTCTCCGTTTTCAAATCCGATCCGGTTCTGCCTCGTCAGTCTTTCTATCGATAGTGTTTTAACAATCAAATACTCCGGTCATCCTCAGCTCAACCTTGCCCTCTCTTCACGGCCAAGCCCTCAAAGGAGAGGAGGCTCTGAAATGTCTGAGTTGAAAGTGAACCCACTATAGTCAATTTTCAGCGCAGGTTCTTCCCGGTATCCGAATTGATACAGTGGGTATCTGTTTGGTCCTTCACTTGATACACAAAAAATCGAATTCGTCACAATTGATGATTGAATTTCAATAAGATTTTTTTGTTTTTTAGTAAAGGATTTTGCTGGAATAATACCTGCATTTTGACCGGGTGCAGGTCAATTTCGGCATGTGTAATTTCAGAAAGGAGGCAAGGAAAATGAAAATCAAAGGAAGTCATTTCATGATGGCAGCGTTGGGAATGTGGCTGTTGACGGGTGTTTCGATCGATGTGAGTCGGGCACGAGAGATGGCGATAGAGCAAAAAGATTTGAAACCTCTCCAATCCGGCGAGATTCAAGGCTTGGGAAAAAAGGGAGGCGGTGGTACGCCATCTCCCCCGGCCGATCCTTACTGTGCAAATGGTTCGGTCGGTCCGGTTACCACGTCAACGGTCAGTCGTGCCTGTAAAGTGAATGGTCAAGACGGTGTGATGACCTGCAGTCAAAAGATGGTGAAATGCCTTGGCGGACCGGGTGAACCGGAATATGCACATACGGAAAATTGTGGACCGTGTGTTGCGTTGGCAAATCAGCCCGGACAGGCTCAAACGCCGACCGGTCGTTAATAAAAAGAAATTTGAGCCCTCGTGGTGCTAGAGTTGGTTGACTATTGAATAAGTCTTTATCTTCACCTACACCCTCTCCCTTTAAGGGAGAGGAAAATTTACAGTGTCTGAGTTGAAAGGGCGGTTTCAAGTTCCAAGTGCAACGGATGATTGATGACGCAATTGCGTAAACACCTCCAGGGGCGTTGCCCAGTCGAGACATTTTCTCGGTCGAGTGTTCAACCGATGCGCAATGGCATTGAACTCACGCTGGGTGTAGCCCGACAGATCCGTCCCCTTCGGCAGATACTGCCGCAAGAGCCCATTGGTGTTTTCGTTGGTGCCACGTTGCCAGGGACTATGCGGATCGGCAAAGAACACGCGGATGGCGAGTCGTTGTGCCAGGCGCTCGTGCTCAGCCATCTCCTTCCCCCGATCATAGGTCAAGGTTCTGCGCAGCGCGGTCGGCACATGCTTGAGCTTGCGGGTAAATCCCTCTCGGGCACTCAGCGCATCGGTCCCGTCGAGCCGAGCCAGGATCACCAAGCGCGTGGTCCGCTCCACAAGGGTCCCGACTGCCGAGCTATTGGAGGCCCCCTTGATCAGGTCGCCTTCCCAGTGGCCGGGAACGGTGCGGGTGGCGACGTCGGCCGGGCGTTCAGTAATGAGGGTCATGTTGGGAATCTGACCCCGCCGATCTCTTCCGCGTGTTCGAGGCCGGCGGGTCTTGCGGGCCTGTCGCAGGGCGGCCAACAGTTCGCTCCGCAGGGCTCCACGTGGCAACACGTACAAGGCGACATAGATGGTTTCGGCCGAGAGGCGTTTCCGCATGTCCTCAGGATACTCGCGACGGAGGCGTCCGGCAATCTGTTCGGGCGAGCATCCGTGGAGCAGGTGGGTTCGGACATAGCGCCACAACCAGGGATCCAGGAGTTTGCGCGGTCGGCGAGCCTGACGCGCCCGAGTCGCCGCCCGTCTGTGAGCGGTGCAGGCCCGATAGGGATCGCCCTTGGTCGCATTACGGGCAGCTTCGCGACTTACCGTACTGGGTGCCCGCCCCAACATCATGGCCATCCGCCGTATGGAATGGCCTTGAGACAACCCCACGCTCAAGGTCTCTCGTTCTTCATGACTCAAGTGGGTATAGCATTTCTTTTTCATGGCAACACCTTAGCCGATCAAGGCTGGTAGTGTTGCACTTGGAGTTAGAACCTAAGAAGTAAAACATGTTATTTCATAAAAACCTGTTCTTGGATACCCCCTAGCTTGCTGGGGGGAGGAAAAGAGCAAGCCCGCGAAGCGGGCTGAGTTTGGTATTCTACCATGCATGAGTCTCAAACGAACCCGTGGCGCTGTTTACGATCTCAAATATCATGTGGTGTGGGTGCCCCAATATCGTCGAATGGTGCTGGGTGAGCGAGTCGCGAATCGCTTGAAGGAGATATTTCAGGAGATTGGTGAGCGGTATGGGTTTGAAGTCGATACTCAAGAAGTCTTGGATGATCATGTGCATATCTTTCTGTCGGCCCCACCCCGCTATAGTCCAGCTCAAGTGGCGCAAAGGCTGAAAAGTATTTCGGCCCGGCTGGTTTTTCAAGAGTTTCCGGCGGTGAAGCACAAATTGTGGGGAGGGGAATTGTGGAATGATGGCTATTTTGTTCGCAGTGTCGGGGACAAAGTCACGGCTGAGGTGATTCGTTGGTATATCAGACATCAACATGACCCCAAACAACTGGACTTAGAGTTTTAAATCTTAAATGCCTCCCAGCTTGCTGGGGGGGGGCTTTACTAAGCAGTAGAATTCGTCCTGTTGTGTGTTTGGTGAATGTCTCTCTCAAGACAGAGGAGGGATGACCCGTGGACGATTATGTCATTGAGGCGGCTGGCAGAGTGCCCGGACTTCTTCCGTCAGGTCGATTCCCACCGGGCACCACGTAATGCAGCGTCCGCATCCGACGCAACCTGACATGCCGAATTGATCCATCCAGGATGCGAGTTTGTGTGTGAGCCACATGCGGTACCGGTCTTTGGTGGTGGGACGGAAGTTTTTCCCGTGAATGTACCCGTGATCGGATGTGAAGCAGGAATCCCAGACACGGGCATGTTCAGCATGTTGAGCATCGAGTGAGGGCGTCTCTTCCACGCTATGACAAAAACAGGTCGGGCAGACCATCGTACAATTGGTGCAGGATAAACAGCGGGTGGCGACTTGATCCCAACGGGGGTGGTCATGGGCTTCATACAGAGAGTCCGGTAAGGTCGTGTGCGGCAGACTTCGGGTTTGACCGGACGCGCAGGTGGCGACTCGTTCTTCTTCCTGGGTCATCCGTTCTGGTGATGCGGCCGTACAGGGCAGTTGTCCAAGGATTTTCAGACCTGCCCGGCTTCCAGCCTCAATCAGAAAATCTTCATCGGCTTCCGTCAGGCTCAGATCGTATCCGTCTTGCGCTTTCGGCCCCGTGTTCATTGATGCGCAAAAACAGGTTGGTAGGGCTCTGGTACAGTTGACCGTCACGAGAAAAAGTTGCTCTCGTCGTTGTTGGTAATAGGGATCGGCATAGGAGCCTTTCAAGAAAATATGATCTTGAATGGTCAGGCTGGCCAGGTCACACGCTCGAACTCCTATGACGGCAGTTGGTTGGCTGGCAGGCTGGATTTCTTTGGCTGAGAAGATGTGATTTTTCCGATCGAGAATCAGGAGGGTTTCCCGGGAGACAAACGTCAACGGTTTAAGCGATTCCGGGCCATGGACCACGTTGAAATAGCGAGGGCTTGGATCGGGTTCCAGGCGATAGTGTCCCGGCTCCTGATGATCTTTCCAGCCGACCGGCAGATCCTCGACGGCATGAATGTCCTTCCATTGGATTGATCCTTGGGACAACACCGGCCCGATTACGCGGTAGCCGAACTTCCTGAGTGCCTGAAGAAGTCGATGGAAATCCGTGCGGAGCAGGATTTTGGGGGCAGGAGAGTGTTCCATGTGTCCATTCGTTGGCTTACACGATTCTACATCCCGATGTGTGATCGAAGGATATTGTAATCGTATGCCGGTTTGCCCATTCGTCGAAGCCCCAAATCGTGTTTTGCCATTTGGTCGATCGGCGCGGCGACGTCTTTTTGTTGCCGGCCGACACGGGCGTAATGGCGTGGAGTCTCATTGTTGAGGGTTGGACAGGGTTGCTCCGCCCATTCCAAGTATACTTTTTCCGAAAACGAGGATAATAACCTGGCTTCCTCCGCGGTTCGCACGGTGACAGGAGGGGCTATATATTCTTCAGCCAATAAATCCACGTGGGGAGGGGAATGGGACGGAGGAGTCAGCGTCTCTCCTTTAAAATGCAGGGAGAATCCAAAAGTCGACGCTAATTGATGTTTGAGATCATCCAGGCGGCTGGCCGAATCCGCCTCAACGGTCAGTTGGGTAGGGGGCAGCGTGACACGGGCAACGGCATATACGGATCTGTCCGATTTTGGAGTTTGTTCAATCCACTCCCGAATGTCCGATGGTAGACGGCTTTTCGAGTCTATGGATTGATTGTGGGGACAGGATAGCAACTGTTTCCATTCGTCCAATCCTGTCGTGAAACGTCGAAATTCGGAATGTTCATACATGGCAAGGGCATACAAGAACGGATCGCCCTTTTCGGTCCGGTATGTGACTTCCGCGTCGGCAACCACCATGGCTCCGCCTCGAATTCCGGCCAGACTCCAAATGAAGAGATACCCGTATTGCTTGGCGAATTCCGGCCATTCGGCGAGTGCGAAATTTCCGGTATCGAATTCAATGTTGCGTCTCAGATTATGAGTAGAGGTTAACAGCACATCACCCACGGCTTTCGACAGAATCAGTGGAGGCCCCGGAAGATAGGCGGCGGCCGGTCCGCGGATGAGCCTGGTGAGCAATACACGATTTTTCCTGAGTGCGGGACTAACCATATGGTTAACTTGAAATCGCCGCCGATTCCCCAGGGATTGCAGTTCAAGACGAT
Source organism: Nitrospirales bacterium (assembly GCA_031315915.1). Classification (GTDB taxonomy): domain Bacteria; phylum Nitrospirota; class Nitrospiria; order Nitrospirales; family UBA8639; genus JACKFE01. The sequence continues at coordinate 106,191 of JALDRK010000007.1, forward strand.
TGGGGTGGATAGACGAATCAACGCTCAGGATGGTCAGCACATCCATATACGAATGCCGGACCGGATCAAGCCATAGGCGTTTTTCTTCGGGGATATGATCGGTGATGGTGTCACGGATTTGCTCAACGAGGGAGGGATGTCCATCCGTAGGGAAATAATCCGCAACGAGATACCGTTCCGCCAGTTGAATCTCTTCTTCGAGGGGAGAAAGATATTGTGTGGTGAGAGGGGCCAGATAGGGTTTCAGTGCCAGGGCCAGCGCCGTCTGGCGCTGGCCCTGGAAGTCGTTCTGTCGGGATTGTCTGGTTAACCGGATCAGAAGGTTCTGTAACCCTTTCTCCTCATGATCCGGTTCCGGTTGGTTCTCATTGGTCATGCAGCCAAAGTCATTCCTTATTCTTTTACGTTGGCAGTCTGTTCGGAATCAGGACGTGGATAGTGTCCCCCCTCAAATTTCGGACTTTTCACGGTCAAGACAGGATAGGGACTGTGTCGCAGCACTTTGCCGGTGATGCTTCCCATGACGAACTTCGACAACCCTTTTCGTCCGTGCGTCCCCATGACAATAAGGTCCGCCTGCCTGGTCGTGCTGGTTTCTAACGTAGCCTCCATGGCTGGTTTTTCCAGTATTTCATACTCGGCCGTCATTCCCTCTTTGATCAGCACTTCGGTCAGTTCGACCAACCGGTCTTGCATTTTCTTTCTATTCGCTTTGTCCTGAAGGGGATGGGTCAACGTAAAGTCCAGACTATACGTCAGGGGTTCAATGGCATACACGAGAGTCAATGCCGAATCAAACCATTTGGCGATCTGGACGGCAAACTCATAGGCTTCCAGAGAGCATTCTGAAAAATCCAGCGGCAGAATGATGTGGCGGGGTATTGGGCTTAAAGTATGCATGGCCGCGATATCTTCCGCCTTCCGAAGCGGAATAGACAGGACGGGACAAGGAGCATGGGCAATGACCCGCTCGGCCACGCTTCCAAATAAGACCCGATCGATTCCCGACCACCCATGCGTGCCCATGATAATCAGGTCGCAATGCTTGTCCCTCGCGATCTGGCAAATTTGTTCGTAAGGCATGCCGGTGAGGTGCTGGGCAGCCGCGGAGGGAACCTGCCTGCGGGTTTCGGTCAACAGGCGGTCCAGTTGTGTCTTGGCTCTCTCCCGCTGTTCATCTAAAAAGCGTTGAGAGACCGAGGCATCCACATCGATCCCCAATTGGATCGATTGCACGTTGACGAGTGTGAGAGAAGCATCGAGACCTGTTGCCCATTCCAACGAATGACAAAACGCCGGACCGGCGCTTTCAGAAAAATCAGTCGCGAACAAGATGTTGGTGGCAAATTTGATCATCAGCGTTGGTTGCCTTTGTTATACAGTTCAGATAGGTGAAAATTTGATCAATTGAGAAGGTCATCCGGATAACCCTTGGTGATTGATGTTGCTTTGTTACTGGGGCTCGGTCTTACACCGCATCGACGGTCAACAACAATATTTCACCCTTCATGTCCTTGTGAATGGAACATTCAAATTGGAACCGGCCGGGCTTGTCCAGGATCAGATGAATGACTGCTTCCTTGCCGGGATCGATATAGGCGCCTTCCAATCCCTTGCCGTAGGCCACGACTCCATCATTTTCGATATGAGTCAGCGTATGTAGAAACATGTTCGAGCCGAAGTCGTGACGGACTTCATCCAAATTTTTAATATAGATAAAGGTGTCTGTGTGGAGTTGCAGCGGCATTTGCGTAGTATGAAAGCTGTAATCCTGGATGGTGACATGAATGTCCTGCTGGATTTGTGCGCTTGAAGGGGACAGACTGGCGGCAATAAAAATTCCTACGGTGAGTATCCACAGGCCGATCCGAGGCGGTCCGAATTGACGATAGCTGATCATGATGTGCGTTCTCCTTGATCATATTGAGTCATGGGCGGTTTCTTCCGTGCTTGATGGACCTGGTGCGGAAGTGTGGTTCTGCTCATAGGCGCGCACCTGTCTCCCGCTCTTGACCCGACGGGAGACAGGATTTTGTTAGGATACTTTAACTTCAATGCTTTTGGGTTTAGACCGTTCGGTTTTGGGAATATGGACGCGTAACAGGCCATTGTCAAAATCCGCGGATACTTTTTCCGGGTCGGCGTCTTCGGGAATGGTAAAGCTTCGGGAAAAGCTTCCATAGGCTCGTTCAATCCGATGAAATTTTTTATCTTTTTCCTCTTTTTCGTACTTTCGCTCGCCGGAAATGGACAACACATCGTTTTGTACGCTGATTTTCACTTCTTCCTTTTTAATTGCGGGAAGTTCGGCTTTAATAAGATATTCCTTGGCATCTTCGGTGATATCGACCAGAGGAGCCCATTCGGCGACTCGTAAGGCTTCCTGACGTTCACCTTCTTTTCTGATGGGCGCACGACCGAACATGGTTGATAAACGATTTTGAAGGTCGTCCAGCTCTCTGAATGGATCCCATCGGGTAACGGTAGTCATGATCATCCTCCCTGTTTCGAATCACAGTTGAGTGCCTGTTCTCCTAATCCAAAAAAAGTAGCAATCAATATGCCATGAAAGAAGAGTGTCTTACCCTTTTAGTGAACCATACGAAAATTCGAAAGAATTCCGCACGACAACGATTTTCGGCAGTTGACGCTGTGAGAGAGGTTGTAGCAGATGACCACAAGGCCGAAGAGGCCGGAGAGAGATTATCGAACAAGCAGAATCGGATAGTCAGTCTGATGGAGAAGAGCATGCGAAACGCTTCCCATGAGAAACCGCGATAGTCCTCCCCGACTATGTGTGCCCATCATAATCAGATCCGGCTGGAAGGCTTTTGCCTGATCCAAAATGGCCGATGCCGGATTGCCTATTCCAACCTGAGAATGGCATGAGTAGTTCATCTTCAGAAGGCGTTGAGTGACCCCCTCCAGCTTGGCTTGCGCATTTTCCAAGGCCTGAACTTCCATCATTTTAGAGAGGCCGACCGTAGTCGGCCAGGCTAATTGTGGTTGGGGCCAAACGCTGAATACCTGAATATCCACGGCATGGCGGAACGGCCGTAACTCTAAAAATTGAACAGCCATGCCGGCATCTTCTTCCCCTTCAATAGGAAGAAGAATTTTTTGAATCTGTGTACTGGGTGTCTTGACCACCAGAGTCGGACAGGGGGCATGCAAGACAATTCTGTGTGAAATGCTTCCCAGGATCAATTCTTGAATCTGCCCGAGACCTCTAGCCCCGACAAGAATCAAATTGGCGTGGGAGGACCGGGCGGTTTCCAGGATGACGTCAACCGGATGTCCGATTTGATGAATTTTTTCCACCTTGGAAAAATCGGAAGGCACAAGCCTTTCGGCCTGCTTTAATAATTCTTCTCCCTCACCGCGAAGTTGGGCGGTGATGGTCCGTTGTGCTTCTTCTCTCACATTCGGAGTGATAAGGGGGTAATTCAAGTCTGGAAGAGCCAAGGCATGCACCAAGATACATTCTTCAGGCGGCGCAAAATGTGCAAGGGTGTGCAAAGCAAAGGTTGAAAAAGAAGATCCGTCAATTGCTATGATAATTTTCATCTTTAATCTTCAGGATAGGTGGATTACCTGGTATCGCATGTCGGAAGGGCTTAGAGCAAGTCGAATGCCGTATAACCAAGGTATTTTCGGGATGTGGGAAGACGGACCAGAAAAAAATTGCGTTCCAGTGCCGGAACTCACACGAAAACCTATTGGTAAATGAGTGCGTGATATTTATTTTTGTTGCATTATGCACCAGAATATGATTAAGAGGTGGGGCAAAATGCACTCATAGCACGGATTCCTGGTGAGAGATTGGTTGGTTTTTGTTTAAAAACAGTCTGAATAGCGGGATTACCAAGATTATGAACATGAACGATCTTTCTTCCAAGAAAACTGTCAGGGTTCACCCGGCTCCCGGCATTTTGGTCGTGGATGATGAACCGGAAATGCGGCATCTCCTTCGGGAAATGTTGGAAGAGGAACAGTATCACGTCCAAGTGGCTTCCGACGGCCAAGAGGCAATTGGCCATATGGAGCACGAACGTTTTCCTGTAGTGTTGACCGATTTACGGATGAAAGGCATGGGAGGGTTGGAGTTGCTTGAGCATGTCCAACGCATCCATCCGGAAACCAATTTGGTCATGATGACCGCCTTTGGGACGGTTGAATCCGCGGTCGAAGCTATGAAGCAGGGGGCGTTCGATTATCTGACCAAGCCCATTAAAACCGACGAACTGTTGGTGACGGTCAGGAAAGCTCTGAACGAGGCATTGTTACGTGAAGAGGTTCGACAGCTTCGGCAGCAGGTCAGCCGGGAGTATGCCTTTGACCAAATTCTGGGGAAAAGTAAACCCATGAAGGAAATTTTCGATTTGATCCGCCGGGTCGCGGATTCTCCGACCAATATTCTGATTACGGGGGAAAGCGGAACCGGGAAGGAATTAGTGGCGAAGGCCATTCACTTTAATAGCCAGCGGCGGGGAGCGCCCTTTGTGCCGGTGAATTGTGCCGCCATCCCCGAAACATTGTTGGAAAGTGAATTGTTTGGGCATGTGCGAGGGGCCTTTACCGATGCCAAATCCGATAAACGCGGGTTGTTTGAAGAAGCGCAGGGCGGCACCCTGTTTTTGGATGAAATCAGTGAAATGCCCCTGATGTTGCAAGCCAAATTGCTGCGAGCGGTTCAAGAACGGGAAATCCGTCGGGTTGGGGCTACCAAGTCTCTTACCATCAATGTTCGGATCATTGCAGCGACTAATGTGACACTGGCCGATGAAGTGAAAGCCAAGCGGTTTCGCGAGGATTTGTATTACCGACTCAATGTGATTGAAATTCGATTGCCGCCTTTGCGGGAACGACGGGAGGATATTCCCCTGTTAGTCCACGGGTTGCTTCAGAAAAGCCCTTCCGCTCAAGAAAAGCGCGTTGAGGGAGTAGCAGATGCTGCCATGGCCCGATTAATGGATTATGCCTGGCCCGGCAATGTTCGGGAATTGGAAAACGTGATTGAACGGGCAGCGACGCTGACACAAGGGCAGAAAGTGGTGTTGGACGATTTGCCGTCGGCAATTCGGGAGATTACCGGAGAAGGACAGATCATTGAAGATGCCGCCGAGCAGATGTTGCCGCTCGCCGGGCTGGAGCATGCCTATATCCGACGGGTGCTGGAAAAAATGGGAGGAAACAAATATCAAACGGCCCAGGTATTGGGCATTGATCGAAAAACCCTCTATCGAAAACTGGCCGAAATGGAACAGAAAGATTAATCGGATTCCGAGAAACGTACGGCCATTCTTGTCATTTTCATGTTTCCGACCCTTTCCCAGGGGAAGGACGAGCTAACGATACAAAATAAAAATGATCGGGCTTTGCCGACTTTCTGATTTTTGTCCGTTACGGTAAGATTTTCCTGCCCAGGCAGTTTCATGTTTTTCTGAAGTACGTTCCAATGCCGGATCATTGAGGCGTTGTCTTGCGAGTTGATCGATGACGGACTCTCCGCTTTCTTCCAATCTTGAACGGGAACTGCATACGCTTCGGCAGGAGCTGGCCAACCTGCGAGCCATTCAAACCATGCATCAGGAAACCCAGGCAGGGTTGGAGGTTTTGGAACAGCAGTTAGCCGGCATCATCCATTCCGCGATGGACGGCATTATTACGATAGACGAGAACCATCGGGTCGTGTTGTTTAATACGGCGGCGGAGCAAATCTTTCGCTGTTCTGCCGAGGAAGCGGTGGGAAAACCACTCGATCAATTCCTTCCTCCCTCCTTGCGGCACATTCACCGTGCACATATTGACCAGTTTGCAGAGAGCGAAGAACGTAACCGGCGGATGGATCCCTACCGCGAAATTCAAGGGGTTCGCCTGACCGGAGAAGAATTTCCGCTGGAGGCTTCCATTTCGCAAGTGGAACGTTCGGGAAAAAAATGGTTTACCGTGATTCTCCGCGATATTACGCAACGGAAAGTCCAGGAAAATCGCATTTCCCAGCTTGGACGCATTCTGGACGAGTCGATCAATGAAGTGTATGTGTTTGACGGAGAATCGCTGTTCTTCACACTAGCCAACCGGGCAGCCCGCGATAACACGGGATTTTCAATGGAGGAGCTGGCCGGGATGACTCCGCTGGACTTGAAATCGGAATTTACCCCGGAAGCCTTTGAAGAACTGGTCCAACCGTTGAAACAGGGCACACGTAGAAAAATAGATTTCCAGACAACCCACCGGAGAAAAAATAGGACCACTTACCCGGTGGAAGTGCATGTGCAATATTTAACGCAAGAAGGGAAAGGATTTTTTGTTGCCATCATTTTGGATCTTACCGAACGAATCAAAACCCAACAGCAATTACAGGAAACTCAACGTACGTTGTCCACGTTGCTGACCAACCTCCCCGGAATGGTCTATCGATGCAGAAATGATGAAGGGTGGACCATGGAATTTCTTAGCCCCGGTTGTCAAGGTCTGACCGGATATTCCTCGGACGCCTTTCTCGGGGCCAATTCTCTTTCGTACGCCAGGGATGTCATTCTCCCGGAAGAATACGGCAGGGTTCATCAGGAAATGCAGGATGCGTTAAAGAGTCAACGTCCGTTTCAGCTTTCCTATCGGATCAGGACGGCTCATGGGACCCTCAAATGGGTTTGGGAACAAGGCTGTGGAATTTACTCCGAAGGTGGGACGGTTCTGGCGATCGAAGGGTATATCATCGATATTACCCAAGAGCGCATGTTAGAGGATCAACTGCGAAAAACGGAACGGTTGGCGGAATTGGGCACGTTGGCCTCCGGGATGGCGCATGAAATTGGGACGCCGATGAACGTCATCCTGGGGCGGGCGGAACTCCTCATGCGCAAAGCCAAGGATGAACATACGCGATCGGGGCTAGCGACCATTGTGACGCAAGTCGAGCGGATCACGAAAATCATGAATCAGTTGCTGAGTTTCGCTCGACGGCGGCCTTCTGAACGACGGGCGGTGGATTTACGTACCGTGGTAACGGACGTGTTGGATGTGTTGCGGGAGAAACTGCGAAAGCAGGGCATCCAGGTTCAGCGGATGGAGGCCCCTTCCATACCACGGGCTTGTGCTGACCCCGACCAGATGAATCAGGTTCTCTTGAACTTGGTGTTGAATGCGTGTCAGGCGATGCCTGAGGGAGGCACGTTGACCCTGGGACTTCGCCCGGTTGGGGAGGGAGTGGAACTCAAGGTGCAGGATACCGGGTGTGGCATGTCCGATGAGGATGCGAAAAAAGTCTTTGACCCGTTTTTTACCACCAAACCGGTGGGGGAAGGCACCGGACTGGGATTGACCGTGGTCCATGGCATTGTGCAAGAACATGAGGGAACCATTCGTATCGGCAGTGCTCCCGGGCAAGGGGCCACCTTTATTGTCACGCTGCCCATCCATCATCCTCATGCCCTCTCCGTACCGTGAAACGACGGGTCTTAGTGTCCTTCCGGCTCAATGTGGACGATTACGTCCTCCACAGCCTCGAAATGTGCAATCAACCGTTCTTCAACCGTGCTTGCCAGACTGTGGGCTTGTTCCACTGACCAGGCAGGATCGACATGGATCGACAGGTCGACAAAGACATGATGAGCCAAGCCGCGGGTCCTGATGTCGTGGCAATCCAAAATGCCCGGTATGGTCATCACGATCTGAAGAATGTCTTGGGGATCCAGACGGACTGCATCAGTTAAAGATTGCAGGACATCTGTGAACACCATGTAGGCTGTCCAGGCAATTACCCCCGCAATCAGCACGGCCACTAGAGAATCCACAGAGGGATAACCTGCCTGAACCGCGATCAGTCCTGCCAGGACCGACAAGGAAGTCAGCACATCGCTGGCGGTGTGGTAGGAGTCTGCCGTCAAAATGTCGCTTTTGAGTTCGGTCCCCTTTTGGCGTTCCCAACGGGTGACAGCGATATTGACGACCATCGTGACCATCATGACGACAAAACTGATGGTGGTTACCTGTGGATGAAGGTCCATCGTCCATGAGCGATAGGCTTTCCATAGCAGATAGAAACAGGTCAGGACCAGAACCCCCCCGATGGAAGCAGCAGCCAACGATTCAAATTTTTTGTGACCATAGGGATGTTGGGTATCCGGAGGTGGAGCGGCCAACCAAAGGCCAATCAGTCCCACTACATTGGATGCGCCATCAAAAAAGGAATGAAGTCCGTCCGCTTGCATACCAATGGATTGCGTGAGCACTCCATATCCCCACTTCGCGGCCGCGACGAAGGCATTCAGCATCAGGACCCACCATAAGATTTTCCGAACTTCTGAGAGACGACTCATACGGGCTGAAACCTCACGAAGTATGGGGCGATCAATTATTGGTTGAATATGTCTTCATAGAAGCGCGCCACATGTCTAGCCCTGGTATTCCTCGATCAGGTTGCCTCGTTAGATAACCGGGAGAAAATATTTTGATTGAAACACTCGAAAATCCAACAGTCATAAGTGTTGCTCCCCTTGGAAGAGAGGTAGTGTAAGTCCATTTAGAAGGACGGATGGGTTTCCTGTTCAACCAGTCATGTGAGGATGAAATTTCCTATGCAAACACTGTCTGTCTGCTTCTTTCTCCCAGGTCGTCGGTTTCCCGGATGGCTATCCCAGAATGCTCCACAGCAGATCTTTGTCAACCCGAGTGCGATTCCCGCCAAAATTTAAAAGAGTAATTCCACAAGAATGCTGGCGACACCTGTGAGACTTTCGCCGGCGACGAGGCCTGCAGCCAGCGCCATCAAAAATCGTTCGCCCCAGGTTTTGGCAAATTTTATGATAATGAATCCAAGAAGGGCACCGAGAAACAGTGACAGCGAGTTCCAAGCAGGAATCACAAATGCAAGTCCCATCGCCGGGGTGCTGGGTATCCATCGGCGGATGGCCGATGGGACGCGTTGCTCCAAAAGAACCATCCCCACACCGATCAGACCGGCAAGGCTCATGGCCCAGAGACTTCCCGATGGAATGGCCTCCATACCCTGTTGAAAAACTTCGGCGACGGCTTTCCAGGTTGCGACTGCCGGAGCCGGCCATTCGATGGTTAACAGCATGGATTGCGGATCGGGAATGAGCACCAGGTAGACCGCACTGCCCACAAGAGATCCGGTGAGTACGCCGAACATTTGCGCCAGGACTTGCAATCGCGGAGAAGCGCCGATGAGCAAGCCCGTCTTGAGGTCGTGGAGTAGATCCGCACATTGTCCGGCCGCTCCGCCTGTGATGTTGGCCGCCATCAGATTCGTGGTGACATGACCTGGCATCAGCAAGCCGAACGTGAGTTGTGAAACTTTTCCCATGGCTCCGATTGGGGTAATGCCCGTTTCTCCTGAAACGCGTCCGGCCACGATGGCAAGCACAAAAGACAACAGGACCGCGAAGATCGCAAGGATCCATGAAATGTCGAATAAGACTATTTGGGTCGTTCCCGCAAACACCAAGGCCATCGCCAGTCCGACTACAAACCATTGACGGGGAATCATGGAGGGATCATTCGGGGTGAAAAGCGATGGAGACGCATTTGGAGAACGACTGGAGGCAGAGACCATTGTCCTCCACGAACAGGCAAAAGACGTAAGTGAGGCCATGACCATCATGGTCACCCCCGGCCAGAGCAACCATTCCACCATCGGTCCGAACCAATGACTGTCTGGGGTCAGGTGTTCGGGAGGAATCCAGCCTTGCGTGAGGACCCACGGACCGACGAGTCCCCAGGCGAGTATGGCGCCGAGGAGCAACGAAAGGCCTGCGCGAAGTCCGATAATGGATCCAAAGCCAACCATTAGGAGAGAGGGGTCGAGGACGAATCCGAGATTGGACAGAGACACGGTGGATACACCCGCAGTGTTCAGCAATGGTCCCTTGATCGGGAAAACCCAGCTGGTAGACAATTTGGGAATCGTCACCATTGCCTCATGGACAAGTTTGACCATACCGGCAATTCCCCCGGCCGTGAGAAGAACTTTCACCCGAGCCAGGGCTTCTCCTCCTTCTCCATACATTTCTCTGACGGTTTCTGCCGTGGCCACCCCGGCGGGAAACGGTAATTGGTCACGAAGCAGCATCTGGTGACGGAGTCCGATTGCGACCACGATGCCGATCAGACTGACGGACAAGATCCATACCGATAACAGGGACCAAGGCAATTGTTCATTCGTCAGTATGGCTAAGGCGGGGATGGGCGCGACCAATCCGGAAGAGATAATGGAGGCAGCTGCAGATGCCGTGGTTTGGTTGATATTATTTTCAAGAAGTCCCCAGCGTTCCGTGTGAGCCGTGGTTTCCAGGACTTTCCAAAACGCAAAGCTGAGCAAGGCGGCCGTAATGGACATATTGAATGCCCAGCCGATTTTCAGACCGCTATAAATGTTGCACGGCGTGAGAAGGGCTCCCAACACCATCCCCGTGGCAATAGCACGAAGTGTGAATTGGGGATCGGAGCTGTGAGATCCGGGAACGCTATGGGGCGATGGGAGTAAAGACATCAATTCATAAACGGCGATGCACCTGAGAACTCCACGATATCACGTACAAAAAGGAGAGAAAGTTCGTCCTGGCAGGCTCAGTGCAAAGGGTCATATTGAAGGTTTTCCTGTTTCTTCGTCAGCAGGGGGGAATGCGGTTTCTTCGATTGGCTGTGTTGGAAAATCATTGTCGGACCCTAATTTATTGCGATCTCTCCAGAATACAGGCTCATTGAGCATATACCACGCCAGTAATTCGGCAATGGCTTCTAGTCCGCTCAGATGAGTCCGCTCATATCCATGTGAAGAGTCGACACCAAATGTCAGGAGGGCGGTCCGAATGTCGTTCCCGGCCTCCACGGCGGACGCACTATCGCTTCGATAATCGCAAAAAATGTCGCGTTGAAAAGGGATGTCATGCTCCACACATAAAGCGATCAGCCGTCTGACAAGATGATAATCAAATGGCCCCGCCGAATCGGCCATGGCAATCGTGGCTCCAAATTCGCTCGACGCCTGAAATGGAGCAGGGGTGCCATTATCGATCGTGACCATTTCGGCGACATCGCCATGCAAAATCGCCGATGCCCCGGACCCTACTTCTTCGGAAATCGTAAACAGTAAATGACAATCCACGGGAAGTGGGGTGCCCATTTCGAGGGTGGCTTTGGCAGCAGCCAGGATGGTGGCCACTCCGGCTTTATCGTCCAGATGTCGCGAGTTGATAAATCCATTGGGACTGATTTCGGTTGAAGGATCCACCGCAATAAAATCGCCGATGTGGATCCCCAGTCTGGTAAGATCCTGTTCTGTTGATAACGTCCGCATCACGCCGTTTTCGTCCATGACCGCTTCATCCAGCCGAACTTCCAGGTTCTTCCACGACACCGGTTGAGTATCGATTTCTTCACCGTAGGTATGGCCGGAGGCTTTGAGCGGCAAAATGGTACCGCGATACATGCCCGTATCGGTAAAAAAGGGTTACCCGCGCCCCCTCGGCAAAGCGGCTGGACCAGGTTCCGACTGGCACAATTTCCAACCGGCCGTTGTGTTTGAGCCATTTGACCAACGCCCCCAACGTATCCAAATGACCCACAATGGCTCGAGCCGGGGCACGGACCTTTCCTTTGATAGTGGCCCGAATGGCTCCGCGTCGAGTGAGTTCCAAGGGAATACCTAATTGTTTGAGTTCGTTGGAGACCGTGTGAACGATTTGATCGGTGTACCCGGTCGGACTCGGAATCGCCAACAGGGTTCTTAGCGTATGGATCAGATATTGCGAATCAATTTTTGGTTTGATCATAAGATCCCCTGTGGGCGCGTGGAATTATTTGAATGTCGTCGGTGTCTTGGTTTGAGGAAACAAGAGGTCGATAAACCGTTCCGCAGTGGGTTGCGGCTCATGATTGGCCAACCCAGGCCGCTCGTTCGCTTCAATAATCACATAACGGGGTTTGGAAATGTTTTCGACGATAAAGTCTAATCCCACAACGGGAATCGCCAACGCTTCGGCTCCAATGACCGCCGCAGCGGCTAGGCCAGGATTGATTTTCGCCGTGACATCATGAATCGTCCCGCCGGTATGGAGGTTTGCCGTCTTTCGAGCCGAGATAACTTTGCCTTTTGGCAAAATATCCGAGAGTCCATATCCATGTTCCTTGAGGCACCGTTTGGTTTCTCCGTCCAAGGGGATTCGACTTTCTCCTCCAGTCAAGCGAGCACGCCGCTGGCTTTGTCGCTCGATCAGTTGGGCGATGGTATGATTCCCCGTTCCCGTGATTCTGGGCGGGCGCCGCACCGCTGCGGCCACGACCTCGTAGTTGATCAGCACAATACGGAGGTCTTCCCCTTTCACATATTGCTCCAGAAGGACGCGGTCTCCCAAGCGACCGGCAAAGGCGATCGCGGCCTCCATTTCTTTGGCCCGGCGGATATCCACGCTCACGCCGATTCCTTGTTCCCCCGTCACAGGTTTGACGACAATGGACTGGTATTGACGAAGAAATACATCGTTTTTTTTTCGCCCATCGGCCATCATTTGGGCTGGAACCGATAGGCCCGCTTCTTGTAGGACTCGTCGAGTAAGCATCTTATCTGCACACCGACTCATGGCGATGGCTGAGGTCAATTCGGATAGGGACTCTCGACAGGTGATGGATCGACCGCCGAAGGTCAGTTGGAAATATCCGGCTTCGGGGTCCAACACATCGATATCAATGCCTCGCCGTCTGGCCTCATTCACGATAATGGTGGCATAGGGGTTCAGTCGTTGATCAGGTAAAGGACCTGAAAACAATTTTTCATTGATTGTGTTTCGCGTTTTCACGACAAAAGCCGGAATTCGGTAAAAGCCGAGTTTTTCATACAGTGCGATGGCTTCTCGATTGTCGTGGAACACCGACAGGTCTACATAGCGGCATCCCCGCGATTTCATTTGTTCTGCACTCTGCCGGATTAAGGCTTCGCCGATTCCCGGATGGTGTGTTTGCGGGTCTACGGCCAGACTCCAGATGCTACTGCCTTTTTCAGGGTCGTCAAACAGCAAACGGTGATTCACACCCATGATGACGCCGATGACCTCATGAGTCATGGGGTCTTTGGCCACCAGATAACATAAGGTTCTGGATCGACGATGTTTCATCAGGAAATCGGAATCGACGGTGACCATGCCTCGGGCCGCGTAAATCCGATTTAGCCCCATGGCATCGGCTTCGGATTGAATCGGGGTGATCTCAAATTCACGTATCGGCTTGGCAATGGATTGATAATCCGGCAACCACAATCGAAAGGTATGAGAAGGATCCAGGAAGAGTTTGTGGGGGTGAAGAGCCAAGACCACATGGGGATCGCGTGAATAAAAGGCGATGTCACGTCGGCCGGGGCGTTCCTCCAACAGAGTGGAAGCCACCTCTTTAGGTCCTTTAAAGGTGTGCGCGAAAATGAGACGACCCCATCCACAGTCCACTACTACATTGGGTTTTACCCGCCGGCCTTGGAACATCGCCGGCCCGGCTTCCCAATTTTTCACCGTGGCCTCAAGTTGTCGCCGAGGTGGGCTAGCCATGTGCAGGTTCCATGAGGCCTTCGCTCCGGTCGCTCTTTTTAGATGTCATGGGCTTGGAGCCACAGTTCCAATAGTCCGAGTTGCCAGAGTTTTGAACCACGTAAGGGCGTGAGATGCTCATCAGGGGTTTTGAACAATTCATCAATATAGGTTCGCTGCAATATCCGGCGGTTCTGACTTGTCGGTGACAAGAGCGCCTCTTGGACCAATCCCAAATAGGGTCCTCGGAGATACTTCAGGGCGGGAACGGGAAAATATCCTTTAGGTCGATCAATCACCTCGGAAGGAAGAACTCGGCGAGCGATATCTTTGAGGATACCTTTTCCTCCTTGAGCGATCTTCATCTCTGCCGGGACTCGTGCAGCCATTTCAACGACTTCATGATCTAAAAACGGCACTCGGGCTTCCAAACTCCACGCCATCGTCATATTGTCGACACGTTTGACCGGATCGTCTACTAACATAATTGTGGTATCGAGGCGCAGGGCTTTATCAATGGGCCGCGGGGCTCCTGATAACGAAAAATGTTGCTCCACAAAACGTTGGCTATGGTCTGCCTGATGAAACCGTGGATGAACGACCCGAGAAAATTCCTCCTGTGTACGATCGAAAAATTCACGGCGGTAGTCGTCTACCGGACGCTGGCTATTCAACAAGGGGGGATACCAATAATAGCCTGCGAATATTTCGTCGGCTCCCTGACCGCTTTGGGCTACCGTGACGTGCTTCGATACTTCCTGTGAGAGTAAATAGAACCCAATGGCGTCGTGACTGACCATGGGTTCGGACATGGCGTGTATGCAATTTGTCAAGTTTGGCAGAACCTGAGCCGTATCCACCGGGATCTTATGGTGGCAAGTAGAGAATTGTTTGGCGATGATGTCAGAGTAGAAAAATTCGTCTCCTTTTTCTTCGGCCACGGTTTCAAATCCGATCGAAAATGTGTTCAGGTCATGGGCCCCTTCAGCGGCTAGGAGGCCCACGATAAGGCTGGAGTCCAATCCGCCGGACAATAAAACCCCGACGGGCACATCCGCAATGAGACGTCGACGCACGGCCGTGCGGAGAATCTCATCCAGGCGGTCCTGCCAGTCGTGTTCGGTCAGATTCTTTTCATCGTCGCGTGGACCGAAGGAGAGTTGCCAATATTGATGCTGTCGCCGGGCTCCTGTCGGTTCGATTGTCATCATGGTGCCGGGCGCCAGTTTCCGGATTCCGGCGAGCAAGGTGTATGGGGCGGGAACCACGGCGTGAAACATCAAATAATGATGAAGCGCGACCGGATCGATTGCTTTGTTCACTTCTTCTCCCGCCAGCAGTGCCGGCAACGTGGAAGCGAACCGAAACTGTTGAGACGTTTCGGTGAAATAGAGCGGTTTAATGCCCAAACGATCCCGCGCCAGAATGACCTTCTCCGAATCTCTCTCCCAGATCGCGAAGGCAAACATTCCATTCAATCGATGAATACATTCTTCTCCCCACGCATGATAGGCCTTGAGGATAACTTCGGTATCCCCATGAGAGAAAAAGGTATACCCTTTGTCTCTCAACTCTTTTCTCAATTCACGGTAATTGTAAATGGCACCATTAAACACGATGCCAAGTCCCAACTTAGCGTCCACCATGGGCTGTTGAGACGATTGGGTCAAATCAATCACTTTGAGCCTGCGATGTCCGAACCCTAACCGTCCTTGCACATGCAGTCCGGACCCATCCGGACCGCGGCTGGTCATGGTACGACTCATGGCCATTAACCCACTGGGATCGACAGGCTCCCCTGAGAAATTTATTTGCCCGAGAATTCCGCACATACGGTTGGGTTCCTTATGAAGTTCTTCGCCTCATGGGGCGATGCGATTCGATTTCTTGGCCAATTCCTCAATGTCAAAGCTGCCCCCGGCCCCTTCTGAAGAGAGAACCTTTATGAAGGAGAGCCATTTGGTGAAATGGCCCACTTGGCAATGGGAATGATGACGCTGGATGGGAAGATTCACCCTAATAATTTAATCTCGACTTTGTCAAACCGATCGGCATGGAAAATTTTGTCCGAGGGAGCGTCATGAATATAATTTTTCCCAAGAGCTCCACCATTTGCAAATGTGATAGGCCAGAGATTTATTAAACGGTTTTGACGTATTAGCGAAAGATAAGAGCATTGATTGGGAGTAAAGCTCTGATCACCATCATTAAAAGAGCCGTACACCTCCTTGCCTGATTTGGTCCAATTCCGACATTTGTTCGTCCAGGTTCAAAGCATGTCTTGCTCATACTTTCCTTGAGGTGAGGCTTCGGACCCATGCAGGCGAAGCCGGCAGGCACGACCTCGGGTGACCACTGCGTAACAAAAGTTTCGTGGTTCGGAAGGTGGTAAAACGTGTTATTGATTTCGACAGTGGAAGAACAACCTGCATGGTAATGGAAGAATTCTTCACAGGGCCGACCCAATGTGGGTAATGCCAGACGGAGGTGCCGGTGCGGATGGTTCCTTGAGACATGAGAAGGACGAAACACGGTTGATTTGATGGCATAAGGGAAGGTCGACGCCATTTGTAACATGGGTGAAATTTATTATGTATGAATGATTTTTTCCCGTCTGGGAAAATTGTTGACCACTTTCCATACCCCTTCCAAGGTTGTAGTGGAGTTTCCAGGTCAAAGTGATGATGCCGTCTGTTCGGATTGTTCAGAAAATTTCCTGGCGATTCTTGACAAAAAGCTTCTTGACATAGAGCCTCGTATGGTGGTACCAAGTTAACCAGCATTTGACTAGGACGATGGAAGTCTTAGTCGGGCTCACCAATAGAAGCTAAATATCAGGACAAAGGCGTCCGTCATTCTGTGAAGAGTGTCGGGCGTTTTTTTTTTGCAAATCGTGATGAGACAATGTTGTCTCATCGTGAGGCCGGATCAGGGCCTCACAACGCGGACTATGGCGTCCTCATCCGGAGTTACGGATGAAGGCGTTTTTTTTTGACAACAAATTGTACCGAACATGTCTTCCATCAGGAAGCCGGTCTTGATGAGGATCGTTAGCCATTGAAAAGGAAAGATGAAGATGAACTACCAAGCGAAAAAATTTCCGGAAGCATCCGTCCAATTGGGAGGGAATTCTTACGCTCCAGTCAGATACACGGCCTCTCATTCCTATCTTTTTGAAGCGGCATTGGATCGAGAATGGGAACACAATTATCGAAATGGAATGAGCCGTTCTATGAGAAGAGCAGGTGGAATGGTCCAGGAAGGAGGCAGGTAATGAAGCAGGAGAAAACAACAGAAACCAACCGGTCATTGGAAGAAGACCTTCTTCAGGAGGTCATCGAAAAAACCGTTCTGTCCGCGGTCACCCAGGCCGCCGGTCCTTCGCGACGTCAACTGTTGGTCGGATTGGGCGCCACGGCGCTCACGACCCTGATCAGCCAAGTGCTTCCTTTGGAAAAGATGGTGGCTCTCGCGGCGGATCCTGTTGGGAAACCGGAAAAGAAGAACCTGAGTGTCGGCTTTATTCCTATCACATGCGCCACACCCATCATTATGGCAGAACCGTTGGGCTTTTATGAAAAGCATGGCCTCAACGCAAAAGTCAAACGAGCCGCGGGATGGGCAATGGTTCGTGATTGGGCGATCAATAAGGAAGTCGATGCGGCCCACATGCTTTCGCCCATGCCCTTGGCCATTACGTTGGGTGCGGGGTCGCTACCGGTGCCTTTTTACATGCCGGCAGTTGAGAATATCAATGGTCAGGCGATCACGCTCCACAACAAACACAAAGCTGTAAAAACCGCAGCCGACATGAAAGGGTTTCGATTCTGCGTGCCATTCGACTATTCCATGCATAATTATCTGCTTCGGTATTACCTGGCCGAAGGAGGGGTGCATCCCGACAAGGATGTTCAGATCCGGGTGGTTCCCCCGCCGGAAATGGTGGCGAATTTGAAAGCAGGCAATGTGGATGGATATCTCGCTCCCGATCCTTTCAATCAACGGGCGGTGTATGAAAACGTGGGATTTATCTTTAAGTTGTCAAAGGAAATCTGGGACCGTCATCCCTGTTGCGCGTTCGCGATTTCCAAGGAATTCGCCACCACCTATCCGAATACCTTTTTG
The DNA here is from genome assembly GCA_031315915.1 of Nitrospirales bacterium. GTDB lineage: Bacteria > Nitrospirota > Nitrospiria > Nitrospirales > UBA8639 > JACKFE01. The sequence continues at coordinate 123,854 of JALDRK010000007.1, forward strand.
GCGCTTTTCCGTTCCATCGTGGATGCGACCCATTATGCGTCTGACTCGGCCCATAGAAAAGAAATTGCCAAGGCCATCGCTTCCACCAATTATCTGAACCAACCGGTGACGGTTTTGGAACAGGTCTTAACCGGCACGTATGCAGATGGAATGGGAAGCATCAAAAAAGATCCGGATCGCATCGATTTCGATCCCTATCCCTGGCATTCCATGGCCATCTGGATTCTGACGCAAATGAAACGGTGGGGGCATCTGAACGGCGATGTGAATTATTCGTCAATCGCGGAAGAAGTCTACCGCGCCGGCGAATGCGACAAAATTGCGAAGGAACTGGGACATCCCACTCATGAAAAAACCATGACCACGCACACGATCATGGGAAAAACCTTCAACCCGCAGCAGCCTGAGGCGTATGTGAAAAGCTTCACCATCCATAGCATGGCCTAACAGGGTGTTGAAAAAGAATCAAACGAGGAAGTGGACCTGTTTCTAGAGAAAGGCTTGAGAGTATGAATGGCAGAGCAAAGAGGAGTCCCTGGTTTATTACGGCCTTCCTCCTGATCATCTTTTTGGTCGGATGGCATGTGGCCACGCTCCGTCCGGCCTTTAATCCCCAAGGCAAGACGGAGGAAGAATTGCTCCTGCTGGAATTCAACGGGGATATTGTAGCGACGGACGACGGCAACTACATGTGGAATCCGGAAAAAATCAAAGGGGTGCCTGGGCCGTTATCGGTGCTGGATAAGGTTGTGACGGAACTGGGAGAAGCTTTCGAAAAAAAAGGCACCAACGATCATGGGATTGCCTACTTGGTGTATTACACCGTGTCCCGGTTTGCCGTGGGATTTCTGGCGGCATCGGTCGTCGCCATTGTCCTTGGAATTTTTCTTGGTTTGAATCGGATGCTGTTCCAGGCCGTGAACCCGTTCATTCAAATTCTGAAGCCCATTTCGCCGCTGGCCTGGATGCCGTTGCTGTTATATACGGTAAAAGATCCCACCATGACCTCCGTCCTCGTGGTCTTCATGGCGTCGATTTGGCCGACGTTGGCCACCACGGCTTTTGGCGTGAATTCGCTGAAGAAGGAATATTTGCATGTCGCCTCGATACTCCAGTTGTCGTGGTTCAAGCGACTGTACAAAGTCATCTTGCCCGGTGCCGCTCCCACTATCGTGAACGGCTTGCGGATCTCCTTCGGCAGCGCCCTCGTGGCCGTCGTGCCGGCGGAAATGCTGTTGGGAGAGCTGGGCGTGGGCTACTTGAGCTGGATTGAATGGAACAATCTGGACATTTCCGGCGTCATTTTCGCCATTCTTGTGGTGGGAACGGTGGGCATGATTCTGGACTCCGGATTTAACAAACTTGCCGGGCTCGTCACCTATCAGGAGTAAATCATGGCCTATCTCATTATTGATCACGTCAGCAAGTTTTTCCCCGGTCACGAAGGAGACGGGACCGTCTGCATTTTCAAAGATGTGACCTTAAAAATCGACCAGGGGGAATTCGTGACCGTCATCGGGCACTCAGGATGCGGTAAGAGTACGTGGCTGAATATTAGTGCCGGCCTGGAAACGCCTTCGGAAGGGGGCATTATCCTGAACGGCCGGGAAGCCTCGGGTCCGGGCCTGGACCGGATGGTGGTGTTTCAAAACTTTGCGTTGATGCCATGGTTGTCCGTGTTCGAGAATATCGCCATCGCCGTGCGGTCCGCCTATCCGGACTGGACGAAAGATCAGGTGGCGGCCCACGTGAAGAAATACATCGAGCTGGTCGGGTTACAAGGCGCCGAGCGTAAGCGCCCCGTCGCCCTCTCGGGCGGCATGAAACAGCGGGTGGGATTAGCCCGAGCGTTTTCCATAGAACCCAAAGTGCTCCTCTTGGACGAACCGTTCGCGCAGATTGATGCGTTAACCCGTGGAACGATTCAGGAAGAACTGATTCAGATGTGGAATGCGACGCGCAACACCGTCTTTATGGTCACGCACGATGTGGACGAGGCCATTCTGCTTTCAGACCGTATTATGTTGATGACGAACGGACCATCGTCCCGCATCGCAGAAATCGTCGATGTGAACATTCCTCGCCCCCGGTCCAGGGAGACCGTTATCGAGGACCGGAACTATTACAAAGTCCGAAACCATATCATTCACTTTCTGGTACGACATGCCAAACATGGGGAAACCGGAGGGGAGGGCGAGTTGGGTCAAACGATCAAGTACGAGCCGCTTCAGGTCACATTTTAACAGGAACCGCAAACAAGGGGTTCATAATCATATTCAACAAAGGAGGAAAAGATGTCTGCGACAAAACCGAAGGATCGGATCAAGGCCAATCGATTGGCGAAAAAAGTCTCCATTGCCGCGATCGCTAAAGAGGTCGGAAAAAGTCCGACTTTTGTGGCCGCGGCATTGAATAGCAATCACCGACTTTCGCCTGACGAGGCCAAAAAAGTCGCTGCTATGTTGGATCTGGACTCGGAAACCACGGCATCGCTTTCGGCCTTTCCGATCCGGGCGGATTTCCCCAATACCACCGATCCGTTTAAATACCGTTTGCTGGAGGTCATCGGGGTATACGGGGATGCCCTCAGGGAAATGGCGAATGAAATGTTCGGCGATGGAATCATGAGTGCCATCGATTTCTCCATCGATATGGAAAAAGTCAAAGGCAGTCAAGGGGAGGATCGATGTAAAATCACCTTGAATGGAAAATGGCTGGAATATAAAACGTTTTAAGAGACTTCTGCACCCGCGTACGCAAGCGGTTGTGCTCTTGTCGAACCGGTGAAACGAGTTCTGCGCTCTCCCCCCTGGAATGGTACTTTGTATGGGGCCCGTCGGTCAGAGTCTTGGTCGCATGGTACTCCTCAAGGTGTGGGTGGGAGGGCTGATCGCGAATCAAAGGCGCGGCAAGGACCGAGAACGGTCATGAGCACAATGCCCTGGCGAAGATCCCTTTTATTGTGTAGAGCCGTTTTTAAACGCATTCGGCGGTTGGGAGGGCCTAGTCGTGCGGTTGTCGGGATTTGCACCTCCTGTCTAGAAGGAGTTGGTGCTCCGGGCCTTTCCCGATCCGGCGTTTCTTGAGGGGATTCAGGAGAGCTGAATAGATCTCGGAGATTAATCTCTTCCCGCATTTTTTCGTTCAGCAACCGTCCAACCAACACCAAGGCGGTTAACACCAGAAGGACAAACAAATAGACAAATGGTTCGAGACTCATAGTATCTCCTCAGCGGATTGGAGTTTCCGGAGGCTCCTCTTCAGGGCGGGCAATGGAGTCCCGCATGGCCGTGTCGGCTTGCACATTTTTCATACGATAGTAATCCATGATGCCCATATTGCCTCCTCGAAAGGCTTCCGCCATGGCACGTGGCACTTCGGCTTCCGCTTCCACTACACGCGCCCGCATTTCCTGTTCCAATGCCACGGCCATGGCACGCCGTTCCTCTGCCTTGGCTTGGGCAATTTGTTTATCCGCATTGGCCTGATCAATTTGCAGCTTTGCCCCGATGTTCGATCCCACATCCACATCGGCAATATCAATGGACAAGATTTCAAAGGCCGTTCCGGCATCCAATCCTCTTCCCAGAATATTTTTGGAGATATGGTCGGGGTTTTCCAGGACATCCTTGTGGGTAGCGGAGGATCCGATGGTGCTGACCATCCCTTCTCCCACCCGGGCAATGACCGTCTCTTCCCCGGCCCCTCCGACCAGGCGATCGATATTGGCTCGAACCGTGACCCGGGAGACGGCAATGAGCTGAATGCCGTCTTTGGCGACGGCGGTAATGCGGGGTGTTTCAATGACTTTAGGAAGGACCGACATTTTGACGGCTTCCAGCACGTCCCGTCCGGCCAGATCAATGGCGGCTGCCCGTTTGAAAGACATCGGAATATTGGCTTTGTCGGCCGATATCATGGCATTGACCACCCTCACGACGTCGCCTCCGGCTAAGTAATGAGCTTCAAGATCGTCAATGTTCAACTCCAATCCGGCTTTGGCTCCGCTAATCCGCGCGGTGATCACTGTTCCGGGTGGCACGCGGCGTAATCGCATGCCTATCAGTGTGAACAGTCCCACATAGGCATTGGAGGCCCATGCTGCAATCCAGAGAGGGAGGGGGATGATATATAAGAACCCGAACAGGAAAACCAGTACCAATAATAATAGGCCAAGGGAACCGAAGGCTTGAGTTTCTAGTTCCATCAGGGTGTCCTCCCTTTTTCCTGCTCAGATAACAATCGAACGACGATACGATTCCCGTCTACTCGCACGACCTCAACGGGCTGTCCGGCACCAATAAAATCTCCATCGGACACCACATCGACCCGGTCTCCATTCAAATGAGCAATGCCCGACGGGTGAAGATCAGTGGCCGCGGTTCCTCGTTTACCGAGCCAACTAAGGTCTCGCTCCGGAGCAGAGCCATACCCTTCCTGGGAAAGCAGGGTCGTCTTTAATAATAAACGCTGTCCGAAGGGCAAACGGGGAAAATACCTTAATAGAACGAGAGCGACGACAATGGCTATCAGAATGGAAAGTGCGACCTGGCCCATGGCAGAAATGATGGAATCCCAATTGGCTCCGCTTCCAATGAGACTCAACCCGAATCCTCCTAGCAGCGCGACAATTCCTAAAATGCCAGCTACCCCAAAGCCGGGGATGAAAAAAACTTCCACGGACACCAGAATCAGCCCCAGCGCCACTAGCAACAATTCCTCCCATCCGGCTAACTGGACGAGGGTATGTCCCCAGAAAAACAGCCCTAAGCTGATCAGACCCAGTATGCCGGGGACACCAAACCCGGGCATCCGGATTTCGACGATAATCCCCATAATTCCAAGGGTCATTAATAGCGAGCTGACAACCGGGTGAGTCAAAAACCGGACAAGAGATTCCGCCCAGGTCTCCGAGGCATGCCGTATGTCCGCGTTTGGCAGCCCTATTGACTCTAACACAGCTTCCAAATCATTGGCTTGAAAGTCCGCAATCTTGAGTGCCAGAGCCTCGGTTGTCGTCAAGGTCAACAGCTTGCCTTTTTCAATAACGTCCGGAATTTCCACATCGGCGTCCACCATGGCTTCGGCAAGCTTCGGGGGGCGGTTTCGTTGTTCCGCCGTCGCCCGGAATTCCTTTCGCACGTATGAAACGGTTTTTTCCTCCACCGGTTGGGCAGGAGTTCCTGGAGCACCGATCTGTACCGGCGTTGCGGCTCCGATCGTTCCCCCGTCGGCCATGGCGATGGTTTCCGTGGCCAGGCTAATGAGAGCCCCGGCTGAAATCGCACGCTTATTAATAAAGGCCACGGTGGGCACCTGGGATTCAAGGAGGGCATCCCGAATCAGCACGGCGGCATCAACTCGCCCGCCAAAGGTATTGATATCCAGGACCACGGTTTTGGCCTGGGCCGTCATGGCTTCACTCAACACGCGTTGCACAAATGGGGCGAGGCCCAAGTCGATGATGCCTTCAATAGGCATGACGAAGACGACCGGCTGTGGTCCCTGGGCCCTCAACGATTCACCGGCAAGCATGAACGTTGGGAGCCATAACAAAGCCACTAACAGCCATTTGGCTCCAGGAGTTGACGAGACCATGATTGGAGGTTCTCATGATTGTGTAATCTCTGCAAGTGAACCTTTGCCCACTCGGTAAATGCCCTGGAAATGGGAGTGAGCAGTTTTTCCTTCATGCGCAGCTGGGCACACTGCAGTGCGAGTTGGCTATGCCTCGCTCGCGTCCACTGAGCGATCGGTAGTGGATCTTGAGTCATATTGAAGGAGAGCCCGGATCAAGCGGGCTTTTCGGAATCCGGTCGAAAAATCAGGGAGATCGAATTTTTTAGATTAATTCATGTTCATGGAGTGCCCGGTTGAGCATTCTTCGATTCTTTGGATACGTGGTCTGTGACGGGCGGAGCGGGTTATATCCCTATTATCTTCTAATGGATTCCATTCAAGCCGGCGTTCCAACGAGCGAACCGATTCCTGCGGTCAGTCCCATGGCCAATGCACCCCATAAGACGACGCGCAAAGCACCTTTCATGATGGAAGCCCCTCCCGCGTGTGCCGCCAATCCTCCCAACAATATAAGAGATATCAGTGAAGTGCCGGAGACCACAGGAATGAGATTGGCCTCCGGGACGATGGTCGCGGTCACAAGAGGCACGGCGGCCCCGACAGCGAAACTGCATGCGGAGGCCAAGGCGGCTTGAATCGGACGTGCACGAAGAT
>JALDRK010000008.1 GCA_031315915.1 Nitrospirales bacterium
TATTCAAAAACTGTAACGCGCTATACAGCGTGGTCGTCTTGCCGCTCCCGGTCGGCCCGGTCACCAAAATCATGCCGTAGGGATTTTCCAGAGCCGTCGTCAGGAGATCCAGGTCGGCCTGCTCCAGACCAAGGTTGGTGACATGCAGAGACAATCCGCCCTGGTTCAGGAGACGCAGCACGGCTTTTTCGCCGTTCAAACAGGGCAACATCGCCACACGGATATCCACCTGCGGAAAGAGCTCGACTTTCATCCGACCATCCTGTGGCAACCGGCGCTCGGCAATATCCATATTGGACAGAATTTTCAAACGTGCAATTAAGGAAGGATGCAGTTCCTTCGGGAGGTTGGTGAGAGGACGCAATTCCCCGTCCAGCCGGACACGCACCCGGAGAATTTTCTCCAACGGTTCAATATGCAGATCACTGGCATCCATGCCAATTGCCTGTTGGAGTAATCCATTCACCACGTCCCCGGCCGAACTGTCCTGAGCAATCACAGGAGACACCGTTCCGGACTGTCTCCCATCTCGCGGTTGAACGGATTTATTTTCGGATCCGTCTCCGGCATGTCCGTTTTTCTTCAAGCCGGATGTGACAGGAAAATCCTCCACATTAGGCATGGCGGACTGACCCGCAGGGAGTTGGAACTGCTGTAACGCCAGCCGCACAGCGGTTTCGGTGGCCACCATGGGAATGATATGCAGACCGGTGCGAAAGCGCAGTTCATCCAACAAAGCAGAGTTCGTCGGGTCCACCATGGCCACGCTCAAACGGGAAGCGGTCTTTTTCACCGGGCAGATCAAATGCTGCTGCATCAACTCAAGGGACATCAGACCTTTGAGCGTGTCGTCCAGAGTGCAGGTGGACAACTCGACGGTCGGCACCCCATAACGTTGACTGAGAAATTCCAGCAAGGTGGCTTCGGAGAGCACGCCCATCCGGATCAAAATACTTCCCAGCCGTCCGCCTTCCCATTGCTGCAGTTCCAGAGCCTTGTTCAAATCCTCGGAGGAAATCACCCGGGCATCCACCAATTGATGTCCGACCAATTCCCGGTTCATATCTTTCCCGACTCCTGATTCTTCTGCCCGTTGGCGGAATTCACATAATGAATGCCCCGCATCAGGTAATGCACTCCCGATCCCACGGTCACCAGGATCATGATGACCAGCAACGGATACGTCAAAGAAATAGGAATCCGGTTCGTCGCCTCAAGGAGAATCGCAATCACGTAACTGATTTGAGCAAACGTGGTGCCTTTGCCCCACATTGTCGGGGCAATATTAATCACCGTATCCGTGAGATTGGCGATCAGCGTGCCGGTAAGAAGAATAGCATCCCGACTCACCACCACGATGACGGCCCACAAAGGAATAAAATGTAAAAAGGAAAGGGTAATAATGGCCGACATCAGCAACAGCTTGTCGGCCAGAGGATCTAGATATTCGCCCAGGCGAGTCCGCTGATCGGTCATCCGGGCGACAGCCCCGTCCAGGCCATCCGTCAGGGCCGCCACAATGAGCGTGATTAGCGCTAAGTCATAATATTCATAGAGCAAGAGGCCGACAAACACCGGAACCAGCAAGATCCGGAGCACAGTCAGACTATTGGGAAGATTAAGGGGTGTATTGGACACCAGAGGCTCCCGTCCCACTGCCAACGTTGGCCGATGTTCCCTAGTATTTTGGCCTAGGCGTAACCAAGGGTACGCGTCGATTCCGAAGGAAGTCAACCTGGGTTGCGACCCGCCGCGGCGAGTCTTATAATCGCCGTTGGCGGCAGGAGTTTTTAGCCATTCACCAAGCAGAAACGGAACCAAGAGATATGACTTCTCTACCTTTATCTTTCCAGGTCAGAAATGCGGTCATTGAAAAACATCAATTGGAGGGGACCGACCCCAGCGACCGCTACTTCAACCGGATGATTCCCATCAAACGGGTTGAGAAGGGTTACTCCGGGGTGGTCATGTATGAAGCGCTCAACCTCAGTTCACAGGTTCACCGAACACCCCAGGCAGCCATTAAAGACCTGGTCGATCAGCTCCGCGAATTAGGCTTCTATAAAATGCGTACCCGCCTCAACTTCAAAGGCCAAAAATACCTGGCCGAAAAAGAAACCTGGGTCGAGTACCCGGACGCGTAATAGAGTCCTCTATCATATGTCAGCATCCTATTGAAATTTATTTTTTCTCCTTATAACAAAAGGAGAATCCATGCCTAGGAAAATCAAAAAACTCACATTGCAAGTCCCAGAGGATCTTCTGGTTCGAGCCACTCAGGCCACAGGGGAAGGGATCACTCCAACCATTCGACGCGGGTTGGAACTGGTAGCAGCTAGTGGGGCATATCGAAATCTTCGTTCCCTCAAGGGTAAGGTCAAACTTCAACTCGGCTTGAGATCACTCCGGCAAGACTCATAACTTGCATTGACCCAACATTTCTCTATCCAACCTAGAGCATCGCTCAAGTCCCTTGATGATCAGGTCCTGTGGGATGAACTTGAACCCGCATTTCAAAGTTCCACCCTATTGTTTTTTGTGTCATCCTGAACCCCTTCGACCCAGCTCAGGGCAGGCTCGGCGGAGGATCTATGCCCACAACAAATAATTCAGCCAAAGAAGAACAATTTTTGATTTTTTTCTTCGGGTGACTAAGAAATTACTGGAATGGCTCTGAACCCATCCATAAAAGGGAAAGAGGTAACCGTTAATACTCCTACAGGTTTGCGATAGCAAAACCACAAACCGACATGAGCGCAATTAAAAATGAACAAACCATCGTGCCAACTGCCCATTTGTGTAACGGATTTGGAAGGAAGCCAAAGTTCTTATTTATTTGCTCTGCTACTATGGCATCTCCCATTTCAGCCCTCATATCTCGAAGTTTTTTCACAGCAGCTAACGGCCTTGCGTATTCCGCTCGCAAAGCGAAAAGCCCGGCAGCAATGGTTATCGCCAGAGCAACCCAATCTATTGCGAGTAAAAATCCGATATCTTGGGCTCTGAGGAACATAATTACCTTGAAGTGCAACCAGGGTTGTGAGCGCTGCTACAGCAAGAGTGATCAAATGTCGAAGCCAGTCGTAGTATGGGTTGCGATGTTCTGCAAGGAAGCGGCGCTCCACATCGTCTAGCGTAACCTGTTTGCGCTCGTGTTGATCCATACAGGTCTAACTTCCTAGCTTAGGACTATCAGATACCATGTTAATCGCAGAAGCACGAGGGTCAGTAGTTTCTGCACTATCCATTTTGTCCTATAGAACATCGAACTCCTTTTGAATGCACTGGAATAGTACAGGCAAGATTTTTTGCCATTTGATAGGATAAGTCAAGCGATGATGGGGAATTGTGGAGATGAACTGAAATGCGCTCTTCGCTCATTAATCATTTTCATTCCCCACCTTTTCAACCTTAATCTCTCCATCAACGGATTCCCAACTCTTCATACTCGAAAGGCCCGATCAAAAAGGAATAGCCAATTAATCCGTTTATTTGACTTATTCCTGTAGTTGACTAAAATTGCCCCCATGATTCAATAAAGAGCATTAGCTTTATGTTTCGCCGTCTTTTGGCAGGGTATTCAGAACACACTAAAATAAGTGGTGTTATTCGGATACAATCCAATCGAACCTTTTTCGGCACCTAAACAATCATCGCGAGTTAAAGATGCAACTTGACAAGAAAGACCGACTCATCATTGCAAATCAGCTCAAGATTCTCGAGAAACTTTATCCGGAGGAAGCAACCTACTATGCACAGCACAGAAAGGCTCTTGAATATGGATACAGCCTTCATTATTCCTGGCTTGTTGAAAATTTCTTTGAAGAAATGACCGTGGATGAATGCCGGGAAGTTCTAGAAATTCTTAACATGTATCGTGCAATAACTTTTTCATACAAAAAAATCCAGGATACGAGTGGAATCCAGGACTCCTGGCTTAAATTCCAAGGTTTCGATGGGAATAATGAGTCAAAGCAGTTTTCATACGCGCAGTACTTCATTTCTGATCTGGGCCGCTTTGATGAACTGAAATACGAAGCAGAGTACCCAGATTTCAATAGCCACATGCCGACTTTGGAGAAGTATCGTCGGATGCTTGCCTGGTGGAATTCTCATGGCAGGAGCTTCGAGCTTAGCAAGAACCAATTGGTTGAACTGCTTGGGGTCTAGTCATGGACATAATGTCCTTTCTCGCTTGGGCTGGAACGCTTGCATCTCTTGGTGGTGCAGTAGCTTCACTATGGCAAGCTTCACAGGCGCGAACTGCTGCCAGCGAAGCCATTCGAATTCGTGCGCAGCTTGTAGATCACAGAAAGGCTTCAGAGCTTGCGAGTATGCAAGCAACCTGCAAGAAAGCTCAGAAATCTATGGAAAAATATGGGCCAGGTTCAGTACCTTCGAGCCTTTGGGGCATTTCGCCTAATAATGATGCGGCAGATGTACAAGAATTCTTGATAAACCTAAAAGAACAACGCGCTCATTTCGGCACTCGGCACCCTAACGAGGCAGATCAGTTTTGCGATGTACTCACCCCACTGCTGGATAATTTTGCCCAGGCAACCTCTCCTGAGTTACTCCGTGAATACGGAAAGCAGATAGTTGTTCACCTAAGCTCAATTTCCGCTGCCATTAAGAAACAATTGGATGGTAAGCGAGAGAAAACACAGTAAGTATTGAATCCTTAGTGCCGACAAAACATCTTCCACGGCCACTGCCCCCAATATAACACCCAACATTTTTCGGCATTGACCACCATCTTATCTGGCCGAACAATCCAGGTTTGGAACTACCTGTTTAAACCCACGAAAGGCAACGGAGAAGACCTATTCCGATTGATTCTCCACTTATTTTTCACTGACGCCTACTGCCTGGTCCCTAGGGCGGATGCTCTTATCATCCGGCAGACTTTGTCCGAGCGAAGCGAGTTAGGCTGCCCTCCTCAGGCTCGCGTACGCCCTAACCAATGTGACCAGGCAGGGCGTCACTGGTTTTGGCTACTTTTGCCCAAAAACAAAAGTAGCTCGGCTGCCGGGCCGAAACCCGGCAATGCTTGAGTACCAACCGAGATCTTTACCCCAGTTCCTGAATAACCAAATCATGCAGTTTGGGACGGAATTCTTTGATGGCGGGATTGTCCCTGGTGGGATGAACACGGTTGGAGAGAAAAATGACTTCCAGTTCGCGGATGGGATCTATCCAGATGCTGGTTCCGGTAAATCCTAGATGCCCGAACGATTCGGGGGAAAACCCTTTCCCGGATGAGGAGGGTTTGGAGGGCGTGTCCCAACCCAATGCCCAACTGGTTTTGGGCTGGGCGGTCACAAATTGTTTCACCAATTGAGCATCGAATATCCCCGGCTTCCCGTGATACCCCTCCAGCCAGGCTTTGGTGACCTGCCCTGCCGCCTCTATTGTTCCAAAGAGTCCTGCATGCCCAGCCATACCTCCCAGCGCAAACGCATTATCATCGTGAACTTCGCCTTGAAGGAGGCGCCCTCGCCAGGGATCCTGTTCAGTTGGGGCAATCTTTTCACGCTCGGCTTCAGCCAATTGCCAATTCCGCGGATTAAAACAAAGAGGCCGGGCATGAAGCGGCTCAAAGATTCTTGACCCACAGAATTCGGCCAGGGTTTTGCCGGTGACCCGTTCCACTAGAAATCCCAGCACCATGAAGCCCAAATCACTGTACACGCTCTTCTGAGGGCGCGCTTCCTCCAGCGGTTCATGGAGGATCTTTTGGAGAACGGCGGCCTCTCGTTGACGATATTCATGAAGGTCGCGTGGGGATTCCGGGGAAAAATCCAGATAATAGGAGCGCCAGGCCGGCAGCCCGCTTTGATGGCAGAGAAGGTCCCTGATCGTTTTTGATCCTAGGGCATGTTTTTGGATTCATCCAGAAGTGAAGCGAGCGAGACGCCCAGATCGAATACACCCTCCTGTACCAACAGCAGAATCGCGGAAACCGTGCACAGGGGTTTGGTGAGCGAGGCTACATCGTAGAGGGTATCACGCTGGACCGGCGGGGAATCCGGAAGAAACGAGAGGGAACCGACGGCTTCATGAAAGAGGATGTTGCCCTGGTGGCGAACAAACAAGACCGCACCGGGGAATACCCGGTTTCGCACACTTTCCTCAAGAAAACTGGGAAGGCTCTTTAGGTGTTCCACAAAGGCATGACGCCCCTGCAGCGTTAGCCCGCCTCACGGCGGGAGGCCGGCTCGACCTCGAGATCGGCAGAGTCATCCTCGTCAAAGGAAGGCTCCGGATGATCCTCGACTTCCAGCAAGCGGTGAAAGGAACTCAACGTGGAACGCAACCGCTCAAGGACCAGGGCCCGCTGGCGTCGAAGATCGGAAATGGTCCGGCGCATTTCGACCAGTTCCGAACGGCTCTGAGCCAGAATTTCTTCGGCCTTCAGCTCGGCCTCTTTGACGATCAAATCCGCATCGCGTTGCGCCCCGCGCTTTAACTGATCCACAAAGGATTGGGTGGAAATCAATGTGCTCGTAAGCGTGGACTCCGCGCGGCGGAGCTGACTGAGCTCGTCATCTTTTCCGGATAGCTTTTCCTTGAACACCAGATTTTCTCTGGTGAGTTCCTCGATCGATTCGGCAATTTCTTCCAGGAACTGATCCACCTGTTTCTTGTCATAGCCGCGAAAGCCGGCATCGAACACCTTATGCTGAATGTCTAGCGGGGTAATCTTCATCGGTTTCTTCCTTTCCCAGGGCTGGCTAATGGAGCCGTATGGCGAGATCCTTCAGGGAACTCACCACAGCCATTTGCACGAACATGATTATTAGAATAGCAACGATCGGCGAAAAATCAAATCCCATTCCCCCTATCGGAAGCCGGCGCCGGATTTGCGACAAGACCGGTTCGGTGACCCGATCCAAAAACTGTACGATGGGATTCCAAGGATCGGGATTCACCCATGAAATCAATGCCCGAATAATAATCACCCACATATACAGCCATAAAATGGTATCCAAAACCGTGGCAATAGCCTGTAAGACGTTTCCCGCAATAAACATGATCCTCCTTGATTTACCCTTGTGCCGATCAGGACATTACACCCGTGCTCCGAAAATAGCCGTGCCGATCCGCACAAACGTGGCCCCCTCTTGAACGGCAATATGATAGTCGTGAGACATTCCCATGGACAAATCCCGTAAGTGCATACGCTGGAGAGGTTGCCGGGCAAGTTCATCACGTACCTCTCGTAATCTTGCAAAATGCGGGCGAGAGGCTTCCGGGTCTTGCGTCCAGGGCGGCAAGGCCATCAACCCTCGTATGTTCAGATGGGCAAGTTGATCCAAATCGTCAATCACCTGTTTCAATCCTGCTTCGGAAAAGCCCACTTTGCTCCCTTCGTCTACAATATTGACCTGCAATAACACATCCTGCCTGAGATGAGACTGGTCTGCCAAGCGATCGAGTTCCTGAGCTTGTTCCAGGCTTTCCACGGAATGTAATAGGCAAAATCGACCTACCAGGGCTTTTAACTTCCGCCGTTGCATCCGCCCGATAAAATGCCAGGACACGCCTTCCCGGTGGCCGAACCGTTCCATTTTTTCCTGGGCCTCCTGCCAACGGTTCTCGCCGAAATGTCGGAGCTGCGAGGCATAGGCTTCTTCAAGTTGCTCATAGGAGACGGTTTTTGTCGCCGCGATGACACACACGCTGGCAGGATCCCGCCCACATTGTTGAGCGGCTCGCTGGATGGTTTCTCGAATATGTTGAACATTGGCCGAAATGGAAGAAGACACGAGTGAATGCCCTTATTATCGTCCCCATCCTCCGGCAGATAACATGACTCCGCTGAACATGGTGCCGATGACCTGCCCCTCGCGCCGATAGGAATAAAACAGATCCGCACGGCAATGAGTACACAAGTTCACCATATCAATAGCTTCCGGCGCCACTCCTTCGTGAAGTAGTTGGTGCCGGATCAACCGTTTCAAATCCAGACGCGCCTTTCCTGGTCCGGTCTCTTCCAACACACCCGGCCAATCCGGATATCGGGCTCGCATGGGGTCAATGACCGGGGCATCCACTTCGTAGCAGCAAGGACCGATGGAGGGACCGATCGCCGCCTTCAGGGATTCGGGATGACTGTGAAATTCTTTCACACATATGGCGATGGTATCCGGCACGATACCGGCTACCGCCCCACGCCACCCAGCATGAATCGCCGCCACAACCCCGGCCCGGTCGTCGACCAGCAATACGGGCACGCAATCGGCCGTGCGCACCAGTATCAGGGTGTCCGGATGATTGGTCACCAAGGCATCTCCCTCCTGAACAGGCAATGGCCCGGTCGTGACTGGGGATTTCAGGAGGACGGCTCTTGTACTATGAATTTGCTTGAGTGTGGCCAAACAGGGAGCTTCCGCCGGTCCCTCCGTCACGCTCCCGAGTTCAATGAAACCTTGGACCTGAAGGGGAGTCGTTCGTGTCCCGAAAAAATGAGGGACCGGGAGTCCTGGGGCTTGCAACCCCCAATCAGCGTTCATGTGCCACTTAACCGATCCGTCTTGATCTGTGGGCCAGAATCCCGGTTACGATTTTCTTCGCATATAGGTCGGCACATCCCAATCCTCATCGACCAACAAGCCGCCCTTTTCAGGGGACGACTTTACTCCCGCTTGACGGCGTAAGTAGGTGGGACGATCAAGATCATCCGCTCCGTATTGATCCGCACCTTCAGGCACCGACACGGGAACCAGCGCAGGGGCCTTGACCGGTTGGACAACCAACGTCGGTTGCGTCACACCGGGAAATCGCAACACGCCCTCGGCCTGCTCGAACCCGGTCGCGATCACCGTCACGGTGATTTCATCGCCTCCATCGGGATTGATCACTTGTCCCACAATGATATTGGCTTGGGGATCCGCCGCTTCCCGTGCAATATTCGAAGCTTCATCCACTTCATGTAAGGTCAGATTCGGTCCGCCCGTGATATTGAGCAACAGACCCTTGGCGCCTTCCACGCTGCCATCTTCCAACAAGGGGCTGGAAATGGCTTGACGTGCGGCTTCCTGGGCACGATTGGGGCCTCGCCCGACTCCCATACCCATGACGGCCCGACCGGAATACCCCATCACGGTTCGCACATCGGCAAAGTCCACGTTTACAAAACCCGGGGTTGTAATGACATCGGAGATGCCTTGAATGGCTTGGCGCAGGACATCATCGGCGATTTTAAACGCTTCCATCAAGGGCGTATTTTTATCCACCAGTCCCAAGAGTTTCTGGTTGGGAATAATCAATAAGGAATCCACATGCTTTTTCAATTCGCGGATTCCTTCCTCGGCAAAACTCCCCCGCCGATTTCCCTCATACTGGAAGGGTTTCGTCACCACCCCCACCGTGAGAATCCCCAACTCTCTGGCAATTTTAGCGGCTATCGGCGCGCCACCGGTGCCGGTTCCTCCCCCCATGCCTGCCGTCACAAACACCATATCGGCCCCTTCCAAGGCCTCACGAATTTGCATTTCGCTTTCCAACGCCGATTCTTTTCCGACATCAGGCCTGGCGCCGGCCCCAAGTCCCCGCGTACGCTCGGGTCCCAACTGAATCTTGTAAGTGGCCAGCGACCGCCCCAGGGCCTGCAAATCCGTATTGGCTACGACAAATTCGACCCGGCTGACCCCGGCCTCAATCATCGTATTCACCGCATTACACCCGGCTCCTCCGACGCCCACAACCTTGATCCGAATGACAGAGGGTTCATCATCAATTATAGAAAACATCGGCTTCCTCCTTTCTACCATTGACAGTGGTAGAGCATGGTTGAATGTGTGTCATGGCGAGAAATCTCCCTACCGTGAACCGGCAGGACCTCCCTTTCCTTGCCGGTATAAGAAAAATGTTGTCATGCAAAAACCATTGGCCTTCCTGAACGAACGGGATTCTCCGCATCCGGAATAGTTGTCAACGCTCCGACTCTCGACTGGCTTGTCCTTTTCCTCATCACTAAAAAAACCGTTCTACCCAGCTCCGCATTTTGGATACCATCGAGCCCATCCATTGTCCTGTTTTCGGGGATTTTCCCGGACCGGTTCCCACCGATGCGAACTCATGTTCATTGCCGAGAGAATGCAGCATTAGGCCGACAGCGGTGGAATACATCGGGTTATTGACGATATCCCGCAGACCGCCGAGTCCGGTGGGCCGGCCGATGCGAACGGAAAGGTTCAACACTTGCTCGGCCACATCCGCCATTCCGGATAACATCGACGTTCCTCCCGTCAGCACCCCTCCCGCGACCAACATCCCGTCATATCCCGCGCGCCTGATCTCCCGACGAACCAATTCGAACAATTCCTCGACACGCGGCCCCAGGATCGTGGGGATGATCTCCCGGGGAATGATCCGGGGCGGGCGTCCTCCCACGCTTGGCACTTCAATCTGTTCGTCATCCCGCAATAATTGGCTCGTGGCCACCCCATACCGAATTTTAATTTTTTCCGCATCCTCGTAGGACGTCGGTAGCCCCACGGCTAAATCTCCCGTGAGTTGATGGCCCCCAATGGGAATCACGGCGGAATGGCGAATACACCCGTCCGCAAAAATGGCAATGTCGGTAGTGCCACCGCCAATGTCGACCATCACCACTCCCAACTCTTTTTCTTCATGGGACAGGACGGCTGAGGCGGAGGCCAGGGGCTGTAAAATAATATCCACGACGTCCAGCCCTGCACGGGTGACACACCGGATGAGATTTTGTGCCGAGGTCACTGCGCCGGTGACAATATGGACATCGACCTCAAGCCGGGATCCCGCAATGCCCAAGGGATCTCGAATCCCTTCCTGCGCGTCCACAATAAATTCACGTGGCAGGACATGGAGGATTTGCCGATCAGGTCCCGGCACGGCGCATCCCCGCGCGGTCTCAATGGCCCGACGGATATCCGACTTGGTCACTTCCTTTTTTTTCAGCGCGACGACTCCTTGGGCGCTTTCACTCCCGATATGCCCGCCGGCAATTCCGGTATAGACCGAATTGATTTGGACAGCGGCCATCAGTTCGGCATCCTCCACCGCATGTTTGATGGATTCAATCGTACTGTCCATGTTGACGACCATGCCTTTTTTCAGTCCCGTAGACCCATGGGTTCCGAATCCGATCACATTAATCGAACCATCTTCCAAGACTTCCCCCACAACAGCACAAATCTTGGTGGTTCCGATGTCCAATCCGACGACGATGTGCTCTTTTCTACTCATGGCTTACATTGTCCTCTTGCGAAGAATGACTTTTTGTGAAAACCGTAAATCCACTTCCTGTGCCTGGCGGTCCATTTCACTCTTAATAGTCGGGTACAACACCAGAAACCGCTGCCATTGCTCTTCGGCATTCTGACCGAACTGGAACCTGACCGTTGGCAGATCCACCACCGTGGTATAGGGTTCCGACACATTCACCTGCGGACGCCCGGAGAAATATTGAGCCAACAGGTGAGCGATCCGAATGCCTTGTTTGGCCCGTGGATGGCCCTCGGAGCCGAGAGCCGCCACCGATTGGGCCGTAAGCCCTTGCACCACAGGCAGTCGCTTCACTTCAGCCGGCAACTCGCCAGGCAGCACATGACCCGCCGAATCCAGCATGACCGATTCTTTGGGAGCGCGAAGGATTGCCGCGGGTTCCCGTTCAGTCACCTGCACCACCAACGAATGGGGAAAGACCCGGTCGACCTCTACAACATCGATCCACGGATGCGCCTGAATCCGACTGGCCAGTTCATCCGTACTCAACCACAACAGGCTTGCCGGCTGAGGCATGGCTAATTTGTCCAGCACCTCTTCCTTGGTCAGCCGGTTCAACCCCATCACGGCCACTTGCTGCACCTCCGTCCATTCCGTGGCCAAGACCATCAAGCGTTGTCCGACGTACAACCCTCCCCCTACAAACACGACAATCGCGAACCCCATTAGACCGCGGCGAACCCGTGACGGTTTGTTTTTCTTGACATCACGAGAGAGCGCTTCGCCCTGCTTCAGGGGACGATTTTTCCTGGGAAGCCGTCCGGAATCGTATAGTGCCATTAGCGGGATCGTCTCTTTGATTTGGAAGATTTCCGGTGAGCCCCAGGTTTGCTTCCGTTCGGCAACGCCTCGAGAAGCATGAGCTCCGCCAACTCGTCATAGGTATGTCCCGCTCGTGCCGCGGCCATGGGCAACAGACTCCGCTCGGTCATCCCTGGAATGGTATTCAACTCCAGGACAAACGGCCGTCCATCGGTATGGATGCGGAAATCCACTCGGGCCGCCCCCCGGCATCCAAGGGCCTGATAGGCACGAAGGCCATAATCGTTCAGCAGCCGTCCGAGCGCTTTCGAAATCACCGCCGGACACACATATCGGGTTTCTGCTTTCCCATACTTGGCCGTAAAATCATAAAAACCTCCGGGAGCAATAATTTCTACAACCGGCAGCGTTTTTTCCTGAAACACTCCGACGGCCATCTCGCGTCCAGGAATATATTGTTCCACGACCACCTGCTCGCCGAATTGAAAAGCATCCTTCAACGCCTTCTTCCACTCCGCCCGCTTTCGAACAATGGACACCCCAATGGTTGATCCTTGCGTACAGGGTTTTACTACCACGGGCAGGCCGAGATTTTTGGGCGGAACCGTCGGCGTCTTCCCCCTTTGAAAGATCTGACCCATTGGAATCGGTACTCCGGCAGCCTCAAGCACTGCACGGGTCAATCCCTTATCCATCCCGATCGCACTGGCGCTCACTCCTGAGGCCGTAAAGGGAATGTCCATGACTTCCAGCAAACCTTGCACCGAACCATCCTCTCCTCCCGGGCCATGAAGAGCCAGGAAGGCCACATCAACACGTTTGGACCGCAGACGACGAGGTAGGTCCCTGTCCACTTCAATTGGAACAGCCCGGTAACCCCGGCGTTGAAGCGCAGCACAAACCGCCTGCCCCGTCTTCAGTGAAATGTCCCGCTCGGCCGATGCTCCGCCCATCAGCACGCCGACAATGAAGGATGAAGATTTCATAGTCATACCGGTTATCGTTCTCCGAGAATTTTCAGTTCCAACTCCAGATGAATACCCAGTTTTTTGGCGACCAGACCTCTCACTTTCCGAATGAGGGTCAGCACATCCGAAGCGGTGGCCTTCCCCTGATTCACAATAAAGTTGGCATGTTTGGTTGAGACTTCCGCATCGCCGATACGCAGGCCTTTCAGACCGAGAGACTCCACCAAGTGACCGGCAGATTGGCCGGGCGGATTTTTGAAAACCGAGCCGGCATTGGGAAGCGTAAGCGGTTGCGTGTCTTTACGATACTGAAGATAAGACTTGGTGGTCTGTTCAATGCCTTCTCTGGTTCCAGACTTCAATTGAAACCACCCCCCCACCACGATGCCTTTAGGTAAAGCGGTTTTTCGATAGGAAAACGTCAACGCGGTGGCTTCGATCCGCATCCGACGACCTCGTGAATTCACAAAATCCACCGCGTGCAAGGCGTCTTTCATTTCACCCAATCGAGTTCCGGCATTCATCACGATCCCGCCTCCGACGGTTCCCGGAATACCGGCTGCCCACTCCATGCCTGACAACTGATGTCGCACCGCAAATTGCATCAGCAGGGGCATGCGAACTCCGGCCTCGGCGTATAGGCGATCCGGATTGTCCTTCCGCAGAGCCGTCAAATATTTTAATTGCATCACAATCCCTCGAATCCCTTTATCCCGAACCACCGCATTGGTGCCCCCCAAAACCACGACCGGAAGATGGAGCTTTCGGGCCCCAAGAAGAACTCGGGCCACATTCTGAATATCCTTGGGAGCAACGAGCACATCGGCAGGGCCTCCCACCTGAAGAGATGTCACCGTGGAGAGCGGGACATCCCACCCAATATCTCCTTCCACGTCCTGTAAGGCCATAACGAGACGATCCTTGATTGTGTGGCGCTTGGATCTGTTGTCCATAAGTGATGATGACCGCTTTGAGCCCTCGCACGCTGACACATACTCCTTACAGATTCGCCAGGACTTCTTTGCCCGTTTTCCACACATCTCCCGCTCCTAGGGTTAAGAACATATCTCCCCCCTGAAGCGTTTCTCGTATTTTTGGGACCAGATCCGGATCTCCATTCACCCACTGCACCGACGGATGACCGGCCTCTTTGATCACGTTGGCCAGGTATTCACCGGAAATTCCTGGAATTGGCTCCTCTCCTGCCGGGTAGATATCCATGACAAACACACTGTCTGCCTGATCAAACGCCTTGGCAAATTCATTCATCAGATCCCTGGTTCTCGTAAACCGGTGGGGTTGAAATAACACCACCAAGCGGCGATTCCATCCAGCCTTGGCAGCGGCCAGCGTGGCCCGGATCTCCGTCGGATGATGCCCGTAATCATCCACCACCATAATGCCTTGTTTTTCTCCCCGAACCTGAAACCGTCGTTCCACCCCAGAAAATGCGGCAAGCCCGACCCGAATCAGATCGACTGACACTTCTAATTCCATGGCCACCGCAATCGCCGCCAACGCATTGGCCACGTTATGCACTCCGGGAATCCGAATTCGAAACGGCCCGAGTTTCCGATCGCGATGATGCGCACGAAACTCCACGCCCATGGCTTTCGATTCGATGTCAGTGGCATAAAAATCCTGATTCAGGGTTCCGGAAAAATCGTGAATGCCATAGGTGTGATACCGCTTCACCACTTTCGGCAAGATTCCCCGGATCCACGGATCGTCGGCACACAAAATGGCGGCTCCATAGAAGGGTACCTTATTGATAAATTCCACAAAGGCTTCCTGGAGTCCTTCCATGCTTCCATAATGATCCAAATGTTCACGGTCCAGGTTGGTGACCACCACGACGGACGGAGACAACCGAAGGAATGACCCGTCGCTTTCATCGGCCTCCGCAATCAGAAGGTCGCTTCGGCCAAGCCGGGCATGCGTGCCCATGGCATTCACCCTGCCGCCCACTACAAACGTAGGATCCAACCCGGCTTGCGCCAGAACGGAGGCGACCATGGAGGTTGTCGTGGTTTTTCCGTGCGCTCCAGCAATCGCAATCCCGAACTTCAGGCGCATGAGTTCGGCCAGCATTTCCGCCCGGGGAATGACCGGAATCACCCGCGCGCGCGCCGCCCGGATCTCAGGGTTGGACGGGGCGATGGCCGACGAGGCGACCACCACTTGTGCGCCCTCCACATTGGATTCTTGATGTCCCAGAAACACTTTGCCTCCCATTTCTTCCAGACGCCGAATGCTCTCCGAATAGGTCATGTCGGAACCCGTCACCTTGTACCCCAAGGTCAACAAGACCTCGGCGATACCGCTCATTCCGCTTCCTCCGATTCCAATCAAATGAATGTGCTGGATCTTTCGAAACATAGGTTCTTTGACGTTCAAGCCGGCCAGACGCATATGGGAAAACACACCATGGACGTGGTAGGACCTTGAGGCGCCCGGACTTGCGACGGTCCAACGGATTCCTGTTCGGACCACAGGAAGCTGACTCGCACCACGCCTCACCCCTGTGCCCGTTGGCGCACGGAAGCCAAATCACGTGTTCTTGCACCTTGGTCATCGTTTTCTCAAAGACTCTGGCAACCCTTGAAACCGTCTCCTCTTGTTAAAGGTGGAACTACCTCATGATTCCTTGATTCTCTATGTCTTCGCTTCGCTCTTCCTGCGCTCTGTTTTGACATCATGGCTTTGATCGGTTGAACTCATAATATCCCGGTTTTTAGGCCGCATGATGGTTGACCAATGACAGACAGGCCTCCACCATCTGTTCGGTGGCGTGCACTTTCCGCAAGGCCCAGCTCCGTTCTCCCATTGCCTGAAGATGTTCCGGATGCCGCATCAACCCTTCGATTTCCCCGGCCAGCCGCGCGCCCGTCAACTGAGCTTGGGGGATCATCCGTGCGGCACCCTCCTGCACAACGGCCTGCGCATTTTTATCCTGATGATGATGGGTTGCCTGGGGAAAAGGAACCAAAATTCCGACTTTTCCATAAGCCGCTAATTCCGCCAGAGTACTGGCCCCCGACCGGCACACGACGATATCCGCCCGCAATAATTGCTTGGGCATATCAAACAGAAAAGGCTGAACGTCTGCGTCCACGCCCAGCTGGACATATTCCGCACGAACCCGTTCAAGATCCTGAGGCCCGGTTTGATGGGTAATCGTCAATTGTTTCCGGATCAAGGATGAGATGGCCACCGCTTCCAACATCGCGGAGTTAATCGCCCGGGCTCCCTGGCTCCCGCCAAACACCAAGACATGAGATACTTTCGAAGGCATGGGAATGGGAGCATCCAGAATAAAATCCTTCCGGACCGGGGTGCCGATGACCTGCGTATGGTTCGATGAAAAAAACTGCCGCGCGCTTTCGAAAGCCAAAAATATGACGTTCGCAAACGGGGCCAAGACCCGATTGGCAAATCCCGGCATGGCATTCGGTTCGAGCAACACCCGGGGAATACGTAAAATCCAGGCCGCCAGTATGACCGGAGGACTAAAGTAGCCTCCTGTGCCAATCACCAGGTGAGTGCCCTGTTTTCGAAGAAGACCGATCGATTGCCATAGCGAATACGGGAGAAGGCATAAGGCCCGTATCATGTCAAGGGGATTTCGACCCACAAATCCTTCGACCCGAATCCGCTCAAACGCAAAGCCTTCCTTTTTCAAAATCTCTCCTTCAAGGGATTTTCCAGATCCAATGAATAACACTTGTCCCTGCGGATCACGAGATTGAAATGCTTTGGCATAGGCGATTGCCGGATAGAGATGGCCTCCTGTGCCCCCTGCGGCAATCACAATCTTCATTCATGGACTCTCCTATTCCGGGCAGGGCGCCCGTCCCTGCCGCGCAATGCTCAACAATATTCCAATGGCCAACATGGTTGTAATCAACGACGATCCCCCGTAACTGACCAAAGGCAGCGTTAACCCTTTGGTCGGCAACAACCCACAGACCACTCCCACATTAATCAAGGCCTGCAAGCCCACCAACAAGGTAATGCCGAGCGCCAGATACCGACCGAACAAATCCGGAGCCAACGCCGCTACCCGAAAACCCTTTAACACCAAAATGGCAAATAACACCAGCAAACCGGTTGTTCCCATCAGGCCGAGTTCTTCCCCTACTAGGGCAAAGACAAAATCCGTGTGTCCCTCAGGGAGATACAATAATTTTTGTTGACCCTGTCCCAAGCCCACACCGAGGAGGCCCCCATGCTTTAAGGAAATAAGGGATTGCACTAATTGGTATCCTGGTCCATCACGCACAGGCCCGGGATAAAACGTCATCAACCGCTCAATGCGTTCCGGACTGATCCAAATCAGCACCAGGAATCCTGCCACCAAAGGAACTCCCAACACGGCAAGATGCCGGATGGGCGCACCGGCTAGATACATCATGGACAAGAAAACCAAGCCGATCACGACCGTACTCCCCAGATCAGGCTCTACCACGATCAAGGCACAGATCACGCCGACTACCAATAGCGGCGGCAAAAGGCCTTGCCGCCAATCGGTCATTTTTCGATTCGGGTTCGACAAGTAAGCAGCCAAATAGAGCACGATGCCCAGTTTGGCCATCT
Organism: Nitrospirales bacterium; assembly: GCA_031315915.1. Taxonomy (GTDB): domain Bacteria; phylum Nitrospirota; class Nitrospiria; order Nitrospirales; family UBA8639; genus JACKFE01. The sequence continues at coordinate 17,598 of JALDRK010000008.1, forward strand.
CGGTGGGCTGCACGGAGAGGAAGCCTAACGATAACCACCTACGGGCTCGATTGACCACGGTCCCCATGACCAACACCATCACCAGACTCCCTACGCACAAGAGAATAATAAACGGCACCCAGCCCTTCCATTTGTCATAGGGAATGTTCATGGCGCCGAACAAGACACCAAATCCCAATATCATCCAGAGTATTTGCCGTTGCAAATAATACGTGGAAGTTTCGCCCAGCACCCCGCTGGCGCTGAACACCATCACAATGCCGCCAAGAGCAATGGCCAGGGTAATACCCAAGATCAGCGGGTCCGCCCGTTGACGTCCCGCCGTTGTCCGATCTTGAAAAAGATCGGCCCACACGCTCAAGTCCCGGTGTGCATTACGGCGTCTTATAAAAGACGTGAGGCTCATTTACCGCAGCTCTCCCACAATACGTTTAAACTCCTGCCCCCTGTGATGATAATTCCGAAACATGTCAAAACTGGCGCAGGCCGGAGAAAACAGGACCACGTCCCCAGGGCAAGCGGCTTGAACGGCTTGGTCAACCGCCTCGGTCAGGGTGTCCACAACAGTCAAAGGCTTCACATGCCCGAGAGCTGTTTGGATTTTTGCCGTGGCCTCCCCGATGACCACCAGTCGTTTCACTCCGCGAGTAATGCTCTCCACCAGTTGGGAAAAATCTCCTCCTTTATCTTTCCCGCCCAGAATCAGGATCAACGGCTCACGAAAACTCTGAATGGCCTTCAATGTGGCATCGACATTCGTGCCCTTGGAGTCATTGATAAATCGGATGCCTTGCCATTCCCGGACCGGTTCCAAGGCATGTTCAAACGTGGGAGCCTGCTTCAATCCTTCAACAATGTCCTGCACCGAACAGCCACACAGAAGGCCCACTCCGATCGCCACCATGGCATTGGCGATATTGTGATCTCCGCGCAGGCAGACCTGGTCACGCTCCATAATTGAAATCTCGGTTCCCTTCATACGTGCCCGAATGGTGGTGCCGTCCAAATAGACTCCCCGTTCAACAGGACCCTTTAAGCTAAAGGCATACATTTGTGAAGGGGCTTGAGCCACCATGGCTCGCACCACCGCATCATCCCAGTTGATGAAGGCGATATCGTCGGGAGTCTGGTTTTCGAAAATCCGTTGCTTGGCCTGAATATAATCTTCCTTGGTCGGGTGACGATCCAGATGATCCGGCGTGACATTGAGCAGAACGGCAATGTGCGGTCGAAATCGATGAATCGCTTCCAATTGAAAACTGGACACCTCTGCCACGACCCACTCGTAATCGGATGCGACCGAATTCCTTTGAGATTTTGGGACGGCTTCACAGAGCGGTATTCCCAGATTCCCGCCTACAAACGCCTTCTTCCCGCTTTGTTGAAGAACGGCTCCGATCAGTCGGACTGTCGTGCTTTTGCCATTCGTTCCGGTCACGGCGACGATGGGAGCGGACAACAACCAACTGGCCAGTTCTATTTCGGCAATGACCGGAACACCCCGTTCCTTCAGGCTTCGAACGACCGGATGTTCTTTCGGGACACCAGGGCTTATCACGACAAGATCCGCGTGCATACAACCCTGTTCCGCCAGATTGCCCACGAGCACTTCAACACCTTGACGAAGAAACCGCTCTTGAGCCTGCTGCACCTCCGCGGTGATCCGCTCTTCGACAATCGTCACCGTGGCTCCCAACGCCACCAACAAATGAGCAGCCGACTCGCCACTTCGGCCCAATCCAAAAACGGTCACGGATTGCCCCTTCCAATTCGTTCTTGGAGTCACCGTGCCGGACATCGCTGCTGATTTCACTCCTTCAACAGTCATCAAGACACAACTCAGCGTAATTTCAGAGTACTGATACTTAACAATCCAAGAATAATGGCCAGGATCCACAACCTGACGACAACTTTCGGTTCCTCCCATCCTTTCATTTCAAAATGATGATGAATGGGGGCCATCAGAAAAATCCGTTTTCCTCGTGACTTAAAAGACAACACCTGAAAAATGACCGAGACGGCTTCCATGACAAACACCCCGCCAATCAGAACCAATAACAATTCATGCTTACACACCACGGCGACCGTCCCCAACGCCGCACCCAGAGGCAGCGAACCCACATCCCCCATGAAGACCGAAGCCGGATAGGTGTTAAACCAGAGGAATCCTAAGCCCGCGCCAATAATGGAAGCGGTCAATACGGCCAATTCTCCGGCACCCTCAATATGAGGAATCAGCAAATATTCCGAGACCAATCGATTGCCCACCGCCCAGGCCACCACCGTATAGGCCATGGCCGCAATAATGACCGGCCCTACAGCCAGACCATCCAAACCGTCCGTGAGGTTGACCGCATTCGAACATCCCACAATGACCAGTACGGCAAACGGGATGTAGAAGACCCCCAAATCCGGTTTGAAGTTCTTAAAAAACGGGACGCTCAACTCGGTGGAATACGCCGGGGACAAATAAAAGAAGAGTCCAATACCCAAGGCCACGCCCAATTGTCCGAAAAATTTTTGCCCGGCCGTTAAGCCTTTGGAACGCCCTTTTAAAATTTTAATGTAATCATCCACAAATCCCACTAAGCCAAAACCCACGACAGACAGCAACACTAACCACACATAGAGATTCGACACATCCGCCCACAACACCGTGGACAACAACACCGAAAAAATAATCAGAACCCCGCCCATGGTCGGAGTTCCCGATTTACTGAGGTGCGATTGGGGACCATCCGTTCTGATCTTTTGACCCAGTTTCAGAGCCTGCAGACGCGTAATCATGGGAGGAGTACAGAAAAACACCAGGAGAAATGCCGTGATGGCGGCATAGATCATCCTGAAACTCAAATATTTAAAAACATTAAAGAGCGCAAAATCAGAATGAAGTGGATAGAGCCAGAGATAGAGCATGAGTCAGTTGACCTCGAACACCCGTTCACAGATTCATCATCGAGAGCATATCCGGTCCCGCACCGATCAACGTACGGGAAGGCCTAATTCCATCGGTACGATTTTCTTACCGACCTTTCACAACCTCCAACACCCGTTCCATCCTTGCTCCCCGCGAGGCTTTTACCAAGACCACATCTTTTGGTTTCACGATGGACTGCAGCACCCATCCGGCTTCCGCGGCATCTTTCGTTTGCACGACACGGATAATCCGACTCGCTTTTTCTGCACCCGCTTTCATGACAGCCCCAAATCGTCCGCAAGCAATTAAGTGGGAGACACCCTTTCTGGCGGCATACCGCCCGATATCCTCATGAAATTGGGATTCCTGTGGACCCAACTCCAACATGTCTCCCAACACGGCAATCGTTCGCTTTGCCGGGTCCAGACTGACTAACACATCGAGCGCGGCTTTCACGGAAGCCGGATTGGCGTTGTAACAGTCATTGAGATAGACGACTCCGCCCCACCGCCGAATTTCGGAACGCATCGGAGCGGGTCGAAAAGATTCAAGCCCCTCCAGGATGTCAGAAGGGGACACGCCCAGGGTCCAACCCGTGGCGATTCCCGCCAAGGCATTGGAAATATTATGTCGACCCATGGTTCGGACGACGGCCCGTTTGGGTTTCTTCAAATGCGGAAACGACACCCAAAACTCCGTGTTCCGGCCATCCCAGGTGACCTGCGAACCACGAATGTCCGCATGGGGAGAAAAACCAAAAGACACCACCCGGCAAGGAGCTTTCCGGACAAATTGAGCACAGTATTTGTCGTCGGCATTCAAGATGGCCGTGCCGTTTGAAGGAAGACATGGCAACAACTCACGCTTTGAGGCCGCCGAACGCGCCAGGGTTCCATAAAACTCCAAATGGTCAGGCCCGACGTTCGTAATTACACCCGACGTCGGTTTGACGATTTGACAGAGTTGAGTCGTTTGGCCAACCTGATCCACTCCCAATTCAACAACCGCCGCCTGATGAGTCCCATTCAGCCGCTGCAAGGTTTTGGGCACTCCTATCGCATTATTGAAATTTCCTGAGTCTTCAACACCTCCATCGAACGCTTAAGACACCGCTGACCATTTCTTGGTTGTCGTTTTGCCGTTACTTCCGGTGATCGCGACCACGGGAATCGAAAAACGCTGCCGGTGAAAGGCCCCAAATTCTTGATACGCTCGAAGCGTGTCTTTCACCGCCACAAGCGTAAACACGGCTCCCGCCGACCCCACCTTGCGGATATTCCGTAAAACCTCCCATGCCTGTGCCTCCGCCACGATCGCCCCGGCAGCACCAGACTGGCAGGCTTTGGCCACAAATTGATGCCCATCAAATTGTCCTCCCTGCAAGGCGACAAACAAGTCTCCCTTGGTGATGTGTCGTGAATCGGTTTGAATATTCCGGAAATGTCTACGCGTCCCTCCTCCAATTACCAGGGTGCCTCCGGTCGCCTGCACGATTTCTGCAACCTCAAACACCGCCATGCTGTCGATGTCCTGTCATGCCCGGGCCATCCGCTGACGAATGACCTCTCTGGCAACCTCTCGATCGTCAAAATGAATTTTTTCTGTTCCCACAATCTGGTAATCCTCATGTCCTTTTCCAGCAATCAATACGAAATCACCTGGTTTGGCGACTTCAATGGCCCGCTTGATCGCTTGAGCACGGTCAGGAATGACCTCATACGGACAACGATCTTGCACAGGAAGCGCCCTGATACCCTGCTCAATTTGCTGCAGGATCACATCCGGATTTTCCGTTCTTGGATTATCGGAAGTAAGAAACACCACATCACTTTCCCGAACTGCCACGCTCCCCATTTTCGGTCTTTTTCCGGGATCCCGGTCCCCGCCGCAGCCAAATACCGTGATCACACGCCCTTGCTTGATCACCTTGGCGGCTGCCAGCAACCGAGCTAACGCATCCTCGGTGTGCGCATAATCCACCACAACGGTAAACGGTTGCCCTTCCTGAATTCGCTCAAATCGCCCAGGCACATTGGTCACCGAAGCCAATTGGCGCTCCAACACCTCGGGAGCCAATCCCATCGCCAATCCAATGCCGATAGCCGCCAACATGTTGGATACATTATGTTCTCCGACCAGTTGGCTATGAATGTGCAAAAGCCCGCAGGGGGTTTTTACGGAAAAGGTCGTCCCGTTCATGGATAACTGAATGTGCTCGGCTTGAATGTCCCCCGACTGGTGAATGCCGAATGTCCAAACGGGAATACGACAGGCCTTCAACAGCTCCGCTGCAGCGGGATCGTCATGATTAATGACTGCCCGCTTGGGTCTGGTCTTTTGGGTGTTCCCCACAAATTCGGTGAATAGACGTTGCTTGGCAAGAAAGTACTGCTCGAATGTGGAGTGATAATCTAAATGATCCTGAGTCAAATTTGTAAACACCACAATGTCAAATTCACAACCGGCCACGCGATCCATCGCTAGCGCATGAGAGGAAACTTCCATCACGGCGACATCCGCCCCTTCCTCGACCATTTCTCCCAGCATGGCCTGTAATTGGACCGCTCCCGGCGTCGTATGGGAAGCCACACGCCGATGGCTTCCAAAAATATATCCGACGGTTCCTAGTAACCCGACTGAATACCCATTGTCCTCCAAGAGCGATTTCGCCAGATGGGTCACGGTGGTTTTTCCGTTGGTCCCGGTGACCCCAATCATTGTCAGATGGGATGAGGGAGTTTGGTGCAGCCGGGCCGCCAAGAGACCCAAAGCTTTTCGGGAATTCGGCACGGTAATACAGGGAAAAGTCGACTTGCCCTGAGCGGGGGGCACATTGGCACTCAACGCCTCCACCACCACTCCCACTGCCCCTTGGCCCTGGACCTGAGAGACAAAACGGTGTCCGTCCACGTGTTCCCCTTTGATGGCCACAAACAGTGAGCCAGGTCTCACCAATCTGGAATCATCCGTGACATCCAGGACTTCGACCTTCAAATCACCTTCGGCGGCCGTCACCTCCATAGTTGCAATTAACTCTTGAAGCGTCACGTGATTATTGTATGACAACTGTGGAATCGGCTCTTGATGTGGCCGAAGCGGTCTGAATGAAATGTGTCCCGCCCGGCAGAACCCCCAAATACGGCAGTACCCGTTCGGCTACTTTTTTAAAAACGGGAGCGGCGATTTCTCCGCCCCATTTCCCCACATGCGGCTCATCCACCATCACCAACATGGTCAAGCGGGGTTGTTCAACCGGCGCAAAACCCAAAAACGACACAATCACTTTGGATGAAGAATAACTGCCGGCTTCTTTATCGAATTTTTGAGCTGTTCCAGTCTTGCCTGCCACTCGATACTCTTCCAGTTTAGCTCGCTTTCCCGTTCCCTTTTCCACGGCCAATTCCAATATTTGAGTCATCATGGCAGCCGTATCCGGGAAAATGGCATCTTTCATTTCTTGAGGCTTATTCACCTGAATGGGGGTTCCATGTTGATCCAGGACAGAAGCAATAACATGGGGTTTCATTAGACGACCCCCATTGGCTATCGCTGACATCGCTCTCACCAATTGGATAGGCGTCACGGAAATTTCTTGGCCCATCGCGATCGAGGACAAGGAACGACCACTCCACTGACCTGGATTGCTAAGACTGCCTGGTGATTCCCCCGGCAGGTCAATCCCGGTCTTTTCTCCAAATCCAAAGGCTTTCAGGTAATGATAAAAGCGTACAGGCCCTAACGCGTCGGCCATCTTAATGGCTCCAACATTGCTTGATTGGGCCAAGGCTTCCGAAAAAGTCATCCAGCTGGATTTGGCGGGATCATGTACAATGGTCCCTGCAACCGGCATCTGTCCTTCATTCCCATAAATGAGGGTCATGGGCGTCATCACCTCTTCCTGCAAGGCTCCGGCGGCGGCGACAATCTTTAATGTCGACCCTGGTTCATAGGGATTTGTGAGGATCCAATTCAGCCTTTCGGTATCCGTAAATTTTTGATATTGATTGGGATCATAGGTCGGATACAAGGCCCACGCCAAAATTGCGCCTGTCATGGGATCCATCATGACAATACTGCCGGATTGAGCTTCACTTTTCTTGATAATGGCCGCCAATTCTTCTTCGGCGATGAATTGAACGACCTCATCAATGGTCAATTGAAGGCTGTATCCCGCAGGAACCCGATCCGAAGCCTGATCCTGTAGCTGCGCAATTTTCCTTCCCAGGGCATCTCGTTGATACTGGACCAGGTTTTTATGACCTCGCAGCAGGGGCTCATACTGATGTTCAACGCCCCCTAGACCTTGACTATCAATACCAGCGTATCCCACGACGTGGGAGACCAGCGTGCCTTTTGGGTAAAACCGATGAGGCTCCTTTACCAATTCTAAACCTGGCAGGTTTAACGCTTCAATTTTTTTCGCGAGAGGTTCGGGAATATGACGTTGCACCCAGACAAAATGCTCATTTCCCGTCAGTTCTTTTCCTAAACGTCCAGGGTCTTTATCCAAAATCGGAGCAAGAGTACGTGCCACCTGCTTTGGATTGGCTACCAACGCCGGCCTGGCAATCAAAGAAGACATTTCAACATTCATGGCCAGGGGATGGCCCCGGTAATCATAAATCGTTCCACGGTCTGGCCGAATTACGATTGTCTTATGATGTTGCCGATCAGCTTGACGGGCTCCATCCTCGGCTTGCAAGACCTGCAAAAAAAACAACCGACAAAATACCAGGGCAAACCCCAGCATAAGCCCTAGACAGAGCAGACCGCTTCGCACTCGACAAATGGGGTGAACTTCCGCTTGCCCCGTATTCATGGGACCTCGGACTGATTGCCTAAGAAGTTTTGAACCAACCGAACAGGATCGGCCGACCCCGTCTCTATGGAAGGCAGAGCATCAAGAGATACCATGACCACTTGCCCATCCTTGGGCGTCGTGAACCCCAATTGCTGCTCAGCCTGATGGGCGATCCGTTGCGGATCCATCAATTTTGATATTTGAACCTGCAAACTCTCCTGTTGTCGTTTGAGCACTGACCGCTGAGCTTCCAAATCCTCAAGTTCATAGCCCAAGCGCCACATGTCAACGTTGATTCCCACATAGATAAGACACCACGCTCCCAATAACACACCCATAATGAGCACAACAGGCTTTTTCATGACAGGGCTCCTTTTTGGCAGTCCAGACGTTCTACTACGCGTAATTTGGCACTTCTGGCTCTTGGGTTACGACGCACTTCCTCCTCATTCGGAATCAAGGGCTTCTTGGTGAGAATACTGACCATTCCATGCTCTTTTCCGGTCATCGCACGGAACGTATGCTTGACAATGCGATCTTCTAAAGAGTGAAAGCTGACGACGCAAAGCCTCCCGCCTATCTTCAGAACATTGACCGCACTTTGAAGGGCTCCCGTTAAGATATCCAGCTCTTGGTTCACGGCTATGCGAAGGGCTTGAAACGTCCTCGTGGCAGGGTGCAACCGCCCTCTTCGATAAGCACCAGGAACGGAGTCTTCGATGATCTTCACCAAGACATGGGTCGTTTTGATGGGATTCAGGGCTCTCGCTCGAATCACTCCACGAGCAATGCGACGGGAAAATCGCTCTTCTCCATATTGAAAGATAAGATCGGCCAATTCCTGCTCAGAAATCTTGTTTACCAAATCTTCAGCCGTAAGACGTTGGGTATTATCCATCCGCATGTCCAGCGGCCCATCCTGCATAAAACTAAACCCACGTTCGGGTTGGTCCAATTGCCAGGAAGACACGCCTAAATCAAAAACAATCCCATCTACTTCATGAAATCCAGCTTTTTTAATAAAATACTCAATGTGGGAGAAATTCCCATGACAAAAAACCATGGAATCTGCATAATCCTTTAATGTATCTTTCGAAAGAGCAATGGCTTCACAATCACGATCCAAACCAATAACAACAGCATTTTTACCTGCTATCTCCAGAATTCGACGAGTCGTCCCCCCGAGCCCCAATGTACAATCTACATATACACCCTGTGGATGTGGGTCTATCCATTTGCATATTTCCTCGACTAGTACAGAATTATGCACATTTTCTATTCATTTATTTTGGATTTATTGTAACTTCACTCCATTTTTTCCCACAAAACAAGTATACACAGAGAGTTTATGAAGTCAAGATAGTCAATATTGAAAGATGTTAAGGGCGGAATTGTTAAAAAACTTCTCTGGCCTGCCCCAAAGGCCCGACGCTCATTTCAAACATGCTAGGGATAGAGGGTATACAACATACGGGGAAATGCAATGGTTTCTCGAACATGCTCCAACCCGCAGAGCCAGGCTACCACTCGCTCAATGCCCATTCCAAAACCAGCGTGAGGAACCGAACCGTATCTGCGAAGGTCCAAATACCATTTAAAGGCCTCTTCGGGAAGCCCATGAGCACGTATCTGCTTCGACAATTCTTCAATCTCATGAATTCGTTGACCACCCCCGATTATTTCTCCATATCCCTCGGGAGCCAGCATATCCATACACAATGCTAATTCCGGACGAACGGGATCTTTCGCCATGTAAAATGCCTTGGAAGCAGCCGGGTAACGATGAACGATGACCGGTCGATCGAATTGATTGGCCAGAATGGTCTCATCATCTCCTCCGAAATCGTCGCCGAATTGAATCGTGATTCCCTCCTGTTGCAATCTTTCAATCGCCTCCTCATAAGAAATACGGGGAAATGGCGGTATCATACCTTCCAATTTCACGATATCCCGTTCAAGAACCTGCAATTCAGTCAACCGACGATCCAATATGCCACGAATGACTGTTGCGACGAGATCCTCGGCCAACTGCATGACATCCGGTAATTGGGCAAAGGCCACCTCCGGTTCAATCATCCAAAACTCCATCAAGTGTCGACGAGTCTTTGACTTTTCGGCACGGAAGGTCGGGCCAAAACAGTATGTTTTTCCAAATGCCGCAGCGGTGGCCTCGCCATACAGTTGACCGCTCTGCGCTAAATACGCGACCTGATCAAAATATTCCGTTTGAAAAAGGGTGGTCGTCCCCTCACAGGCATTGGGCGTGAAGATCGGAGTATCAATGAGAGTAAACCCGCGGTCATCAAAAAAGTTTCGGCACGTTCGAATGATTTCATGTCGTATGCGCAATATGGCATGCTGGCGATTGGACCGTAACCACAAATGACGGTGCTCCATCAAAAACCCCACCCCATGCTCTTTAGGTTGAATGGGAAAAGGTTCCGCAATCTGGATTACCTCTAGCTCAGAGGCATCCAATTCATACCCTCCAGGGGCACGGGCATCTTTACGCACCATTCCCGTAACAATCAGAGAAGATTCCTGAGTGAGATGGCCACACAGGGCAAATTGCTCTTCACCAACTACCCCCTTACTGACTACGACCTGGAGATCCCCAGTGCCATCTCGAACGGTCATAAAACCCAGTTTTCCACTGGACCGGCGATGACGGACCCACCCTTTGATGATAACCTTATCCCCTTCGTGCCGGGAAATTTTATCAATCGGGACAATCGCGATTTTCATTGGCCCTCACGTACCTCTAAGATTATCTTCAATTGACACTCCGAAAATTCAGCCGTTATGATATTTTCCAGATTCTGCTGGTTTCAATGATGCTTCAAGGAGGCTGATCATAATGAACTACACCATTACGGTTCAGGAACTCAAATCTCGAATGGATAAAGGCGACAAGATTTTCTTATTGGATGTCCGGGAACCCCACGAATACGAATGGGCAAAGATTGAAGGATCCAAATTAATCCCTCTTGGACAACTCCCCACTTCCTTAAACCAACTGGATCGGGAAACCGAAATCGTGGCCTATTGCCATAAGGGAATGAGGAGTGCGGATGCCGTTGGCTTTCTCATCCAGCAGGGGTTTCCCAATGTGAAAAACCTTATCGGAGGCATTGATTCCTGGTCTCTCGAAATCGACCGAGGAGTTCCTCGTTATTAATCAAAAGAGGTGGCGGCAAGCCTTTTTGAGCCCATCATACACATCCTCCTCTTCAGGATTACCCCCCCCCTTTGAAATATTCCACGGTTTTCGTTAACCCCTCCTGAAACGATACCTGTGTGTCCCACCCAAAAGTCTCCCGAATCTTTCTGACATCCAACACACTTCGATACTGTTCGCCTTTTTTGGCGGCTCCAAATAAATCCTTGCATTGACTATTCGTCAATTCTTTGAGAATTCGATAACCATCATTAATCGTCGTTTCTTGTCCTGTTCCCACATTAAAAATACCTTGCACATCCTCTCCGAGCGTGACCAAGATGGCTTCAACTACATCGTCCACATATATAAAATCTCGAGTTTGCTTACCGGTTCCATTAATGATGGGCTGCTCGTTTTGGAGCATTTTCCGGGTAAAAATTGCAATGACCCCGGCTTCCCCCTCGGAATCCTGTCGAGGCCCATACACATTTGCCAGGCGCAAGGCCACGTATCGAAGTCCGGTGGCATTGGCAAAATAGGCAAGATATTTCTCCCCAGCCAGTTTGCTAATCCCGTAAGGAGAAACCGGCTCCGTTCGATGGTTTTCCGGAGCCGGGAAAACCTCCTGTTCGCCGTAAATGGCACCACCTGAAGATGCAAAAGCTACCTTTCGCACGCCATGACGGACAGCATGTTCCAGCAAATTAATCGTCCCCAATATATTGACTTGTGCGTCGAATTGTGGGTGTTCCGTTGAATGTCGAACGTCCATTTGCGCAGCCAGATGAATTAAAGCCCGTGGTCGTTCATTGCGTAAAATCTTATCGATCCGCTTACTTTGAATATCCAGTTTATAAAAGACCGCCTTCTTATTTACCTGCTTCCGCTTGCCCGTGGAGAGATTATCCACCACAACGACCTCATTACCTTCCTGGATAAGACGATCCACAACATGGGACCCAATAAAGCCCGCACCACCTGTCACGAGAATTTTCATGGACATATCGTTCAGTGCTTTCGGTTAGAAAATGAACTAGCGCAGTGAACCAGGCACGGAGGAGACCCCACCCTTTTTTAAGGCCACCAGCACTTCCTTGTTTCCCTTTTTCCCCAGTACAGGAGAATCCAACACACCGATAAGGCTCAGGCCGGTCATTTCGGTAAAAGTTAAAAATTCACCCAAAACCTGCTGTCGAAGCCATTCATCACGGACAATTCCACCTCTTCCCACTTGTCCCTTTCCCACTTCAAACTGCGGTTTGAACAAGGCGACAACCTTAGCCTCATTTTGAAGAATAGACAGGACCACCGGCAACACCAGACGAAGCGAAATGAAGGATACATCAATGACCGCCAAGGCAGGAGACTCAGGAATATCGGCCGGTTGGAGTTGGCGGGCATTCACCCGATCCATGACCACCACACGAGGATCCCTGCGCAAGCGCCAATCTAACTGTCCGTATCCCACGTCAATCGCATAGACTCGCCGTGCCCCTCGTCGAAGTAGGCAATCGGTGAATCCTCCGGTTGACGCCCCTACATCCATCACCGTCAGATCGGAACAGGAGATGGCAAATTCGTCAAGGGCAGCCGCAAGTTTGTCCCCCGCACGGCTGACAAATTGGCATTCCCGCTGCTGTAATTCAAGAGAAGCTCGAATGGAGACGGCTTTCCCGGGTTTATCCACCACCACTCCATCGACCCGGATGCGCCCGGCTAAAATATGTCGCGCAGCCTGCTCTCGGCTGGACAATATTCCCGCACGAACTACCAACCTATCTAAGCGGTCTTTGTAAAGGTCGGAAGCCACCAAAGCCATCGTTCAGATAATATTTAAAACCGGAAAGTGTAAGAGTCCAGCAGACAGGAAAGCGAATATTCAAGGCCCAGCTTCAAGACTCTGCCGAATCCTCATCGCCCACAGAAAAGCCTGAAGACGTTTTCTCCCATCCTGTCTTTTACCAGAATTTCCACTTGCGTTCCGCATCATCCAGCATTTTCAGGCAGTTTTGATAATTTGACCCCTTCCTCGAAAATTTTAAGGGACTCGTCAAGGGAAAGCTCGCCTCGTTCCAATTGGGTCACGATGCTTTCCAAGCGTTCCAAGGCTTTTTCAAACTTTATGGCAGCCATCCCGATGTTCTCATTCCGGCTTGGGCCCTAAACCTAGCCATTCCTTCCGATACCGTACCGTATTATAGCCAGTCCCATGATCCTTGAATAGGCACACGCATCAGGTTGTTTCCACTTGATCAACCTGACAGGTCAGATGCCCCCGATGCAGGGTGACCCGAATCCTTTCGCCAGGTACCACATCTTGCGCGACGTTCAGAATTTTTTTATCATGGCTCCGTTGAACAATACTGTACCTCGACCCAATACTTTCAGGGGACTTAGTTGGTGTAATTGCAAACCCAACGCCTGAACATGGTTTCGCCGTTCTTTGAAATATTGCCAAATCGCGTTCTGAATTGTGCAATTCCCCTCTAACCGATCTTTCCATCGAATGATCACAGCCCCTGGATTATGCTCCCGAATCACCCCTTGCCAATCCAGCACCTTCCACTGAATATTCCGATGCCACTGCATGAAATCATCCAGCAATTGGCCTTCGAGATCATCCACCCTTTGACTGTGCCGACGGATTACCAATCGTATTTCTGGAATACGTTGTTCCAATCGATGGAGACGAAGTTGGTGTTGGGTCACTGTTGCACCCATAACCCTTGCCAATTGGTTCTGATATTGCCGGACACGCTGAGACACCAATTTCCAATCTGGCACAGCAAGCTCCGCTGCAGCGGAAGGTGTCGGAGCCCGACAGTCAGCAGCCCAATCGGACAACGTTATATCAGTTTCATGCCCCACAGCAGAAACGACAGGAATTTGAGAGTCCGCGATGGCCCGCACAACGGGTTCTTCATTGAAAGCCCAGAGATCTTCAATCGATCCGCCCCCGCGTCCCACAATAATTATTTCCACTCCTCCCATGGAATTAAGGACCCGAATCGAATCCGTCAGCTGAGGAATGGCCTCCGGCCCCTGAACAGCGACCGGCAGAATCACCAGGTGAGCAAACGGCCAACGCCGTTGAAGGATGGTCAACAGATCATGAATGGCCGCGCCGGAAACAGATGTCACAATACCGATTTTTTGAGGATATGGCGGTAAGAGCTTTTTTCGCCGGGGATCAAAGAGCCCTTCTTCTTCGAACTTTGCTTTAAGCTGAAGGAAAGCCAAATGTCGCTCTCCAAGCCCCTTGGGTTCAACAATATCTAGTAATAGTTGATAATCTCCTCTTGGTGCATATACTGAAAGTCGTCCACAGGCAATTATCTCCAATCCATCTTCCAAGGTAAAATTCACGCGATCAGCTTGGGATCGAAACATGACAGCGCGGATTTGACTTTCCTCATCCTTCAATGTGAAATACCGGTGCCCGGAAGAGGGACATCGCACATTGGAGATTTCCCCTGAAACCCACACCAGAGGAAAACCGGCCTCTAACTGCAAACGGATTTGGCTGGTGAGCTCGGAAACCGTGAAAAGGCGGGAAAACAGATCAGACACAGTCGCTGGCTTATTCGTGAATTCGAACCCGATGAAGGGCGGTGGCTTTTCCTGTGCCGGAATCTATGCCAATAATCGCGCCACTGAGGACTGAAGGACCTTGCGCCACCTCAAAACGACGAGGCACTTGAGTAAGGAATTTTTGGATCACACCCTGAGGTTTCATGCCGATCACCGAATGAACCGGACCCGTCATCCCCAGATCGGTCATATACCCCGTTCCCTTCGGGAGAATCTGTTCATCCGCGGTCTGCACATGGGTATGCGTCCCCACCACAGCCGAAACTTTGCCATCCAAGAAATATCCCATCGCCATCTTCTCAGAGGTAGCCTCGGCATGTATATCTACCAGAATGGAACGAGTGATGCCTTCCAATCGGGTCAATTCCCGTTCGGCAACCCGAAAGGGACAGTCCACAATCGGCATGAAGACTCTTCCCATTAATTGCACAACAGCCAACCGCTCACCCTGAGCCGTTTCCACCACGCAAGTCCCTTTGCCTGGCACCCCATCGGGATAGTTTGCCGGACGAATCACACGTGCGTCTTTTTCCATATATTCCAAAGCTTCTTTTTTGTCCCAGGCATGGTTGCCCAAGGTAATCGCCGAGAGACCGAAATCAAATAATTCCTCTGCAATGTCAGGAGTAATTCCAAAACCGCCGGCGGCGTTTTCACCGTTCCCGATAACGACATCAACCTGAAAGTCCCGAATAACCTTTGGCAAAAGCTTTAGTAGGACCCTTCGCCCGGGTTCCCCCATAATATCTCCAATAAAAAACACATTCATGGTCGTATGAGATATCTCCGGTTTCGCCCTATTTGGCAAATTCGATATATCGGCTCTCCCGAATTACCGTAACTTTAATTTGTCCCGGATACGTCAGCTCTTGCTCAATTTTTTTGGCTAAGTCCCGTGAAAGAGCAAAACTTTCGGTATCATTGAGTTCTCCCTGTCGAATGATCACCCGAATTTCTCGTCCTGCCTGGATAGCATAAGCTTTATCAACACCCGAATAGCTGGTGGCCAGAGATTCGAGCTTTTCTAATCTCTTGACATAGGCTTCCAGGGTTTCTCGTCTGGCTCCGGGTCTTGCAGCTGAAAGAGCCTCGGCGGCGGCTACCAGGACCGACTCCGGACAGATGGGTTCCACCTGTTCATGGTGCGCGGCAATGGCATTGACGATTTGCTCAGATTCTCCATATTTCTTGGCAATTTCGGCCCCTAAGAGCGCATGGGTTCCCTCTTCTTCATGACTGACCACCTTACCAATGTCGTGAAGTAACGCCCCCCGCTTAGCAAGCTTCACATCAAGCCCTAACTCGGCCGCCATGATCCCGCAAATATACGAAGCTTCTCGGGCATGATACAGATTATTCTGCCCGTAACTGGTTCGAAATTTTAACCGCCCGAGTAATTTGACGATTTCCGGATGGAAATCGGATAGACCAACTTCAAAAATGACCTTTTCCGCTTCCTCCCGCATCAGTTTTTCCAACTCGCCTTTCACCTTTTCCACAACTTCTTCAATCCGTGTTGGATGAATACGGCCATCCTGCATCAAGCGCTCGAGTGCGATTTTCGCCACCTCCCGTCTCAGCGGATCAAACCCCGATACAATGACGGCTTCCGGAGTTTCATCAATAATGAGATCCACGCCGGTCGCCGCTTCCAATGCTCGAATATTCCGTCCTTCACGCCCGATGATACGGCCTTTCATCCCGTCATTGGCCAGAGGCACCACCGAAATTGTTGCCTCATTCACATAATCCCGCGTAATACGTTGAATCGATCGGGTGACAATCTCACGGGCTTCCCGATCGGCTTGTTCCTTGGCTTCATCTAAAATCCGCTTTCCGAGGAGGGCGGCATCCATCCGAGCCTCACTTTCAATTTCACTCAGAAGTTGGCGTTTGGCTTCATCAGCCGTAATACCGGCTACTTGCTCCAATGCCAGACGATGCTCTTTGATGGATTGGTCACAGGCTGACATCTTCTCTTGAAGCGCTTCTTCCTTTTCTTTTATCGTCCGTTCTTTCCGTCGTAAATCCTCATCCCGCTTATCGAATTGACTGATTTTTTTCTCCAACGCCTCATCTCGCTGATGAAGCTTCCGTTCCATCGCTTGCAATTCACTCCGCTTTTCTTTTTCTTTCGCCTCAATTTCGGATTTGGCCTGGAATAAAATATCTTTGGCCTCGATTTTGGCTTCCTTAACGACGTTTTCTGCTTCTCGCTGAGCATTTTGAGTGGATTGCTGAATTTGATTTTCCGCTTCCGAACGCCGCGTGGCATCCAGGGATTGCTGGAATACCTTAAACCCAATCAATCCAAGTACAAGGCCTACTACTCCAGTCAGTATGGGGATCATGGTTTCCATGGAAAGACTCCTCTGGGGTTCCTAAGAGCACTCACCCACATTGGCGGCCAAATCTAAGGGAATCCTGCAGTAGAACCCTTAAGCTAGCCCATTAGGTAATTTTGCCGTAAAGGAACGAGGAGAAACCGAGGCAGAGATTCGCGTGCGCAAGAACGCAAAACCCTATTGAGGTTGTGGCACGAAATGGGAGGTCCGTCCAATCGAATTGTGGTAAAAACTGAACATCATCGGACATCCCCTAAATAGGAGCCAGCCATTACCAACAATCCATTTGACACTGGGCAATGGGTAATACCCATAACAAGAATCAGAAGATTTCGCCGAACAATCCATTAACTCCCTTTTATCCAGGGGTTCCTGTTTTTTATAGAACACTGAATATGAAAGAGAGCCTCTTACCCAAGATAGTCTTCTCCCTTGACCAATCACAAACCTCACATACCCGATGATAGCCGCGAAAATGATGGGCATTCGGGTCCTCAGTTTCTCTCCTCCATAACGGAGGATATTCCTTTCTTCCATTAAAATTCAATGACTTACAACTATTAAAAATAGCAGAATTCACTGTGTTATTTCAACATCATCTCAGGGCACTATTATCGTCCAGCACCCTGTTCCTCAGGAGGATTTAGGGTCTAGCCATATGAATGCTCTTGAAAGTTTGATGGCTGGGGAAGGGAAATTCTCTTAAAACTCGAGGCAGGTCTTAGTTTGGATGAGTTTCAAAATACTTTTCAATGGTTTCTAAAAGAGTTTGGGCACGTTTTTCCAGTTCGGAATCCCCGTTTTGCCGTTGGCGTTCTTGGCGAAACAGCTGGTCGGTGATGTTGATGGCAGCCAGGATAGCTAATTTGGTAGGAGTACTGGTCGGAGTTTGTTGAGCTAATTGACGAATTTGGGCATCCACATACCCGGCGAGCTCATGAAAATAGGCCTCATCACCTTCACCCTGTAGGTTAAATCGTTGCCCAAAGACTTCCACTTGGATAGTTTTGGTCATCCGCCCACTTTCATACACACACTGGTTCAAGAATTATTCTGGGGAACGTTCCAAAAATTCCAATTCCCCCAATACTTTTTCAATGCGGGTCCGAATGGCCCCCCGCTCATCTTCCCATCCTTCGGTTAATTCTTGTTGCTTGGCCAATTGCTCTCTTGCCGACTCCAATTCTTGTTCAAGATGAGATTTATCCCGCCGTAATTCCACGATCAAATCCAACATCTTTTTTACACGGACTTCCAATGTTTCCAGTTTATCTACACTCACAAAACACCCCTCCTTCTCAAGTCCGAATCCAAGCGGACTATAATTTGATCAACAAAATGTGTCAAGAGAAACAGGAAGACATCCTTGATCAAATATGGTTTTGTATATCCAGTAGCTTCCCAGAACTCTCTTGACATAGCCTCGAGTTTCCTTATACCCGATCTGCTCGATAAATTCATCCAGTGGGCGATGACCGTATTTCGCAATCCACCGTCTGACCGCAGATGGGCCCGCATTATAGGAAGCAACCGCATAAACCAGATTGCCATGAAAATCATTGATTAATTCCCCCAAGTACCAAGAACCCAGACGGATGTTCCGCTCCGGGTCAAAGAGTCCCTCAGAGTCCGATGGCCAGAAAGGCATGCCCACCTTGCGCGCCACCCGCTTGGCGGTCTCGGGCATCAATTGCATTAACCCCATCGCACCGACCGCGGATAATGCCCGAGGGTTATATAAACTTTCCTCTCTAATCAGTCCGGCAACTAAGTAGGGATCAACATGCTGAGGTGCCATACCCTGGATCATGGTCTGATATCCTATGGGAAAAGCTCCTGTCCATGCCTCAGAGAATTTTGACAGTTCTCCTTTTCGAAGCCTCTCTCCAAAATGCCGTATAGCCATGCGAATGCCAAGATCATAGGCCTTTACTTGAACAGACAGCCTCACTAAGGCCTGGAACGCTTGGGGTTCAGAACCAAAACGCCGGAATACCTCTTGCATTTCCAGCCCAGCTTCCTGGGGCAATCCCAATTCCTGCAATTCACAAATTTTTCGATAATGCGAATCTTGTAGGAGGCGAGCAGGAATTTCTTCCAACGTCGTGTTTTCAATGGTCTGGATTTCGCAAACTGTCCGGTCTGCGGAAACCCGGACAGTTTGTATTTGGCCAATTGTCCATAATAGGTATAAGGAAACTCTTGCGCCAATTGCCGAAAATGTTGAATAGCCGGTTCTTCGTCCTTCAAAAATTGTTCAGACCGAGCCCACCAGTACAATCCCTGGGAAAAAGCCTGCAACAGAGATTCGGACTGGGGCTTGTGAACAGCCGTCGTAATATTCTTAAAGACCCTGGCTGCTTGTGCATACTGTTCGCGCTGGTAATAGATCCACCCAACACGCCAGAGGGCATCCAACCGCTGGGAGAGAGTGTGGGCAACTTCAGTTGCGCCTTCATACGCCTCGATCGCTTCTTCCCAACGATCATGATCCTCTAACCACATTCCATAAAAAATCATAATCAAGGCTTGCTGATCGCCTGCCAGCACATGAGCAGATAACTCCCTGGTGAGCCGGCCAAGCTGTTCTCCCTTACCCTGCCGCAAGTATGCTCGTCCCAACCAAACCCACGCTTCATCGGTTCGGGAGGATTCGGAATGAGTTAAATTTTGCAGCATCGTTTCGGCTTCGGGGTAGCGTTTTAATCTTGCCAAGGCGACAGCCAATTGATACTGAGCATGATAAAATTGCGGATTGCGTGATTCTTCGGAAAGATATCGACCAAACTCTCTTACGGCATCATTCAACAAACCTACCCGGTATAAGGCCATGGCCCGTTGGTACCGTTCAACAGGTAATGGGATAAACCCCTGATCTCCTGGTGCACTATTGAGCCAGTTTTCCGCCTGCCTACTTTGCGGGGACTTCGGATAATGCCACCATAATTCCCGCAGCAAATTCCTTCCTTCCTCCAACTGTCCTTGGCCAATGGCACATTGAGCCATCGCCCACAATGCCTGTGGAGCCTGCCTGGCATCCGGGAAAGCGGCAATGGCTGAAGTGAGGGTGCTCAAAGTCTGTTTGCAATCGTTCAATTTCTCAAACATGAACCCAGCACGATACAGCCCCTCACTAGCCAATAAAGAATTCGAATCCAGGCGTCCCACCTTTAGAAAGGCTTGAGCCGCTTCTTGCCAATTTTCAATCTGTTCATGGGCCTCGCCTAGCCAGAAATGCAGATAATCCGAAAGATCCGGAAATTCATGAACAGCCGGCTGGAGATAGGTCAGAGCTTCGTTCGGATAAGTATCTTTCAACCAATATCCATATCTGAGGCCGGCACGCTTGGCCCACAGGGAACCCGGAGCAGTCGATTGAATCGATTCAAGGAGTCGGGTCCGGTCAAGCAGTGAAGTCGGGGAAGCGAAAGATCCCAAGAACTCCCGATAACAGGCTTCCTCACCTGTACATTGGGAACGAAAAGGTTCAACGGAATGTATGGTTTGGGGCGTGACAAACCAGACCCAGCACGCTAGCCCGAAAAGAACCCTCATACCTGAGGCTCGAACTGCTCTCCGGGTTTGACTCATTGGTGTCATAAGACGTATCCCAAGCACAAAGGGATGCAACAAAATTACAAACACGGATTTTTCTCGCTTGGCTTTTCCGACCGATTGCAAAATCGACCTTTCACATGGCCGATCCATCTAAAGTTTTTTCACTATCATACCATTGCTCTAATCACAACCCTCAACCAGGAAGTTTTCGTGCTCTCGGGAAGGATCGTCTTCATCCAATTCAAATGAAAATGACAGGATTCTTTGAGGAACCGGTCCATCAAAATTCAAGGTGAAGGAGAAAAGCGTAGGAGTCGAATAGAAGAAAGAGAGGAGGGAACTTCCCTATCCAATAGGAACTTTCTGAATTTCGCGCATCCGCGCCTGCCAGTAAGGCACTTGTTCCAATAAACCCAATCGTCGTAAATACGCCTCGCCTTGAGCACATAACACTCCATCACAATCTTGAGCAATACCTCCGCCATCCAAAATATTGGCTAGATAAACCGCGGAAGCGGAACAGAATTGGGTTTGATCATTTCGAAATGGATCATCATGAAAACCGACGGCATGGACCAATGCGTCCTCCCCTCCCCAACGGGACAGCAGAGCTGCTCCTAACTCGGCGTGAGTCGTTCCATAGACCTCCTGTTCCATAATGTGAAGGGTCGCTCCGCGAATGCTTGCCAGCTCCACCACCCTGAAGAACTGTTGCGAGACCTGAGAGAGCAGGATCAACAATCCGATATCGTGAAGAAGACCGCCTGCGAAAGATCGCCAAATAATCTGGCTTTGTGCCTCATGCGCTTCAGAAATAAGGGCAGCAAGAAAGCCGGTCCGAAGACTATGGGCCCATATTTTTTGAATGGGCCGGATTGAAAACCGTAACCTCTCGGACAAGGTAAATACCTCGACAGCCAAAGACACCATGGAAGCGATGGATGTCGGCATGGGACCAACCCGCTCGGTTAGTTGTTCTAATGGAGCACGAAGTCCATCTTTCTTCACGGCTGCTGGCATGGATTCCTCCGGTGCGCGTTGGTTCCAGGCAAAAACAGGAAATTTGGAACATGCGTCAATAGGGAGGTCATCGCTATCCTCCCATCCGTTCTGACCAGACTGGTACATCCTTCCCATCACATAGATCCCGTTTCATCCATAATGCCGGTTTTTCGAGGAGAGGGTATCCCCGTTCAACCCCTGAACTTCCCCTTTTTCTTTGTCCGGAACTGAACCAGAATGAACCCTATAGATCCGGAAAATGAAACTGGCCTGGAAGATCCAGGACCAAGGTCGCACCTTTACCGCGACCATCGCTGAGAGCCGTGAGTCCCCCACCGAAATTTTTGGCCACCAACGCTCCACTATGTAGGCCCGTCCCGTGACCGCCTCCGCTTTTCGTGGAATATCCCTGGCTAAAAATGCGAGTCAAATCTTCGGAAGAGATCCCTATCCCTGTATCCTGCACTTCGAGACGAACGGAATCGGGTGGCCCCACGATTTGCTTGATCCTCAGGACCAATCGTTTATTCGACACGGAATCCATCGCCTGGCAGCCATTTCGAATCAAAGAAACCACCACTTGTAAAATCTGATGGCGGTCGAACACGACTTGAGGCAGCTCATCAAACTCACGACTCACCTGAATCCTCTCTTCCTGAATACTATCCTGATTGATGACGATCGCTTCCTCGACCAATTCGGACAACCAGAACGGCTCAGTGATATGACGAGGCTTCGCTAGGTCTTGCTGAGCCGCCACACATTGTTGCGCACGACCGACATTGTCTTTCAACCGCTCCAACTCCATCAGCATATGGCGCTTCTCATCGAGCAGTTGTCCTGCCAACCGCTGTAAATATCCGGGAATTTGTTTGCCTTTGGGATGTTCAGATAGAAAGCTTCCGAGATCGTTTTTATGTTTTTCAAGCAGTTGGGAAATTCGATCGACATCCCCCGCTAAGGTCTGTTTTACCAGATCCACGATCACACCGACCGAGACATTGACACTATTCAAGACATTTCCCACATTATGAAGGACCCCGGAAGCCACTTCTGCCATTCCCAATTGCCTGGACGTATCCAGCAATTGCTCGTGTAATTGTCGTTTTTCCTCTTCCATGCGTTTCCGATCTGTAATATCTTGAGCCACACAAACCATACCCTGGAATTGGCCCCGTTCGTCCTGGATTAAGGAACCGGAAACGGAAATCGGAATTTCCCGCCCCTCTTTGCTTAAAAAACTCGATTCAACCCCGCTCACGACCCCTTGCATCATCAAAGTTTCCATAATGGAACCTTGGGTAAAAGCCTCACCAAAAATTTTTCCGGGAGACTCACCCAATAACTCATCCTCTCGATAGCCCAACAGGCTCAATAAAGACGGGTTCACGGCTCCGATGGACATATCCATGGTAATGACGAACAAGGAATCCGCCATGGAACGCAACACATTATCAACAAAGAATTTTGATGAAGCCAATTCATCACGCGCTAATTCCAATGCCGCATCCTTGCCATGTCGACCTGTGGCGTGACTCCCGACCGTAGACGACCCTTGAGCATTGCCATTCTGTCGTTCATCTTTGGGTATTCCTGTATGCTGGCCTACAGCCCGGGCTTCCGACCAGGAAAGGAACAGACTCAAATCTTCTTCAAAAAAGGGTTTTCGCAGGATGACCCAATGCCCCGCTTGCCGCTTTAGAGAAACCGGGATAGAAAAGGACCGTCCGGCAGACACACACAGTACGACTCGAAGCGCCGGATCCATCGCCCAAGCCCCTTCCATCATCGCACAGACTTCATCCTCTGCTCCTTCAATGGTATCCAACACCATCACGGAAAAAGGGTGATCGGAATTCAGGCTTTCCAGCACGGCTTCACGTCCGGCAGGAAAAGAATCCACTCCGTACAAGGAGTGAGAATGGGGAGACATATTCCTGGAACTCCATTTCGCCTCTTTCTTGCCATGGGTGTGGCTTTCTTCTTCCAGAATGGCCAAAACAGACTCTACCTGTCTCCGCATATCAGAATCCGAGCTCACCAACAACACCCGAGGAGAAGCAGAGAGGTGAGTGATCATCATGGACACAGCCCATCTCCGCTCTCTGGTAACGTCACGGTAAAGGTCGAGCCTTTTCCAGGAACGGACTGCAGAGAAATCTCGCCTCTGTAGTGCTCGACAATCCGTTGACAAATAGCCAACCCAATCCCTACCCCATCAAACTCAGCATTCCGATGTAACCGCTGAAACATCCCGAAAATTTTATGTTGTTGCTCGGAAGGAATACCGATTCCCTTATCGGTAATATCTACTCGACACAGTTTTCGTGGACTGCCAGCTCCCCGATATCGGCGATCCACCATTACCGTCCCGGAAATTCTCACCACCGGGGGACATCCAGGTTGATGAAACTTCAAGGCATTCTGCACCAGATTTTGAAATAATTGTCGAAAATGTATGGAATCCCCTTGGAGGGTCGGAAGCGCTCCAACTATGACTACTCCTTCCTTCTTCTCAATGGTTCCCTTCAAATCCGATACGATATCTTCAAATAAGACGCTCAACGAGACCGTCGCTAGGGGGGGAGGAGAAGCATCAAGCTTGGAATACACCAACAACCCTTGAACTTGTTGTTGCATCCGACTGGCCGATAATTTCATCCGCTCCACATACCTAAGCCCGTCACTGTCCAAGCGACTCCCATATTTGATGTGAAGCAGATCTAAAAACACCGAAATGGAATGAAGTGGCTCCTGGAGATCATGTGCCGCGACCGAAGCGAATTGGTCCAGATCACGATTGGACCGAGCCAGCTCATGGGTTTTTTCCCGCAAGGCTTTTTCCAGACTTGACTTCTCTTCCAAGTCGGCCAGGGCTCGATCACGAGTCCTGGTCGCTACCTCCAAGCGGGCGGTCAAATCGGCCACTTGTTGCTGCAGCCGGACACACGCGTCTGCTGACGGAGGGATATCCTCCCAAATCGTAACCCCATTGGAGATTGAATGATCAGTTGGATCTGCGTCCACCGATTCGCTCCTGCTGAAGAGGCAAAAGCCATCCACACGTTCTCAGAGACCAATCATTTTCACTGTGCCACGTCCAGGGAGGCTACCAGAGGCCAGGTGAATGCCAGACACACTGACTGAGAGTCTCCCTCCTTATCCCGGTGGGCAAGAAAGTGGGGCAACGAATTTCATGAGACCTCGGCTTCCTCCGCAATAGGCACAACCATGGTAAATGTGGCTCCTAGACCAGTTCCCGCACTGAACACCGAAAGGGAACCTCCCAGCTTTTCCAGAGTCCTTGCTGAACTGTGCAATCCAATCCCATTGCCTTCCTTTTTAGTCGTAAAACCTCGCGTAAACATCCGGTTCACATGTTCGGGAGCAATGCCCACTCCAGTGTCCTGAACGATCACTTCAACTTTATGATGAGGTGCCGCCGCTTGTCGTCGTATAGAAAGTGTAAATGTATGCATCGGTTGTACGTATTGTTGCATGGCCTGTTTGGCATTTCGAAATAGATTGACCAGAATTTGTAACACCTGATGTTTATCCACGAGGACACGCGGAACCTGACAGAATTCTCGTCGAATGGTCACCCAACTACAATCACGGGGTTCGAAACTCAATTCGATGGCCTGCGCCACTAATTCTTCGATGGCAACCGGCTCTACCCAGCCGTGATCCCGTGCCATGGCCTGGTGAGACAGAATGATATGCCTGACGTGGGATAAATGGCGTTGAAGACTCTGGATTTCCTTAAGAAGGGCCTGTTGTTCCCCAACCAACGGTTCTCCTATTTTTTTCAAAAATGGCAGAATCTTCTTGCCCTTCGGATCTTCGGATAAGAATGTCATCCAATCCTCGTCATGCTCCTTCAGTAAATTCGACATCCGATGGATTAACGGGACGGAGGATTGCGTAACGAGATCTTCAAGTACTTTTCCCGTCACATTCACGCTATTTAATACATTGCCGACGTTGTGAAGCACCGTGGAAGCCACATTGGCCATTTCAAAGCGATATTCCGCATCTCGCAGTTGGCTGTCCGATCGAGCCTGTTCCATCAGTAATCGTTTCCGTTCCAGGCACTGTTCGATCACCCAGGGCAACACCATCGGGAGCCAATGGCTCGCTATCCTCCAAATACCGACAGTCGACGGAGCCCTGCTCAATGCAACATCCTCGGACATATCCGCTTCCAGGAGTATCACGAATCCGGCATCGGTCGCCTGCTTGAAAACGACGGCCTCCGACCATGAAATCGGTGGAGATGATTGGGCAATCAACGCCAGGTCATACCCCTGACTCTTTTCTGTCTCATGCAAGGGAACCGTCGACACCACCCAATCGATTGACAGAGAAGATCCCGGGGAGTCCAGGAAAAGCTGAAAAGTGGAGTCAAGATCAGTCTTCTGGAAATTGACCGCTAATACACGAAGGACAGAAGGGACGATGCCTGTATGATCGTCAACGGCATCTACATGAAGGTTCATCATAAGCTTTTCAGAGGATCGCAATATGGACGAATGACCCCGCAAGACACCCGATTGATGGAGCTCTCAATCATTCATCAGTACATCACTCCGGCCGCCATCTGGTGCATCCGGGGTCTCTTCCAAGGTCAATTGGCTAATCAACCTTGACGGAATCTTCGGCGCGCTCTTCCGCCCATTTGGCCAACAAATCCAATTGGGATTTCGCTTGCCGGGCTTCCCCCCAACGTTTGGTCAGGGAATTGGCCAACTGCCACACTTCAATATTGTCAAATGGCTTTCGAAGAATGAGCAACTTATCGTTTTTATTCAACCGTGTAAGCACATCCTCCCAGGCATGATCCGAAAAGGCCGTACAAATCACCACCTGTAACTCAGGATCTTCTTCCCAAAGATGCTCAACGGTTTCAACTCCATCCCACCCAGGAGGCATACGCATATCCACAAAGGCCACCGCATACGGACGATTGACTGTCATCGCATCCTGCACCAAGCGATACCCCATCTGCCCCTGGTCGGCACAATCCACGTCGAAACTTTCCACCTGAGTCTGCTCCTCGATATCGTCAAACAATTCGGCACGAGCTTCCTGCAGCAAGGAGGTGTCCAATGTGCGAGTCAAAATTTTTCGAAAATCATCGTGAATCGCGACATTATCATCAATAACCAGAATCCGTCGGTTGGCGTGTTTCATCTCCATCACCTGTTGCCCTCCATGTAAATGACTGGTAGATCAAGCGTTAAACTCGTACCCTGTTGCTCCCCTTCGCTCCACACTCGAAGCGCGCCTCCCAACTCTTTTGCCGCCATGGCGCTGGCGTACAGATTCGGCAAAAATCTCCCCGGGCCGGTACCGGACGAGGGTAGTGATACCACCTGCGTCAGCATGGCTTGAGGAATACCAACCCCGGTATCCATAACCTGAAAACGGACAAATCTTTCCCGATCCGGACAGTTCACAATTTGTACATGTAAACAATGAGATCGCCCGGATACCTCCCGCATCGCATTGATCGCCGTCCGAATGATATTGAGTAGAATGGGCTGCAACTTACTCACTTCTAGGATCCCATCCTGCACGGGTTGGTATTGTCGGATAACCTGCACCCCAAGACGATTCAACTCCTCTTGATGGAGGGTAAGGACCTCATCCAGAAGAACGGCGAATTTGGCCATATCTTTGAAGCCACCTGCTCGACTCGACCCTTGCCCGGCCGCGAGCAAGCACTCCAACTGTTCTAAGTTCGCCTGCAAGGCATGAAGCTCGTTGATCGTGAGAAGGTGTTTGTCCAATAACCCCTGACTCAACCGTCCTAAAAACGCTGGAATTTTTTTTCCTTTGGGATCTTGGCTGAGATACCACCCCAAATTGGTGGAATGAGCCTCCAACATATCCGCCACCCGGCCAAAATCTTCCAAATGAAAGTCCCGCAGTTGTTGATGAAGAACCCCTGTGGAAACATGAACACTATTTAAGATATTTCGCATCTTGTGAAAAATAGATTCCCCGGCCATACTTCGTGAAGACTCTACCGTCCGGATCGATTCAAGATCAGTGGCCATGTGAATACAGCTCTATATCGTTTTTCACCCGAGTCGGAAGGCCCTACACCCTTGACGGCACCTTCCTAATGACGTGACATGGATCAGGAACGGAGCCGCTCCCGACTTTTTGTCACGTATGAGATAATTCGGTTGAGGGGGAAGGAACCTTAAGACACCAAAAAACCAAATGAAGTTGAAATTCAAGGCAAAACAAGAAAAAAGGGTTCTCCGTCCGCACAAACCTGCCCCAAAATACAGAAGGGAGAAAGTATCCAGATTTTCTCAGACTTGAGCTGCCGATTTTCCAAATGTCTCAACTGTTCGTGAGACCTGTGCAGCTTATGAGAAGTAGAGCCTGAGATTTACATAAAATTTCCGGCTGACCATTCCCTCTTTGTTCTTCCATATCTTCAGGAACCTCGGAATGCTCTACTTGGAGTGACTCAAATTTTCCCTCAAGCTCTGTGGAAAAATGGGAAAACATGCTAACATTCAAGGGCATCCCTATCCATGAATGGTAGGAGTCATCCCTAAAATCACAACCAAATACCAACTGATCGGGGATACGTTATTTTCGACTCACATTGCCCATCTCCTCCAGCATATACCGCTTCCTCTCCCTATGCTCTTCGCGGGTTATTGATTGCTCAATTCTTTGGCGCATTCAACGACAATGCTTGGAAACTCATGGTGGCCTTGTTGGCCATTAAACAGCTCGCAGTCACGGCCGGCGTTTCAGGAGCAGAATTTGAAAAGGCCGCTCAAGGGCAAACCACACAAGCCTTTGTCATTTTTACCCTTCCTCTCATGTTGGTTTCGGCTATCGCCGGAGTCTTCTCCGATCGCATGAGCAAGCGCACCGTCATTATTGTGATGAAAGGCGTGGAGATCCTGTTAATGGGAGCCGGGACCCTGGCTCTGTGGATGAATCCGGCCGGGGGAATCCTCCCGCTCGTCGTTCTCGCCGGCATGGGAGCGCAAAGCGCCCTGTTTAGCCCATCGAAATACGGCATTCTTCCAGAACTGCTCCCTCATCATCGCCTATCCTGGGGTAATGGCCAGATGGAACTGTGGACCTTTGTAGCCATTATTGCCGGAACCGCCATAGCCGGGCCGCTCCTGGACCTCGCTGGCTCCTCTCCATGGCTGGCCGGACTGGTGCTCTGTTTGTTTTCCGGCATAGGATTCGCGGCCTCCCTGCTGATCCCTCCCGTCCCTAGAGCCCGAACCACGGGGGGAATACGGGAAACATGGTACGCGGCTCTTGAGGCTCTCCGTGCCGATAAAACCTTAGTCTTGGGAGTCTTGGGGTCTATCGCGTTTTGGACTGTCGCCAGTCTGGTCGGCCAAGACGTCTTGATCTATGCCAAAGCGGTTTTGCATTTATCGGATACGTTGGCTGGGTTTCCTCTTGCAGCCTTCGGTGTCGGGGTGGGAGTCGGTGCGCTCCTGGCGGGAACCATATCTGCCACGAAGGTGGAATTGGGATTTATTCCGTTAGGAGGCTTTGGCATTATCGCCTGTTTATTACTCTTAGGGACGGCCTCTCCTCAATTAGGCGGCACCTTAATCGCCATGGCCTGCCTTGGTTTATCCAGTGGGTTTGTAGTCGTCCCTCTCAATGCGTTGATTCAGTGGAAGTCGCCTCCTGATCGTCGAGGAGCCGTGAGTGCGTTTGCCACCACGGGTCTTTGGAGGCGTGTTGGCAGGCTCTATTGGATCCGGTCTGCTGTCGGCTATCGGATTCAGTGCCAGCGCGATCTTCATTATTGCCGGGTTGGGCAGCGCCCTGTTAACAATTTGGGCTCTGTGGTTGCTGCCGGAAACGTTCATTCGGTTTGTACTGGTCCTATTGACCCACACGCTTTACCGGCTCACGATCACCGGACGTGAACACATTCCCGACCGGGGAGGCGCTCTTCTCGTTCCCAACCACGTATCCTTCATTGACGGCCTGCTCCTGCTGGCTACCACCGACCGGCGCATCCGTTTTCTGGTGGACCAACAGTATTATGACCATCCACTTTTAAACCCTTTTGGTAAGGTGATGGGTGCAATTCCCATTTCTTCGTCAGGGTCCCCTCGAGCCATTCTGCAAGCGCTCCGGGAAGCCGGGAAGGCATTAGATCAGGGCGAACTGGTCTGTATTTTCCCTGAAGGACAAATCACCAGAACCGGCGGACTGTTGCCCTTCCGCTCCGGCTTTACCCGTATTGTCAAGGGAAGGAATATACCCGTTGTTCCCATCTACCTGGATCGAGTATGGGGCAGCATTTTCAGTTATGTGAGAGGTCGGTTTATTGCCAAGTGGCCAACCCAAATTCCCTATCCCATCACGATCTCAGTCGGTACCCCTGTCTCATCCACCAGCACGGCCGAAGAACTGCGTCTGGCCGTCCAAGAACTTAGCGAACAAACCTGGCAACTCCGCAAATCTTTCTGTCGTCCCCTCCACCACTCCTTTGTGTGGGCGGTCCGGAAACATCCATTTCACTTCGCGTTTGCAGACCTGACACGTCCGCGTGTGTCATGCCTGGAAGCGTTAATCGGGGCGATTGCACTGGCCAGGGCCTTACGAACCTCATGGCATTCCCAGCACACGGTGGGCATTCTGCTTCCGCCATCGGTAGGGGGAGCACTCACGAATATTGCTTCGACGCTTTCCGGGCGGACCACGGTCAATCTGAACTACACCGTCGGTGTAAAAGGGCTGGAAGCCGCATCCAAGCAGGCCGGTCTGGTCACGGTCACCACCAGCCGGGTGTTCCTGGAAAAAGCCAAGCTGGAACTTCCCGCCTATTTAACCCCGATCTATTTGGAAGACATCCGAAAAACTATCGGCACAAGGGCTAAAATTACCGCGTTGCTTCTGGGACTCTTTGCGCCTCTCCGGATGTTGGAACGATGTTGCGGAGCCATTACCAGACCGAAAAGCGAAGATTTGGGTACGATCATTTTTAGTAGCGGCAGCACGGGAGAGCCCAAGGGCGTGATGTTGAGCCACTTCAATTTGGACTCCAATGTGGAAGGCGTGGCTCAGCTCCTTCATGTGGACCATCGCGATAAAATATTGGGCATTCTGCCGTTTTTCCATTCCTTTGGATACTTGGCCGCACTGTGGTTTCCTATCATTCATGGAGCCGGAGTCGTCTACCATCCTTCCCCTTTAGATGCCGGTCCCATAGGAGAGCTGATCCATCGATACAAGGTGACTGTTCTGCTGACCACTCCCACATTTCTTCAGTTGTACGTCCGGCGCTGCACTCCCGAGCAGTTCGGCTCTCTGCGCATCGTTCTCACCGGCGCCGAAAAACTCCCGGACAGACTCGTCCAGGCCTTTGAACAACGATTTGGCATACGACCCATTGAGGGATACGGTGTCACGGAATGCGCCCCGGTCATTGCAGTCAATTGTCCCGACTATCGGGCAGCAGGATTTTTTCAACCGGCCTCTCGCCGGGGAACCGTGGGCCAACCTCTGCCGGGAGTCTCGCTCCGTATCGTCGATCCCGACACCTTTGATCCGTTACCCGGTGGAGAGGCCGGAATGTTGCTGGTCAAAGGCCCGAATGTGATGGAAGGATACTTAGGCAGAGAAGATCTCACTGCCAAAGCCATGCACCACGGCTGGTATGTGACCGGAGATATTGCCAAACTGGATGAGGATGGCTTTTTGGTCATTACCGATCGTCTGTCACGATTTTCGAAGATCGGGGGAGAAATGGTGCCGCATGGACGAGTCGAAGAAATACTCCACGAGGTTGCAGGAGCCGAGACCATGGTCATGGCGGTGACCGGCATTCCCGACGAACGAAAAGGCGAACAACTGGTGGTCGTCCATACAGTGGATGAGTCCACCATTCCCGGCCTACTTGAAAAGTTATCAAATAGTGGCTTACCCAATTTGTTCATCCCCAAACAGGATAATTTCCTGAAAGTGGATCAGCTCCCCATCCTCGGAACCGGAAAACTCGACATTCGAACACTCAAGAAAGTAGCTATGGAACATCTTTCCAGCATCCAATCTGCCAAGAAAGGATAATTCGGAATGAAAATGAATAAAATCATCTGAACATATCAGCGTAAAATAGACCGCTAGGGGCTGAATTGAATGTCCATCATCTCCAACATGTTATATGATAACCTTCCGACCTTGTACAGCCTTCATAGTTTCCGGTAACTACATCCATGGCCTGACTATGCAGTGATATTGCAACTCTCACAAGCCCACACACGGACGTGAACAATCCATCACCTCACTCTCTCATTGACTGTCACGTGCATTTGGCCGCGCTTCCCGAAGAAAAAAACGGCTGTTTCATCTCGGACAAAATGCTCAAGAGCCCCTTATTTAGGTTTTTATTGTGGAAACATCGGCTTTCAGTTCGTGATCCTGCAAATGCCAACCGGAAATATCTTCAGGATCTCTTAGAGGAACTGCGAGCGTCCCGGTTTGTAAGCCAGGCAGTCCTGCTGGGCATGGATGGAGTCTATTCCAGCAACGGACGATTGGACGTCAACGCCACGGAATTTCTCATCAGCAACGATTATGTTCTGACTCAGGCCAACACATATCCCGACGAATTTCTCCCAGGAGTGTCTATCAATCCCCAACGGGGCGATGCGATCGAAGAACTTCATCGGTGTGCGGAAGCCGGGGCAGCCCTTGTCAAAGTCTTACCCAATACCCAGCAATTTGATCCGGCACACGATCGCTATAAAACCTTTTACCGGACACTTGCCTCGCTGAAGTTGCCCCTGCTCAGCCATGTGGGATATGAATTCAGCCTGATCGGAAAAGATCAATCGGTCGGAGATCCCAGCCGACTCCGGATAGCTTTGGAGGAAGGAGCCACGGTCATTGCCGCTCACGCCTGCAGTTATGGCCTGATGATATATGAAAAATTCTTTCCGACCCTTGTGGATTTCGTTAACCGCTATTCGAATTTTTATGCCGACATCTCTGCCTTGACGTTGCCGAATCGTATGCGCATGCTCAGGAAGCTCCGGCACCATCCTGAAGTGTGTGACCGGCTCTTGTTCGGCACCGATTATCCCTTGTCGGTATTCCATCTGCCGGCTTGGGGTCTCGTCAATCTTCGGACCCTTTGGAACCTGATACAGACTACCAATCGATTTGATCGACAATTTCTGATCTGTCGGCACATCGGGATAGGCGTGGGATCTTTTCGGAATCTCATTAAACCTACCTCCAGCCAACCGCTACAGTTTGACCCATGACACCGGGCCACTGGCAAATAAAACATCCGGACGACTCCCCACCAGCTTGAAATTCTTCTTTAAGAAATCCATTAATAATTCCGACAAAAAACGAATAATCCACTCAAATTCCTAAGCAACCGGACTGCCTGTAGCCAATACGATATACTCCGTGATATTCCGCAGACCATCGTCATAAATCCAACCCACCGACCGAAGGACGTATAGAAGAAAAAACTCGATCCTCCACGAACGTCAACGATTATGCATCATGCCTACCCCCAACTATTCTGAAACATCGTTCGACATCTTTCATCGCCTCCCCGAGAGAATCTTCATGTTTCAGCACGATTGGACGGTTGGTTTTGGGAATCATTCCCTTGAAGAACGGACGGAAATCCTCAAAGCTACCATTCTTGGACATCGAATCGGCGATTTTTATCCGGCATTAACCACGCCTAAATATTTTTCTCGTCTGGAGATGCTCTTCCACGGGAGACCGCCAGTCATATTTCCTTCGCAATTTCGTC
This sequence comes from Nitrospirales bacterium, assembly GCA_031315915.1. Lineage (GTDB taxonomy): Bacteria > Nitrospirota > Nitrospiria > Nitrospirales > UBA8639 > JACKFE01. The sequence goes on from JALDRK010000008.1 coordinate 50,766, forward strand.
CACAATTCCCTCCAGATCCCGGAACCAATGGAATACCTCGGGGTTCAACAGAACAAGCTCAAAGCCTTGAAGAATCAAGAAGAAGACACGTGGCCAGCCAGGGGCGCGTCCTCATTCCATCAGCTAATCCATGAATCCATGGCGACAATCCTTCCCGCTCACCACCTTCGATCGAAGAACAAAAAAGCCGGTCCTACCGACTTTGCCGACTTTCACGTTTGTGGCATGTCATTCCGTTGGAGCCATCTCATCCTCTTGATGCTTTTGGGAAGTGTTTTTCTGATTGACCTGAGACTGCCTTTGGGTGTGGCCAGCGGCGTTCCGTATGTCATCTGTGTCAGTATCGCAAGCTCGTTGGGACTTCGGTGGGTATGGGGTACTGCCCTCCTCTCCTCGCTTCTCGTCCTTGCAGGGATGGAACTCTCCTCATCCGGAGGAGAAGAATGGAAAGTATTATCCAATCGGGGGTTAGCCCTAATGGCTATCTGGGCCACCATGCTGACTACGCTTCGATGGCTCCGAACGAAAGAATATCTGGCTTATTTCAATCACAGGCTGGAACAACAGGTAACAGAGCGCACACACAATTTGGAGGCAGCCCATCAGGCCCTCGCACGACACGCTCTCGAACAGAAACAGATAGCCAACCAGCTTCAAGAAAGCGAAACGCTTCTTGCGTTGGTGATCCAAGGAACCAGCGAAGGGATTTGGGATTGGGACATCAATCAGAATACCCTGCGTTTTAGCCCCCGGTTTAAAGAATTATTGGGTTACAAACCGGAAGAGTTTTGTGACTCCTTGCCCAACTTCCATAAACACATTCATCCACAGGATATTCCACGGTTGAATCTTGCTTTTCAAGAACATCTTGCCACACAGGCCCACTTCGACATTGAAGTTCGGATCTGCACAAAAATTGGAGAGTACCGTCATTTTCGCATGCGGGGTCAAACCGTTCGCAACACCGATGGCCAACCGGTTCGGATGGCCGGGTCTCTCATGGACATCACCAACGAACGATTGGCCATGCAACGTCAAAACACCCAAGTTGCCATATCCCATGTATTAGCCGAGGCATCCGATTTTGAGCAGGCCATCCCTGAAATTCTCAAAGCGGTGTGCGGAACAATGGGCTGGGTGGTAGGCTCTTTTTGGGAAAGCGATACCGCCAATATCCGATTGCATTGTTCCGCCATTGTGGACATCGGCTCTCCTCCGCATCCGTTATTTGTACAAGAATCACAACGAACGACTTTTCTGAGCGGAGTAGGATTACCGGGCAGGGTCTGGGCGAATCAATGCCCTTCATGGATTTGGGATGCGACCCATGACTCTAATTTTCCTCGTGCCCCCTATGCCATCCAAGAACACCTGCAAGGGGCATTGGCGTTTCCTGTTCAATTAGGACAGGATCGCATAGGTGTCATGGAGTTTTTCTCTCCCGACCCCATCTCGGCCAATACGGAATTTCTTCTCGCCATCATGGTCATCGGCCACCAGATTGGGCAGTTTCTCCAACGAAAAGGCATGGAGTCCCAGATCGTGCGGAGCAAACAAGAATTAGAACGCACAAATCAGGAGCTTCTGGTGGCTCGCGATCAGGCGCTCGCGGCCGCTCAGGCCAAGTCTAATTTCCTGACGACCATGAGTCACGAAATGCGAACACCCCTCAATGGCGTGATTGGACTAACGGATATTTTATTGGCGGATGCCGTTTCTCGCGATCACCAGGAAATCTTGAAGACGATCTCATCATGCAGCACCGCGCTTCTCCATCTGATAAACGATATTTTGGATTATTCCAAAATGGAAGCCGGCAAACTTTCCCTGGAATGTCAGGATTTTAACTTACGGACCATCGTGGAAGAGACATTGGATATCCTGGCCCCCAAAGCGGTTTCCAATCATTTAGAATTATCAGGATTGATTGACACGTCGACTCCTGTCGAGCTTCGAGGAGATCCCCATCGACTGCGACAAATCCTGATCAACCTCATCGGCAATGCCATCAAATTTACCGATCGCGGTCAGGTCAGCCTCCGCATCATCCGCGAATCTCCAGAGGCTACCTCCCCTTTCATTCGATTTGAGGTCACAGATACCGGCATCGGCATTGCCCAGGACATTCAACCACGCCTCTTTCAATCTTTTCATCAAGCCGACTCCACCATGGCCAGAAAATTTGGAGGAACAGGTCTGGGATTGGCCATCTCCAAACAACTGGTGGAATTGATGGATGGAACGATCGGATTCACAAGCCATCAGGGAATGGGAAGTTGCTTTTGGTTCACCATACCCCTGGAACGGCGACAGCCCTTGATGCCTGTCATGGACCAACAACCATGGCATAGCTTACGAGCGTGCTTGATTGAAGACTCCGAGAACACCCAGGAGGTCCTGACTCATTATCTTCAATCTTGGGGTATCAACTGCACTACAGCCTTATCAGGAACAGACGGTCTTGCATTCATGGAACAAACAGATCGGAACGAACAGCCTATCGATTTACTGATTGTCGACGCATCTTTACCTGATATGGACCCTTGGACATTCGCCCAGCGCATTATCAGCAATCCCTTATTGTCTTCCAGCAAATTAATATTGTTAACGGATTTGAGTACCCGAGATCTGGCTCAACAATCATCTCAAGCCGGATATCGAACCCACATTATGAAACCTCTTCACTATCGGAAGTTATATGACGGCATACGGAATGCCTTGGAGATTGATGCCTTTCCTGAAGGACCAAAGATCGTTCCGGCTTCAAGCAAACTGCCGACCGCTACGCTTCCTGTAAATCATCCTCACTATAGCCGTATCTTACTTGTTGAAGACAACGAGATAAACCAACGGGTGGCAGCCAGGCTTCTGACCAAACTCCATCTACAAGTCGATTTGGCCAACAATGGCCGGGAAGCTTTGGCCGCCCTTCAACAACGAACCTATGAGGTGATTTTTATGGATTGCCAAATGCCGGACATGGACGGATTTGAAACGACCCGAGTGATCCGTTCCCGAGAAGGGGAAGGAAAAGCGGATCAGGATTGTCCTGAGAAAGAGTCTGTCTCATTCGACTCCTCACTCCCGACTTCGCACCATTCCCGAGTGCCTATTATTGCCCTCACGGCCAATGCCCTGCCAAGAGACCGGGAGCGGTGCTTGGAAGCAGGCATGGATGATTTTCTTACCAAACCTGTGTCTCTTCCGCAATTGGAATCCATGCTTCAAAAATGGAGTCCCCATTTGTTGAAATCTCCTGTCCAGGAAAAAGAACTCCAAACAGGTGAAACAATCGCCTCTCATCCCGTCACGCCCACACATAAAGACATGGACTCCCAGATTCCGATCTTGAATACGCAGATTTTCAAAGAAATGACCGAAACAGAAGATATGGAATTTGTAAGAAGCGTCATCGAACAGTTTCTGGTGGACCTTCCCAGACATGCTCAAACTATTGGATCGGCGTGGGATCAACATGAAGCAGACACCTTGGCCACTGCGGCTCACGCATGCAAAGGGAGTTGCCGAATGATTGGAGCCACCGCATTGGCGGAAACCAGTTATATGCTGGAAACAATCGGACGAGAAGGGATCATTCCCAATGGCTCAGATTCGTTGAGAAGATGGGAAGCAGACAAAGAACGAACTCAACAAGCCTTGATGGAATTTCAACAACAGATTTCTCAGTCAGTATCGCTTGCCGCCTTGAAACCGTAAATGCTATCTCACACACAACCGCTTTCGGGGCGGACACTCATAACGGATGAAAGCCGATTATGAGATTGGAACTAAATGATTGGTTGGATGAAGGATTCGAAATCTGACCTCATCGATGTGATTGTAAGCCGATACTTCATCCCCCACAAACAATCCACACCGATAGAGTCCTAACGGCCAACCTTCCTGGGGAGCTCGAAGCCGAAAATACCCTGATTGTTCATTCATGGACATGATCACCTGATCTTGAACCAAGGCCGTCTGATCCGGGGAAATGGCGGACCTCTCGAGAAAACATTGGGCGGTTAAGGCCACCTCGTCATATGAAGGGGTGGCCAATGCAAAGACCAAGTACAGGTCCTGTTGGGTTGACAGAAAAGTATCTCCAGGGTCAACAGGAATAAAATCATGGCTGCCCATTAGCATATCATCTCGGAAAATCATTTTGGATGGAATGACAAATCGAAACCAACTGAAATCCGCATCCCGACCCATCAGGGAAGCCCGTGTATGAATCGGTTGAGAGACTTTGAGAGACTTGGGATTCGATTCTTGATGAGGCGCATTGCTCAAACCGGGAGAAGTGGCGAGATCTGACGTCGGCGGCATCTCCTGAAGAGTGTGTTCAGATTGTGGGATATGCGACCTGACCCGCTCCAGCCACATGGCTACCTTCTCCTGATCCAGGACTGGAATGCCTGAAAGTATGGGCGGATCATCAGGGTTGTTTTCGGCTCCCTTCTCAGGGACATTCTGAGATTCAGAAGGGTCTGGAAGGCTCGGGGAGAATTCCTGAAGTATTTCAAAATGCAATAAGGCCTCCTCCCATCGCTCCAAATGGGCCAGCCCTTGGCCAATCCGGAAAATTGAGTCTAAAAATACCTCCGAAATAGGTCCACTGCTGGGCCCTAGATCAATCCCTTTTTGCAGCAACTGGATGGCTTCCTCATATTGTCCTAACTCCATCAGTGTCACGCCTAATTCATACGTTGCCCGATGATCAGTCGGACGAAGACTCAGCACGTGACGAAGAATCGGCTCCGCCTCTTGAAAACGCCCATTCGCATACAAATCCCACGCTTGATTGCGAATCAGGCCCCATTCCTTGTAAAGAGACGCCGAACCGTCAGGACTATAAATAGGTTGAAAACGACGCCCACGCTCCTTTGTGGCCCCATAGACAATGAGCAACAGATTGCGTGCCGCAGTCTCCACAGGGGACCCTCGAGGGACCATTCGTATCACCGCTTCTACCTCTCTGCGGGCATCTTCATATTGCAAGACATCAAATAGCGCGCGAGCCAAAGATAAACGCCACCCCGGCAGATCGGGAACCAACTCCGATGCCAACCGATATTCCTTCGCCGATTCTTCCAATCGGTCAAGTACCCGAAGTTCATGGGCCAATCTCAAGTGGACCAGTGGATTCTGCCTATCATGTTTTGCCATACGTTGAAATTCTTCAATAGCCAGGTCCGCTTGACCAGATCGAATCAATAGGCTCCATTTGCTCCATCGAACATCCAAGGATTGAGGAACTTGGCCTAAAACCCGTTCATACGCCTCGAGAGCTTCTTCATTTTGTCGCATCGTTGCCAGAATATCTCCCCTCAACTTATCAAAACCGACGAATCGTGGAGAGGTTTGCATGCCTTCAGTTAGAATATCCAATGCTCGGACAGAGTTGCCCTTCTGCCAGGCCGCCCTGGCGGTGGCCAGAATCATTTCTTCCGGACTGCCTGTTTCCTTCTGGGCCTGAGCGGTCGTGACCACCGTGGCAATCAGACAAATTTGCACAATCGCCTGTCCCAGCCATCTCAATCGAAAGCTTCGAAAGGGAGCAACCCATTTTCCGCTAGATCTCATGATTGACAGTCTTTTCAACGGAGGCAAAGAAAACGCCACTACAAAAGGAGGAGGAAATGTGTGATTTCGCGAAGCGACCTTTATCGCCTTGGGACTCATCCCGTTGGTAGAGAAAGACGGGTCCATCGCTTTTTTATATGGGCCGGAATTTCACATGATCTTCAACTCATTAAATTATATGCAAGATCCGTGAAGACTGTCGAGAAAAGAAGAGGAAGGCCTAGGAAACAGCTTAAGACTGCTGTCCCCTAGGATCATCGATCACGCTTTTACCACAAACGTGATTTCACCCGCGTCGGCGCTTTGCTTTCCTGAGTCGCCGGTTTGCCTAATGGTTTGGTATTCGGGAGAACAATGTCTTTGAAGGCATTTTGACGTTGATTCGCAACGGCGGACGAAATGCCAAGATAAATTTTTCTAGCCGCATCAGACCACTTGGGGTCAAATGGAGCTCCCCGAAAGGCGGCTTCTGCCGCCCTTTTCTCATCGTGTGTTAATGACCGAACCGGTTGATGCATACTTTCCTCCATAAATTATGGCATTAAAGATCGCTTAATGAACAAGAGGACGAGGTTCACGTTCTGCTTGTACCCGTTTTCCACAATTCAAACAGACAAGATACAAAATGCTTAAACCGACTTCCAAGTCCACAGCTCGCTCAAGAATCATGGAACCCTGGCATTTTTCACAACTTTTCATAGGACTCCTTGTTAGCTTGTTAGAAGATACGGTGTGGTACAAGCGTGATGGCTGAGCAAATGGTATGCCTTTCAAATGAGAAAGAATGAAAACGCACTATCTTGCAAAAATAGCTCAAGACATGGCCTCTTCCCCACCGTTGGAAGACAAGGCCAGAATAAGGGAAAAGACAGGCTGTAGAAGAGTGTTAATCTATCTGACAGAACACTTGAGGAAAGGATTTTTTTCCATAAGGAATTAGGATGGTAGAATGCCGTTCTTGCTCGTTGCTTAAATTCATCGATGTTAAGAGACCCGACACCTCAATATCTCTATATCGTTGAGAATGCATCTATATCTGCACTCTTGCATCAAAAAAGGATACACCGCCCTATTTGAAAAATCTTCACTGGTACCAGGAAGTCCGCCTGAGACCGCCTCCCATACAGTTGATCCATGAGAGTCGGCTTGAAGAGCACATCGGACCTTGTTGGCCCAATCCTCAATAGAAACTTGCAATCAACGAATTCGCCAAAACTGCAAAAACAATTGGGATCGGAGATCCTCAAACCGAATGACGAGATTATAAGTAGTCAGAAGACTTTTCATCCATTGAAATTTTTCCCTTAAACATACCGCCCGTCTCCACTGAAAACCGAGGGGTCGTGATCGTCCCGTCAATAAAGCCGGGGTTCAAGAGATTCACTTTTTCTCTGGCTATGACGTTGCCGTAAATTGTGCCTTTACAGACGACTGTACCTGCCTCAATGGTGGCCTTCACCTGTGCCTGGCTGCCAATAACAAGAGTCCCTTTGGTGTGAACCGTACCTTCCAATTGTCCGTCGATTTGAACATTTCCCTCGTACCAAATTTCCCCCGTACATTTCACGCCTTTTCCAAAGAATGCCACAACCTCATGCTTTTCTCCTGCCACCGGTTCGGGGACAAAATATGTTTTTTGAGTACCCACCTGTGCTTCAGGATCAATACTGGCCGATAATGTAATTTCTTCCGTTATAACCGACATAGGCCTCCCTCCATCAACCGACGAATGTAAGGTGAAAAGATGCGGCCCTCTCCTGGATTCCCTAATTTTGGGAATAGGGCGTTTCTCTGAAAATCACATTCCAGCTTAACGAATTTTCAGAATATGGCAATACGAACAGCTAAATTCCCATCACTTTTTTTGAGATCCTGACTGAGAAATCGGAGAGCCACGAACGGCTTGTGTTCCTCCATGGGTTACCAATGAACCTCTTTGCGGGTTCACACCCGTAATATCTCTCTACAATTCAAGTTTCGCTTGTCCGGCTTTGATGGAACCACTTCATCCACAAGCTCACGCATGTGGCATTGCGGATGTAGAATAAGGGGCTGTCCCAGATAACGAGGAGTATTTTATGAGGGCTCGATGCGAAAAAGCCGACTCAGCCCTAGTAAACAGGCTCGGTTGATCGAGTATTTTGTAGCCAGGACCACCGCACGAACTGCCGCCCCGTTCGTCGGCGTGAATAAAGGTACGGCGTCCTACTATTTGCTACGCCTGCGGATGATCATCGCGCAGACGCTGGAGGAGGAATTACCCTTAGAGGGAGCTATCGAAGTGGATGAAAGTTATTTCGGCGGACAGCGAAAGGGTAAGCGGGGACGAGGCGCGGCTGGAAAAGTCCCAGCATTTGACATCCTGAAGCGGAAAGGGCACGTGTAGACCCAGATACTTCCCAACACAAAAGGCAAAACCTTCCTAGACATCATGGTAGATCGGATTGTACCGAATAGTATCGTCTATACAGATACGTATCGATCCTATAACGTGTTGGATATGTCAGAATTCAAACACTATCGAAGCAATCACTCGAGGCGATTTGTGAAGAGACACAAGCACATCAACGGCATCGAAAATTTCTGGAATCAAGGAAAGCGCCATTTACGCAAGTTCAACGGCGAACCTCGCCTGCATTTCAACTTATTCATAAAAGAATGTGAATGGCGCTTTAATACGCCGAACCCTCGGCAGCAACTCACCCAGCTCAAAGAATGGGTGAGGTACTCAATGGGCTGATTATCTAGGACAGCCCCTTTCTCCGAATGACGAGAGTCAGCGCCGTTATCATTGAACGAATCGTTCATGCGGAAGGCAGTTGGATGATGAAACTGTCGGAGCTCATATTCATGCCCATTGAATAGAACCCTGCTACCGGCCTTCTAATCCACTTGAACGGTATGGCCGTTATTCACCTGAATACGAGGGAGGATGGCTATCTAGGATCTTGATCGCACCCACTATTAAAAAACCAGTTTGGCCCCAACCCACGTGTTAAAATTTTTGAGGCCTTCCTCAAAACTCTCTTTTCGATACGCCCCCTGGAAACCGGCCGTGACCTGAAAACTCTCGTTCACCTGGTGCCGAAGAGCGATGTCCCCTTGGAGGACATTTTCATGCTCCCCTTGACGCTCATCCCCCGAAATTCCGGTTGTCCAACCGTTGAACTCGTAATGGAGAGCCATCTCCGCGCCAATGGTCTCTGTTATTTCAACCTCCAGTTCTCCGGTCACAAAATGATTGTAGTAGGAAACATCATCTTGTAACTCCACCTGCTTCCGGCCATCGGCCAATCCCCGTTCATAATGGTAGCCAAGCGCGAACTCGATTGTTTTCGTGAGGGCCCATTCCACGTGCGTCCCAATGGTCCAAAACCGCGTGTCCCGTTGCGTGAAGGGTTTGTCGTATTCCCGCAACCCATAGCGACCATAGAGAATGAGCTTGGCATCGTCCAATTCGGGGATTTCCTGAGAAATTCCTCCAGCCCAATACTGAGTGGTGACTGATTCGTCTTTCAACTGCGGCGGATCGCCACCTGCTTCATCGATAGGACGAACTTCATTTTTTCCCAAAAAAAGGTCAGGGCCGAAAAAATATCGCAGACCAAAGATGGTGGATGGCGTCAGATGATGATTGACCTGCACACCAAGCGAACCATGATTAAATTGGGAATTGTCGGCAAACACAAACCCTTGTCCTCTGACGGCAAGTTGAGTATGCCGGCCCATCAACGGGAAGGATTTCGAAATGTAGGCTACGGGCTCAAAGACCACATCATTCCCTTGATTGGCCAACTTGCGGTCAATAACGGGTTGTGTGGGATCCTGATTGCGAGACAACCGCCGGGTAGCGGAAAACAGCGCGGCATCATCGGTGTAATACACATTACTCTCTCCGCTGACCTTCCACTCCGCGAAGGAGGACGAGGCAAGAAACAGCATATCGACAAGCAGAGAAAGTAGAATGATGATGGAGTCGCGTTTATTGAACTGGAGAGGAAATGGGGTATCCATTTCAACCGGCTGCCGATTAACTGCCAAGAAAACCATAGCACTCAACGTGAGGAGGGAAAGCTAAGCAGTACAAAACTGTATCATGGTTCTTTAGAACGGAGTAGGAGCATAACAGGCAGTCTGATCGTCCCACGAGCACCTTACCAAGACCACCGCGTATTGGATCAATAGAGAGTTTCATCGTTGAGATCTATCGAGGAACGGTTGGTATCTTGATCCGCATGCGCCCGTTGGACGCATGCAGATCAAGGGCGTATTTCAGCCTTTCATTTCTCCTTCACTACTTGCTGCCCACACTCATCTTGAAACGTCTCCTGCACCGGCAGGATCAAATAGGCATGATCGAGATACCGGTCCCGATAGGTGTCGGACGTAATCGGCACCCGTTCGTACGAGCCCCTACGCAGATTGATGAGCAAGTGCATGCGCGTTTTCACGAATGGTCCGCTCCAGACAGCCAGCGTACCCAGTGCCCGCTGTATTCACCGGGATCAACACCATCCGCTACCGATTGTGATCTTACCGCTTGTCTAACGCTGTAGTCTGATCAGTCTTCTGTCCATCACCGCTTAACGAAATGTGTTCTTTTACTTCAGGTCAATGGTTACCTTCTCGATCGTCCCGGTGAACTCGTTATGCCGTTGGCCATACGCATCGGTTACCGGCGTACCCTCGTCGACCCCCACATCCGCGGCGTCATCAAGCGAGAAGACATTCGCCTGGGTATGGCCGATTCGGCCTTCCGCGACTTTTTGACCGTTGACGTAAATCGTGCCCTTCCCGCCTGCACCGCGTCCGCCATCGTAGGCAAAGTCAAACTTGATGACAGCCTTGCCGGCGGGCACGGATTGCGAACCGGAGATGGTGTATCGCTCGAGGCCGAGCCAGTTATACACATAGGACGCCTTCCCGTCCTTCATATACAGACTCCACCCACCGAAGCGGCCACCCTGGCAGAGAATGACGCCATTCCCCCCGTTCTGCGGAATCTCCACGTCGGCGGTGATAGTCATCGACCGGTTCTTCACATTGATGAAGGCATTTTCCATGATTCCCGTCATGCCTTCATACAAGGTCAGAGACATGCGGCCGCCCATCAGATCGGGTCGTCCGGCAATTTGAGGATCGAACCGTTCAATGCTCCGGTCGTCGATCGGGAGGACGTTGTATTTCACGGCCTCCTTCATAAAAAGTTCCTGCATCTCTTTGAGTTTTTCGGGATTCCGGGCAGCCAGGTCGTTCGTCAGGCTGAAGTCTTTCGTCGTGTCGTAGAGTTCCCACGTGTCTTGCGCCAGCGGGGCCCGTGGTGCGGCCTCCCACGGCGCTTTATGAACCGTACCGGCCAACCAGCCGTCGTGATAGATGGCGCGATTGCCGATGATTTCAAAATACTGTGTCGTATGGCGGCTCTTGGCATTCGGATCGTCGAAGGTATAGACCATGCTCACACCTTCAAACGGCTTCTGGATCGTACCGTTCACCGATTTGGGAAACGGCAGGCCGGCGGCTTCCATAATGGTCGGCGCAATGTCCACGATGTGGTGCCACTGACTGCGGATTTCCCCTTTGGCCTTAATGCGATCCGGCCATTGAATCACCACGGGATTGCGCGTCCCGCCGTAGTTGGAAGCCACCTGTTTGGTCCACGTAAAAGGCGTATTGCCGGCCACGGCCCAACCGGCGGCCATGTGGGGGAAGGTTTCGGGGCCACCCCATTTGTCGATGTTTTTGAGCATGTCCGCAACGGTCTCGTGAACGCCGTTGAAATAGGTCAATTCGTTGAACATACCCACCATGCCGCCCTCGGCGCTGGAACCGTTGTCTCCCACGATATACAAGAACAGCGTGTTATTCTTTTCCCCCAGGTCCTCGATCGCCTGTTCTAGTCGGCCGATTTCATGGTCGGTATGCGCGGCAAAAGCGGCGAAGACCTCCATCTGGCGACTGAAAAGCTTCTGTTCGTCCGGGGTGAGTGCGTCCCAGTCCTTGATGTCTTTGGGTTTGGGCGCCAACTTCGTGCCCGCCGGCACGAGCCCCAGGTTGATTTGTCTGGCCAGAGTTTCCTCCCGGTACCGATCCCAACCGGCGTCGAACTTGCCTTTGAATTTTGCAATCCACTCCTTGGGCACGTGATGGGGAGCGTGCGTGGCTCCGGTTGCAAAGTACGCATAAAACGGTTTGTCGGGAGTCAGCGCCTGTTGGGTCCGAATCCAGGCAATCGCCTGATTGGTCATGTCGGTGGTGAAATGATAGTCGGGGTCCTCCGGATGTTCGACCTTTGTCGTGCCGTCAAAGATATAGGGTGACCATTGGTTGGTTTCGCCGCCCAGAAAGCCATAGAATTTATCGAATCCCGAATGCGTGGGCCAGCGATCGTACGGGCCGGAGACGCTCACCTCCCACGGAGCGGTCTCGTGATACTTGCCGAATGCGGCGGTGCTATAGCCGTTCAGCCGAAGCATCTCGGCCAGCGGCGCGACGCTGTTGGGACGCACGCCGGTGTTCCCTGGGAAAGCCGTGGCCACTTCCATGATGGCCCCCGCATTGTTCGTGTGGTGATTGCGCCCGGTCAGAAGAGCCATGCGCGTGGGCGAACATAGCGCCGTCGTGTGAAACATATTGTAACGCAGTCCGCTCTGGGCGACTCGTTCTAAAACGGGCATGGGTATCCCCCCGCCAAACGTGCTCGCATGACCAAAACCGATGTCGTCAATCATGACAATGACGACATTCGGGGCATCCTTGGGCGCCTTCACCTCGAAGCGCGGGGGAGCGGTTGCTTGTCGCGCATCAAGTTCGGTAATCGGCGGGTAGCTCGGCTCGTGAATCGGCAAGACGGTCCGATCAAGCTGAGCTCCCACCTCCGCACTCAATGGTACGGCTAACACGGCCAGAATAGCTGAGAAACACAGAACCATACGTCTCATAATCTTCTCCATTTCCCGTATCTCCGATGTGTGAGTGATTTGACCTTCATACAATTTCGCTCATCGTCATCATGTGTTGGGTTGATCGTTTTGGTACTGGGTCATCCTCAGGAATTTTTTCCTGAAGACATGACACAGCGGAAACCCAAGTGATTCGTTCCGGTACTGACTTCCCCCTTTCCCCGCGTCCCGACCATGTAGCGGGAGCAGTATTGATCGGTACAAAGGAACGACCCGCCACGGTGCACGCGCTTTTTTTCGTTGGGTTCGCTGGGATCAAACGGAGAATCCGGTCCTGGAGGATTGCGCGCCACGCCGCCGGCCATCGCCAGTCGGGCGTAGTAATCGGGTCGATACCAATCACTGGTCCATTCCCACACATTCCCTGCCACGTCATACAGTCCGTACCCGTTGGGTGGAAAGTTCGCAACCGGCCCGATGCCGGCATATTGATCCTCGCCTGTATCTTGCTGGGGAAAATGACCTTGATAGCTATTGGCCATCCATTTCCCGCTTATTTTCAGTTCGTCCCCCCAGGGATAGACCTTACCGCTTAACCCGCCGCGCGCGGCGAATTCCCATTCCGCTTCGGTGGGGAGGCGTTTGCCAGCCCACGTGGCATACGCCACTGCATCCTCATAGGCAATATGGACAACCGGATAATTCTCCCGTCCTTTTACATCACTCGTTGGCCCGAGAGGATGACGCCAGTTAGCGCCATCGATGTAGGCCCACCATTGGAAATGATCGTTCAGGGGGACAGAATGGTCCGGGGGAGAAAAAACGACCGATCCCGCAACCAGGTTCTCCGGCGGAGCACCGGGAAAATCTTCCGCACGCGGCGTGCGCTCCGCGACCGTGACATAACCGGTGGCGTCGACGAACCGCGCAAACTGCGCATTGGTGACTTCGGTTTTGTCGATCCAGAATCCATCCACGTAGACACGGTGAATCGGCCGGGAATCGCGCGTCGCGTGCATTCCCACGTCGCTCATCTCATCCTCGGTAAGATCGGCTGCCCCCATGGAAAATTCCCCGCCGGGAATCCAGGCCATCCCATCAGGGGCAGGAGCGGTCGGAGGCGACGAAGGGACAGCCCCTGATGAAGCATTTGCGGATGAGGCCGAGCGGCTCACGGATGAGGTAGATTGCGCGCTGGGATCGGCTTGGACCCGCCCGGACTTCGCAGCAGAAATACCCATATCGCAGGTCATTCCGACCGGCGGATCCGGCGCAGATGATCGGTCTGACTGGACGGTGCTATACCACCAGGCTCCCAGTCCCAGGCACACGGCAAATGCTGCAGCGCCGATTGTTTTGAACGCCCGATGTGGTGTGGGTTTATTTTCTTTTTTTAAGCGACGGTCGGCTTTCATGCTGATCTGACGGACATGGCACGATAGCCTCGGCAGCCCGCTTCCCCTCCTTTTTTGATCTTCTCCTTGCCGATCATTTCACCATGCCCTTTCACCGCACTGCCGATCATCAGACGGACCGGAGCTGCGGTTGCAAACCTGATACATTCACCTCCTTCAAGCCGCCGGGATCGACTCCCGCATCCGCAACAGCATCAAGCGAGAAGACATTCGTTTCCGGAGGTTCGATCCATTGAACGACATGGCTCCAACGAATGGCAGAGCATAAACACTCCCGGAGGCGAACATCATCATTACGCTTCGGGCGGAACACAATTCGTGCGTTTTTGAACCCGGCAAAAGCGGTACTTAGCCATCTGTGCCCAGTAGTCCATGGCGTCGGTCACATCGGCCCATTCCGAAAACCCTTTCCCCAATGTCTTCCCGCCGACGCGCTTGTCGACCATAGCTGCGAGCATTTGTCCGGTCTGCGAATCCGATATTTTCGCTTCGGCAATGGCTTTCCCTACAAACGACGGTTTGCCCGTGACGAATCCTTTTAACTCCGACACCGCGCGTAACTGAGGCACAAACGTCGAAATGATATCAAGCCCCACCCACCTGGTTTCCGTGTCGGTGAGCGCAATGGCCATTCGTACCGTATTGGGGCCGGGTTGGTCGACGATTTCAATGTCGTCTTTGAGAGCCAAATACATCTTGTTATGCAAGTAGTTCGTGAAAATTTTGAGCGTCCTCTTAACGTTAAGGCCTTTGGTGGATCTTTCTGCTTTCGGAAAAACACCACGGGATCCAGCATGAGTTTGGTATAGGTAGGAGCGACTTTGTGAAGATTCGGGAGCCTGGTAGCGCATGGCCGGCTCCAAACTCTTTGTCATCGCCGGCTCCAGTTTCTCATAATACTCTCCTAAGAAGCCGTAATGGGGAAAGTCAGGGTTCATCATTCCATATGTCCCTCGCGTCTCCGCGCAGCCGCTCAAGATGAATACGACAATTACCAACAAGCCCGAGAGAGTCATGTTTTTCATATCACGCTCCTCTGTAAAAGGTTCAAATGAAACCGACCGAGTTGTTTACAACGTGATGACATATCGTGGTTCTCCGAAGAAGGTTCTAAGCCTTTTTACGGCAATCCCCAAAAACGTTACCGGCGCTTCGTTTACCATTTCAGATTGACGTTGAAAAAATGAATTTTTGAGTCCCTGAACGTCCCGACAACGTTCCCGCGTGAGGCAATAGGACCGGGAAGACCGGCTTGTTGATTGACCGTCATGTCACCGCTCCAGACCAATTCATAGTTGAAGCCGACCGTGTAGGTCTCTTTTGGCTGCCACTCGGCCCCCACCCCAAACTTGATCGTCTTCCCTACAGGTAGAGAGACGGTACGGTCTCTATCCTTGAGCATCGAGGTGTCATATCCGAGCCCCGTATTGAACAGCCATTGAGGGTTCAACCGGAACTGCGCGCCCCCTCCGACATGATAGGTGTCCTTATAGGGAACGTTGGTGGTCAGGCTGGTCCCACTCTCGTCGATCGAGACATCCACTTTTCCGAATCTGGACCAATCCTCCCATCCGAAATCCGCCATGAGGGCCAGCCGGTCCGTGAACTGGTGAAAGACGCTGACGATCACATGTTGGGGAACCGTCATCCCCAGGTCGATCTTGCTTCCGGTCAACCCGGCTGCGGTCAGGATGGCATTGGTACCCGCGCCCAAATTGTCATAACTCGGCGTGGAGCCGAAATCAAGGTGGACTTGAGAGTAGTAGGTCACGCCAAGACGGGTTCCTTTTTTCGGCTCCACCATGATTCCCACATTTCCACCGACCCCCGCCGTGACGTCCTGAAGCCTCAGGCTTCCATCGCCCCCGACTTGATTGATCGCGGTCTCGTACTTCAACTGTGCAACCATAACATTTAGAGCGGCACCGATGGAAAGCCATTCTTTGACCTGATAACTGGCGGCCGGCATGAAGGAAACCCCGACCAAGGTGGATTCTTTTGTATAGTAGCGTCCGATCCATTCACCGGTATATTTCAGGCCGAGGCCGAAGTTGGAAAACACTCCGAATCCCAGCTTGAAGTCCTGTCCCAGGCTATGGGTATAAAAGGCGCTTGCGCCGGGGAACACATTAATGGGGTTCCCGCCGTTTTCGGTTCCCAGAAACGCGCTCGACCCCGTGTTCGAGAATTTGAGATCGGCATAGAGCAACTGCGCGCCGACCAACAATTGATTGCCTTCCAACAGACTCATCCCGGCAGGATTCCTGAACAGAGTGGCCGGATCTTGCGCCCTGGCGGCCCACCCGGCGCCCGCCAGCCCGACGTCGGCCGTTCCGATTTCCGTCAGGAACAGCCCGCCTGCCCCAACCGGAGTAGGAAGGCCGGTTAGGACAAAAATCAGGTAAGTCGGCATCCAGAAGAACCTCCACAACCGTCTCTGCGTCATCATTCTTAACCCCCTTGGATCGGAACACGATAGAATTCCGAACTATGCGTAAATACAATAAGACGAATAAGACTAATCATCCCCTACCTACAAAGTTGATGTCATCCGCTTTTGTATATTAATTCGCCCGTATCGTCAGGATTGGCTGCTGAAGTTTCTGCCCCGTCTCGCTGAGCGTAAAGAGCACCATCAGAAAGGTAAAGACACGTTTGGACTGGAATTCCCGATCATCGATAAAGAACCACCAATCGCGATACCGGATCTTCACAAAGGCATCGGCGGGTTCTTCCACTTGGCTCCCGATCACCATGAGGGGAGGCAGTGCCGGCTTTTCATCCGCCGCTTTGTGAGTGACCCCAAAGGTTCGCCGTTCGGCAATGTGTTCGGAAGGAACGGTGGCCAGAGAGGCCAATTCCATCATGACCTGAAATCCGGAACGGGTCAGCAACGCCACCTCATTCGTAGCATGCGCATCAGCCCCATACGTAATGCGGACTTCCTGCGCATCCGGTTGGATTCTCAGCAACTGCCTCACCGTGGCGACATCCTGAGCCAATTCTGCCTTCAGGCGACGCGTGTGAAAGAAGAGCATGGTGACATCTTCGTTATTGTTCTCCCGTTTCAAACTGACTCCCAAAGCTCCGGCCTCCTGAAGCCGGCGCAATGACTGAACCAGTTGCACGAATTCCGGATCCACCGGATGCCCCACAAACCCACCCTTATGATTCCAGAGACCGTTGATGGCCTGAAGGCCGACCTGCATGATGAGATTGACCGACCATCCGGCCTCGATCAGAAACATGAGGGCACCGGGCGGGAAGGGAGTCATCATCGTCTTAATAAAATCCGGTCCGGTCAACGGAGCATAGGTCACGGTCGGTCGATCCACATATCGGCCTCCCGCTCCCAGATTCACGAAATCTCCCAGCGCTCCAGGGGCGGTCTTGTTGCCGATGGTGCCTCCGGCAGAAAGGGAACCTTCCACCTCATACCCGCTGATCACCTGTCCCACTTCCAGAAAGACCGGAGCATCGGCATACCGCATTTTGACGATGTTCAATAACGTCTGCTTCTTCCAGGAATCGCTGATCGCCGTGATGTAATCGAACCGGTCCCGGTTGACGGTGGCCGGTCCAAAGCTTGAACATCCGCTCGACAGCAACAAAATCATCAAACCTGCTATCGCTTTGAAGACCTGTTGTCCGCGAGCCCACCGTTCGAGTCTTTGCATCTAGGCTTCTCCTGCTTTTCTCCGACACATGATCTTCTCGGGCAGTTCATTACCGGAAACACCATCCCCACGGGAATTAATGGGTCCCAAGAGATTGTGCGGGCACCATCATTGATAAAGTTTTCTCCGTCCCCGGGATTCGTCCTCGTTGCACTGTTCCAGGCAATATCACTGTCCCTCTGTTGTCCCCGGTTTTCAGCCTCGATCCTGCAACAGTCAACCCCAGATGTTACAAAGAATCCCAATGCTCTCACCGAGTTTGCGATCCATTTTCCGGCGCACATCCCGTCTTGGCGGAAATGAGGACCGATGCCTATTGCGACAACGTGATCGCGGCCTTGGCCCGGCGGATTTGCTCCTCGTCTTCTGGGCTGAGCGGGGAATCGGAAAGTCGGATCAGCACGCGGTGCAGTTGCCCCGTAAAGTGAAACGGAACCTGGTAATCCTCGCTGACCGGCGTCCCGGTGTCCTCGCCGATATCCAGCGTCTCATCGAATGAGACCCGGAAGGGATAGGTGCGGTCGATACGGCCTTCGGCAACCGTCTTGTCATCCACAGCGATGGTCACCATACCGCCTTTGCCAAAACCACCACCGTCGTACTTGAAGTTCAGTAGAACCACGT
The DNA here is from genome assembly GCA_031315915.1 of Nitrospirales bacterium. Taxonomy (GTDB): domain Bacteria; phylum Nitrospirota; class Nitrospiria; order Nitrospirales; family UBA8639; genus JACKFE01. The sequence continues at coordinate 68,967 of JALDRK010000008.1, forward strand.
GTTGGCCTGGAGCCAGCTCTTCTTGGCCGGCAATGGTAAATTGTTGGACGCCAACAAGGTTGTAGTGGAACACCGGTTTGCCATTGAGCAGATAGAAGCCCCAACCGTTGAAGCGGCCGCCCTGCGTCGCGATCACACCGCTAGCGCCCTTGTCGGGGATGTGTATATCAGCGCCGATCTTGAACGATTTGTTCTTGAGGTCCGGCGCGGTTCCCTCGGGGATGCGCGTCATGCCGTCAAAGTAGGTGAACACACTGCGCCCGCGCGTGAGGCTGGGACGGATGCTGACATCAAAGCGTTCGACCTTGGTGTTGTCGAGTGGCAGCACGTTGTACTTGGCGGCCTCGATCCAGAAGAGATCTTGGAGCTCCCGGAGTTTCGCAGGTTCCTTGTCGGCGAGGTTCACGGCCTGACTGAAGTCCTCGGTCACATGGTAAAGCTCCCACCCATAGGCATCGATAGAAGGCGACTGGCCCATGACCCATGGCGCGACGGCAGGAGTGGTAGCCGCAACCCAGCCATCATTGTAAATGGCACGATTCACGAACATTTCGAAATACTGGGTGCGGCGCGCCGACGGCGCCTTGGCATCATCGAACGTATAGATCATGCTCACCCCCTCGATCGGCTTCTGGGCCACACCGTTGAGTTCCGATGGGGCCCCGACACCCGCTGCCTCGAGGATGGTCGGAGCGATGTCGATGATGTGGTGGAATTGGGTGCGGATGCCTCCCCGATCCTTGATCCGTGCGGGCCACGAGATGACCAGCCCATTGCGGGTTCCGCCGAAGTGCGAAGCGATCTGCTTCGTCCACTGGAATGGGGTATCCATGGCGTGCGCCCAGCCGACCGGATAGTGGTTGAGAGTCATCTCTGAGCCGAGTTCGTCCATGCGTGCGAGGACCTGGCTGAAATCCTCAGGAATGTTGTTCATAATGGACGCTTCGTTGAGCAAGCCATGCAGCGTGCCCTCGGCGCTGGCGCCGTTGTCGCCTTGGATGTAAATAACCAGCGTGTTGTCCAACTTGCCCATTTCTTCAATGACATCCAGTATGCGGCCCATCTGATGATCGGCGTGCGACAGGGCCGCCGCATATACCTCCATCATTCGGGCAAAGACTTTTTTCTGGTCGGGGGACAAAGAGTCCCACGAGGGGATTTCTTTGGGTCTCGGTGTTAGCTTGGTATCTGACGGGATGATGCCCAGCTTCTTCTGCCGGGCGAAGGTTTCCTCACGCACCTTGTCCCAGCCCTGATCGAACTGTCCCTTGAACTTCGCGATCCATTCCTTGGGCGCGTGGTGCGGCGCGTGGGCGGTGCCGGGGGCGTAGTATTGCAGCCACGGCTTGTCCGGTCCCATCGCGTTCAGCAGGCGGATGCGCGCAATGAGGTGGTCGGCCATGTCCTTGTCGAAGTGATAGTCCTTGACATCATGTGGCCGCTCGATGGGCTTCGTGCCCTCGAAGAGGGCCGGGTTCCACTGGTTGGCGTCTCCACCCAGGAAGCCGTAGAAGTACTCGAACCCAAGGCCTGTGGGCCAGAGATCGAACGGACCGGCCTGGCTCGTGTGCCAGTCGGGAACGTTATGATTCTTGCCGTACCAGGCAGTGTTGTAGCCATTCTGTTTGAGAACCTCGGCGAACGTGCCGGCGTTTTTCGGCATCAATGAGTTGTAGCCGGGGTATCCGGTGCCCAGCTCCATGACGACGCCGGTCGCGGCAGAGTGATGGTTGCGCCCGGAGAGCAGGGCGGCCCGGGTGGGCGAACAGAGCGCCGTGGTATGAAACTGCGTATAGCGAAGTCCCGCTTGTGCAAGTCGATCCATCGTCGGGGTGGAAATCGGGCCGCCGAACGTACTCGATGCGCCGAACCCGACATCATCGGTCATAATGAGCAAAATGTTGGGTGCTCCTTTGGGTGCCTGGATTTCCTTGGGGAAGTCCGGCCTGGAATCCTTCAGGGTACGGCCAATGTGGCCCTTGAACGGCTCAGCCGGCCGAGGGAGGACATCTTGACCCACTGCCGAAGCCGATGAACATATGAACGCCAGCAAGGACAACCTAAAAATCCTGCCCATCATTTTCAATTTCTCCTTCAACGCTTTATCAATCGTTCGTACATTTTCTTGCCCCTGCAATCAGCCTAACCATGCCTCCGAAGATGCAAGGGATTTGGTATGGACCGGTCTTGGCTTCAGGTTACTTGCGCTCGGTCGCATGCCGGATCGCTTCGGCGATCTCGCGGCTAATGTCGGCCAACGCGCGGCTGTGAGCCGCAGCGATAGCTTCGTACCCTTGGCCCGTGATCGGTTGCTGCACGGTCGACTGGCCGGTTTTCGGATCAGCTCCATCTTCGGATGACCGTTGAATGGTCCATAAGGCATCGATGGCCACGGACGATCCATGGGTCGATTCGAATCGCTGAATGCTCTGATAAAGATCTTCCTCGGTAGTCGACCGGTCCCTTGACGTGCTGGGGATAGGCCCAGACCATCTTTGTCAAAAGCAACTGACTCAGGTTTCCGGCAATGATTCGAGGAATTTCGCTCTTCAAGGATTCCGCCCACCGATGGTCGTCTACCAACGTCACCTGGTTTGAACCCGACTGCAGGACGATTTGGGGGCGGTCCACCACATCCGGGAGCGAAATGGGGTCGACGGCAAGAGTCAGTGTTGTCCGATCGGTTACGGAACTTGGAAGACCCGTTTCCGCTTCCACGCTCAACGTATAGTAATGAACGGGAGGAGAACCGGCACAGCCGGAAAGCAGCCAGGTTATTACCGTCAACAGAGCCAAATTGCGAGCAAGGGTCTTCATCGTCTTCGTTCCTACTTTCCGCGAATCAACGCTTCCGGATTCCGCTCAAGAGCCTCTGTCAGCAGCCGGAGTGACCGCGAGGCGCGGTTCAATTCTCTGAGCGTGTCCTGCATTTCGTATTGCATCGGCGAATTGCTGGCCAACGTCCGCTCCGCGGACTTCAACGTTTTGCGTGCTTCGGCCAACGCGGACTTTGCCGCCGGGGTCAGTTCCGCATCGAGATGCTTCACGAACTGATCTGCGCGGTTGAGCGTCCGGTTCACCGTCACAAGGACTCGTCGCACATCGGTTCCGATGTCCTCCCATGGCACCTTTTCGATTTTTTTCATAATGCCGGAGAGGGTGGCCTCAAGTTCCTGCAATTCCCCTCCTACCGTCGGAATGACCGGCGGATCGTTCGTCCAATCCATGTGCGCGGGGGACGCATCGGGGAAAAATTCCAGGACCACCAACGCTTGTCCGGTCAGGAGGTTTCCGGTTCTCAACTGCCCGCGAAGCCCGCGGGCCACCATCCGATCCCATCTGGCCCGTCGACTGTCTTCGTCCATTTCAACGCCATCGGGGCGTGATTTCATCATCGACAACAACCGACCGGGATAGATGACGATGGAAACCGGAAATCGAAATCCGGTTTGGGTTTCGTTGGCTTCCACATTCATCGCCATGACCTCGCCGATGGTGATTCCGCGGAAATCCACCGGCGCCCCGACAGACAGACCGCGCAACGATGTGGTGAAGTAGAGGACAAAGGGAAGCGAAAGGGTGTCCTGCCGCTTCATCGCTTCCGACCTGGTCTTCGCCAGAAAAAATTTCTGATTTTCCTCAGCAGGAGCTCCAGGCGCCGAGCCGGCGAGCGTTTCGAAGGCCACGCCTCCGATGAGGATCGATGCCAACGATTGTGTATCGACTCTGACGCCGGAGGCATCCAGACTCACGTCGATCCCGCTGGCGTTCCAAAACCTGGTGTTCGCGTTGACGTATTGATCGAAGGGGGTTTTGACGAAGATGCGAAATGTGACCCCTTTGCCATCCTTATTTAAATCGTGCGCGAGCACGCTCCCGACTTCCTCCTGGCGATAATAGACCGGCGAGCCAATTTGCAGGGATCCGAGTGTCTCTGCATGCAACATGAACTGATGCCCCGGCACATCGCCCGTCACAATGGGCGCTACCTCGAGTCCGAGGAAGTCACGCTCTTTGGTCTCCGACTTTCCGATGTCAATGCCGATATAGGATCCGGAGAAAAGAGTCCCGAGACCGGTCACCTGCCCGCCGGCCACGCGCGGGCGGACCACCCAAAAATTGGTGTCCTCCACAAGGTACGACTCCGCTTCCTTGACCAGTTCGACCGTGGCCACGACTCCTTGAAGGTCCTCGGCCAGGCTGATTTGCTTCACCTCGCCGATATCCACATTCTTATACTTCACCTTGGTCTTGCCTGCTTCGAGACCCTCCGCCGTCTTGAAGGTAATGGTAATCGTGGGTCCCTTCTCCATGATGCCCTTGACTACAAGCCACCCGCCGATCAACGCGGCGACGATCGGCACCAGCCAGACAACTTGGAACGACCAACCCCGTTTTCGTACCACCTGAGCTTCGGGCACGTCGTCAGGATTCATCTCAACCGGTAATTTATCCATGCTGAACTCGTTTCGGATCCCAGATCAGTCTGGGATCGAATTCCATGGCCGCCAACATTGTAAGGACGACTACCCCTCCGAAGGCCACGGCCCCGAAACCGGCTTCAATCGTCGCCAACGATTGAAGATGAACCAACGCCACCAGAATAGCCACGACAAAAATGTCGAGCATGGACCAGCGGCCGACAAACTCGACGACGCGATACAACTTCGTGCGCTGCATGGGCTCCCAGGTCGAGCGACGCTGCACCGATACCACGAGGAACGTCAGGGCCAACAACTTGGCGGAGGGGACGAGAATGCTCGCGATAAAGACCACGAGGGCAAGATGCCAGGACCCGGACATCCAGAGATAAATGACTCCGCTCATAATCGTATCCGCTTGCGCTCCGAAGAGCGAACTCGTGTGCATGATCGGCATCACGTTCGCCGGCACAAACAAAATATACGCGGCGATCAGAAACGCCCACGTGCGAGCCACGCTGTCGGGTTTCCGCAGGTGCAACGGGCTGCCGCAACGCCTGCAGACGGCATCGTGTTCGCCGGGTTCCGATTTGGCGAGGAGGTTACAAACATGACAGGCATAGAAGCCCATTTGTCCGGCGGTGATGTCCCCGACATTCATGAGGTTCTGCTCACCTTGTTCCAAATTTCGTCAGGGCTAAAGGCCCCGGCCGCGGCGATCAACAATGGGATTAACCCTGCGAATGCCCACAGTCCGATCCCCGTTTCCACGTGCGCCAAATGTTCGAGCTTGACGAGCGATACGAGAACGCCCAGCAGGAACACTTCCGTCATGCTCCACGGTTTGACTGTCTGCAGAAACCGCAGGACGGGAATGGTCCCTTCGGCTATCCGATTGAACCGGAGAGGAATGAGCAGGTACGCGAGAAGTATGATCTCGAGAGCCGGGCTCACCATCGTCGTGAAGGCGACCAGAGAAGCGACCTCTTCCCGGCCATCGTTCCACAAGGCGTGAACCGTGCCGTACAGTGTCGCGACCTGTCGATTTCCCTGGACCTCAAGACCGACGATCGGGTAGAGATTGGCAATAAGAAACAGAAACAATGCTCCGAGTGTATAAGCCAGTGTCCGATCGATCCCGTTCGGAGAATCACGATACAAAACCGCGTGGCAACACCGACAACAGGCAACGGCCCCGCCTGCCAACGGCACACGCCGTTGAAGAAGATCACACTCGTGACATGCGATCAGGGAAGAAAGTTCCATGCGTAGAGTCCTGTGACGTCATGAACTACCGTAGCGACATATTGCCTTGAAACCAGGATTGTCCGGCTCGATACCGAGGGACAACTCCTCAAAGTACTCTCCCCTCTTCCCGCTACCAGATTCATGTTCCTGGTGCGTACCAAATAGGCGACGTATAGGCACGTTCCTGGAGTGTCATTCTGGTACCCGGCAGAGGCTTCACTCCAAAACGTTTCGCATCGTAGGCAGTCCAGCGGGGCGTGGGAATCTCAAGAACCCGTGCGTAGTAGAAGGCACGAAGCGATGGATCAAAGTCCGGGTCCTTCCAGACGGTGATGAGTTCCGGGTCGCCGATAGTGTTGGTCCAGGTGGCATTTTCCACATCCACGGTGCTACCCACGGGTGGCAACTTGCCGTCAGAGCCAGGCTGTCGCTTATCGGCATCTCCCCAAATCACATCGTAGACCTTCTCCTGAACCTCTCCGTTCTTATCAAGCCAGCCTTTCACAATTTGCACACGGTCAAGGTTCGCTCCGATCACATCCTTGAGTGCCGCGACCAGAAACGTCGGGGACTTGCCCGCCGGAGCACCGGTGAGATCACCACCCATCGGCACACCCTTGGTATACCCAATGGCCGCCGGCAGTCGGTTGTGCGCATCTTCCGGCTTAAACTCCCATCCGCCGAAAAAGCGCACGATCATCCTGGGACCGGTCGTGGCATACGTTTCCTTGCGTTCCATGGCGTCCCAGATCGCCTCACGGGTGTTCTCCGTCGCCCAGACCGCAGCGTATCCCGACGCAGAGACTTCCCAATCCATCACCTTCACGCCGGTCTTGGGGTTATCGAAAAAGGCGTTGGTCATCCGCTCCGGGCTGGGTTCCTGCGGCGTGGTCTTACCGAAAAAGTTTTCTTCTTCAAGAGCAGACAGACCGGTGTGGGCATCGCTGCTGCCGACCATGCCGAACTTGAACGGATTGGTGCCCAACTTTTCTTCGAGCTTGAGGCCGTTTTTCAGGGCTGAGCGGGCATATTCGAATTCGAGCATCTCTTTCGTCTTGGCCACGCTGCCGTCAAGGTTGCCCTTATCCCATGTCTCGAAATCGGCAAACTCATCATTGGGCGAGAGGAAAGGATGAGCCTCTCCGTCGCCTTTGGTCTGAGTCGCTTCGTACAATCGCTCCCACTTTGCTCGCGTCTCGACATAACCACGGTCAATCGTTTGACCGAACGTCTCGACGGTCGGAAACATGAGGCCATTGCTCAGATTGCCGTTATGGGCAATCGCCAGGACGCTGCCGCCGGTTTTTTGCTCATAGGCGGCCATCCATTTCCACAGATCCTCGGGGTTATCACTGCCCATGGGTGGATAGACGGTAAAGGGCTCGACTTGGCCGGCCTTGTCACCATTATCGCGGAAGATCACGTTGCGGTGCAGATTATTGCCCCCGGTGTTGGACGTCCACTCGTAACCGATAAACGCGGTAAATCGCCCAGGCTCATTGAAATCCTCGGCAGCCTTAATCGTTTCCTGCCATGCATTGCGATAGGCCCGGGTACCTGGAAAATACATCAAGGCTTTTGGAAAAGTCCCGTGCGAAAAAGACATAATAATCTCAATGGCCGCTTCCGCCCCCTTGCCGACTTGCATCATGTCGTACCACTTTCGGCCGGTCGGCTCCGCCAGCACTTCCGGTTTTCCCGCGAAGAGATCCGGGAAAAACCCCATATTATCGGAATGATCCGCAACCACGAGGAAGTCCAGGGGTCGTGAAAGTTTGACCGGTTGGCCGCTCGAAGCGGTGATTTCCTCGCCTCTGGCAAATCGATATGCATCACGCGGCGAAAGGCGTGCGCCGAATGCGCCGGCATCCATCGAGTATGAGGTGTGCAGATGCGTGTCGCCGAAAAATGGCCGCGTGGGAAAATTGCGTCCGGCATAGGGCGAATACGGCGGCTTGGAAGGAAACGCTTTCTCTACGGTCTCCCTTTCTGGAGCGCTGAGACCAGGTGCCGTCCCGTCCGCAACCGCCGAGAGCGGGAAGCCCGCTAACACACCCATCAATCCGCCAAGCATCATCGCTGGAACAACTCGACTTTTCATGCGTTCGGTTCCCCCTTCTAAAAAACGACAAGACGTTGAATGACCCAGAACATCGCCACGCTGCCGATGGCATAGGGCGGAAGGAGTTCCGACCAGCGTGGAAATCTGATATGAAGGTGTCGGAAGACGGCCATGAGAGCCATGACCGAACCGATGAACAGCAGTTGGCCGACTTCCACGCCCAAGTTGAAGAACACCAACGCCACAGGAATGTGCCCCTGAGGCAAACCGACTTCGCTCAAGGCCCCCGCAAACCCGAACCCGTGCAAGAGCCCGAATGTGAAGGCCACTATCCAGGGTGCACGGGCGGTGATGCCTTTTCTTCCGCATCGCGCATGAATGATCTCCCCCGCCACGAAGACGATAGAGAGCGCAATGACGGCCTCGACCGGAGCCGTCGGCACATGCACAAACCCGAGGGTGGCGAGACCCAGTGTGACGCTGTGCGCCAGGGTGAAGGCGGTGACGGTTTTGATCAATGGCCAAGTCCCGGAAGCCACCAGCAATAATGCCAACACAAAGAGGAGGTGATCTACGCCGAAAAGAATGTGCTCCACTCCCAACGTCAGATATTCGCGGGCAACATTCCATCCGTTCGGCTCACTCGGTATCCGCGCCGCCGGTTCAGAGGGCATCAGCCGCTTCACCCAGGTACGGCCGTCAACATATTCCATACGAACCAAGGCATCGGTCATCGTCCCTTCCAATCCGTTAATTCGTACGGATTGTCCGCCTAAAGGTTCGATCGGTTTCATTCGCCAGGTCTGAATCGCCGCCCCGCCGTTTTGGCGTGTGACGACTGGGGCGATGATCGCCGTCTCGCTGGAGAATTCCGGAGAAAGCGCAAGCCGCATGTCCCCCCGCATCGGCGTCTTCCAGAGCACCCGAAACACCCCGGCGCTTTCCTCACGGAGTTCAAGATAGGCCGGTCTGACCTCATGAGCGGCAGCCGTATGCATACCGAGCAAACCGAGAAAAACCAAAATCAGAAAAGCGGGCATGTTTAGTGCGCTTCCGCCGCCAGGGCATTGGCCTCCGCGTCGGAGGAGGCACCTTCGATGATTACCGCATACCGCTTGGTCAGTTCCTGATAGAATTGTTCGCTGTCTTCCCGTCTGCGCGCATCGGCCCACGCACGCGCAACCTCTTCTCGAACGGTCGACAGGTCCGGGACCTTTCCCGGGATCCGATTTTGAACGAACACGACATGCACTCCGTAACCGGACATCACCGGACCGTCCCACCGGCCTGTCGGCAATCGCTCCAATTGCCGGGGAAACTCGTCTCCGAATTGGCGGGCCACTTCACCAGCGGGAACATCGGTCAGCTCGGCATTCAACAGAATGGGATCGCCGAGCTTCCGGAAGTCGCCTTGTGCGACAGGCCGATTGAGTTCCGACAACAAGGTTGCGACGTCGCGTTGCAGAGTGTCGCCATGCTGCTCAGGGTTCAGATAGACGTGTCGAAAGGTGAACCGGGATTCGACGAGGAAACGATCGGAGTGTTTGACGAGGTATTCCTGCAATTGCGTCTCGCTGGGCTCTGCCGGGGCGGTGAGATCGTTGGCGATGAATTCCATCTTCTGTCGCAGCCGTCGGCGAATCACAATATCGTCCCGATCAAGACCGAGCGCCATCGCTTCCCGCGCGAGAACTTCTTCCCGGACATAGTCCCGAATCAGCCCGTCCATCTCAGACGGCGTGGGGGGGCGCTGCCAGACCCGGCTAAAGGAAGCCCGCAGGCTGTCAATCCGTCCCTGCGTCACCACGATCTGCCCGGTCTCGAGTCCGCTCCCGCGATTCATGTATTCGTAGCCGACAAACAACATGGCCCCCAGGACGAGAAAGTGCACCAACGGTTCTTTGAGGAGCGTGCGTAGACTCATCGTCTCATCCCGGATTAGTCGGTCGTCGGTTCGACCTATACCCGAACTCATGACTACGCGCCGCGACGAGCCTATTGCCCTACTTAGAGACGATACGGCAATGGGAGTCCCGGCGGTCTCAACCACATACCATAATGTCCGTCACGGATTTCGTCCTGCATGCGTCTGGAACACACTTCGCTCCGACGAGTGCGCATGAAATCCGACAACTTCCTTGCTCGCCCCAATGATTATCACGTCGATTCTCCGGAACCTCTCCTCAGCACAGCGGTGAGGAAGGAATCAGGAAACGGTATGCAAATTTCTATCGGCTCCAACCTTGTTCTTTCATTTTTACACGTAAATGATCGGCTATCGCCTTGGCCGTCTCTTTTGCTGCTCCCACGATGGTGTTCCTGTCGGTCACCTCACCGGTCGCTTTCGCGGCTCCGCCAATCACCAGCCCGATGGGATTGGCCGTGGCGGCCAGAACGACTAAAGGCACCACCACTCCAGGTGTTTCTTCCTCCCCGGATTGGACTTTGCCTTCTCCAAGTTGACGCAATCCATCCTTCGTGACCTGATAGCCTTCCACTGCGGTCTTTAAATCGGCCGCTCCGGCCCCGAACCCCAGAGCAATCCGCTTGGTGGCACTCCCTTCATCGATTGCCACGAAATAGCCCATCAACCAAATATCGTTCAATCTCCGAACGGTGTCCTTGCCCCCCACAAATGCCGCAAGTCCCATTTCGTTAATCTGTGCCGCCAATTCTTCAGCAATGAGACCTCCGAGCTTACGGCCGTTTTCGATGGCTTCGGGTGATTGCGGGCGGCTGGTTTTCACATGCATCTGCGCAGCCTTTGACCAGCTTGGAATATCGGCGGGAGTGGCGGCAAAGGGAAAGACATAGACGCGATCAGGCTTGGGAAGCTTTTCCTTGCCGTACATCGATGTATTTTCGGTCACCTTGGTCGAAGTGCACCCGACGACCAGGATACAGACAAACACATAGCAGACGATACTTGTGAGGGATTTCATGATAGACCTCTTGTGGCTGGTTGAACTTTATATATGTGCATGATCTTGGTCCTATGGATTTCTTACGAGCTATTCACCCAAGAGGAACGCTTGTATTGAGTGGCGTTCACTTTCCAAATGCTCCGACCGGGTCATCTTTCTGGACGGGCTATTGTAGGTGAAACAGCCTAAAAAATCGAGAAACCGCCCTCAGGCTTTTGAGACTGAGAATTTTTCCCTACACCGATCTCGGAGATTGAGGAATTCCATGACTCGATTGTGTGCTCTGGAAACAGGATTGTGATCATAGGTGGGAAGCAGCATTTCCCAGGGTGAGAAATTTTGGTATATTGCCCCACATTTGTTCCATCATTATCTAGACAAGGAGGAAGAATCCATGAAGCGATTGGTAAGAGGAATCGCGACAATGACAGTTCTCATTGCGGTCACATTGCTGCTGAGCGGATACGGTTATGCAGAAGAAGGCAGCGTCAAAGCCATGTCTCCGTGGAAAGGGGTAGGATTTGCCTTCCCGGTCGGACCTGATCAAGCGTATATGGTGGCCGTATATAGCGGGGTGATGCTGATGGATGACGGCAAAGGACCGATGCATGCGGCGTCGATCGTCTGCCCCGGCACCGTTGATGCCGATTTGAAAAAGGGAACGAAAACGGGTTTTGCCAAGTGCATTATCACAGGCGAGCAGGGCAATCGTGTCTTTGGGGAATTCAATTGCACCGGCGATGTGGAAGGATGCCGGGGGACGTTTAAGATCACGGGCGGCACCGGCAAGTTTGCCGGCATTACGGGCGAAGGCGAAATGATTTCGAAGATCCAGGCGAGAGAAATTACGATGGTCAGCGGGGTTGAGTCGGCCCAACAACTCGGAGAAGGAGTCGCGGTGTGGCCCAAACTGACCTATCATATACCTGATCAGAAGTAAGCGCCGTACAGACCATTCTCTAGATGTGGAGGCATCGATGCGTACGTACTTGATTTTGGGGCTGACGCTGGGATTGGGGTTGCTTGTCCATGCGTCCCACTTGTCGGCCCAGACGTTTGTGTTCCCGGAAAAGGGACAGAGCCCGGAACAGCAGGAGCAGGACGACTTTACGTGCTATAAGTGGGCCAAGCAGCAGACGGGCTATGACCCGGAACATCCGAACCTGGCGGCAGCGCCGCCGCCGCCATCGGGCGGTCGTGCGATGCGCGGAGCGATGGGTGGCGCCGCACTCGGAGCAATGGGAGGAGCCATTGCCGGCAATGCCGGTAAAGGTGCGGCGATCGGTGCCGCTACCAGCGGCGGGCTCGGCATGATGCGACAACGGCGAGCCGAACGGGAGTATCAGATGGAGGTCCAACAGGCTGGAGCCCAGAACCAGCAGACCAGGGCGACTTTTGAGCGGGCGCACAACGTTTGCATGGAAGCCAAAGGGTACAAAATTGGATAGGGCTATGCGTCCTTGACCGAATAACGGAGAAAATGATGAAGGTACGGCAGTCGTTTGTTATCCTGTCATGCGCGGTCATGCTGGCAGGCTGTGTGAGCATTCAGCAGACCGAGCCACAGCCATCAAGTTCTCCAGTCGACTATGCGCCTTCTCCGCCGGTGAGGACGTTTGTGTTTCCGGAAAAGGGACAGAGTCCCGAACAGCAGGAGCAGGACGACTTTACGTGCTACAAATGGGCCAAGCAACAAACGGGCTACGATCCGGAACATCCGACCCTGGCCGCAGCGCCTCCGCCGCCATCAGGAGGCGGAGCGCTGTTCGGGGCAATGGGTGGTGCCGCGCTCGGAGCTATCGGAGGGGCGATTGCGGGCAATGCGGGTATGGGAGCAGCCATCGGTGCCGCGGCTGGCGGCGGGCTGGGTATGATGGGACAGCGGGGGGCTGAGCTGGAGTATCAGCAGGAGGTCCAACAGGCTGGAGCCCGGAACCAGCGCACGCGGGAAACGTTTGATCGTGCCCATCGTACCTGCATGGAGGCGAAAGGGTATAAGATCGGCTAGATGTGGAAAGTCCATGACAACCTGGCCTGTTCTGCAACAATCTTCATCACCCCGGTGCGTTCTCTGGTTTTACAATAAGACTTTCACATCCAAAGCGGTAGAAACCCAAACTCATACGGTCAGTCGAATGGCTCGATCTGTGAGAATGAGGCGGTGCTGCGGTGCTTCACGCTCCTCCACCAACTCAAAGTGCGCATTCCCTTTCAACCGCCGATGAGAAAACATCTTGGTCTCGATCCATTCGGCGAAGAGCCATCGTTGTGCCTCCGGTCTTCAACGACAATGATGCCAGGGAGAAAAACCAGTCGGCGTCACACCGTTACATCTTGCATTTTCCCATCCGTGATCACGCCGAAGACGGGCCAAATTCATCATGGTCGACTCCACCAGGCTCTTAGCGAGAAACCAAATCGATCACGGTGGAATCCAAGCAGACTTGTTTTATGCCTGTGCCGCTGACCTGAGCCATGAAAAACTCATAGAGCCCGCAGATCACCTGCGCGAAGGGCTTTACGGCCGGTGAGTATTGGCCTATGACAAGTACGGACGAGAGGACCAGTCAGACCCGGATAGACCGGTTTTTTCTCGTCGCTCTTCAATGCCCCTTCGATCTGCCCCAATGCATGGGGCAATACGGTTCGAGCAGATTGGTTTATTGGATGTCCTGAATATCGGGGGCAGGAAGATCCAGAGAATCCCGAAGGTTCCTTCGGCCTGACGGCAGCATATTCATTTAAAAACTATCTGAAAATTAACTGTTCCGTAACAAGCCCTTGACTGGCCCGCAATACGTTCGAGCTAGGCTAGGCCTCTCTTATGTGATTTTTTCCGGTGCACCCGTCACCCATTTCATTCGGTTTTCGTGATAGTATGGTCGGTTCTGTTTGTCCAACACGAAGGAGGAAGTTCATGAGAAAAGAGATTCTCTTACTCGGCGTTGTGGGTCTCGTGAGCCTGCAGAGCGGATGCGCGACATCACCAGGCTCTGATTTATTGGTCCCCAAAGGGAACGAAGACAAAATGGTGATCAGGGACACTCAATTCGAGGAAATGGCTGGAAATTCCTCCAAATACCAGGGCCGAACGGTATTGCTCGCAGGGGCCATCGTCAGCATTGATGAAACGAACGAGGGATATCAGGTGTTGGCGGAATGGCTGCCCTACCCCAAACGTCAGTCGGAAGAAGGACCTAAGGCCATTCAATCCGATGAACATCGACATTTTCTGATCCGGTTTGTCGGAAAACGAGACAGAGAGTTCTATACGATACGTGGAAATAAATTTCTTTTAGAAGGAACCGTGGAAGGGACCAAACAGGGATTGGGGAACCTGTTCGGCCCAAAGCAGGATCTTCTCTACATCAACGCGAAGTGCGTCCATATCTGGGAAACCGGAGAAGCGAATATCGGCTCCAGCCAGGGAGATTCCGAATATCCTCCCGCGAGGGAAAGAACGCTCTGTGCGGATTAAAGGAGTGCGAATCCCGACGGATCGACGGCATCGACTCTTCCTAAGTTCTGCCGCAAGTCAATTTCCTCTCTGTAAAGGGTGCCACCCGAACAATAGCCACAGAGCGTCAAAGGCCTAGAGCCGAGAGCGGATCAAGCAGGGAAGCATTGTGGCTGTCGTGTGCAATCCGAATGGTTTACTCGACATATTCAAGTCTCCAGCCATGACGTTCCAGACATTGCTCCTGCATTAACTCCCTTCCTCCTCTTCGATAACTATTTTGCCTGTGAGCCACCACGTCTTCCGCAGGTTCCTGTCCCATCGACTGGATTCGCCGGCCAAAATGCAAATTCTCCTGATCGCAGAGGGCGTTCGTTTTTTGAAAGTCGGCCTCCGTCGCGCCGGGTTTCACCCACTGTGGCGTCGGACCACAGGCCGACAGAATGAATACCGATAACCCCAACCAGAACCGTAATTTCACCTGTTGACCCCACACAAAGGTTTGACCGTGATTAATCGAAACATCTGATTTCTTTCGGCCGCATTGTGCTCAATTGGAGAATATCGATTTGGGAAGTACCAGGGCCAATACAACCCGAAGGGTCCAATCCGGGCCTGCGTCCGGCCGCACCACATTGGCGAAGGCCTGCACATTCCCGTTGAACGGCAGCTTGCCGATGCGAAAGACTTTGCCGAATCCGCCGCCGACGGGCACGATCCACTTATTGCCCTTTCCCTCCGCTTCCCAGTTGGCCGTGATGATGGGAGCCGAAGTGAGATACCAGGCGTCCGGCAGATTGTAATTGAAGAAATACTGAGCTAAAAATTGGCTGACACTTTTCCGGTCGTCGTTGCCCGCATACGACCAGATGTTGTTGGCCAGGAGACCCACCACCCACGGTCCATGCATAATCACGCCCACACCACTCGGACCGGCAGACCATTTTCGGGTACCCAACACTTCATCCGTGGCGGTTGGGAATTGCAAAACGGGTCCCAATCCCCAGATCAATCCTTCGCTTCTGGCCGGGGACAGGAACAGGGACATATTAATGTCCCCTATTCCCCAAGTATCGTCGCTGGTGGTTCGGAGATCCGGTTGCTTGATGATGGGCATGATGGTCCGAGTGATGAGATTCCAATCATCCGTGAGATTGAATGGAATCACCGGCTGGATATTCAAGACGTTTTGCGTTCGATGATTGGGCTCAAGGCCGAAATTCATATTGTTCTGAAATGGAATGCTGATGAGATCCGCCACCGGATTTTGCGTTTTCTTGGCCAACTCACTGTCTTCTTCTGCCTTCCCCGGATCAGGCATGGCTGCAGTCGCCAATAGCATACCGGTCAGCATCACAACCGACCATACGATGTTACGTTTCTGGCACTCGAATCTCATCTTTTACTCCTTTCAGGGAACATGGTCCTGTCCAATGTTCTTCTCACTCCGGTCAATCAATTAAATATGCGGTTGAACACGATTACCAACGCTACTTTCCCAACCCCGAGAAAAGCAAGCCGATTGGACTAGCCGACCTTGTCGGTATTATCCGGAAACAGGATTTGAAACTGCAATTGTAAGAGCCAGTCCGGCGCCCGATCAGGTTTTTCCAGGAAATAAAATCCCTGAAGCTTGAGGTTGATCGGACGTTTTTCTCCCCGAAATATGACTTTTCCGACCCCCCCTCCGATCGGGACGGTCCAACGATTCCGTTTATCTTCCGCCTCCCAGTTTGCGGTGATCGGCGGGGTCGATGTCAGATACCAGCCATTGGAAAAATTGAAATTGACGAATGGCTCGATTAAAAACAGGTTCACTTCCAAGCGGTGATCATCGCCGGCAACCGACCAGAGATTCCGGATGATCGCACCCACCACCCAAGGATCCGGTATGCTGACAACCGCCAGCGTAGGGCCGACACTCCATTTCCCCGAACCCAGGCGATCATCCGTAGCCGTATTCAAAATAAACGTTGGGCCGATACCGCCAATCAACTTGAACCGTCGTTTGGATTCGTCCCGAGCCAAAAACCCCGTATACTCAATATCTCCGATTCCGGTAAGACTGCCGGTTTTATCTTCAAAGGCCGTGGCCGGCAGGTAGATGATGGGAACGTTTAGGCGGTTGAGAAGGGCCCAGTTGCCAAATCTTCTTGTAGTGGAGGTCTGAAGATTGAAGTTATTGAAGAGATGATTATTGGCTCCGGCTCCGAAAAACGCATTATTCAAAAACCCCACTCGCACGAGATCCGACACCGGGTTTTGCACCTCTTCAGCAAGTTTTTTGACTTCCTGAGCACGGGCTAGTTGACTCACGATGAAGCACTGGAGCACCCCCGCAATGATCCAGCTTTTGAATGTTTTTTGAGAGATCAACAACACTCCTTTGGGGGACCTACGCCTTGCTTGAGGTTTGGTGAAAATAGCATCAGCAGATAACATAAGGAAAAGAGGCAACTTTTTTCAGTGTAGTGTAGCAAAACTGGCGAAAAATTATCTCTCGTCCAAAAACTCCCCGCGAACGGAGGAGCCTCTATTTTCTCGGTTGGATGGCTCACCTTGCGCTTGAAAAAAGAAGACCGGACAGAGGCACAATAAAAAATGATGAGAATATGGCACTTCGAAAATTGCACATGATAGGTTCTCAGTATATGAGCATGACGGTTCCAGAACTTCAAAAGACCAGGCTTCTCTCTTGTCTTGTGCTGTTGACGTCTGTCCTGTTCCTCATCCCTGCCCCTGAATCAGGAGCTTCTCAAGAGTTGAAGGATGACCAGTTCAGCGTGAAGTTCCGTCAGGCTCTAAAACCGTGGACAGGGGATTGGGACGGGATGGTCAAGCGCAACCAGGTTCGGGGGCTTGTTCCCTTCAGCAAAACCTTTTACTTTCTGGACGGCGGAAGACAGCGTGGCCTCACATACGATCTGATGAAAATTTTTGAAAAGCAGATTAACAAGGAATTGAAGCGAAAGACTGTACAGGTCCAAGTTGTATTCATTCCTGTGAACCGTGATGAATTCATCACGAATTTACTCAAGGGAGTAGGCGATATCGCCGCTGGTGCCATCACGATTACGCCCGAACGAAAGAAACTCATTGATTTTTCCAAGCCGTTTCTCACCAATGTTCGTGAGATCATCGTCACGGGGTCTAGCAGCCCCGCTCTCTCCAGCCTCGATGATCTGGCCGGAAAGACCATCCATGTGCGGAAGTCCAGTAGTTTTCACGAACACCTTGTTCGCTTGAATGCCTCGTTCAACGTTGCCGGGAAACCGGAGATCACGCTCGTCCCTGAGGAGGAGAACCTTGAAGACGAAGATCTTCTCGAAATGGTGAATGCAGGGCTCTTACCGATGATTGTGATGGATAGCCCCAAGGCCGAATTTTGGTCAAAGATTTTTGAGAATATTCGCCTGCATCCGGACATTGCCGTCAATACCGGCGGGGAGATCGCTTGGGCCTTTCGCAAAAACAGTCCGAAGCTGAAAAAGGTGATTAACCGGTTCGTGAGTAAAAATAAAAAAGGCACCTTAATCGGCAATATATTATTCACCCGGTATTTGAAAAACACCATGTATGTCAAAAATGCCTTGGCAACGCAGGAACGCAAAAAATTTCAGAATCTCATGCAAGTATTCAAGAAAACCGCCGGGCAATATGGGTTTGATTGGGTGCTCGCCATGGCCCTTGGCTACCAGGAGTCCATGTTGGACCAACGAAAGCGAAGTCCCGCGGGTGCAATCGGCGTGATGCAGCTCTTGCCCAGTACCGCTCGGGATCCAAACGTCAATATTCCCAATATTGAACGGCTTGAGCCGAATATCCATGCCGGAGTCAAGTATTTACATTTTCTTCATGACCGGTACTTTACAAACCACAATATGAGCCTGTTGAACCAATGGCTCTTCGCGATAGCCTCATATAATGCGGGCCCTGCCAGGATCTCGAAACTCCGGGCTGAGGCGCCGTCGATGGGATTGAATCCGAACCAGTGGTTTAAAAATGTGGAGGTAGTCGCGGCGAAGCATATTGGTCGCGAGACTGTTCAGTACGTGAGTAATATTTACAAATATTTCATTGCCTATCGCCTGATTCTGGAAAAAGTGAAAAAGAAATCAACGGTGCAAAATTAAGATGTGTGAGGGTCACTGACCAGAATCGGCATTCCTTTGTGAGGCATTTCCCATTTTTGGGTCGTATTCGCCTGCAGGTTACAGACATTAGAGCGACGGTTATTGAACCTAATCCCGAAAGTGGGCTCATTCGCAAACCCCACTCGCACGAGGTCTGACAACGGGTTTTGCACCTCTTCCGCAAGTTTTTCGATTTCTTGCGCGAAGACAATGCTATTCCCCATTCCGGCCAGGAACACAACGACAACCAGCCACCCATCCAATAGTGTGCTCGGTCTCAACGGAATTTTCCCTCATCAATCGAGCGATCCCGGAGATAATTTGACCGAAAAGCAACCGTCATGACCGATCAAATCACGCATGTGGATGTCACGACCGTCTGGTGAAATGGAAACTTTGCCCTGTCGTCCAAGTCAAAGAAAAGACAACATCGACCCTCTTGCGAGACGATTACGTGTATGCATGAACATCCCCAAAATATATTGGGGCAGGTAAAAACCTAGAAATCGTCTGCTATAATCATACGCCCAATAAGGCACTAAAAGACCGAATGTTGCCGGATATTACCGAGTGTCCTGATGCCCCTCCAAAAACCCTTCAAGTGCGAAAGAAGATCTTCAGGCCTTATATCACGTTCTACGCCTTGATTTGACCATTGGTACAACTTACAATCGCGCCGATGTCGGCGCAAATTTATCATACCCCCAATGAAAAGGAATAGAACATGATCAAGCGCGAGAAGCATGCCATCATCAATATGAGCACACATCTGACTGCAGGAATGGCCTTTGCTTTTTTATTGCTTGGATGCAGTACTCCGGCAGCCGTCCCGCCCGGTGTGGCCGTCGGTCTCGAGGGCCTCAGAAGTGAGGCGGTCTCTCTCCGTGGACAAATGGAGAAAACCCTCGTGACCCTGAAGGATATGATGTCACAATCTCAGGCAGACCTGTCCCCACAATATCAAAGCTATACGCACGAGCTTGGAATTCTGGAAGCCCAGGTTGAGAAAGCGCGGCAACAACGGACTGCCACCGATACGGTTGTCAAAGATCAATTCATGGCCTGGGATCAAAATCTCAAACACATGCAAAATCAGGAATCGCGCCAGCGTGTTGCGGACCGGCAGGCTGCCACGAAAGAGACGTATTCCGACATCCAACAAAAAATCGCAGAACTGAAAAAGGTGTGGACTCCGTTCCTCACGGACCTTCAGGACATCAGACAGTATTTGAAAGATGATTTAAGCAAGGAAGGGTTGAACACCATTCAACCCACCGCCGAGCGATTATTTGACCAACAAGAAGAGGTGACAGATCGTCTGAATGGGGTCATTGAGGCCATGGATGTCGCTATTTCCAAGAAATAATCGACCCCGGATGCAGATTCGGATTTCCTCTCACAGACATCCATCGACTTTATTCATTCAATCCGCTGATTTCAAACCGAACGCATTCCCTTTGACATCTCAACCTTTTATGAACTATCAGCATTGCTGATGAACCAAGCTAGAAATTGATATCCTATATTTGTCAGGGTTCGTCCTCGTTCGGCGGTCAAACCCTTCTTTCCGGCTCCGACGTTCCGGAGAATGCGCTACCCATCCTCATCATCAAGCTTGACACCCTAAGAACCAAGGATCGTGTTCTTTACCTTGGAAGAATGAGGAACGTACACTACCATCCGCGCCTATGACACGGTTTCACCTGCCGATTCTTTCTGTGTATCGAGGATTCCTGACGATGTCCTTCGGAGGTCGACGGAGCCGTATCCCGCACTGGACGGTCTTGAACCTGGCTCTTGTGACATGGTGTTTGTGGGGGCCCATGACGGTCAACGCCGAGGACGTCATCCTGCTCAAGAACGGGGACCGCGTCAGTGGCGATCTCATCGCTATGGAAGATACCGTCCTGTCGATCGATACCGATTATGCCGATGTGATTCAAATCGACTGGGAAGACGTCCAAGGACTGACCTCCGATCAACCGTTGTGGCTGTCTTTTCATGAAGAGGCGGTCATCCCCGATGGCATCGGCGTTCGCGATGGAGACCGGCTGATTCTGTTTCGTCTTGAGCCGGATTCCGGGATTCAGATGGATCACATTAAATCCATTAATTTGTTTGAACTGGCCTATCGGGGAAGACTGAGCTTGGGAGGCAGCACAACTTCCGGGAACACCGATACGCAGTCCCTCAATGCCACCGGATCGTTAACCATCAACAAAGGATGGCATCGGTTCATTTTCGACGGACGCGCGAACCGAGGGGAAGCCCAGGGCGAACTCACCGCCCAGAATGCGTCCTCGAATGTACGGTGGGATTATTTTTTATCGAAGCGAACATACGTCCCCTTCATCAATTTCACGGAGTACGATAAATTTCAAAATCTTGCTCTTCGGAACACTTCCATCATCGGGATCGGATACGACATTCTCGACCGCAGAACGAATTTCCTCACCGTCTCGGCCGGGCCGACCGCGATCTATGAAAATTACCAGAATGAACCAAGCACGATCATTCCCGGCGGCTCCTGGCAAGTGCGTTGGAATCTGGAATTCTTGGGGGGCGACCTCAAGCTCTGGCACGATCACACCGGGACCCAGGACTTCGTTCGTGACCATGCGCTCCGAATAAACGCCAATCAGGGTTTCAGCGTGAAACTCTATAAGGATTTCAGCATTCAATTCGAATACAGCGTGCGATATAATTCCGAGCCAGCCGATGGGCGAAAGACCACCGACACCACACTCACATTCGGCTTGAGCTTAGATTTGCTGGGATAATGAGCCTCCTCATCTTTCGTAAACATCTTGTGATGCATCCTGTGATGTGTCTGCTCGCCATAACGTTGGCGGCCATTCCCAAGATAGTCACAGCCGGAGAGCAATCAGCCTCGCCGGAAAAGGCGGAGTCTGACGTCATCTCGCCAACGATGCTTCCAAGCGCCCCTGTTCTCCTGGACGGCGAAATTCTTTTTCACGTCGTGGGCATTTCGGCTTATCCCGCTGAACTGCGGGCTCATCAAATTGCCGAACGCATTGAATCCTTTGCCGCTGATGTACATCGCTCCACGCAATCCCTGCGGCTGGTTGAGGAAAAACATAGCACAGTGGTTTTCGCGGACAACCAGTCGTTAGTCGCCGTCTATGAGGTCGACAGCCGCCTTGAGGGTGGGGTGGAACGTCAGGTCGTGGCCAAGGCGTATCTCTCACGGATTAAACAAGCGGTGGAGGTATATCGGGAGCAACGAAAACCATCGACCCTGTTGATGCACACGCTGTACGCCCTGGCTGCAACGGGCCTGCTGGCATTTGGGTGGTGGGGTCTTCGGTGGATGTTCAACTCGTTCGATGCGGCCATCGAACGACGCTATAAAGCGCAAATCAAGGACGTGACGATTCAACGAATCCGCATTGTTCGATCGCATCAATTATGGAGCGGCTTCCGTGGAGTCTTTCAGGTTGCCCGAGTCTTGCTGATACTCTTGCTGTTGTATGTGTATTTCAATTTCGTACTCCGACTGTTCCCCTGGACCGCTTCGATCGGCAAGCAGTTGTTTACCGTCATTCTTGATCCGCTTCGAGTCATGGGGAAAGGGTTCATCGCATCCATCCCCAGCCTTTTTTTTCTGATCATTCTGGTCCTCGCGATCAGATTCACCCTCAAGTTCGGGAAATTACTGTTTGTCAATCTTGCCGAAGGCCGGGTGAGCTTCAAAGGGTTCGATCGGGAATGGGCCTGGCCTACCTACCGGATATTCCGCACACTGCTGATCGTATTTGGATTGGTCACGGCTTATCCGCATATCCCGGGATCAGGCTCGGATGCGTTTAAGGGAATTTCGATTTTTCTTGGCCTACTCATCTCACTCGGTTCGACATCGCTGATCGGCAACATCCTGGCCGGATACACCTTGGTCTATCGGCGGGCCTTTCGGGTAGGAGACCGCATCAAGATCAATGAACAGGTAGGCGATGTGATGGAGCGGCGGCTTCTGGTCACGCATCTTCGTTCATTGAAAAACGAAGAAGTGATTGTGCCGAACTCGGAAATTCTGAACAGTTCCGTCATTAACTACAGTTCTTTGGCCAAGGAGAAAGGCCTGATTCTTCATAGGACAATCGGCATCGGATATGAAACGCCATGGCGGCAGGTTGAGGCGATGTTAGTGGAAGCTGCGGACCGGACACCGGGGGTGCTGAAAGAGCCACGGCCGTTTGTCTTACAACTATCCTTGGGAGATTTTTGCGTAACCTACGAACTGAATGTCTACAGCGACCAACCGCATGAAATGATGGCGCAATATACCCTTCTGAGCCAGAACATTCTTGATGTGTTTAATGAACATGGCGTACAGATCATGACGCCGGCTTACGAAGGAGACCCTGATCAACCCAAGATCGTTCCCAAGGATCAGTGGTTTATCCCACCGGCCCACCCCCCTCCCCAAAACCCCGGACTATAGTTGCCGTCGCGGTTTGGTATGAGAAGACCCTCAGTCGGAATCCTGTGACATTCCCTTGTTGGGCCGGCGTTCCAGAATGGCTGCGCTGCCTTTTCCGAGAACCCGGATATTCTTCAACGCCTCCTTCAATGTTATCGACAAGCGAACGACTCGTTCGGGTGTGACATAGACGACCGTACCCGACCATGGGTTCGGAGCGCTTAGCAGATACACCGCGACCTTTCCGTTCGGCTCACGTTCGATCTCGAAGGCCAGTTGTGAATAGTCGTCGAAGTGTACTCCGACCGGCACGAAACTCTCGGCGATCTCATTGCTCCGATGCATATTATCGGCAAACGCTTTGATAAACGCATAACCGGGAAGAGCGGCAAGCAGAGTGGATTCCAGCCTGGCCACCATTTTTTTGGCGTGGGCTCGTTGTGCCGCCAGACCGGCCAGAAAACAGAACGCCAGAATGACCAGCACGGCGAGAAGATTCAATATCACCGTCCCGACGGCGGTCTCCACGGGAATCAGCGGCGAGAGACTCTTGGCCACCCCCTTCATGACGATAACCAATTTTCCCACTACGATGACCACGACAGCCAGCGGGATGAGAAAAAAGACCCCTCCGATTACGGTAGCTTTAATGAAGTCAATTTTGTCTTGCATGGCAGTTATCCCTCTCGGTCTGCCAGGGCAGACCCTGTTCTCATATGGAAGCTTTTTTGCGGCCTGCTTAGTCGATTCGATTGAGCGTGTCCCGGTTGACTTGGGCGCTTTGTCCTCCAGCTTGTTGCCGCCGATAAGTTTCTCCAGGGTCCCTCTCCGTTATGGTCGCTCATCGGTACACGGGCAACAGCCGGTCTTATCGCGGCAGGCTTGCCGTCAAGGGAACGATCGCCCTGTGGGGATGGCCTCAATCTATGAAAACATCATTCCCCGTTCTCTCTGATTACCTGTTTTCCAAACGATTATAATCAAACAGTCCCGCCTCAATCGGCGCCTTCTTGTGATAGACAATCTGCAAGGCGTCACTATGTTTCCAGAAACCAGGATCGGTTCGCCTGACGCCAAAACGACTGACCAGGGTTTGATACTCTTCCTCGCTGTTGAGGCTTTCCACCGCACCGACAAAGTCTTCCAGTTGCGACTCCTCAACATGATACAAGGCATTGGGATAGGCCCCCAAAAACCCTTCCACCACCGTTAACGTATCTTCTTCCGGCCGCCGTCTTTCCTGTTCAAAAAACAAATGAGACACATTGCTCAATCCGTTGTTATGGATAAGAGTCACCACCTGATGGTCCGAACCACTGATGGACAATATGGCGTTTTGAGGCAACCAGGAAATGGGCATGCCTTGGATGCGCGAGAGCCGTTCCAACTCTCGTCGCACGTGACTATTGCCGATCTGTTCAATGGCATAGGACCGGCCTAATATCGGCGCGAGGCGTTCGCGTAACATGCCGATCAATTCCGACTTATGGCGAGCGGTGCGATAGGGAATGCCGGACTGCCGATTGATTCGTTCGTGATAGACTTTGGCGAATTCCTCTATCTCGGAACTGGTGTCCCGATACCAGTCCGTCCACGTTTCGACACGAGTGCGTTCGGGAAGCAGGATCAAGAAATCCAGCTCACCTTCCATCCGCAAGAAATCCATATAAAGCCGGGAATTGAGCTGGTGGCCGATATTGCCATAAATGTCATAGCCGGCAACGAGTAGATAGTGAATGCGCTCGAGCAAAGGATAATCGAGTAACACCAGCGTCTTGGGTTCATCGCCGACAAATCCTTTGACGACCGTGGCATTATCTTCATGTCGAAAAACCGTGAGCGCGGCATTCTCATTCCATCCATCGCCATCCCAGACGAGGTCAAGGGAAATGTCTTCCGGTGAAGAAAGCTGTTGCCGAAGATATTCGATTTTCCCGGCAAGGTATTGCGTTTCCAACCGAGAATACTCCAGCCAGTTTTTCAGGGCTGTGGCATTACTCTGTTGTTCCGAAGGCATACGAAGATTCCGCTGTTCCTTCTCCAAAAATTTGGCCTTTTGCCCAAGCGCCGGACTATCCGGGTTTCCAAAGACTACCCAGAAATGCTCGTTAATCACGTTGAGCGCCACTTGCCCTCGACAGACCGGGCCCTTGATGAAATTCATGAGCGTAAATTCGGCTTCATCAAGCAGAAACCGATATCGGGATTGCGGCGGAAGGAACGCAAAGGTTTCGAAAGGGTTGGCAGAAGCTTCCGCATCATAAGAAGGCAGGGTCGGCACCTCATAGGACGGATCTAAAAAAAGCGCGCGGTAACGCGCCATCCGCTGTGCGTTGAGCAGATAGGGCATATGCGTTTTCGCCAAAATCGTGGTTTGAACCGGTTCGAGGCGATAATAGATACGGTCAACGTTCGGATCATCATAGGGTCGTCGTGTGGCAATGAGTGTGATCGCTTGACCGGGAGGCGTGCCGGAACGTACCAGACGAAAAAATAACCCTGGGCTCTCCTCAAAATGGAGATGGGCCAGGAAGAGATGCTCGTACAGATACCGACTCATCAACTGTTCTTTCGGCGTCTCGCCATTCAAAAATGTTTCCCACTTTGTCATGTTGGCAAGGACGCCGGCTTCCAATGGAGGTCGAGCCTCATACCTGGCTCCTTCTTCCAACCAGGTCTTCAATGTGTGGTATTCCCGATCCGACAAATTGGGTAATCCATAGGGCATCCCCCACAAGGGTTGTGTCTTGGCGAATTCATCGAACTCCTCCAGCGTGGGGCAATATTGAGCACGCTCTATGCCAAAATCAAAACTGGGTGGGAGCGGACTGATGGTCGGAAGAGGGTGCTGCCGCTTGAGCTGTAACATCTTGGCCATCAGGCCTCCCTTAAGGTTGGCCTCTTTGGTCTGTACCCGTTCGTTCAGCACCGGGTAAAACTGTTTTTTCCGCCATTCGGCAGGCGAATGCGCATCGACAAAGAGCCGGGTCGGTTCGGCAGCCAATAATCGACCGGCATTATAGACCAGATCTTTATTGGCACCGCGTTCGATCCCTTCATGGGCGCTAAGATCGAGTTGGCAAGGCGCGTCGTAACAGCCATGACACACGATACACCGAGACTCAAGAAGGGGTTGAACGTCTTGCCGATAATCGATCGTTGTGGCGCCGGGCGTATCAGTCAACCGGTTTTCTGGTGAAGGGGGCCCGTATTCCTGGTCGAGATGGCGTCCGACTAAGAGCGTACATCCTCCCACGATGATTGTGAGAAGCAGGATGAACCCAATACGGCCATATACTCGATTTTTCATCGTATCTCCTGGGATTCAAGTCTGTATGTTGCTGCTCATGGGCCCTACGGATCGGTTCCCTGGGCCACTATATCCAAGGCATAGCAAAAATTGGTAACTTCTTTCCATGCCGTTACCATTTTAACCCAATCCGTTTTATAGAAAACATTGCAATTCTTCAATCTTTTGCCGGAGAATCATTTGCCATGGTCACTTGCATGCAACCAATGGTGTTTTTGACGCGGAGTTTCTTAATCATACTTGGGTGCGTCATGTGTTGGACGGCCCTATCCATCCCGACTTCGGTTTGGGCACAGAGCGCGTCCGAAGAAGACATCCTGGTGGATAAGGCTCGTTTTACCTTGGACAATTTCCTCTCGGATCCCGATATGCAGTGGTTTCGAGATCATCTGAAGGAAGCCAGAGGCATTTTAGTTGTCCCTCAATTTATCAAGGGTGCGTTTTTTATAGGCGGATCTGGCGGGAGCGGCGTGTTGATCGTTCGTGACGACAAGACCAACGAGTGGAGCTATCCGGCATTTTTTACGTTAGGGGGCGCCAGTTTCGGCTTGCAATTCGGTGGACAAGCCTCGGAAATCGTCTTGTTAGTCATGACGCAAAAGGGCGTCGATTCCCTGATGAGCACGACCTTGAAATTGGGCGCCGATGCTTCGGTGGCGGTTGGCCCTATCGGAAGAGGAGTCGAAGGATCGACCGCGCCTAATTTGAGCGCCGATTTATTATCCTTTTCCAAAGCAAAAGGGTTGTTTGCCGGCATTTCGCTCGAAGGAGCAGTCGTGGCCGCACGGGATGCCTTGAATACCAATTATTATAAAGAACCGACCAAAACGATCGATATTTTGGTGCGTCGTAGCGTCAGCAATCCACAAGCTGCCCCCTTACTTGCGTTGGTGAAGAAAGCCACCAAAGGTGGCTCGCTCACAGATCACTAAGGGCACCACGAAAGAGAGAGGTATGCAAGTAAGCGGTCCCACATATCCGGCCCGCTTGGTGAGACGGGTACGCCGACATCATTGACTTTCTCGTTCGTATTGTTTGTCGCTTCCGCTTGGCGTATATGACCTTCCCCGAAAACCGGTCCTGCCGTTGGCATTGTCTTAGCTGGCTTAACCATTCCCACTACCTGTCGGCGTCCCGTTCGTCGTGGTTGGCGGTCAATAAGCGTCTCTATCCATGCGAATCTACCCCAACGGCTTGCTGAAGGTCACATCGGATCGATTGCGCAATCGTACATGTCTTTTTGCCGACCCGAATCGCAGGGATAAGACATCACGAGCCCCTGCTGCGATTGGGGGGAGAACTCGTAGGAATGGACAGTCCGGTAAAACGAGAGGTAAGAAACGATGTGTGAAAATTATTTGCCAGGTGGAGGAAATTTTTTGAACATCTCTTCGGTAACTTCACGAATCTGGTTCTCGACTTTTTTCCGGGTCGGCATGACCCGTATCGTTTCCGGTGCCCCGCCAAAAGCAATAATTTATGGTCGGCCCTGCAATGTCCACGACGAGCGTGCCTTGACGACCGTCACCGGAGTTGCGGTTCCGGTCGACAGTCCCACTCCCCCACATCCCAAACCCTCCACCGTATCGCCCGTAGCCTGCTCCCCAGGAAGCGACCGTAGCCGTATCCCATTGATGACGTGGAATAACTCACTCCTCGGTCGGCCGCATGGTAGGAGACAAACATATCCCGATTTGTATTCACCATCTGGAAACTCTTTCCGGTCATGTTCATCGATCGCCGATACAATCCGGCGATCCATCAATTGGTTTTTGGTCGGCGTGCCTTGTGCCCATGCATAGGTGCGATACTTCGAGAAGTCCGCCTCCTTATCGTAATCGATGTAGACTCCTTGGATATGCAACCCGTCACCGCCAGCAACAGCAACGCTGATCAAGCCTTTTGCCTTTCAATATGTGTGCCTTCATGTCTTGTTCCCCTTTTTTCGGAAATACCCAACGACCACTGACTCGCAGGTTGAGATATCGTTGCGGATGCTTCTCCTCTTACGCATGGGCATGAAGATCCGGAAAGACGACGGAGGATGTTGCCACACATGCGACTGTGGGCTCCAAGCGAATCCCTGCAGTGAGCCTCACATGCGCGGGGCATTGTGATTTCCGATGCCCCCGAGCGACCATGTCTTGGATTGGAAATAGTGCACGAGCAGCCTGAGTGAACCGATGGTTCTTGGAAGAATTGAACATTTTACACAGACCGGTGTTTCCGATTTCGGTTTCTTGTGTCCCCTCAGTCTCCGGAGCGAACGTTCTTACCCTGGACTTCAGAAACAGAGACGCTCAGATTGACACAGTAGACGGCTGCGCAAACGCAGAATCCGACGAACTTCATTAATGGTGTGGTCGCCTGAATTCAAGATATGAATTTTGGTATATTCCACGGAATCCAACAGACCCGGATGTCGCGATGGATGGACGGAGAGTGACCGCGAATCCGGCTTAAGGCTTGCCATCTGAACATCGTTGATTCAGGAAAATTGACTACTTTTGGTCCAACATTTCGTGTAACGGGCCTTGGCGGAATTCTGAGTTGCATGATCCTCCTTATTCTATTCCCGATGTGTTCGACTACCTCGTTCGGGGCGGAAACACCCGCCAAGGACCCCTCTCGTATTGACGATCCACTTCCTCAATCCGATTGGTACCGCGCTTTGAAACACGTGAAATCGGTTCCGACAAACATTTGGGAGCGAATGAAGCTCGCCGATCAGTGGATATGGCCGGAATATCCGGATCAAGTTCTTTTCGAGGAAGAAAACCGAATCAAATGGCCTCGGTATTTATCGGCCGCGCTGAATACTCCCGAGTGGTTGGATTTGGCCTTTTCCAATCGCATACGTCGGGAGGGTTTCGATTACCCGTTCACCGCAGGCCAGAAAGGCAATACGTGGGATTGGGGACAACGGACTCGTTTTCGGGCTACAACAAAATGGAAGATGTTCCGGGCAGAACTCGAATTTCAAGGAGCGAATTCCGGCGAAGAGACCAAAACCGATATCGTGGCCTCTTCAACCTTTAACGCAGCCAATGTCCAACAATTGTTTGTTTCGGCGACGCTGCCAAACTTTGGGGAAACCGGCCTTCGAACGGATGTTCACATCGGTCGCATCAATATGGATATCGGATCGAGGCGCCTCGTGGCTCGTTCTCGTTTTTCCAATGCCAGTCAAGCCTTTGACGGTATTCATTGGAGATTGGCTGATACCGATCGATGGGTCCTCCGCGCCTTTTTTACCCAAGCGGTTTTTAATGACGATAAGACGAACCGCGTTGGCTTGTTTACAAATTGGGGCGATAAATTCTGGGGAGTTTCGTTTGAAAACACCCCCATTTCCTGGGAGTGGATCCAACTCTACTATTTTGGCAGAGATGAGAAGGAGAAGAGCGGACGAGCCGAACGGAACCATTCGACGCTGGGAATGCGCATTTACCAACGACCGGTCATTGGCGCGTACGATTATGAGCTGGAATCCGCCTGGCAATTCGGCACCATGGACAACAAGCATCATTATGCCTCTTTCTACCATCTCTCACTTGGTTATACCTTCGCCTTCCCATGGTCGCCCAGGATTTTGGCCATGTACGATTATGCCAGTGGCACAAAAAACCCTAATGGCAACAAGAGCCATACGTTCGATAGCCTCTTTGGAGCGCGGCGGTTTGAATATTCCGCAACCAGCCTCTTCGGACCGTTCTATCGCTCCAACATCAGCTCGCCGGGCATCCGGCTCATCACTCACCCGCTTCCAACCGTGGATATCAACGTGAAATATCGGGCATGGTACTTGGCCCAATCGCGAGACGAGTGGGTCAACTCAGGAATGCAGGATCCTACCGGAGCTGCAGGAAACTTTTTAGGACAAGATGTGGAAGTCAGAATACAATGGCATCCTTCGCCAAACCTCACCGTCGATGCCGGCTATGAGCACTTTTTTAAAGGCTCGTACATTAAGAACCAGACGGCCGTACCAGGAAATCCTCCATCCAATGATACGAATTATTTTTACATTCAGACCGAAGTGATGTTCTGATCCGCTGAACAGCAATAACGCATGTGCAGAGTTGCGGCCATGCGCTGTCTCTGACTAGTATTCCTCTCGCGGAAAATTCATGCCCGCTTTTGAGACATTCGTCACAGATGGAGAATGCATATGACCGTATTTCTCTTTCGCCTGTTCATAATGGCCGTGTTGTTGTTTCTTGGCAAACCGGGGCTTGCGCAGGAAGGCGCACCGAAGGAGGCTCCTCTCCCCCAACGTAATTTCCCTGTTCCGAAAATCGAGGGATATGCCGATTGGAAATTTACCGACTCCCTGGAAACGCTGCAAAACGATCATCGCTTGAAATTTATTGAAGCAGGTGGGGAGAAATGTGAATTTGGAAAAGAGGAACAGCGAGACAGGATTGCATGGCCGGATTGCTTTTATCATGCAACCGAAATTTTCCAGGAACCGGGCGATCTCTTCATTCTGGTCAGCCAAGAACGCATCGAACGCATTGTCATTCAATTCAATCGTCTGGACTCCGAATCCGACTCGCACGACTGTGCCTCCGTGATGAATGCCGTGGTAGACCGCCTGGTTGAAAAATTTGGAATCCCCACGAGTAAAAATGATGTCGAGCGGCAAGTGTTTTGGGAATCCTCAGACGGAGGAACCGTAGAATTTACCAATAAGTGTATCAGCGAAGGCCGAGGAATGGTGTTGGTGGTGATTGCGCCGACCCGCGGCCAGCAAGAATCCTGATCCATACTCTCAGGCGTATCGGCAGAGTCGCATCGGACATGGCGCAGACAAGCGTGACAATCGAAACAACAGATGGACCATGGGCTCTGACTGTGGTCCACCACGGCTACTCAAAGGCCTTCAGATTCTGCAGATATCATCCTGGCTTCCACACTTGGGGACGTTAAGCACCGCCCGTGGCTGACACCGGTGAACCCGGCGGTGGATAGCCTAGCGTCCCCCGAAGTTCGGCAATCTTTTCGGCGGGGAATTTCGGAAGGTACAGAGTCTGCTGCTCCCGCCACTCCCTGACTTGCGCCTCGGCGGTATGCGCCAAATGGCTATCCTGGCTTTTTCCTCTTTCCACGTACAGCGTTTGGGAAGGCAGCGCGAAGCTTGAGCCGGCTCTCTGTACAATATCCATGATACGCAGGTTCAGATCCTCGGCCACTTCGAGAAATTCTCCATAATCCGTGACGTCGACATACGCAAAGATTTCAAGATTCAACGAAAAGGGGCCAAACTCCTGAAAACGGACTCTGGCCGGATCGGGAAGAACTTTGGGGTGGGCATATAGGAGCGCTCGGATTTCGACGAGCATGAACCGTATCTGATCGGGAGTCGTTTCAAGCCGCAAACGAAGTTGGGGATGATACCAGATCTTTGTTCGTTTCGAAAAATTTTCCAACTGTGCATGGGCGAAATCCACATTCGGCACGGCGACAACCGTATTGTCGAGGGTTCGAACCTTTGTCGCCCGCAAGCCGATTTCTTCCACCGTTCCGATGTTATCTCCGAACCGGCAAAAGTCTCCGACCGCCACCGGTTGCGAGGTATAGAGAGTGATCGCGGAAATCAGGTTTTCAATTGGCCGTTGCAGAGCCAATGCGACTGCCAGCCCTCCGATGCCGAGCCCCGCCAAAATGGCCGTCACTTCCAAGCCCAGATTATCGAGCCAGACCAATATGGCGATAATGACAACAACCGCCTTGAGGCCGGTGCCTAACGGGGGAAAAATCACCGCCGCGGAACTTTTTCCCTGCCGTTCGAATCGTTGGGACAAATGGGCGAGCATCAAATCCACCAAACAAAACGTCACCCACAGGAGTGCAATGGTGATGACCGTTCGTGCCTGGAGAACCGCTCGAAACCAAATAGGAGGACTAATGTATTCAAACAAGATTCTCCCAATCAGAAGAAACAGCAGAAAACGCCCGGGACCTCTGACGAGACGGGAAAATTGGTCGCGGGAAACGGATGGACGGGAAGGGACGAAAAGGTGAATCAGAGTCGTGATAACATAGGCCGCCCCATAAGCCGCTATGGCGACGGCCACGAGGCCGACCCACAACCAAATTTCTATCCCCAAAACCCTAAGATCGAAGAAGGCATCGGGAAAGATGTTTTCCAGGTATCCGTAGCCGTATTCTTGATACAGCCGGGGAATTTGCGCAACCGTGGCATTGGAGAATTTCCAGATGAAGACTCCGTCTTCACGGGGTACCCGCTGGAGTAGGATATCGATGGTTCGTCCCTCAACCTCGATTTGTCCCACTGAATCCCGATAAGACGGAATTCCATCATCTTGATGGCCGGTCGCATCGGTGCTCAAATCGGTGGGATCGATCCAGAGGGCCCGATTCAGAACGATGGTGAATTGCCTGGCTATATAGGGTTCCTGGATTGTGGACACCCATCCCGGCAGGTAACGAAAATCCAAGTATTCGGCCGCGCGTTCATAATCCCGCTTCTTGCCGGCGGCGAGAAAACCTTCCACACTGGCACGCGGGGTCCCCCGACCGAATTCGTCTTCGGGAACGAGGAGCTTTGACCCTTTCGGTTCCTCCCCTTTGGATTTTTCCGGCTCCTCCTTAGCCGGGGATTCCTTGCCCGCCACAATTTCTTTCAAGCTCGGTTGTGCGGCCGCCCTGTTTTCCACCATGAAGAAAAGACACAATACGCTCAACCCCATTGATAAAATTGGACACACGAAACCCGTCACTCGTTTGGTGTTCCTTTGGATTCCCATAACTCGCTTCCTCCTTTTGGCCCTCTTCAAACCGTTCGCGGTACAGATTTGTTGGGTGAATATGTCGTTTCGCCTTTTAAATCAGTGACTTGAATGAATGTTCATACATCAGTCCGGCTTGTCATTCTCCAAATCTTTACTTTTATTGTCCGATTTTGTTACGTTCTCCGCCCCCGCAAGAAGTCACGGGTTTCTTTACTTCTCATCAATTTTTTCATCACATAGATTTCAACCAAAGGAGTGTACGGTATGAAACGGTTCTTTATCCTTGTTGCGGCGGCAGCCGTCATGTGGAGCACACCGGTTCTGGCAGAGGATGCGCAAACCGCCAATATGCAAATTCTGATCGATAAGGTCAAAGCGGATAAAAAGCTCTTAATCGCCAGCAATATGGATTTGACCGACCAGGAAGCCAAGGATTTTTGGCCGATGTATGAAAGCTATCAAAAGGAATTGGGACAGTTAAACGGCAACCTCGGCAAACTGATCAACGAATATGCCGAGGCCTACAATAAAGGATCCGTGCCGGATGATGTCGCCAAAAATCTGATTCACGAAGCGCTCGAAATCGAAGGGTCGGAAGTCAAAATGCGGCGGGAGCATGCGGAAAAACTCACCAAAGTCCTTCCGGCACACAAAGTCGCACGGTATCTCCAAATGGAGAACAAAATACGGGCTGCGATCAAGTACGAGCTTGCAGCCAATATTCCACTGATGTACTAATATGCCCTGAAGGGGCAGGAAGCTGTGAAAGTCATCCATCGACTCCCTCGCTGGTTTTTCATCTCTTCCAACATAAAATTGAGGAAATACAAAACGACCACGCTAATCTTTTTTGAGGACCTGAACCATGAAAAGCACATTATCGGTTACCGCTTTCTTTATTAACAGAAGTGTCTTCCTGGCCGTCTTACTCGCGCTTTGGTGTTTTCCTGTGGCCCATGCCCAAGACAAGCCCAATGTATTGGTTATATGGGGCGATGACATCGGCACCTGGAACATCAGCCACAACAACCGGGGGATGATGGGCTATACCACGCCCAACATCGACCGGATCGCGAAGGAAGGCCTGTCGTTCACCGATTATTACGGCCAGCAGAGTTGTACTGCGGGCCGGGCGGCGTTCATCGGCGGCAACGTACCGGTCCGCACCGGCATGACCAAAGTCGGACTGCCCGGCGCGAAAGAGGGATGGCAGAAGACCGATGTCACCGTGGCCACGGTCATGAAGGCGCAGGGCTATGCCACCGGCCAGTTCGGGAAGAATCATTTCGGCGACCGGGACGAACACTTGCCCACCATGCACGGGTTCGATGAGTTTATGGGCAATCTCTACCACCTCAACGCTCAAGAAGAACCGGAAAACCGGGATTATCCCAGGGACTTGGTGTTGCCCAGCGGGAAGACCTTCCTGGAACAATACGGTCCGCGGGGCGTACTCAAAACCAAAGCCAATCCTGACGGCACGCAAAGCATCGAAGATACCGGACCGCTTACGAAAAAGCGCATGGAAACGATTGACGACGAGACCGTCGCCGCTGCCAAAGATTTCATCCAACGCCAGCACAAAGCCAATAACCCGTGGTTCGTGTGGTGGAACGGGACGCGGATGCATTTCCGTACGCACGTGAAGAAAGAGCACACCGGCATCGCCGGCCCGACCGGGGACGAGTACCACGACGGCATGGTCGAGCATGATATGCATGTCGGCGAACTGTTGAAGCTAGTAGATGACCTGGGCATTGCCGAGAACACGATCGTGTATTACTCCACGGACAATGGCCCTCACTTCAACAGTTGGCCTGACGCCGGTTACACGCCGTTCCGGAGCGAGAAAAACAGCAACTGGGAAGGCGCCTATCGCGTGCCGGCCTTCGTCCGTTGGCCCGGTCATTTCCCGGCCGGCAAGACCCTGAACGGCATTGTCGCGCATGAAGACTGGCTACCTACGTTTGCCGCTGCGGCAGGAGCGGCCGACATCAAAGATAAGCTCAAGGAAGGCGTCGAACTGAACGGTCGCAAGTACCGGAACTATATTGACGGCTACAACATGCTCGATTACCTCTCGGGGAAATCTGACCAATCTCCACGCAAGGAATTCATCTATGTCAACGACGATGGACAGGTCGTGGCCCTACGTTTGGGCCCTTGGAAAGGGGTGTTCCTGGAAAACCGGGGGAAGGCCTTCGAGGTGTGGCGGGAACCCTTCACGGAACTGCGTGTCCCGTTGCTGTTCAATTTACGCCGCGATCCCTTCGAGAGAGCGCAACACAACTCCAACACCTACAACGACTGGTTCCTGGAGCGTGTGTTCGTTCTTATCCCGATGCAGCAGTTTGCAGCCAAGTTTCTCATGACCATGAAGGAGTACCCACCCAGTCAAACACCTGGCTCGTTCAATCTCGAAAAAGTCCAGAAACTGATTGAAGCGGCCACCAGAGGTCGATAATCAGCGCGATATCATCCCGAGATCAATACCGGACGGGCACTCCTTGAGCGCCCGTCCGTTTCATGAACACGGGATTGGAGTAGATGAATCATGATAAAACAATACAGTCGGTTTGTAACCTTTCAGTTTTTTCTGGCCATTATTTTGACCGGCCCGGCGCTGGCTCTGACCGATGCACTGCCGTCCTGGAACGAGGGGACCAGTAAGTCCGCCATTCTTGGGTTCGTCGCGAAGGTTACCAAGGAAGACAGCCCGGACTACGTTCCGCCGGCCGAACGCATCGCGGTATTCGATAACGACGGCACATTGTGGGCCGAACAGCCGATGTATTTTCAGGCCATCTTTGCTTTCGACCGGATAAATGACCTTGCCCCGCAGCATCCTGAGTGGAAAACAAAAGAACCGTTCGCTTCGATCCTGAAAGGCGACGTGAAGTCGGCGCTTGCAGGCGGGGAGAAGGCCCTGGTGGAACTGGTCATGGCCACACATGCAGGCATGACCGCAGAGGAGTTCAACAAGACCGTAAAGGATTGGATCGGCACGGCGAAGCATCCACAAACCAAACGTTTGTACACGGAGATGGTCTATCAGCCCATGCTCGAATTGCTTGCCTATCTCCGTGACAACGGGTTTAAGACTTTTATCGTTTCCGGGGGAGGGATCGAGTTCATGCGGCCCTGGGCGGAGTCGGTCTACGGTATTCCCCCCGAACAAGTGGTTGGGAGCAGCGGAAAGTTGAAATTCGAAGTGCATGACGGCAAACCCGTGCTTCTGAAGCTTCCGGAAATCAATTTCATTGACGATAAGGCCGGCAAGCCGGTGGGTATCAACCAACACATCGGGCGACGCCCGCTTATGGCCTTCGGAAATTCCGACGGAGACTTCCAGATGCTGGAATGGACGACCGCCGGAGAGGGTCCGCGTTTTGGTCTGCTCATTCATCATACCGATAAAGAACGGGAATGGGCCTACGACCGCGACTCGCACATCGGCCGCCTCGTCCGTGGTCTGGACGAAGGTCCCAAACGGGGCTGGACCATTGTCAGCATGAAGAACGACTGGAAGCAGGTGTTTCCAATCGATAAGCCGTAAAGGAGACGTCGATACGCCATCCTTACCTGTCGATTAGTTGTAAGGTTTAACGCCTCACTCTCCGGCATTTGCCTCGAATGACCGGGCCGAGTATCAATCAGGGCTTCATGATAGATAAATCAGCCCAATGCCTCCATCTACGGCTAGCTTGCGTCAACACCTAAAGCCGTTATTGTAAAAAGCATCATATCCGTCGTTTGGAAGTTTTCAGTTTCATCGCCCGCGAGCATATTCTGTCTTCAGCCGTCAGTGTCTTTATGAAGTCTGATCAACTGGGACAACTGCAAGACATGCTGGAAGCGGCTAGGCTCATGACTTCAATACGTTCAAGACACGACTGAAGCGCCTTTTGTACCAACCTACAGGAACAGGATGCCGTCATTCGGCAGGTTGAAATCATCGAAGAGACCGCCTACAACGAGGGGAAGAAACTCAAAAGACCCTTTTCCGGCTTTCATTCCGCAAAATGCGGGGTGTGCGCAACATCGTTGTCCACAGTGACTCCAACCTTGATCCGAAGATCATTGGGGGAATGGCGACGATTCATAGGCCGGAAATTTGTTCGATACTTGAGATGTGTGCTGCCGAACAGAGGAGAGAAACGAACGGTACGTCAAGTGATGGGGTTTTCCCAGCGAATCCGTGGAAATGCGAAAAGTCATTGTCGCAGGAAACGAAAATCGCCCCATGACTGATTGCCAGAACCGCCAGACGAGCATCGCTGCCAAGATTTCCTGCGAGTCCGGATTTTTTGTCCAACAGCCGGAAAATTTCCCAATGCTCCTCTTTTTTCCATACCACTCGTATGTTGTCCATAGACAGCCATAAGTCAATCTTCCCGATAGCGGTGTCGGGATCGATCGGATGAGGGTAAATGTTGGGGTGGGTCGAGAGACGAAGAAAGATGAGCAGAACAAGCCGCATAAGAACGCATTTCGCTCACTAAGCTGCTTAACCGAATTTTGCAAGAGGGAATGCGGTCCTCGCAAAGGACTTTCCGCCTTAAACGTACCTATCGTGAGAAGCCTGTTCCTATGGGCGCGCCGCTTCTCGGGTTAGACGAGGGTAAGGCTTCTCTAAAAATGTCTCACAAAATATTACATTAAGTAATAATTTGACTAATAGTCAATAATAATGCTATAAGGTGTTAATGGCTACATCCGAAAGAAAAAAACGGGAGTACGCACAGCGACAAACGCTCATAATCGACACCGCCAGAAAGCTGTTATTGGATGTGGGCTACATCGATCTCAATATGGATCGAATCGCGGAAATCACGGAATACTCAAAGGGAACGATTTATCAGCATTTTTCCTGTAAAGAGGAAATTTTGGTGGAAATGCTCATCCAGTCCGCTAAAAAATGCGGGACATTCCTCGGCAGAGGTTCTCGATTCCAAGGGACTCCCCGAGAACGAATGGCTGCAATGGCTTTGGGGTACGATTTGTTCATTCGTCTGAACCCGGACCATTTTAAATCCAAATTACTTCTCCAGAACGAATCCATCAGGAGAAAAGCCTCTCCGGTTTTCCAAAAGAACCTGGAAAAAGCCGAGCAGGACAATATGGGGATCGTCTCCGAGGTTTTGCGGGAGGCCGTGGAGCAAGGCCATGTCCAACTGCGGAAGGACGTGACCACCGAGGAAGTTTCCTTTGGATTGTGGACAGGGGCCTTTGGGGCCTATGTGCTCATGTTTTCGGAAATGAACCTGCAGGCCCTTGGTATTTCAGACCCGAGAAAAGCCGTGTGGAATAACATCCATGCGTTATTGGATGGATTCGGCTGGCATCCGTTATTTCAGGATCTGAATTGGGACCAGACCAAGAGTCGTATTTTAAAAGAAGTTTTTCCTCACGAGGCCAAATTAGCCCAAGTTTCATAACAGGCATATTTTTTTGCGATTGAATGACGAAAAGTCAAAACGTGACTTTAGGAAATAGTGAAAGGTCTAAACGATGACACCGAATCAAGGAACAAACTGTTCTTTTCCTCTTAGCGAAACCCAGCTCATTACCATCGAAATGGGTTTGGAGTGGTTAAGAGAAGAGAACTCGGTTTTTTCCAGAAAATTATATGACCGACTTTTGCAAGATCATGCGATTCTGGCAGGTCCTCTGTCGGCAACCGGATTCTCGAAATTCCGGACTGCCCTTCTGGAAGCTTTTCATGCGTTGGTCTTGGCTTTTCGGATGGGCCGAAACCTTCCGACCGCTTTGAACGAACATTGGGCCATCCCGGTTGCGGAATTCACTCCACCGATGCAACCGGAACGGTTTGATCAAGTAGCCGAGACTTTTTTGGCGGTTGTTGCAGAGTGCGTGGAAGACGCCTGGTGTCCGGCTGTGGAGATAGCTTGGAGAACAGCCATCAGAGAAATCAAACATGAACTCGTAAAAGACGACGATGGAAAACATCATTTCACATGATAACGATCACTCCGCCACCCATATTTCCGTGAGGAGCGTTTCACGATGTCCTGTTGGGAAAAGTTGGGAAACCGGCAAAGTCAAGAAAGGCACGACATCATGTATCGACGGACAACACAATATGGTTCGAATAAGATCCTCCTGTTCGTATCCCTGTCATTGATGATGTGGGCAGGGATGCCATCGAATGCCAACGCGATGTTGGTAGCCGGAAACGTTGTGAGCGACAGAGAATTCGGACCTCAGCCCGATTTCGCGGACGAGAACATCTTTCGCTTGCGTATGCCCCAGCGTTGGGGACAAAAATTGTTCGATGTGCCACTGCTGAAGCAGGAACCTCCCAACAATGCGCTTCAGTGGAAGCACGGACCGAATCTTTCTCTGAAAGATCCGGGGAGGTTACCTGGAATCGAATTGGGTGTCGAAATGCACAGTTTTCAAGCGTTGCAATCGATCATTCCCGAAGAAAACTTTCCGAAAGGGCTGCACCATAACCATGACCGGCCGCTGCAGCTTCCTCCACCTGTCAATGCCCCTGACTATAACGGTGGATTTCTCCGGTTCACCTGGTGAGAACCGAAATTGCTTTTTACTCTTGGGTCGCCGACCCGAAATTGAGATCCACTTCTCCGCTTTCGTCGAACGGGATGGTGAAATCACCGGGGCTGTCCGCAAAGGCCGTACCTTTGAGGCGGTACCGGAGTTTGACGGCAGATGCACTCATGCTCTGAGCCTGTCGAAGGAAACTGCCGACACCGGTTATCACTTCTCCGGTGATAACCTCAGAACTCAACCGCGGAACGGTCACGCTCGCTCCGGACATGCCGTTGCCGAATTTTTGCTCATTCAGGTCGATTTCGAAACGAATACCGGTGAGGCCAAGATCGAAGTTATTGGGGTTTTGAACCCGGAGTTGAACGTCAAAACGCTGTTCCAAGAGCGTCATGTCTTTCGGAGTCAGATCGGAAATAGAAAACTTCGGTGTCACAAAATCCCGTGGAAGGGTCGAGCAGGCCGGCATCAGGGCGACAAGGCATACGATAACGCCCATGAGAAAGGGCCTCCTGAAGAACGGAATCAACATAGATCATCTCCTGTCAAGATGAAAAACCGTCAGCCCGCACCTGCAAAGGTTTTGTCGTGAGTCGTGGCCGGCATGCTCACGTTCATTCCGGCTGGTCGTGAAATCTTACTGTCCGAGTGGGAAAAATACAATTGTCGATGACGTCAGCGGTAGAGGTCGAGCGCGAAGCGAAGGACGGCTTTTACTTGGGCCATCAGGTCAGGGACCTGTCTTTTGGAGCGTTCCGCAGATCTTGTGAGTCGGTTGGCACCAGAAAACTGCACCTCATTCTTCCGACCCAGGTTTTCTATAACTATTCCACGACCGGATCGCTTTCGCCGCTCTTCTCATTCTCGTCCTCCTGCTCGGGCTGCTCTTCCGGCATGGCTTCCCGAATCATGTTGTCGAGAAATTTATTTACCGGGGTATATTGGGAGGCCGTTTTCCTGTTCAAGAAATCGGAGACCATACTGCCCAGTGTGGCTCGGGCGATATCCCCCAGGTACACGGGATCCTGCGACACCGCCTCGTTCTGCATGGTCGATTCGGCAACGGAAGCCCAGAGGAGCTCGCCGGTCTCCAGATCCCACAATTGCAACAACACCCGCATGATGCTCGACCGGGTCTCCAACATACGCACACGCATCACGGGCAATTGCCAGCGTTCCGTCATCGTTTGCGAGAAGTCTGCCAGCCGGAGCTGGAAAGCGTACCGAGCGCCGACGGCAGAGCCAATTTTTCGCAGGACGTCGCGATCGAGGATGTTGCTTTGCTCATAATCGGCCCTCATCATCGTGTACTCGTGGGTCAACCCTTGCCTGTTGATGCGCGACACCATCTCTTGCTGGGACACCACCTTCCAGTGGGGAGCGGCTTTCAGAAGAACTTCCTCGAGGTAATTGGCCAGTGCGACCTCATTCCCCCGCATGCTGGATTTGGTCAAGGCTGACAACAGTGCGATGGGTTGCTGTTGCAAGTCAGCGAGGTTAAACGATGAAACCATGGGTGTCGAATTGGTTCGGACTTGCCAACCATAGATCGAACTGGCACAGCCCGTTACAAGAGCGAAGAGCAGAAGCAATCCTGCAAAACCTGAAGATGTCGAAATGTTTGACCGCATTCAACCTTCTTGCTCTACCTTAAAATCTCCACTCGGAGTCCCTCAAGGGCTGCCTCGATTTTTATAGTCGGATTGAACGTTTAGCCGAATCCCTCAATCAGGATGC
Organism: Nitrospirales bacterium; assembly: GCA_031315915.1. Taxonomy (GTDB): domain Bacteria; phylum Nitrospirota; class Nitrospiria; order Nitrospirales; family UBA8639; genus JACKFE01. The sequence continues at coordinate 109,992 of JALDRK010000008.1, forward strand.
CTCCCACTGTGTGCCTACCGCTTCTAGAATCCCGCTTTGTTATTATTTGATTTTTACAAAATCACCCGGCTTGTACTTGCGGTCGAAGAACGCCTGCGTCGGCCCGTAAAAACGGAACAGCGCGAACCAGCCCTTGCCCGGAACGGTTTTAAGAAAGTTCTTTGCATCTTCCGGTTTCTCGGGTCCGACGTGGAAGGTGATTGAGCCGTCGGCGTTTTTCACGAGGGAGTTCATCGAGTTAAGTGAGGGGTATTCCTGGCCGGGGGCCTCGACGCCCGAGGCAGTTTCCGCATCGTACAGCGTGAGCGACCAGAACAGGCCGGCGGGTGGATTCGCGGGAAAAGCAATGGTGTAGGTGTTGTCGCCCATAAGAAACTCGCCCGCACTGTCCTTGTAAGCGTTACCGTATTTAGCCCCGAGTCCGACCACCGAAGAGATCATGCCGGTGCTGATTGAATAGTGGTTGATGAACATATGCGCCTTGGCGTCGACGTCGGTGTGGCCGGTCCCGCGGTCGTGAAACTCTTCATCCAGCAACGTGTGCATGAAGTCGTCAAGGTTGGTGTGGGCGTGGGCGATCCATTGACGGTCCTCCCACCACAAGGCCTTCGGCTGCTTGTCGAAATTCGCGGCGATATTCTTAGCCATCCGCCAGGCGGTGTTTGCGGCCTGGCCGAGGAGTTCCTTCTCTCGCTCGCTCGGCTGAAACTTTTCGCCCTTACGGATGCCGATCGCCGTCAGCATGCCATGCATGTAGGGATCGACCGAGTCGATTCCTTCTTCCTGGATGGACTTGTTCAGCGACTCAAAGTAGCTGAAGTCGCGCGCGAAGAGGGCGTTTGACGGCAGGTCGGACGCGTGGACAAACTTCATCTCCTTCCGCTCACCCTTGAGCGGATAGATCTTCACCCCCTCGATGGCCTCAACGCCGGGCTCTAGATTCTTGACCGACTTGAAGAATCCTCTGAGGAAGATGAAGATGCCCTTCGTTCTCGAGCGGAAGACGTAGTAGTCGTCGGCGTCGGGGACGTCCTCCATGCCGTCGTGGACGAGAAGATACTTGCCGCCCTTCCCCTTGTCTGGGCCGGGCAGGCCAAGATCGCCGAGGTAGTGGCGGTCGCCCTCGATCACCGGGCCTTCGAGCGGGCGGTGCCACATGTCGTCCATGAGTCCCTGGAGTCCTGCCGGGACCTCGATCACAAGGGGGCCGGTCTTGCTCAGATCGGCCCAGCCGAGGCCGTAGATCACGTCCGAGTTAGGCGTGGTGATGATAGTGTTCGGCTTGAGACGTTTCTCGTAGACGGAGACCACGTTGTACCCATATCCGAACTGACTGCCCAGGCCGGTCTTCATGGCGTACATGTTCATTGCAGGAAGCGCCCACAGATACGTCTGAGTGGCTCGTTGGAAGTAGAGTTCCTCATCGAGCGTTCGGGAGGTTTTTCGTTGGGTAGCCGCGTCGAAAGGCAGATTCGCGAGCGCTTCGTAGCGGTCGGCCTGCCCGTGCGCAGCCCCCGCGAAGAACAGCAAAATGCTCAGAGTTGCTGCAGTGGTCAGTATCTTCATGGTTGATTCCTTTGGTTGCGTGTTTCTCGGTGATCTCTACACGACCGCAATCAATCCAAGACCTCAAAGTCGGGCAGTTTGAACGACTTGTCGAAGAACGGCTGCTCCGGAGCGTAGAGGCGGAAGTACACGAACCAGCCGTCGTCGCCGACCGTCTTGAGGTGGTTGCTCTCCATACCCTGCGGCGCGTTTGGGCCGATGTAGAGATCGACGCTGCCGTCGTCATTCTTCTTCAGGCTCTCGGTCCGGCTGCCGAGGCTGACATCACTGATCTTGGTGCCGCCGTTCTCATAGGGCCGCCGCGTGTTCTCGCTGTAGAGCGTCACCGACCAGAACTGCTTGACCGGAACGTTCGCCGGAACGTGCAGCTTGTAGTTCTTGTCCGCGCGTAACATGCGGCCCTGGCTATCGCGCTTAGTGGTCATGTAGACCTGCCCCGCGCCGGGCTTCGGGTTGACCATACCCTTAGTGGCGCCGATCGCTTCGTAGAACCAGGTCGCGCGCTGGTCGATCTGCTGGATCGTGTCGGTCTCCTGTTCGACTTGAAAGTCGAAGCTCTTGTACCACTGTGTGCCGTCCCAGTAGGGTTTAGTGTAGCGCGGAGTAACCTGCAGGTTGCGGGTCATCAACTCGCCCATCGCCGCACCTTTCAACAAGATCTTCTTCAGGCGGTCATCAGGCGCGAAGGGCTGTCTCTTCGCGATACCAAGCGGTTCGAGCATGGCCGTCCAAGGCTTGTCGATCTCGCGGACGGGTTCTTCCTGCAGGATCGAGGACAGCCTTTCCCAGTATGCGAGGCCGCGCGGCACGGTGCCGCTCCACTCCCTGTCCAAGTTCTCGATGAAGTTGCACGGCTTGGGGGCTTCGCCGACACGGCCCATCTTATACTGCGACTTATAAGTATCATAGAACTTCGGATCCGGATCGATCACCCGCGTCCCGATCATGATATTGTTCGTGTCGCTCTGGAAGACCTGAACGCCGTCCTCCCGGTATTTTGTGGGATCATCTTCGGGGCCGACGACGATATAGGTTCCGCCCTTGCCCTGATCCGGGCCGGTCAGTCCCAGATCGAAGACTGATCGCATCCAGAAATCCAGCACGCCGCCCGCGGTCTGGCCTGCCGGGTATTCGATTCGCACCGCGCCGTCCGAGAGATTGGTGAAGTTGAAGATGTACGGCGTGGTGAGGTTGCCGGTGACGATGCCGGTGCGCTCCTTCAGTGTCTTGAGCACAACGAAGTCGCTCCAGTTCTCGACGCCGAACGTGCTGGTCAGCTCGTCGCGCCACGTGGTCGTGCTGACGAGTGGTGTGCTCCAGATATAGGCCTGCGAGGCGCGCTGATAGTCCATCTCATCGAACAGGCGCTTCGACGCGTCGTCGTCGAAGTAATTGTCGAGGAGTTCGATCTCGCCGATCGGTGTAGCGATGGTTTCGTCGCCTTGTAAAGTGGCTTTTTCGAGGGGCACGGTGTCGGCTCGGGCGGTTGACTGAAAAACCATAATACCAAGCAGCGACACGACTGCGGTCAAGGGTGCAAATTGTCGAATCATGATAGCCTCCTGCATGAATCGTATTAAGCGTTCTCGGATTTTCTCGTCCGTGTGCGCGTCATCAGAACGCGTAGACGACCTCGAAGGTCCCAGTTGGCACTGACAACGGTGACCTCTCTGATTACAAAATAGGATTCCGGTTTCCTGCCCGTCTATGCGAATTTTGCCAATCTCACTCAGAGAGCCTATCAGGCCTGCCATTGGGGTAGCTTCCAGTTCCTCGCCCGGAAACACAGTGCCGAGGTCCTGAATCCGGCAAATGGCAAACCCGTACCTTTCATCGCCCCCGCCCTTGCCATCGATATCTCAGCCTGCCTTGTCTAAGGCAGGATGGGCAATCGGGAACCACATGCGCTATGCGCTTATTGGGGTTCCAGGGTACGAAACGGGTCGGCGTTCGGTCTCTGAATTGCGGGCGTGCGCCCGCGTCTCGCTCGGACGTTCGCCGAACAGTTCGCGATACCAGCCGGACATCCGCCCGAGTTCGCTCATGCCCCATTGGTTGGCCACTAGCGCTATCGTGCAAGCCCGCTCCGCGTCGCCGGCGAGGTGATGCCGAATGCGATGCAAACGCAGACGCCGCACATAGGTCTGCGGCGTATCGTCCAGAATGTCGGCGAATGCACGAGCGAGGGTGCGTCGCGAAGTGTACGCAGCCGCGGCGATGTCATCAAGCGAGATCGGTTCTGCAAGGTGCTCGAGAATATAGCCGCGCGCTCTTTCGACGATCCTCGCATGGACATTGGGACTCACTCGCCGGTTGTACACAAAGGGCGAGCGGCCAAAGTGGTTGATGACTGCCCTGAGCATGAGTTCTCCAAGACCCGCATCCAGGGGACGTTCCGGTGATCGGCCGCAATGAATGCCTTCAAACTGACGCCGGAGCTGAGCGATCATGCCCTTGGGCAGGCGCCGTGGATGAACACCCGTGCCCCCGAGTGCCTTGCGGTCCAGCACCAAACCCTCACGAGCCGCCTCTTCTTCCAGACGATCTCCGTCAATCGACAGCGTCGCATAGAGGGTTCCAGGCGTATAGCGGGAATCATGCTCGTCGCCGGGGTGGAATACTCCGACGTCACCGGTGGCCACGTCATTCATCCAATGCCACGTGCCGGGCGCAATATGCAACCCCAGACCGATGGTGATCATGTCCGGCGACAGAGGTCCGCTCAAGGCGACCGTTCCGTTGATAAGGCCGCTACCGTATAGCACGCCATCCTTTTGCGCGAAGGCCAGACTGCCCGACAGTGCACCTGTTGTCATCTGGATCGCTTCGAGGCCGGCACCGTACACGGCATCGCTCAGATCCTCGATCCGGGTGATCGGAATATGAGCCCATGATTCGGAAAGCTGAGAGAAATCCATGACCTTATCCCGTCATAATTTAGTCGTGCGATTGACTCAAAAGAAGGCGACCGTCACGCTTCAGAAAAATATCATAGCTGCCGCCGCTAAAACTAACATGGTAGAAATCTTTTTTATTGATTTCCTCCTTTGTAAATTGACTAATCAAGTCCGGGGCAGATCGGGGGGAGCTTTTGAGAACCGCAGGTCATGCTATACCCATGGTGTATGAGTCAAGCAAATGTAGAAAACGGCAATTTCCAAACCATAATGGAATATAGGGACAACCTACTTCCAGTAATTGTTCGGCCATTCTATCTATGTCAAAGTCACAATTTCGTATTTCCTGAAACGTAGGTTTCATGATGAGGTTTCCTCAAGAGACGGAAGAGTGAAGTGTAATGTTTTATGAAAGATACTACCGGCATAAGTCAATCGGTTTTTGTGATAAACCTTGACCATCGTAGACCAAGGTGGCACTATCTTGGCTCAGCTCATCTTGAGCGACTACCTGCGGTTTTTCGCCTTGTTCCTCTCGTGTCATCAAGCGATTGGGGAATAACCTATGAGTCAGCGTTCTTCCGTCAAGACCGACGATTTTATCAATACCGGAAAGAAAACATGCAAACTCCAAGAACGGAAGACGAAGATCAAGGCCGTCTATAAGAACAAGACGCACTACCGGGATCTGATCGAGGAGTTTCAAGATAAGATCAACGATCTGCAGCGGATGATGTACGCGCATAATCGGTACAGTATGCTGCTGATCTTTCAGGCGATGGATTCGGCTGGAAAGGATGGGACGATTCGAACGATCATGTCGGGCGTCAATGCCCATGGCATCGCGGTGTATGCGTTCAAACAGCCGAGTGCCGGAGAACTCGACCACGATTTCCTCTGGCGGACAACGATTCGCCTGCCCGAGCGGGGCCGGATAGGCATCTTCAACCGATCGTATTACGAAGAAGTGCTGGTGGTGAAGGTGCATCCGGAGATTGTGCATATGATGCAGCAGTTGCCCGCCGAAACTACCCGCGACATGGACAAGTTCTGGAAGCACCGCTACGAGTCCATTCGGGATTTTGAGAAACATCTTTGGCGGAACGGAACAAAGGTCCTGAAGTTTTTCCTGCACCTCTCACGCGACGAACAGCGGGTAAGGTTTCTCCAGCGCATCGACGAGCCCGATAAGAATTGGAAGTTTTCCGAAAGCGACGTTGCGGAACGCCGGTTCTGGGACGATTATCAACAGGCCTACGAAGACGCCATCAATGCCACCTCGACCGAACATTCGCCCTGGTTCGTGGTTCCGGCCGATGACAAGAAAACCATGCGACTGATTGTCGCCCAGATTGTTCTCGAGCAGCTTAACGCGCTGGACATGAAATACCCCGGCGTGAGCGATTCGCGTCGCAAAGAGCTCCAGAAATGCCGCGAACGGCTGTTAGAGGATTGAATGTATCCATCGTGAAAAGACAACTTGCAGCTCCCAGCGACTGTCGCGTCGCGAGTCTTTTTCGTCGGTCATCGATCAATGAGGTGAGGTATGAATCCCCGCAACGTCGCCGGTGACCAGGCGACGTCCTATACAGCGGTCCAAGCAGTCTGGCTTCGGCAAATCCAGACCAAGCCGGCCGACTTCCTGAAGTCAAAATTCGCCTATCAACAGGCACGTGAAGCGAAACACAGTAAACAATGAATCGTCAGCAGCTTCGGATTTTATGTTGTGCCGCATTATCGTGGCGCTTTACGTCTGTTCGGTACGCTGAGACTGTTTGACCCGTATGACCCGCCGCGAATCGACAGCAAATTATACCGTCTGGGTTTCATGTTTCTTACAGGAGCTTCTGTCCAAAAGAGGGAAGTTGGCTTCTGTGATGATGAAAGCCTTATGAGGATCTGCAGGTGAGTGGACATTTTGTCCCCTTATGTTGACGATTTACCATTTATGCTGAAACCTGCTGGCGAAGACCGCGACCGGATCCCCGAAAAAAACCCTTGCGCAATTCCCGAATTGTCGAGCTCGCGTCAGAACCGGTAAGTTGGCGTGACGACGAAAAGATACCCACCGTGCCAGTCGGTCCCGAAGTCCAGGACCGCTCCGAACTCTTTCGTGATGGCAAGATTGGCTCCAAAGTCCGTCATCCAGGGATAAATCGGGCCTTGATCGGCTTCGAATTCGATCCGGCCGACACCCGGCACATCCGCATGACCCTTGGCCGTGTTGGTGGTTTCCCAGTAGCCTTGGCCAATCCACACCTGCAAGGGAACATCACGCAGCTTGGTTTGATAGCCGGCCCGGATCGTAGCGATGAATGCCTTAAAACGGTCATCGAAGCCCATGTCGGTCTGGGTATAGTTGGCGTCTCCCACAAAAAAGAAATCCCGGTAACCTCCGACTAGCGTCATGCCCCCGCCGCCGACAAAGCCTTCCAGGTGTGTCTTAATGTTTTTGGTGAATTCAAAGTCTCCGGGAATGGGGCCGGGTCTGGTGACCGTGATGTCGGCGCGGATCGTGGTTTCATTATTGACATACCCTGCAAGGAAATAGACGTTCAGGAACGGGAGTAACCAGGCATCCAATTTCACATTGGCGTTGAACACCGTGCTGGTGGTGCCGAAGTTCACGAATCGCTTCACGGATTGAGGGCGAGCGCCGTTCACACCCACGCGCACGTCCGTGACATCGATGTCACGGTTCACCAGCCCGGTAAACACGGCACCGATGCCGAAAGGAAGCGGCAGTCGATAGCCGCGCTTGGTGGCCTCTTCCGCCATGAGCGGCAGAAATGACGACCAGCGTTTTTTCTCGGGCATCTTCGTGGGAGTTGCTTCAAAGGACGACAGTGCGGCTTCGGTCTTGGCAAGCAACAATGGGGGCGCTTCGAATTGATGGCTAGTCGCCGCAGCCGGTTTCGGAGGCCCCAGTCGGACGGCCGGAGAAACTGGAGCACACGTCATTGGCCTGGGACACGATCCGATACGATCAGAGGATTGCCGGGCATGAGAAAATGGTTCCGGATTGGTCACAAGAATCACAATGAACACCGTAGCAATTACGCACGGTATTCCCTTACGCATTGCCTTGGTCATATTGGACGATACATGGCCCCCGTCATGGTATCGCGTGGTGGCCATTGCTACTTGGTTGCCTTCTGATCTTACACGCCGGTGTTTTCCAAAGCACTGATCGGATCTAATTGGGACCGTTCACCCTCCTATGCGCTTATGCGCGACTACCCCGTCGGAATCGCTACCGCTACATGAAGCTTGGCATTGCGGCAATCAATTCTCCTAAACCGGGGAGTCGGTACGTACAAAGCCTTGAACTTTATCAGGGAGAGATTCTCAGAATAACGAATAGCCCGACTGAGTTCAATGTACGGCGGAAACCGCGTTTTTCTCGTGCCAAGGAATTCTTCGTTCTGCTATATTTTCGCCGGCCCAAACCAGTTTGATTGACATTTCTTCAAAACCTGTTCGATGGCTCATCGAGAACCGCTATGTCCTCGTTGTCTATGGATGTCCCCGAAATGCTAAGTCAGAGACCAAGAATTCCTGTCATGACCCATCTGCGTCGAGCGTTCGGTTTCGCGTTGTTACTATCGGTATTACACGTGCTTCATGTCGCTGCGGAGGAACGAGGGTTCATTCAAAAGACCATCGAAGATTTTGCGCAGAGCCGGATCGAGTTTCCCCGTGCACGATCGAATGTGCCGTTTACCCCCTTAGCGATCTTAGGCGCAGGTTACTACGATAACGCGAAAGTCCACGGCGACGGTCGCGGAATGTCCCTGAAGTATGATGTCACAACCGTTTATCAAGGCGCAGGGATTCCGTTTTTACTGGGAGAGCGGGACGTCCTGATCGTGGGTGAATATTTAAATCGATCGGAATTTAACGTACGCAAATCATCAATCAACTCGTTTCACGTCACAAGCGTTGGGTTGCCCGTGGGGTGGTTGCGACAAGTCAATCCTGACTGGCAAGCCGCCGCCTTCTTCATGCCGTTGGCCAACTTCAGCTCCTTGGACAACGGGGAGTTGAGCTGGCAATACATGGGAGGCGCCTTCGGCCGTTACGTCCAGAACGAGCGTCTGTGGTGGGCATTCGGATTCTTTGCCGATATCGCGCCGGACGGGAACTTGTATCTCCCGTATCTTGGCGTATCCTGGTCGCTGAACGAGCACTGGACATTCAGTTTCATCATGCCCTGGCCGGGGATCTACTATGCGCCGACGCCGGAATGGTTGCTCCGCCTGGGAGCATCCCCATCCGGATCTTCCTGGTCTGTCAATAACGGAAACGGCAATGTCGCGTTAAACCTGGACGCCTGGGATTTCAGCCTGGGCATAGAGCGCCGAGTGATTTCGAATTTCTGGGCAAGCCTCGACGCAGGTGTCGGTGGAATGCGTGGATTGAGATTGTCCGGTTCGAAAATTGAAAATGTGGATTTTGACGTGGACTCCAGCTTGTATGTTGGATTGGCTCTGAAATTCAGGCCATCGCTCGATTAACTCGTGTCGGAGTTTTCTAACCTTCTCTCTCCATAATAACCGTATCCATTTTCGTATGGACGCATTGGCAGCACGGTCATCCTCCACTTCTTCCATTTTCCGATTGCATCATGCTTGAAAAATTCCCTTGAACAATATATGTTTTCATACCCGGTATTTGAAATGAGAGGAAATTTATGAAAATAGCCAATTCTGTGCTTGTGATTGTTCCGATGTTGTTCTTTCTCCTGTCCGGATGTGCAGGTCCCAAAGGAGCGACACCCATTGAGAAGCGGGAAGCGGTTCGGACTATGACCCAGAACACCTTGGCGAAACTGTATGAATTGGAGCCCCAGGCCAAAGCAGATCTGAAGGCGGCGGTCGGATATGCCGTCTTCAGTAACACGGGAATCAACCTCTTGATGGTTTCCACCGGGAATGGGTGGGGCATCGCACACGATAATGAATCGGGAAAAGACATCTATATGAAAATGCTGTCGGCTGGTGTCGGGTTAGGCCTCGGCGTGAAAGATTTTCGGGGAGTGTTTGTTTTCTCCACACGGGAAGCCTTCTCCACCTTCGTGGAAACGGGATGGCAGGCCGGCGCTCAAGCGGATGTCGCGGCGAAGGGCGGGGAAAAAGGGGTGGCCGTGGCCGGCGCGATCGATGTGGGTCCAGGGGTAAAACTGTATCAGATCACGGAGAACGGACTGGCGCTTCAAGCCACTATTCAGGGAACGAAATACTGGAAGGACGAGGAGTTGAATTAAGGTTGAGGGCAGGGGTTACGACGCCTGCGTGTTTCAACCACAAAACCAAAATCCACGTGAGCTTGAAAATATTTTTTTCCATCCACTCATACTCCGTCCGGTACACCGAATGTATCCTTAGAGTCCATTCGTTTTCTACACTCCGTACAACCTAGGGTGGATTCACTCTTTGGGATACACAATGTTGGTCGTACCGATGGTGATAGTGAAGGGGAACGTCGTCTGGTCATACTGGTCCAACTCCAGCTTTTCGGGTATCTTGTCGGTCAGATCATCGGCTTGACTCCAATCCTCCTCTTATATTGTAGAGTTCCCACATCTCCTTCTCGAGCGACCATTTTTTTATTCCTTCCGGCACTCCCCCAACCCACGGTTCAGGCGGACCCATGGCGTCGATAAACCGGCCATCATGATAAATCCCTCTGCCGGCCATGATGTCGAAGAACTGCGTTGTGCGCCGATCATCGGCTTTCGCATCGCCGAAGGTGTAAACCAAGCTGATACCGTCGAATGAATCTTGTGGTACCCCGTTAACTTCACACGACGGAGCAATCCCGGTCAATTTGTAAATCGTCGGCACGATATCAACGACATGGTAAAATTGGAGCCGTGGAACGTTGTCGGCCTCGATCCCCTTGGGCCATGCGACGGTCATGGGGTGGCGGGTGCCGCCAAAATGAGCGCCGACAAGTTTGAACGCTTAGCGTACATTGGGCTCCATCATGTCACGCATGATGTCATCGACATTAACGTCGAAGCTTGCCTGACGCGGAGGATATGCCTTAAAGGAGTTGAAGAAATTCTGGACAACCTTGATCGCCGGTGCGAGCGTCCACGACCGGTTCTCCTGCCATTCATCGAAGCCACGTGCCTCGTGAAAACGCTCGAACGGGTCGAGCTTAAGGTTTGTTATCAAGGGGGTGACTAGATCGTTCTTGACGCCATTAAACCACTTGTCCTGTTCCGTGAACAAAAATTTCCAGTCGGCGAAACGAACTCCGTGGAACTTGGTCTCCGTAAAGTAAAAGAATTCGCGCCGCTTGGTCGGACCACTTGCTGTCAAGATATCGCTCTGGTCGTAGCCGTCCAGATGCACGCGGTACGCCAGATCGCCGATTTTGTGCCCGTCCAGGAACTGCTCTTTGAGGTTGGGTTGGCCGAGCTGGCCCATGATTGTCGGGACCCAGTCCTCCATCGTCATAAACTCACCCGTGGCGGATCCTTGCGGAATGACGCCGGGCCATTTCACCACCATAGGCACACGGAATCCCCCTTCGTAACCACCGACACCCTTTTCACCCCGAAACGGCTGGTTGCCACCGTCGGGCCAACTGTTCGAGGCTGCACCGTTATCGGTCGAAAACATCACCATGGTGTTGTCCGCGACGCCGAGCTCGTCCAGCAATTTAAGAAGCTCGCCCACATCGTCGTCGAGTTCCTTCATCCCATCGGCGTAAAGGCCATAACCTGTCACACCCTCATATTCCGGCGAAAGGTTGGTGCGGTAGTGCATGCGTGTGGTGTTGTGCCAAACAAAAAAGGGTTTTCCTGCCTTAACGGCATCACGAATGAATCGCAGGGACTCCACCAACACTTCTTGGTCGAGCGTGCGCTGCCGTTCTCGACCGAATTTTCCTTTGTCCTCTATTTTCTGTTTGCCATTTTCCAAAGCCCAAGAATGAATGACGCCGCGCTGAGCAAACTGTTTGGCGACTTTCGGGTCTTTGGGAAAATCATATTGTTCTTCATACTCGCCGGCGTTTAAGTGGTAGAGAATGCCGAAAAATTCGTCGAAGCCGTGAGCAGTGGGTAAAAACTCGTCACGGTCACCCAAGTGATTCTTGCCGAACTGTCCCGTGGTGTAACCTAATGGTTTGAGCATCTCAGCTAAAGTCGGGTCTTCTTTTTGCAGACCAATGGGTGATCCCGGCAACCCTACCGTAGACAAACCAAGACGAATGGGATATTGACCCGTTATAAACGCGGAGCGACCTGCGGTACATGATGCCTGTGCGTAGTGATCCATGAATATCATGCCTTCTTTGGCAATCCGGTCAATGTGTGGAGTTGACCCGCCCATCATTCCACGGTGATACGCGCTAATGTTCCACATTCCTACGTCGTCGCCCCAGATGACCAGAATGTTGGGCTTGTCGGAGGCCTCAACGATCGGTAAATGGAGCAGCATGGTCATGCACCATAGGAGAGTAAACAGTAGTGCCTTTCGCATTGGATAGTCCTCCGTTATTTTTGTAACGGCCTATACCAGATCGGCAAGGTGTAAGCCCGTTCCTGGATCGAGAAGACAAAGAAAACCAGGGTTCCACGGTTCTTGATTGATCATCTCCTCTCACGCTCGGTCGAAATCTTCACGATGGCCCTGATGCCCGTTCTCCTCGGGATCTCGATGGTTTATTGCTGCAGGGCGAAGGTTACTTTTTCGATCTTGCCCGTGAATTCGAATTTCCCTTTATTCTTATAGACAGGATCGACCGGCGTGATCGAATCGCGGCCGATCTCAAACGGTTCCAATCCATGGCGGAAAATGGACCGTTTCAGTTGCCCTTCGCCGGCCGGTCGGTCATTCACAACGAGTTTCAAGATACCACCGCCCTCTTTCGACCCATCCGGCGTGAATTCGGTCTTGAGCGTGACTTTTCCCTCCGAGAGCGTGACCGTGCCTGGAATGGTGACATCGGCAATGTCGAAGAAGGTGTACCGGAAATGGGGTTTCCCGTCTTTGACATACAATGACCAGCCCGCAGAGAAGGCTCCGGCGCAGGCGATCACGCCCTCGGCTCCCCCCGTGGGGATAGTTAATTCTGCCGTGATACGATGTCCCCGTGGAAAGAGTTGCGGCCCGACCGGTTCAGGCAGCCAGACGGTGTTGCCGTAATAGGTCCAGGTCGTTCTCGGCTCTCCTCCCACTCTGAGCTTGGGGTCGAACCGCTCGGCAAACCTCGGATCGAGCGGCAAGACGTTGTATTTTTGCGCTTCTTCAAGGAACAACGCCTGCAACTCTTTCAGCTTGTCGGGGTGTTTTGCGGCAAGGTCGTCCGCCTGGCTGAAGTCTTCTTCGATGTTGTATAGCTCCCAGGGAGCATTGAGGAAATCGCCGGAACGACTTTGCGTGTCCCATGGAACGCCGAAGTGGCTTGCGGCCACCCATCCGTCGTGATAGATCGCCCGGTTGGTGAACATTTCGAAATACTGCGTCGTCCGGCGACCTTTGGCCTCCCCGTTCTCGAAGGTGTACAGCATCGACGTCCCTTCGATGGGCTTCTGCGGAATGCCGTTCACGATCTTTGGTTCGGCGATGTGAGCGGCCTCCAAAATCGTCGGCACCACATCGATCACGTGGTGGAACTGGGTGCGGGTCTCACCACGAGCTGAAATTCCCTTGGGCCAATGTACGACCATGGGATTGCGGGTGCCGCCGAAGTGGCTGGCCACCTGTTTGGTCCACTGAAAAGGAGCATCCATTGCCCACGCCCACCCCACAGGCACATGAGGTTCACTCGACGGTCCGCCGATCTCGTCAAGGCGATTGATAGTGCTTTGAAGGCCGAGTTGGACGCCCAGCAGACTGGCGATTTCGCTGAACGTGCCTTCCAGCCCTCCTTCGGCACTC
>JALDRK010000009.1 GCA_031315915.1 Nitrospirales bacterium
CGACGGCCGGGGAGCCGATCATAGCCAAGGCTTCCACTGCCGCATCTCGGACTTGCCAGTCTCCATCCCGGAGGCATTTCGCAAGGGGTTCGATGCACCGTTCATCTCCCATTTCTCCCAACGTGATCGCAGCTTCCCGACGGACGACCCAATCCGAATCTCCCAATAGATCTATTTGTATATCGATTTCATCTTTGACTTGCTCTTCTTCCAGCACCTCAGCCTGCTCTTCGTTGGCTTCTCCATCCACTTCTGCAGATGCTTCTGTCGGCTCTTCTTGGGATTCGGCCGTGATGGCGTCGGCCAACTGATCGACCTCGTCCTCCTTGGGCAATGTTTCTTTTCCCGCCAGCGATACGAATTCGGTTTGGTCGGAAAACTCGTCATCTATCTGATCTTGCTGCTCTTGATTATTTTTCATGGCGTATGACCTCCTACCGAAGTAGTCCTGTGTGGTGGATATCGTGAGAGAAAAACGTATTTACGTCTCGGTCCCGGACTTTTTATTTTTTGGCCCCTCTGCACGCTGTCGAGTTATCCGAAGTTTGCGTTGCGCCCGTTTCAGCCGTTTTCGCAAAGAACGGATTTTATGCTGTCCCCCAGGATTTACACTTTCCTGTGCCGAGGTTCGAATTTTTTCTTTTAACGTGGCGGCGTCATCCGTGAGAGAGCGTTTTTTTGCCATAACTGGTGTGATCTCCTTTTCGAAATATGATTCGATTTCAACGGGCGTGTTCAACGTCTGGACTTGAGTCTAGTCAAGGGGCTGAAAGGGTGTCAACGGGCAAATCTGCCGGGTCGATAATTGTGGAATGATTTTCATAAAAAAACCCCCGTTGGGTTGAACCCAACGGGGGTTTTCAAGATCAAAAGTGGTGGAAAAAATTACTTTTTGCAGAAGCTCCGTTCGTAAGCAATGACTTTCCACGCTTCTTCTTCGCTAATGGTAGCTGGCACCAAGGGGACCATTCCGGTACCGGGGCTCCCGTTCTTGATCACCCACATGAGCTCACCGTCTTTCCGTTTCTTGTGGAATTTGCAATTGGTAAAATTCCGTGGACCTGGGTTCAATACCGCCCCTGCCGGCCCATCGCCCGTACCACTTTTTCCGTGACAATTGACACAGGTGCCTTTGCCCTCGAATATCGCCTTTCCTTCCGCCACGATTTCAGCCGAAGCATCTTCGGCCTTATCGTACAACGGAGACTTATCCTTTTTGGCCGCGGCTCGTTGGTCCGCAGGCACACGTGGGGATTCTGGATCCTTCTCAGGGCCTGCAATGGCCAATCCTGAACTGAGGAACATAGCAGCCGTCAACATTCCAAGCACTTTCATCGAAAACTTCATGCAAGCCTCCTTACGTTAAACAGAGTTGATGAAACCATAATAACTCTGAAGGGTGATAGTTCAGTGCCCCTCATTTTCCAATTTTCCGGTTTGGGGTGTCTAAGAGGGTGGAACACCAATATAAAATATTCCAAAACCACTCAAACCTTTTTACTATATCAATCGATTTTTTAGACTGTCAAGAAAGGATGGTATTCCCAAAATCAGGGTTTTTGTATGTTCGATAGGACTCACGACTCCTGCGTTCAAATGGAATAAGGGGGGGGAAGCCCTTAAGGCGGTAGGAGTGGTCTATCCGTTGCTGGAGACCGAATGCGGAGTCCAGGCGCAAACTCCGGGAGCAATTGACAGTAAGTTCCGCAGGACAGAATCGGAAAATATTTCAACTTTTCTGATAACCCCCCTTCAATCCAACCATCCCTGCTGCGCAAAGTCCAGATATACAGACTTGGATGATTGCAACCTGAAAAAGACTCCATTGGATTAGAGATTAACAGAGCGGCTCCGACTCGAAAAAAATTAGATGAAGGGCAATAGTTCTATG
This sequence comes from Nitrospirales bacterium, assembly GCA_031315915.1. GTDB lineage: Bacteria > Nitrospirota > Nitrospiria > Nitrospirales > UBA8639 > JACKFE01. The sequence goes on from JALDRK010000009.1 coordinate 1,892, forward strand.
TTAAGGCTATGTGAGCTTGAGCAAAACGCCGCGAGACATGGAGTGTGAGCGATCCTTTTCCGTTGGCACAGAATTAGAACTAATTGCGAGCAGTAGGCGTGAAGGACTCTTGCTTAGGGTTTGATGAGAATATCTCGAACCACTTGACCGGGTTTGCCGAATGGGCCTTGGGGCTCTCCGTTTAATCGAATAACCACACCGGCGGCATTGCCGAGCGTAAGTAAAAACTGGTTTGAGGCCTTCCAGGTGATGCGTTGACCGGGTTGAAGAAGTGCTTCGTTTGGAGGCTGATTATCTGAGCGCACGACAACCCAGGTGAGCTGAGTGGCTTCAATTTCCAGGAGATAGCTTCCGGACGGGGTGGAGCCGGGGGGAGGGTCAACCGGACCTGGATTTCCGGGTTGAGAAAGTGGAGCAGTTTTTATTTGGGGTTCCTCCGGAATATCCTCAGGTATAAGGGGGGCATCTATCTCGGGAGATATGGGCTGTGATGGTACCGCAACGGTATCGGGTAAAGGCGTTGGTAAGGAAGGGGCTGTTTCAAGAGGGTTCGTGGACGACTCCGGTGCATCGGTCGTAGGAGGAGGTTGACCTTCCACCTGATGCTGGGGGGGCGGAGAACTTGGCTCCTCTCCCATTTCCAAACCTTGTTGCTGGGACGGGAGAAAATAAAAAAGGCCTATGCCAAGGACGACAAACAATACCAACACCAGGTTTCGATTGAATCTGCCCCGGTATTCGGCCTGAACTTTTGTATGATGATGTTGTTGCTCCAGTTGGTGTTGTTCATAAAAATTTCTGGAGGTATCCAAGAAACGTTGAAGCGCTTCTTCATCATCCACCCCAATCGCTTTCGCGTATGATCGGACAAATCCTTTGGCAAACACTTTGCCGGGAAGATTGCCAAAATCTTCTGCCTCAAGGGCCTCCAGGTATCTTTGTTGGATACGGGTTTGGGAAGCCACGTCTTCCAACGAAAGCCGCTTCTTTTTCCTGGCTTGTTGTAAAAATCCTCCGAAACCTTCCATAGAGTGGCTCGCCAGGGTTGGCTCCTACGAAAGATTGTCAAAATGAGTCAGTTGTTTGAAAGATCGGAAGCGTTCGTCAATTTCATCCCTGGTCAATTGTTTCATCCGGTCGAGGCTAAAGGCCTCCACATTAAATGAGGCCATCACGCTGCCGAAAATGATGGCTTGTCGAAGCCCTGATTCGGAAAAATTTCCTGTAGCCGTCAAATAGCCCATGAATCCCCCGGCAAAGGTATCTCCCGCTCCCGTCGGATCTTTGACAGCTTCCAGCGGATAGGCGGGCGCTCCGAAGATGCCTTTGGGGTGAAACATCAAGACGCCATACTCTCCACGTTTGATGATAACCGTTTTGGGGCCACGTGAGAGAATCGTTTTAGCAACTTGGACGAGGTTGGGGTCTTGTCCGAGGGCTCGGGCTTCTCCATCGTTAATAATCAAGATATCGATCTTCTCCAGGACTTTCCAGAGAGCCTCCCGTTTGCTGTCGATCCAAAAATTCATGGTGTCCAATGCGACGATGGAAGGACGGGTAACCTTTTGGAGGACATCCAATTGCAACTCCGGATCAATATTCCCGAGAAACAGGGTTTTCGGTGTGGTGAATTGACTGGGAATTTTTGGTCGAAAAGTTTCCAGCACGTTTAAATGGGTTTCCAGGGTCTGGGCCTCATTCAATTGATAGGAGTATTCCCCTCGCCATCGAAACGTTTTTCCCGGTCGTCGTTCCAATCCTTCCAGGTTAATTCCCCGTCCGGAAAGAAATCGGATATGTTCTTCGGGGAAATCGTCTCCCACCACTGCAATTAGATCAACCTGCGTAAAGAAACTTGCCGAAGTGGAAAAGTAGGTGGCGGAGCCTCCTAGCACATTCGACACTTCTCCGAAAGGCGTTCGAACCGAGTCAAACGCCACCGATCCTACGACAAGCAAATTGCTCATAACCGTTACCTCTTTTGGGTTCGAAGGTGTGTAGATAAATATCGCCGCAACAGCACCTGATAACGTTTTTTGGCGGTGGCCGTGAGCGAAGACAGCGGAGTAATCACCGCATGTTCCAAGGCGGTGTGGCAGGTGCAGGGTCCGAGCCCATCGGTCAACTCGATGGCTTTGGCCAATACGAGTTGAGCCATTTCCACATTCTTGTGCATGATCTCGAGGATGCCGCCAACCGACACCGCTTCTTCCGTTTCATGCCAACAATCGTAATCGGTCACCAAAGCCAAGGTGGCATAACATAATTCCGCTTCACGGGCCAATTTGGCTTCGGGAATATTGGTCATGCCGATGACATCGACTCCCCATTGTCGGTAGAGCAGCGATTCCGCTTTGGTGGAAAATTGCGGGCCTTCGATGCATAAATACGTCCCTGGACGATGGACGGCAACTGGATGGGGGTGTGTCGCTTGCCAGAGGATGTCAGACAGGGAGTGGCAGATGGGATCGGCAAATGCCACGTGGGCCACAACTCCTTGATCGAAAAACGTACCGGCCCGTTGGGTGGTGCGGTCAAGAAATTGATCCGGCAGCACACAATCTCCCGGACGGATGGTTTCTTTCATGCTCCCCACCGCACTGACGGAAAAGATGCGAGTGACGCCGAGTGACTTCAGTGCGTGGATGTTGGCGCGATAATTAATCGCGGTAGGCATGATTCGATGGTCTCGCCCGTGGCGTGCCAGAAACGCCACCCGCAAGCCTTGGAAGGTGCCAACTTTAATGGGATCGGAGGGGCTTCCAAAAGGTGTGGAAACCCGGATTTCTTTCATATGTGTGATGCCAGGCATCTGGTAGAGCCCGCTCCCCCCGATGACGCCTATCTGGGCTTGAGGGGCACGAAGCGTTGTCTTTCGCGTTGCCACCGGTCACCTCGTAACGTGTGAAAAATACCTTCACGAAGATTTCAGAACACAAGCAGGAATCTCGCCGGAAATCCCAATGTCCCTGCGAGATCTTTTGAAAAAATCTGGGAGACTTCCCGGGTGTGAGTCGGCTGTCCTGTCAAACGTGGAATGATTGTATCATGATCTACCATGAATGGTTAGTCTTATGTGATTTTTCTGGAAGGCGGATAGTGTTCAAGGGATCCATCTCCAGGGATAGACAAAAATCGATGATTCGGTCAATAACGAGAGCTGCGGCACGGTCGGGAACATCCGACGGGGCGATGGATAACCATTGAATTCCCGGCTCTTTGGCAAACCAGGTCATTTGTCGCTTGGCAAAACGTCGCGTATCGCGTTTGAGAATCCGGACGGCTTCCTCATAGGAATATTCTCCGGCGAGATATCCGGAAAATTGTTTATACCCCAACCCCTTCATGGAGCCCAGTTCCCTGGTATATCCACGATTCAATAGCTGTTGCGTTTCCTGAATCAGTCCTTTGGTTATTTCCCACTCCACTCTGGTGTCAATCCGTTCATAGAGAGTCGACCGATTCATAGTCAATCCAATCAATAGATATGGGTATGGCGCATCGGTAAATCGGTGTTCGGCTTGGATATGCGAAAAGGGTTTACCCAAAATAGTAAACACTTCCAAGGCCCGTTGAATTTTCGGTTGATCGTTGGGATGGAGCCGTTGAGCCAACGCAGGGTCGACTCGCTGCAACTGATTGAACAAATACTGTGGACCATGATGCCTGACGTCCTCCGCCATTTGCTTTCGAAGAGCCCAGTCGGCAGGTGGGCCCGGGCATAGGCCCCGTAAGAGGGTTCGAATATATAACCCGGTTCCGCCGATCACCAGCGGGATTTTTCCCGATTGGTGGAGTCGCGCGATCTCGGGGATGGCGGCTTGTCTGAAATCACCGGTGTTGAATGGTTGATCCGGATTCACCAGATCGATTAATCGATGAGGAACCCCTTGGCGCTCACTGAAGCTCGGTTTGTCTGTGCCGATATCCATATCCCGAAACACCTGTCTGGAGTCGGCGGTGAGGATTTCGGTCTGTAACTGCTTGGCGATCTGGATGCCAATTCGGCTTTTCCCAATAGCGGTAGGACCAACAATCGCGATGACCGGGCGCCGGGTTTTGATGAGCTGGCCTGTGACCATGAGGAGATGCCGTCAGGTTGGCCGTGCAAAGAGGGTCTGTAACTCTTGAACAGAATGGCGGAGGGCAATCCGACGTCCATGAGGACAGGTCATGGGAAAGCGTTCTTGTGCCCAATCCTGGAGAAGAGTATGAATCTCCGGGTGTGACATGGCCCGTCCGGCCTGGACGGCGCATTGACAGGCCATCGTGGCAAAAATCGGTCGAAGGGCTTTTTCCAGTGAATCCTGTGAACGCCATTCGGTGAGTTCTTCCAGCAATTCCATGACCAACGGACCTACGGATACCGATCCCAATATTGAAGGGACGCTACGGACAACGTAGGCGGTTTGACCAAATCGCTCAATCTGCAATCCGACTTTTTCGAAGGTGGGCAGCCATTCCTCTAATTGGCTCTGTTGATGGGGAGGGAGTTCAAGAGGCTCAGGGATCAACAGACCTTGTTGGGAGAGTTCACGGTTGGCCCAGTTGCGTAACAGTCGTTCAAAGAGGACCCGTTCGTGAGCGGTATGTTGATCGATAATATAGAGATCGTCGTCAATTTGGCCCAAGAGATACGTGTGGTGAATTTGACCAAGTGGATAAATCGAACAAGGCTGTTCTGGCGAAGCGTAGGGCGTAGTTGGTTCCTGCACCAATAACGATAAAGCCCTGCCGGTCGGAGTGGATGTGGGAGAATGGCCTGCTGATCTCGTGTTGGAGGAAGCGGGAGACCAGAAGGATGGCTTCAATCCGCGTGATGTGACAGGTTCGGTCAGAGTGATTTCCGGAGTTTCCCGCAGGAAAGTCTTTTGGGTTGGAGCCTCAAAAAAAACATTTTTTATGGCTTGGCGGATCCCGCTATGGATGATCTCCGGTCGTGAAAATCGTACTTCACGTTTGGTGGGGTGAACATTGACATCCAGGCTATCAGGATCAAGAGTCAGGAAAAGAATGTATTGTGGTTGTCGACCTTTGGGGAGAAACGACCCATAGCCTTCCTGAATGGCATGCGCAATGGTCGAATTCTTGACTGCCCGACGATTGACGAAAATTTCTTGGGGGGATCTGGTATTTCTGGCGAAATGGGGACTCACGGTAAATCCTGCTAACTGGACCCCCTGACTCTGATGGGCCAGAGGGACATACCGCTCGAGAAAAGCCGTTCCGTAAACTTGTAATAACCGATCTTGTGTCGTGGTGGCCGTCGGATACTCAAAGACCTTATTTCCTTGATGAAATAACCGGAAGTGAACGGTTGGATTGACCAACGCGGCTTGTTGCACCACATAACAGATTTTAGAAAATTCGGTAGGAACGGATTTGAGAAATTTGAGCCGTCCCGGGGTGTTGAAAAAGACATCCCGGACTTCAATTTCCGTTCCTCGGGTTCCCGCAAAATCCTGGATGTCCCAGGTGGTTCCCCCGATCGACGAGGTTTCAGTTCCGACGGGGGAGTCTGGGGGGATAGTTTTGAGACGAAAGCGCGAAATTGAAGCGATGCTGGGTAAGGCTTCCCCACGGAATCCGAGCGTATTCAGATGGTGGAGATCGTTTTCATGGCGGAGTTTACTGGTGGCAAACCGCTGACAAGACAGTTGGGCATCGGAACGACTCATGCCCTCTCCATTGTCAATGATACGGATAAGCCGGCGCCCGCCTTCCTCCACTTCGATGGTGATCAGTGTGCTGCCGGCATCGAGGCTGTTCTCCAGTAATTCCTTGACGACCGAAGCGGGACGTTCCACCACTTCTCCTGCCGCAATACGACAGGAAACATCGTCAGGAAGGACCTGAATTTTCCCCTGAGCTGGTGAGTGCATAGTCGAGAACGAGAAGTGGATGAGACGACGGTCTAGTCTCTCGTCAACGCGAAACCTACCACCTTTGAGAGGCTAGGACAAGCCTGACTTTTTCAATTGTTCCTTGGCGTGTGTGGCTTCAGGGGATTCGGGAAATTCTTGAATGACTCGATTCCAGAATTCCTGAGCCTTCGTCCGTTGGTCGGTTTCCAACATGAGTTGACCGAGCTTGTAGAGAGCGGATATCCGGTATTTATTATTAGGATAGCTCGTCACCACATGTTCGAGGGTTTGTTTGGCGGGATCGTATTGTTTTTGAAAATACTGAGATTCGCCCAGGTAATAAAAGGCTTGAGGGGTCAAAGTCGTATCGGGATAATGTTTCACGAAGCGCTGGAATTCTACGGACGCTCGCTCATAATTTCCATTCAGGTACACTTTATAGGCCGACCGAAAGGCCGAGGCCTCGTTTTCGGTATTGGGGGCTGCGGGGGGATCCACGGGTTTATTTAAATCTGTCGTCGTTGCCCCGTTCCCTGAATTAGACGATGGCGCCCCCGGAGAGATGCCCTCAACAGGGGTAGATCTGGGTTGGTGCACCATGTTATCCAGACGGCTTTCCAGAGCCTTGACGCGAATGGAGAGGTCTTGGTCTCTTCGCTGGGTCGTCATCCGGGTTTGCTCGATTTGTTCCCGAAGCATATTGCTGGTTCGCTCAAGTTTTTCAAGAAGGTGGCGGGTATCGAGGCTGGCTTCCTCTTCGGTTTTGATCAATTCCCCCACGAGAAAGTCATGCTCATCCAATTGCGATTCGATGGTACCGAGCCGTTCCCGCGCTTGCTGTTCGTGTTTTTGAGTCGCCTCTTGTTGGATGGTCAGCAGTTGTAGCTGCTTTTGGATATCGGTCAAGTTTGGTTCGGTGGCACAACCGGAAAAAACCACGACCCAGCTCAATAGGCCAATCCTCCATGATTGGAATGGGTTTACGGGGAGATGGGATAATACCTTCATACGTTCTTTCTCGGGATTTCAGAGCAATACTTAATCATATCATATAGTGTATCAAGGAACGAAGGATAGAAAAAGCGTCATTTTTCTGGAATTTTGTCTAGTCCAACATGGAAAAGCTATCGCATTCTTCTTCCGCTATTTCTTGGGTTTTGTGCCTTGAAGGCGGTTGACGTGCTGAGCTAACTGGCCCAGGCGGTCTTCATGTTCATCCACCCGCTCTCCCAATTTGGTTCCGATCGTATTCACCACATCGCGTAGCTGGTTCACGGTTTCTGTTAACTGGTTGAGATGATTAAGATTTGCTTGGGACCCCTCGGCTACGCCCTGGACTTTTTGGAAGTTTGTCATAGCCCGATTCAGTCGTTGCTCCTGATCTTCCATTCGAGTATTGAGCTTGTGGCTCACGGATTCCAGGGCTTGAGCCACAGACTCAATACTCTTATTCACCTCCTTGAGGTGTGTATTCGTGTTTTGGGCGTCTGAATCAAGTTTGCCGACCAGACCGGATTGATGAATTTCCAGGTCCTGTAATCGCTTGGAGATCTCCTCAATCGATTGCCGCAATTGATCGGTCATATTAACGGCGGTTTTCATCTCGGCCACTTGCCCGGCCGTTTTCTGCTGTAACTGGTCAAATTGCTGGGCCGTCTGTTGAAACTTTTTGAGGGTGTCTTCCTGTTGGGAGATCCGGTTGCCAAGGGATTGGGTGGTCTGTTCAAATGCCTGAGAGAGTGATTTGAGACTTGCCGTGACTTCAGTGAGATGGGTACCGGTTTTTTGCGTATTGGATTGTAATTGCTGGGTGAGTTCGGATTGGTGAGATTCGAGCACAGTCATCCGTTCTGATAGTCTTCCCGCCTGCTGAATGATCTCATCGCCCCGTTTACCCAACAAGCTTCCCATAACATCCTGCGCTTCTCTGAGTTTCAGGACGGATTGGGAAAGCTCTTGCACCTGGGTCGCATCGGCTTGAACATGGGTCCCGAGAATTTCCATATCCTTTTGGAGCGCTTCAATATGTCCGTGAACCGGCTGCTGCTGCGACTCGACATCTTTGACCACTTGCGTGAGGGCTGCCTGAACATCTTTCTCCAAGTAGGCTCGCAAAGCCTGGGTATCCTTTTCTAATTTATCTTGCAAGGTCGTCGTTTGTTCTTGAAGGTGATTGACCTTGACGCCTTGTTCATCAAGTCTTCCCCCCAATAGCGTTCCGGATTGTTCCATCGCTTCCCGTAATTGGGTAAGACCTTGTGACAACTCCTTGGTGCTCGTGTCGAGCGTTTGAAGACGTTCGTCGTGTGCCACCGTGCTTGTATGTTGAGCCGTCAAATCTTCCCGTTGCCCTTGCAGTTTGGTCCCCACATCTCCCATGACTTCTTTAAATTGCGTCAGGGATTTCTGAAATTCGCCCATGGTATTCGTCAGTGCTTGATTCTTCTCGTCTACCTGTTGGATCAGAGCGGTGGTCTGAGCTTGGGCGGACTGTAATTGGTCTCCCTGGGTTGTCACGGTGTCTCCGAGCGCTTGCACGGAATCACTCTGTTGCTTGAGAGAGTTTTCCAGGTCACGAATCCGTTTTTCGACTACCTCATTTTTTCCATACAAACTGGTGAGGTCCTGTTCACGGAGAAGTTTGACCTGCTGATTCAATGGCGCCAAATCACTTCTCAGCTTGGCCATATCGGCTTTTTGTTGAGCAATCAGGGTTTGTGAGTCCGAGATGGCGGTTTTGGCGTCTTCCACCTGGGACCCAAGAGCCCGTTTTTCCTCTTTGATTTTACTAATTTGAGTTTCCAAATCTTTTTGAATCTTGGCCAAATCGGCTTGTTGTGCGATACAGCCCGGTCCAATCATGAGCGTGAAACACACCCCAAGCATTCTTGCCAGGCAAGCAGGTTTGGTGTGAGGGAGCACATTTGCCATTCGACGAAAGCCAATGTTCACAGTATCCGAGATCCTCCTTCTTGATCAGGGAAATTGAATAATCGATGCGAATCGGAGCCGCAACATTTATCAGGGGGTTTGTACGAGAAGGTGCCCGCGACGGTTGAGTTGGTGGCACACCTCTGTGGGATCCTGGCAGAATGGTTTGTCCTTTCCATAAGAAATGATCGAAAGGCGACTCTGGTCCACTCCTAATTCATTGAGATAATCACGAATAGCTCCAGCCCGCTTTTTGCCTAAAATCATATTGTAGGCTTGCGTGCCTCGTTGATCCGCATGTCCTTCAATAAGCAATCTGGCGGAAGGATCATTCTGTAACCACCCCATATTTCGCTCCAAAGCCTGCTTGCCTTCTCCGGTTAACGTCCAACTGTCAAACTGAAAGAATACATCTTCCAGCCCTGCGGATACGGCGGCCAGTTCTTCGCTTTTCATGCGCTCCAATTGATCTTGAAGGGCATCGGAAGGTTCGGCTTTGGCCACATGAAGATTGCCTGGGACTTGTTCCAAGTCGGGATCTGCAATGCCTGGAGGAGCGGTCTCCATCTGTGATGAGGAGGTATCGGATTGAGATGCTGGGTTTTGAGAGGAGACGTCCTGAAATGATGAGGCTGTATTCTCGCCATTCCCTGATCCCACATCAGAAAATGCGGTCTGTGGGAGATCCCCAAAATTGCCGGAACCGGCGTTCTGAGGAGAAGTGCTGGACTGGGTATTCAGACTTGAGCCATCTTGAAGAGGAAGACCGCTCCCCTCGTTTGACGATGTGGAATCTGCCATCGTCGTTGGCGGGGTTTCGGAGTGAGTTAAGGCAGGTTCCGCCATAGGGACTGGATCAGGAATCTTTGTCAGGTCCAAGTCAGTGTTGGAAGTCTTTCCCCCAAGATTGGATTCGTCAACGGCGAGACCTTGAAGGCCCTGCGTGTCATCAGCGGTTGTCTGATTGTCCGCTTCTGACTCCATGCGCTCTCCGGGAGATCCTGAAAGGGTGGCCACATGAACCCGCTTTTCTGCACATCCGGTCAGGGAGACCATGGCCAGACTCATGATTCCAATGATTGTCATCGTGTGAACTGCTGGATACATCTCTTGACTCCTTTTTTGAAAAACTACGAACTCATCTACATGGAAGACCGATAGGTGTTATGGTTGAAACGGCGACCACGAGGGAGAGCTTAAGTGACTCTCCATTGCTGAAATCTTCTCTAATCCCTTGCCATCAACTGTAATCATATACAGCTGACTTTCTCCACGGCGAATGGAACTAAAAACCAGGTGACGTCCATTCGGTGCCCATGACGGGGAATCGTCAATGCTTTGTCCCGTGGTAATTTGGGCGCGACGTTCCCCGTTCGGGGAAATTCTGCATAATTTAAAACCCTCCGAAGGTACCCGGCAGACATACACGATCCAATTGCCTTTGGGGGACCAGGCCGGGGCGGCATTATAGTCGCCATCGTAGGTCAAACGGTGAACATTGGAGCCGTCGGCATCCATAAGATAGATTTGTGGACGGCCCCCTCGGTCTGAGGTGAATGCCAACTTACGTCCGTCGGGTGACCAGGATGGGGAAAGATCCGCGCTATCATGGGAGGTTAACTGCTTGACGGTTCGCGTGTCCAATTCTAATTGAAAGATATCGGAATTGCCCTCCTGGGCAGCGGAATAAGTCAGAAGTTTCCCGTTCGGAGAAAAACTGGGCGTAATGTTTAAACTCTCTGGAGAAACCAAGATTTCTTCACGCCCGGTGCCCAAATCACGTCTCATGATCTGCTGTTTCCGGTCACGATACGCGGTATACACTAGGGATTTTCGATCCGGCGACCAAGCCGGCATCAGATTCAGGTATCCATCTGCCGTGACCTGTTGTGGATCATACCCGTCATAATCCATCACGAACAGTTCCCGCCCATTGCTTTTCTCCCCGACAAAGGCGATTTTTGTTCGTGCAATCCCTTGTTCTCCCGTGTAACGGTAGACCAATTCATCCGCCCATCGATGGGCCATCAGCCGAATGAGTGTGTCCGTGGTTTTTAAGGAAAAATATCGTTTTCCGGTTAACATATCTTGGTGCCCGGGATCGAAGGCGCAGGCATCAAAAATCAGTCCTTGCACCCCACTCGCAGTCCCCCCCACGCCCAATCGTCCCCACGTAGAGACTGTCACCTTTTGATACTGGGGACCTTGTGAGGAAGGCAGACCTACGCATTTGTTTTCTTGAAATTCTCCCTGAGTTCCCGGGATTTCGGCGACAGAAAAAACCTGTGATCGTTCTAAATCGGCCTTTAATACCTTCACCACAGCCTGAGGGGCATTATCTGAAAGAGCCGTGTCCCGTTTAACGGCTGGAAAATCCATCACCCAAATAGGAATTTTTTGAAATTCCGACCGAGTGGCCTCAAGGATGGCGTCTTCACCGAGGCTCAAAGAAGGTGTAAAGAGCCCAAAGAGGAGCGGTAATACAAAAAGAGCACGAGTGGGACTTGGAAAATTGGTTATCATGATCGGTTAAGTATCCTTAATCCTGTTTGATGAAGCGGTATGACACGTCGATGAATGATTTCTGGAGATCCGGGGGGAAGGGAGGCAAAGGATTCACGGCCTGGACGGCTCGGAGGGCCGCGAGGTCGTAGTGATCGTTTCCTGAGCTTTGTTCCATGTGAGCTTGGGAGATTTCTCCATATTTGGCAATACGAAACTTGATGACCACCACGGGATTATTCAAGGTCAACGGTGGAGCAACCCATCGTTGATCGATGGCATCTTCCACCATCGCCAAATAGCGATTTTCCCCTTGTGAGGGTTTTGAAGAGGAGGATCCAGAAGACGATGGAGTCTGAACGAGCTGCAGGCGTTTTTTAATCGATTCAACCGGCGCGACCGTGGGGATATTTAACTTTGCCAACTGTTGGTCCAGTTCGGACTTCAAGGGAGGTGAAGGTGTTGGAGTCGGAGCAGGAGAAACCCCGCTTGATGGAGCCTGGGGAACTGGTGCCGGCTGAATACTCGGAGCTTTTACCCCTGCCATGAGCTGTTTGATAAAATCCGACGTTTTGCTTGATTCCTGCGGCACGGGTGGATCTTGGGTTGGCGTCGTAGGAATCTGAGCCAATTGCGGTTGGGTCATTTTGGGAAGCGCTGTGGCTCTTGGCGGTTCGGAAGGATGGGGCGATGATTTTGTGATTGGCCTCTTAGGGCTCATTGAGGAAGGAATCGAAGGAAGAGATTCTTTCAAGGCAGACGCTAGGGACTTTTTCGGAGTCGGAGTTGAGGTCGGTTCCTTGTGCAAGGTTCGGGGAAATGGAGTTGATGAATCCAGAGTTGGTGGCTCGGGCACAGACATAGGAGAGGACTTTTGGGAGGGCTGCTCAACTTTTTGAGGTTGCGTCTCTATGGGTTTGGGCGTGACTGGAGCGGCTATACCGGTTTCCGGTTCAGGGGAGCGATTCACCCGAGGGACTCTGACCGGTTGGGAGGGCGTCAGACGATCAGGTCGAGAAATTTCCGGTGGAGCTGCGGGTAACTGAATTTTATCGATCAGAGGAGCGCGATCAATAGAGGAAGCGGAGGGCTGTTCGATTGAAGAAGGTGTTGCCGGCGGCGATACGGTTTCCAGCTTTGAAGGAACTTTAATAGACCCTACCGCTCCCCCAAGAGAATCCGAAAGCCGTTCGGACGCTTTTGTTGTAGCCAATGGGGGCAGGGGGTCTTCTTCTGTTTTTGGCTGAGGTTGAGGGACCGGCGGCGTGGGGTTGGCAACCGCCGGAGTTTTGGCTTTGGGCGTAGGTTGCGGAGACGGAGAAGGTTCAGTAGATGGTAATGAAATCAGCGCGACCTCTATCGCTCGAAAAGGTTGCTCCATGTCAGGTTGAAATCGAAGATGGAGTGCCAAAAAAAGAACGAGAACATGAAGAAGACAGGAAGCCACGATTCCCCATCTGAATGAGGCGCTTTCTGATGGGAAGTCGGTTGTGAGCCCGAGAGAGGTTAGGCTTGGGGATGACGCATGTCCCATATCACGGTTATTTGAGGGGGGAGATTCCGAATGATTCCTCTTCAATGGTTTCAACCTTAGGCCCCGTCACCATGCCGAGGCGTTCAATGCGGGCTCCCTTGATTTCATCCATGATTTGAACGACCGCGCCATAGGGGACCGTTTGATCGGCTCGAAGATACACGGAGACTTGCGGATTTGCTGCTTTGCTCTGTTGGAGTTTCGTTTTGAGATCAACCAAACTGATCAGATCGTTGCCCAGGTACAGTGTGCGGTCCTTGTGGATGCTCACGACTAACCGCTCTTCAGCCTTAATATTATTGGAGGCTGATGTGGGAAGATTGATATCCAGACCTCGATGCAGCATGGGAGCGGTTACCATGAAAATGACCAATAACACAAGAACTACGTCCACCAAGGGAATCACATTGATTTCCGCTAGAAATTGTCGTTGTTTGAAGCCGCCGGTCATCGGGCAATTTCCACTTCTTTTTCTTTCAGGGTTTTCTCGTATTCCTCAATCGCATTGAGAAATTCGATGGAAAAGGCTTCCACCCGGAAAGCCAATTTTCTCATTCGCGACAAGAAATAGTTGTAGGCCATGACGGCCGGAATGGCAGCGAAGAGTCCGGCTGCCGTGGCAACTAGGGCTTCGGAGACCCCCGGCGCCACGGCGGCAATACTGGCCGATCCCTGAACGCCGATTTCGCCGAAGGCATTGATAATTCCCAGTACCGTTCCCAGTAACCCAATAAAGGGAGTTAAATTTCCGGTTGTAGCCAGGAAAGGCAGATAGGCTTCCTGTTGGTTAATTTGGTTTTGGATGATGTGGTTGGCCACTTTTTCCAAATAGGGACGACTCGGGAATCGTTCTTCGGATTGAGTTTCAATGTTCATCTGTGGATGAAATAAGCTTGAAGATGAGGGAATGCGTTCGCAGACTCCCAAAAACACAGCCGAACTTGGGCTCAGCGGCAATGTTTTCGCATCGGCCTTTAAGCTCAGTTGGTCGACGGAATTGAGTTCATAGGACCGTAAAAATTGAGCTTCTTCTTGCGTGATTTTCTTAAACCGTCTCAATTTGTACACGATGATTCCCCAGGATACGATAGAGAATATGGCCAAAATGAGAAGAATGACGATGGAAAGCCATCCCAATGAGCCGATCAGTTCAGAAGGATTACTGAATGACATAGAGTTTGTGGTGCCTCCGCTCAGGAAAAATCATCTGTGTGAGTAAAATCTGGAATGGGTTTTGGGAAACATCTTGGGAGAGAGAAATGGCGGGGCCGACGGGATTTGAACCCGCGACCTCCAGATTGACAATCTGGCGTCCTAAACCTAGCTGAACGACGGCCCCGAAACGTGTTGACCTTGGGCAAGCAGCCCACTACTCTTTCTATGGAGGAGTCGAAATGATGTAGGGTCAAGGAATATATCAGATAATGGTTGAATATGCCAAAGAAAAAAAATGGTAGGCGGAACAGGGATCGAACCTGCGACTTCTGCCGTGTAAAGGCAGCGCTCTGCCAACTGAGCTATCCGCCTGTGATGCAAAAAAAAATCAAATTTTCCTCATTATAACAGTCAGTTAGGTCTTGTCAACTTTACCGGAATGGTGTGGAATGCCGTTTGACAACCCATGGTGACGTGGGTATAACGCACAACATTTAGCTGTCTTAATCCGCAGCATGCCCCTTCATGGGCGCATGTATACATGTACAAAGGAAATATTTTCATGACCTACAAGATCAAAGATATAATACCGAAGACCGCTCATGCAGAAGGGGGGAGTATTCTTTCCAGTAAAGAGCGATTTCTGTTTTGGGTTGAAGAAAATAGAGGATTGGTCTGGGGTGGCATTCTGTTAACGATCATGGTCATCATTGCCGCGGTGGCGTTGAGTTGGCTGTCGCAAAAAAAACATGAAGAAGCGTGGGAGTTGCAAGGCAAGGCTCAACAAATCTATTTAGATCGTCCCTTGGATGATGTAAAAAAATGGAAGGAAAATATGCAAAGTGCCTCCGCGATGCTCCAGGAAGTACAGGAAAAATATTCGGGGACAAAGGGGGCGGAAGTCTCCCTGTTTTTGCTTGGCAATAATCTGATGGAAGAGAAGAAGTTTTCAGCGGCTATTGAAAAATACCAGGAATTGATCAAGGACAGTGCCCAGGAGCCGATTCTTAGAGGATTGGTTCAGCAGCGTCTGGGGGTAGCCTATCTCTTAAATGGCGATCGGGATTCTGCGCTGGACACCTGGCAAGCGGTTTTGGCTGATCCGCAAACGCTCAATAAGGATCAAATTCTGTTTGAATTGGCCAAGCTGGCTGAATCGGATGAACGGACTCAAGATGCGGTGACTCATTACAAAAAGCTGATGCAGGAATATCCCGTATCTCCGTTTGCCAATGAAGCAGGACTCCGGATTAAGGTATTAGCTCCCGAGGAACTGAAGGAGCCCACCAAAAATGAATCCACGGATACAGAGTTAAAACCCACGGAGAGTGAAAAAGGGAAAGAGCCAAAAAACCCAGACGTGGAAAAAGCGAATGGTCCGTAAAGGCTGCTACCGGCTGACCATTAACAGGTGTCCGGCTTGAATAATACTTGATGAAAGGTTGTTTAAAGCTTGTAAGTCTCTGACGCTGACGCTGAATTGTTCGGCAATACTCCAGAGGCTATCTCCCCGCCGAACCCTGTACCATTTGGAATCTTCCCCGTTTTTCTGTTGGTTCGCCGGCCGTCCTTTGATCTGTAAGCGGTCTCCCGGATGAATAATCGAATGAGAGAGATTGTTCAGACGCATGAGCGACTGGACCGACGTATGAAAACGTCTTGCAATGGTACCGAGAGAGTCTCCATATCGTACCCGGTAAACCGTCACCTGATCATCGGCATAATCTTCATCTCCTCCTCGTACGCGTAGGCGATCGCCGACGCGGATCATATTACTTCGGAGATTATTCATTTCTTTTAAGGCACGGACTTTCATTCCGTAACGCCGAGCAACGACTGATAAGCTATCTCCGCGTCTCACCCTGTACCATTCGGTTGGAGGAGGAGGTGGCTGAGTCCAGGCTGTCATCGTATCCTGGTGTTCTTCGATGAGCGAGGCCATGCCCACGGGAACCTTCAGGTGATAACCGCTGATCCCCTTTTGAGGCACGATACTGCGGCGAAGTTCAGGGTTGAGCCGTTTGAGTTCTTCGACGGAAATACCGGTTTTTTCGTTGATGGAGGAAAAGTGGACTTGTTTGGTGACAAGGGCTTCCTCAAATTCATGAGACGAACCAAACGGGACAAGGAACCCATATGCCGTGGGGTTTTTGGCAATTAACGTAGCCGCAATGAATCGAGGAACGTATTCTTTCGTTTCACGGCGGATATATCGGGTTTTTCGGATTTTCCAGAAATCCCGAGTGCCGGTTTTTCGAATGGCACGGCTGATTTTGCCTTCTCCGGCATTGTAGGCTGCCAGTGCCAATGGCCAAGATCCGAATCGGTCATAGAGGTCTCGCAGATGATGTGCCGCAGCCACGGTAGACTTGATAGGATCTCGGCGTTCATCCTGATACCAGTCAACCTGAAGCCCATACATGCGGCCGGTACCTTTCATAAACTGCCATGGCCCCGATGCCCGGGCTCGAGAAAATGCGCGAGGATTAAATCCGCTTTCTACCAGAGAAAGATACATGAGTTCCGTGGGAATCCCATATTCTTGGAAAATGGGTTCGACGATTTCTTGATAATGATGAAAGCGGTCAAGATAGGACTGAAACCGTTCAGGGATACCGGTTTGAAAATATTGGAGGTTCCGTTCCACCGCTTCATTTAAGACCAGCGGGATTGACCCGTATGGAGACTTTTGAGATAGGGAAGGCGGTTCCCATGATAAGTCCATGATTCGAGAAAACCGGGCTTGGGATATTTGGGAAGTACTTTCCGTAGGCTCTAAAGTGCTGGCCAGGGGGCTGATTTCCTCATCAAGGCCGTATTTCTCACCTATTTCGGTCTGCCCCGATTCACGAATGGGCGGCCAGGCCTCGCCCTCTACTTGAAAAAGGGGGAAGGTTGGCGGATCTTGAGCTGTGTCCACAGAGGATAGAATATCTCCCTCTGTCTCAATTTCCGGGGTCAAGGATCCCTCCGAAGAGGCCTCCGCAGAGCTCTGAATTTGGTCCTGACTGGCCGGTGTTGGAGAACTTGCAGAACCGTCTCCTAACATGGGTTCATGGACGACGTAAGGAGAGGGGATTTCTTCGGATGATTCACGAGTCAGGGGCGAGGGGGCTTTGTCGGGAAAAGATGATGCAGGGATAGCCTCAATCTGGGGTGTAAGTGTGAGATCGTGCTCCAAGCTCTCTGACGGTATTTCCTGGTTTTGGTGCTGCGGGGCATCCTGGGATGCACCGGCTACTGAAACGGACTGGGCCGCTAGAGCATATCCATGGGACGTAACATTCAGTAAGGGGTCTGATTGTGACAATATGGCTAGAGGCTTTTCCGAAATATCAAAATGTAATGGGTCGTTGATAAATGAGAAAAGGTCCTGGTTTTTTCCTTTTGTCGCAAGCCGATAATTGTAAGTTAAAGGCCGGGAAGGGTCCGGGGAATTCAAGGATGCCTCAGTGGCCTGACATTCAAGGCCAGCAAAGGGCTGCAACGCCAATGACCATATGGCCAGCGGCATAAAAAAAGAAAAGCGGAATACCTTGGAACTCGTGTGAACGAGGATTTGTGAGGTTTTTCCTAAATCACTCATCTTATGAGATTTTTCGGAATTTCCAGGCACAACCTTAATAGGCTACCGACGTGGAAAAAAATTGTCAAATGTGAAAGGCTTCTTTTGCCGATTAGAATACCTGCACAAACCACACCACGAACAAAAAATTAAAAAGTACAACGAAATCGTGCCAGGGTTCAGACCGTCGGAATCCTGACGAGCGAAAATGGGAAATTTGTTACCGGTGAGGATTGACCGGGAGGGCTAACGTGAAGAACCTTCTATTTTCCTCATACAGTAACCGTTTCCCAGTTAACACCTGTAGGGCATCGGCTAAGGGCAAGATGGCTTCATCCGAAGTGACTGGTCCGTTTTCCTGAAGCCCTTTTCGGATCTGTTCAACAGTTTTCGGTTGGTCATTGCAAAATTCAAGGATAAACGCATAGGGCTCGTCAAATCGTTCACTCGTCGGACGTTCCCCCCGGCCATCATACACAGTGAGATAGCTTAAGGCCTTTGAAAAAAAGAGGAAGGGTCGGTTATGGGAATGATAGCGTTCTTTCCACTCACGTACTAGACGGACAAGGTCGTCATATACACGGGGATCCACTTTCCAATCGATGTCATACTCAAAATCATAGGCAATCTTGTTTAAATCGACTGTCCGTTCATCGTAGACATACCCATATGCCAGGCCAGGTCCGGTCAGGCGAATGCCATATCGCTCAGGCCATTTATAATACGGGCTGAATCGCTCAAGCCATAATTTGGACGTGGATTCAGGCGGTTGAAGATGCAGCAATGAAGGAATGATCTCCATTTGCCGTTGATAATCGGCATTTGTCTCCAGAGGAAAACCCAGCAAGATATTCCAAGACAGATCAATGTTGTAATAGCGACTCCATTTCAAACATTGAATATTTTGCAAAGGACTGACGCCCTTATCCATTTCTTTGAGTTGGGCCTGGCTGAGGCTTTCAATCCCCGGTTGCATGCATTTGACTCCGCCATGGGCCAGGGTTTGGATTTGGCTTTTGGTCAGGTTGCTTTTCGTTTCCATGAAGACATCCAAATCAACATGGCGTTGGGCTAACTGGCCAAACAGTCCGTCCACATATTTCATGTCGATAATATTATCGACCAATCGGAAGCGGCAGGTGTCATAACGGCTTGAAAGATACTCCAACTCGGAAGCGACCTGTGCCGGAGACTTGGCCCGAAAATCCATCGCCTGGGCGTTCAGGCCGCAAAAGGTACAATGATGTTTTTCGCCCCACCAACATCCTCGAGACCCTTCATATAATAAAATGCGATTAAGCCCCGTCGAACCCTGACGGTCCAATTGGTCAAGTTCGGCAAAGAAATCGTCATAATCGGGAGGGGGCGCCTGGTCGAATTTCGTCACCAGGTGTTCATTCGGCATAAAACAAATTGTTCCGTCTTTTCGATGCACTATCCCTGGTGGAATATCCGTCTCCTGTTTGAGCAGAATACGTTTCACCAATTGAGGAAAGGGGTGTTCGCCTTCTCCACTGACGACATAGTCGATCCAGCGAAACGCGCGAAATTGTTCGAGCCCCATCTCGCCGTCGAAATTGGCACCGCCGAAGACAATCCGAATATCTGGATACACATCCTTGATCAGTTTGGCCAAAGAAAGGCTTGCGACATTTTGGTCGAAAGTCGAAGTAAAGCCCACCACATCGTATTGATCCCAATCCACCGTGGTTAGAGCCCAAGTTAAAAATTGCGGGGCAATCGTGCGAGCGATCTCCTCCAAATACCCAATCGAGCAGCCGGCCTCTTTGGCCGTGTCTTCAAAGACGGGCTTGAAGATTTGGGGGTATTGATCATGTTTCGGGTTATCGCGAAAGAGCAAAGCCGAAAAGAGCCATTCACCAAATAACCCACGCTTCTCGCACAATATTTCATAGAGCGGGATGCCAATCTGGTGAGCGAACTGTAAGTTGAAGTGATAGGTTTTGGCGCCAATTCCCTGGGATTTTAAGAGTGCCGACAGCGTGCCCAGTTGGATAGACGGAAACTTGGAATACGAAAAAGGCATGGTCACCAACGCGACCCTGGTTCCGAATGAACGGAAATCTGTCATGAGTTCCGGAGCGGTAGAATCCATCGGTTTCGCTCCGGAAGGAAACGGCTGTATCAGGGGAAGGCTGGTTGCCATGAGACTCTAAGAGTTGAGGGGCGGAAGGGCATAGGCGCGGTCGGCCTTTGCCGCTAAAAAAAAGTCACTTTCGGTCAGCCCCTGAATTTTATGAGTCCAAATTTCCACCTTGCATTTCCCCCAAGCCAAATAGAGATCAGGGTGGTGGCCTTCAATTTCGGCGACATTGCCGACCCGGTTG
This sequence comes from Nitrospirales bacterium, assembly GCA_031315915.1. Taxonomy (GTDB): domain Bacteria; phylum Nitrospirota; class Nitrospiria; order Nitrospirales; family UBA8639; genus JACKFE01. Next base: position 21,791 of record JALDRK010000009.1, read on the forward strand.
AGAAAGGCCAACGCGTCGGCAAAATTTTGAAACGAGTACAGCTTTTCCAAGTGACCGTTGTTATTGAGAATCCATCCGGCCTCAAGTTGTCCCAGCAATTCTTGTATTTTCGGTGGCGCCAGAGGCGGGATTCCCCCACGACATGGAATGCAGGCGTTATCAGCTAAACTCATACTGTGTCCTCCTTCCCGTTCTCGAATTTCCTGATGAAGTACCTCAATAATGCGCTCTTCTTGATCTTTCTTCTTACGAGACAAGCAACGAGGCTTACGGGTGTCGATGGGGCCAGCAATCCAGGTCTGACCGGCATTCTCGCAGGGTCGATCACTACCCTGGCCCATGGACAATTATAGACAGCCCCAACTTCGGTGCACAAATGAAATTGTTTCCTGGTCCCGATTCCTGCACACAAAGGGGTAGTGTGCCGGAGGTGTGTCTGAAAGGGGATGAAAGTGTGAGGCCCAGGTACACAGGAGAAAAGGGGTTTAAAAAATAAAAATTACAGAGAGCCTTCGCAATCCCGGGAGTAGTCGGTAAAAACTTTGTCATAAGGTGCTTGAGGATTGGGGGTTCCCATGAGATGTTGCAAGACGCTTTCTATGTTTTGGGAATTGGCCAGTGAGGCCTTGTTTATTATCCTGACGGGTTCCTGAGCATTGAACGAAGGTAACTGGGCATCAATTTCCTGGCGGCTGAACTCCGACAACATCCATCCGAGCGGCAAGCGATGTTTGTATTCGCACAATTGAAAATGAGCGAATGATCCACCGGTCTGCTCGTCTCTGAGGTGTTGGTGCAGACCGATTATGGCCCGGTCTCCAAGGATATCTCGTGCCTGGTATCCCCGGGCCGGACGAACATTCAGGAGTGCCCAAATTGGAGAGAGCACTTCCGGAAGGAATGCATGGGACCCGGTGAACTGCTCTTCCTGTCGAGTTTGCGGCCTGAGAGGATCATTGCTGATATGGATGACGATTGGATGAATCGTAAAATGATGGTGTTCGGCCAAACGCGCAATAGCCAAAAGAATTTCATCGGTGGTGACCGCCCCGGAATTTTCGAAATAACCCCCGTCCACGACTCGAATTACTCTTGGATCCGCACTTTCGGTTGCCACATAATCCTTGGGAAGGTCCTGCCGGAATATGGTGCCGGCAGGGCTCACGTAGGTAAATCGGGCGCTCATATGGACGGCCGTACTCAATGGCACCCGTCCGCCCAAAACGGCCGGTCCATCCAGAGCATCGTTAAAGTAATGTTGAAACGGGCGAAACGGTGTAGAATCGATACCCTTAAGAGAACCCAGGCCCGGTTGGGCCGCAAAGGGGAGGGGATGCATGATAATCCGCTGGCCGGTTTCCACAACGGTGCTATTTAAAAAGAGCAGCGGGACATCATAGCGGTGATCTTCCCACAAATCGTCGAACGGTTGGGCAAATCGGTCCGATTCCACGCAGGTCATCCAGGCTTCTTCCCATGACCGCTCCAGCGCCAAAGCCCGATCATCAAGAATGGCCAAGGGAAGGAATCGTTGAAACATGTCAGGGAACAGCAACACTCCCACCGTGGGAGAGAGAAAATCCTGTTTAAGAAAGGCCCTGGCCGTCTGCCGGGATGAAGGATAGAAAGGGAGTTGGCAGTGTTGGCCGGTTCGCCTGGTCTCTGGGAACTGGTTCTGATCTTTTACCAAGGCGGCAAATACGGCGGATCCCAAACTCCCACCGGATACCCCGCTAATGGAGAAGACATGACGGGAAAATGTAGTCGGCAATTGACCTTTTTTGACCATGGCCCGGCTTTGATCTTCTAATTCCGTGAGAACGGCAGCGGTCCAATAGGCTGCACGTATGCCTCCCCCTTCCGCCGAAACCAGAATGACCGGGATGGGAGTATGGGGTTGCATGCCGGGGCGGTGCCATTGGTCTCGTAGGTCTTCAAACCACGATACAAAATAAGTCTCCAAAGGATCATTGGTGGGGGAGAAGCCTCTGGGCATGATTCCCTTGGCCATGTGGAGCATGCTCTCAAAAATCGATGAAGGAAGTTCTTTCCAGCTTGCTTGTTGTTCCTGGTAAGGGCGCATGGTGGCCAATTGACGAACACGATGGTTGTCATTAAACCACGCAAAGATGATAGCCATGACCAGCAGCAATCCGATGATGGGAATCCGATACGTGTTCCCCACATACACGAAGGCACCCCCAATAGCCACCATGGATGTGGCCCAAAGCATTAAAATTCCGGCCGTGCCTAACCATGGGCCAATGACCCCGGATTCAAACGAAAATACGACCAGGGCCAGCAGATTTGCGGTCACGGCAATGCCGAACCATCGTCGGAAAATAGGCGGCAGGTCCCAAAATGAGGTGAGCGAAGAATAGGCTATGGCGCCAAGGCTGTCGTTGAACACCGGGCGATTTTTCCAATACGCCATGTAAAGGGCCAGAAGTGCCCCGCCCACCAATATTCCTGCCATAGACCATAATTGGATTGATCCTGCCTGCCACCAGGATTCATAGTTGGAAGCGGCTTTGAGTAAAGCTCCGGAAATCAGGGCAAAAAGCACCGGACCCAAAAAACGTGCAATATGGGTTTTCGTTCTTTGAAGGGATGGGTGAGATTCGGGGGGGAAATTCACTTCAGATTCGCCGGGAAAGCGAAACAGAAACATGACCCGAGCAAAATACCAGGCAGTCCATCCGAAGGATGCGGTAAAAATAAGAAAGGAGAGCTTGGGAAGGCTGTGATCATACCATGGTTCGACCTCCACCATGGCCCTGAGTATATCTTGTCCCTGCTCCGTATAGAGGGCCAGAGACCAAATAATTCCAAGAAGAAGATTGAAACGAATGAGATTGAAGCAATGATAAATGGTGCGAATCTGATTCCATTTTCTGGCGAGCCTATCGAGCTTCCTGCCGACGGCTTTGGCCAGTCGAAGGCGAAAAGCAGGTGGTGGGTTCAAAATAGGCATATCAATGGAGGCAAACCGTTTACATTTGAAACCCAACGGAATTGTAACGGGTTTCTGCAAAACATGAAACACTTTCCGGCTCTTAAGAGGCCAAGGCTGCCTGCACCGTTAGCCGGGGAGGGATTGTGGAGGAGGAAGCCAATGGGCTTGCTGGACCTTAAGGGGGATAGGAAAACATGGAGGTGCTGTTTGGAGCGCGAAAGGGCAAAGGTTCATTCATGGGGAAGGCAGGACAAAATAGAAATCCCCGGAAAAGGAGGAAGAAGTCCATGGCGATTGTTTGCCCTGCGTTTCACGTTCAACCTCTTGTAACACGCGTTTGAAGACCTGCTCCACAGGTATGCCGGGTGTTTGTAGGTGTGCGAGTAAATATTTGGTGTACAATCCGTTCCGGTCTTCCCCATCGCTGGCCACTTTCCCGGGGCTGGTGGCATAGGCAATGAGTGTTCCCTTGACTGCTGAACTACTCACGACCGCCAAGCCGCGGCTGGCCGAACGAAATCCTTTGGCAAAAGAGTTATCCCGGCAGGCATCCAGGATGACAATATTCAATCCGTTGCGAGCTTCCCCCATTTTTCCCAGAACCTGGCCGATGTTCACGGCCTTATACCGAACATCGCTTTCACTTTCAATATTAGCGTTCACCGGGATCAGATAGTTTTCTCCATTCACCTGGACGCCATGGCCGGCGTAGTAAAACAGTCCAACTCCGCCTTGATAGAGTTTTCGACCAAAGTCGCTAATGGCTTGCTCCATCTGTTCTTGCCCTGCGTTAAGCGTGAAGGTGACATCGAATCCCAGGCGCTTCAATGTTGTGGCCATATCCTGTGCGTCGTTGGCGGGGTTTTTTAATGCCCCAATTTCATATTGGGCATTTCCTATGACCAATGCAGTTCGTTTTCCGACTTCTGTCACCCGAAGGGGCGTAGGGCTCTCGGAGGGAGGGGACGAGAAAGGTAAGGGGGAAGATCCTCTTCCCGGTGATATGGGTTTGACAAGGGAGGGAGTAGTTCCATCGGTATACACGGTGACTTGCATGGAACCGGCATTGTCTTTCACCCAGTCAAACGGATCATTAATGGCAAAATAGAGACCCCCGGTTCCTGTGGCCTTTATCTCGCATGCTGGGCCTATTTCAAATGGTTTTCCCTCTGTTCCTATTTTACCCATAAGGGCATTGGAGTTGATCCAAGGGACTTCCTTGTCAGGGCCGGAAGGCAGTCCTTCCGGTCCGCTCCAGACATTGAATGCCGGAGCCAGGCTCCATTTTCCCATAGCCAGAATTTTGATTCGGACTCCCGGAGCCACATGAACTCCGGAGGATTGCCAGGATTGGTTGGCTTGAATGGTCACGGTATGACCTTGGAGCTGCTGGATGTTGAGACCGGTAGTCGGCTCATAGTTGATGGGATCCTGCTCATAAGATCGGGAAGGAGGAAACTGACTACAACCCATCGTCAAAAACCCCATGATGAGCGAGCACAGAACTGACCTCCAGACCCAATACTGAAACGTTTTGTTGGAACCCATGCTTCAGAACTCGGTTGGTCTAAGTACCAGGACTCCCCGAAGTCCTTGGGATTCGTGTCGCATGCGGGATATCCATAAACTCCAAGAAATTTTCTACCCTCAGAGCATTGTAGTCAGAGGAGGATAATTGCTCAAAAAAGTGTAAATGGTGCCATGTCCTAAGGCATGTTAGTGCAGATCGTAGAGATAGAGTGAGGCGCCCTGTCGTGTAAAGGAAGCGATCTGTCGCCCTAGTTGGTTAAGGACAAATAAGTAAAACCGTTCTTCGTCAATGCCAAACTGCTTATGGACATGAGAGAACACAATCCATACACGTGGATTTCCACTGAAACCATTTAAGTCCAGGACATACCTATCCCAATTTTTTCTACTCACTACTCCCACTTGATAAGAGGCCTTTTCCAGGCCAAATCGTCGGTCATAATATTCAAATGCCGCCCAACTAGACGGGTAGAGGTAAATGTGATCACCCTCCTGATAGTGTGCGCTCAAATACGCCATAATTGGTCTGATCTCTTCACGCTCCATTCTTGCGGGATTCAGGAGAGTTGAAAATGCCGTATGGGCGGGAAACAAAAACATGAGGAGGCAAAGGCTCACCGGAATGATCGGGCTTGTCGGTTTGGCCATCGTGATTATCCGGTCGACGCCCTCACCAATAAAAATTATCAGGGAAGGCACAAGAAAGAGAATCAATCGCCCTTGAAACGGGTAAGCATGCAGCCCACTGGCGATTAAGCTAACGGCAGCAGGTAAGATGAGCAGAAAAAACGCATATCGGTTCTGCTTCAAATGCGATATCCATCCTGCAATAAAACACAGGGCTGTCAGACCGGAAAGGTACAATCCCGCCGTCTGCGGAAACATGGCGAGAAATGTCTTTGGAAACCAGAGAAGATCTTCAACGGAGATCGGTGGCAGAGGCATGAACGCTGTGCTGCCGCTCCAGGCCTTTATCATTTTCGGATGGTGACTTACATCAAGATGGGCGAGGGAATAATTGAGTGCAAAACTGCCCAGCCAGAAGACCGCAGGCAACGCCAGCCAGATTAATTTTCGCCAATTTTTGGTCTCTAAAGCCTGGATGACCAGGGTAAGGCCCACGCCTGCCAGGACAAATATGGAGGGGTGGGAAAACCAGATAAGCAAGGCGCCCGTTATGGAGGTCAGAAGGAGTATGGAGACCCAGCCCGACTCGTTTTTTACACAGAGTAATCCCATCAGGGATATCGTCAAGGCAATGGCGACGTCCGACGAATACTGCTTGAACTCCGATGCATAGCGAATGAGCTGTTCGGAGAGAGCAAACAATCCTAGGGCAATACTCAGTCCCCGGAGGGTTAGTATGCGACGAGACACTTCATAAAACAGAAACAGGGACAGAATTCCCGCCAGTAAAGGGAAAACTCTTAACACATGCTCGTCAGTTCCGAAGATTTGGGTCAAAAATTTTTCTATGAAAAGAAACCCTACTGGGGCCATTTGGTTATAATCCAGAGGTTGGACCAATTGGCCAAATGACTTTTGAATAATATTTAATGCGAGCTTGGCTTCATCCACCCACAAAGATCTGTTGGAGAGATAAGGAATAAATCTCAATAAAATTCCGAATCCAATAATACTGCCTACCAGTATTTTCCCATTGCCAGAGATTAGGGAATTTTCTGTCTGCCATATCCAGGCAGATGAGAGAGTTTGTTTTCCGGCAGACATGAATCGTTGCAGTTTTTTTCGTATGGTTGGCTGCATGTCTTTGGCGCGAATTCAATAAATACCCGATTCTTTGATCGCAGTCGCTCTAACCCGCAATTTCCAAATTTCCAATAGCTCTGCCACGTTCCTCATTACTTCATTAAGTAGTATTCGGTATGGATGTGAGAAAACTTCATTCTTCCCGGCCATCACCCCATTCACGTTCTAGGGGAACAAATGGATTTCATCCAAATGTATGCAAGTATGTGCGACGGTTGCTCGGTTTCTATTCTGCATCACATCCTCTAGCCGAAAGATGAACACATTCAATCGGGCTACCTGACATTGAATTCCCCTAACGTCAGATAGGGCAAAAGGATTATGGGTCCTTTGAATCCCCAATTAATCATCGACAAGAGGGTTGTATGAGAAAAAAGCCGCCTACTATTGCTTGGGTACAATGTCTTGATCGGTGGAAAAATTGCTCTTGGATGAGATCACTTATACAAACGCCAAGGTACCGCGGTTCTCTGTCCGCTATCTGCAAATATTCCGCGAAAATTTTCAGACATCAATCTACTCTACCCATGAGTGCGCGGCTCCACTCCATGAAGTATCCACAAGTATTGGCAACCTGTGTGATGATCAAGAGGGGCGCGACCACTATCGCTCGCTTCCATGAGAATAGGCTAAAGGGATAAATGACGAGCTTCAGATAAAACGTTAAAGGTTCCCATTCTGGACGGACTTTCATGTGGTGGAAAAAGAATGCTCCCTTTCCATAATTGAAATGTTGCCGCCAGAGCGTACGGCCGTTGAGGAGGTGCGCATGGAAAACGACGGCATCCGGTGCAAAACGCAAGCGGCGACCTTGGGCAGTCCATCGGTCGCAAAGTTCACGGTCCTCCCCTGCCGGCACTCTATAGGTGGGGTTGAAGCCACCGCTCGTCAGGAAGTCATTCCGAGAAAAGGCCAGGTTGTTAGAGGCGAAAAATCTTGGGGCCTGTGAATCTTGATTATAATACTCGTATAAGTAATCAAGAAGTATTTGGCTCGTTTCTGCGTAGAGATTGTTGGTGAGGAGGTTGATGGTCTTTCCTCCAATGCCGCAATCCGGAGCGTCGCGAAAGGCATCGGCTATGGCTTGGAGCCAGCCTGTTGATGGAGTACAGTCATCATCGGTGAACGCGAGAATTTCTCCTTTAGCTTCGGCTGCTCCACGATTCCGTGCGGTGGCCGGTCCGGAATTGCGTTGGGAGATCAGTGTGATAGCCATACGATGTGAGAAGTGTTCAATGGTCCTATCCAATGGAGTTCGACTTCCGTCATCGATGACAATGACTTCAAAACGATTAGAAGGGTAGGTGAGCCTGTTAATGGCCTGCAGGCAGGAGAACAGCTGATCGGGCCGGTTATACGTCGGAATAATGATGGAAACCATTGGAGGGATTGGGAGCATCTGACGGATTCGTGTTATTGGTTATCCTAAGGCACGGCTCATCGAAGTCATCTCTATTATCAATTATGACTGCGCGCGGATCTGATCCATGGTTCGCATGATACTGAGCGATTCGTCCCATGGCATGATCGGGCTTTCCATCCTACCCGCACGCAGACACCGGTTCACTTCAGATACCTGATAGTGAAGACCCTCTCCTTTCGGGGGGTCGTAAAATATGGTGGTATGGATACCATGGAGGATGCGATTGCTGAAGACGGGGAAGCGTTCTCGCAGGAGGTGTAAGAACCTCTTGCCTTTCGCATACTGTATCAATCGATTCTTAAGGGTGGGGGTGCCATCCGAACGTTTGAGTGTGCGAGAGGTCTTTTGTGGGCGAAAGTCTTGAACCGTCAAGCACGATGGACAGTTAATGGGGGGGTGGATCCGAAGCAGGCCATTGGTCCCCACGATGGCCCCCTCGCGCTGACCAGCAATACTAATTGAACACCATAGGGTGGCCAAACTATGGCAGCCATACTTCAGAAGAAATCCCGTTTCTTCATCAACTCCGCTTTCCCCTTTCATTGAAAAGCTTTTTACGCTCGAAGGGGAGCCGAAGATCATGTTGGCAAGAGACAACAGATAAATACCCCTCTGAAGCATGGCGCCCCCGCCCAGTTCAGCATTAAATATTCGACTCTGGGGATCGAAAGGAGCGGGACTTCCCAGGTCTGCCATAAAGTGATGAATCTTCCCAATCCTTCCCTGTGCGAGAAGATCGCGCAGTTTTCTTATGATCGGAAGAAATCGGGTCCACATGGCCTCCATGAGAAAAACTTGCTTGAGGCGTGCCAGAGCAATGACTTCCTCGGCCTCATGCCCTGTGACTGTGAGCGGTTTTTCGCACAGAACGGCCTTGCCTGCGGCCAAGCACAGCATAATATTATTCTTGTGAACCGAAGCCGGTGTCGCGATGTAGACTGCCTCTACTCCCGGATCATCCACAAGTTCTTGATAAGACCCGTACTGGTGATGAATTTCAAACCGCTTACCGAACAGTCGGGCCGTTTCCTGACGACGAGAACCCACCCCTACTAATCGCGCGTCGTTGAGGTAGGAAAAATCCGCGGCAAATCGTCTGGCAACATTCCCCGTCCCGAGGATTCCCCACCCGATGGGAGTGTCGTGGCTAATTGACATTACACTGAAAGCCTTTTTTCTTCACGTTACACAGGATTCAGGCGACCGGTGCAGATGCATGGGAAGGTGATCCTGCCGGCTTTGTGGGAGTAATCACGAGCAGAGCGAGACCCAGCCCGATCCATCCAACTTGCCGCATACGCCGGAGGAGGGCAAATGCCAGGGCTTGTTCGGGTGTGAATCCTAGAAATGCGAACACGGCCATCACTCCGGCTTCTTGTGTTCCCAGATTAGCCGGCACAAAAGATGTCAGTCGGTTGACGATCATCAGCCAGATTTGGACAAGCATGGCGGAAAGAAAATCAGGCGATAGTCCGAGTAAAAGCAGGAAGATCCATGCTTCGCCTGCACCGGCAGCCCACCCCAGGAGATGCCCGAGACAGGATAACGAAAACCGCTTGTGCCTGCCAAGAAAGGACTTGAGTATCTCGTCCGTCGAAGTTAACACGCCTTCATGACGATCAATTAAGACTGTCAGCCCATCCAGTCGTCGCCCCAACCAGATCATGGGTCGAAATAATCCCATACGCTGCCAGATGATCAATCCCATGAAGAGGAGACTGATCGCGACTAATCCTATCGTCAGTGAGGTCAGAAGGGATGCATCAATGGCAAGAAACTTGGGAAGAATGAACAGACCGAATCCGATAAACAGGAGTTCCGTGAGGATAATCGTGGTTTTCGCACCTACGACCGAAGCGATCCCGACATCGAGCGGAACTCCTGCGGAACGCAGCAGGTGGATCTTCAGCAATTCACCCGCCTGCGCGATTGAGGGAGTGATAAGCTGAATGGCCTGTGCTGCAATGCTGATTCGAATAAGCTTGAGAAACATGAGAGGCTGCACCGGTCCCTGGAAAGCTGCCCACCATCCACACGAGTTGCCAAGAACGACGAAAACAAACGGCAGCCATATCAACGGAATTGCCCAACCGATATCCCACACCAGTTTGCCGATATCGTGAATTCCTGTTTGCCACATGAGAATGGCGAACAGGATCAACCCTAAAAGAAATACCACCGTGGTGAGTCTCGAATGCGGCACGCGACTTCGATCGGATCCTCCTTTTTCCCTCTTGGATGCCAATGTCCTGCGTTCAGGAGTGGGCATGGATCTATCAGATTTTGTGTTGCCAGGGCGTTCTTGGTGTTTCTTCATGGATTTTTTCGATTCCCCGTTTTCGGGCATGTGACAAGACTGTACGCTGGAGGTTTATCCGGTGTTAGAACGTGCCTCGAGTAAAGGTTGCCCGGCCAAATCTTGAGAGTCGATACGGAGAACTTCACAGATAGTCGTGACCATATCGATGATATGGGGAGGTCTGGCCGGAGTTTTAATTGTTGAAGAGCCGGGAACCATCAAAGCCCAGGCGTCCCCATTGCGACATCCTGTGCGTCCCGTTCCCCATCCTGACGATGCCACGTTGCCGAATTTGTTGGAATTGACCCCTGCCAAGGGACTCACGAGTCGTTCGTTCCAATGCACCAGTAAATCCGGTAACAAATGAGTGCAGGACCCAATCAGTCCCAAGTCGGCTACACGATCGATCCGTTGAATGGCGGGGCTTCCGTCTTCGTTATGGAATGTTTGAAGGCCTGCGATGATACCATCTAACGTTTTTTCAGCGTGCTCCGGTTCTACCACTCCGTCTCGCTCGCGTCCCCGCAGGTTCAACCGAACGTACCCAACGTCATCATTAGGCAGCATGAATCCTTTGGTGCGGGTCCAGTCAATGCCCCGTAATTCCAAACGAGCCGCCAGCTCATTGGCCCAACGGTCGGGCATGGCCCGGGCAATCAATGCTCTCAGTGAAGTCGGAACCATAGAACGGATACGCCAGAGTGAACCGCCAGAGGAAGCAGATTTTTCCGTCCGTTGTAAAGGATTGTCTGTCAGTACGGCTTCCAGCATCCCTGGTAATAAATGAGATCGGCTTGTGTTCGGTCCCATTCCCGATGGGGAGAGGATAATGATATCCGTACCTGTAGGAAGGCTGGCGATAATTCGAGCCATGGCCTGGTCCACGGCCGTATAAATATCTTTGAGGGCGGTGCGAAGGTCACGGTATCGGTTGAGATCAATCTCCTCGGCATATCGTGTAACATCCAGGAATCGATGGCCACCCAGATGGGCTGAACTCAAACTGATCCATATGAGGTCGAATTGTTCGCGCTTCAAGATCTCTTCGATGGCCTCTGCGCCACGGAGAGGGGCGGTGATCAGATTGTTTTTCAGGGTGACGAGTTCCGGAGCTGCGGGTCGTCCGTAAACTTCCTCACCCAGAGGCGGCTGCCCGAACTCCCTGATCAACTTTCCATGCATGTGACCGGGAACCGAGCGGCTGGTGAGCACGACGCGATTCTTGAATTGCCAACCGCTCAGAAAAATGCCATTCATGGTTTTCGGCGGTCTCATTTCATAAGGATCAATGATAAGAGATCGCAGGCCTGCGCGACTGACCCGTTCCCACACCGCCTCCGGTGCCGGGAGATCTTCAAAAAACCGCACACGCTGCTCGGTCGGAGACCAAAGCCAGGGGTAATACAGGCCATGATTCGCCACGCCGGTACCCGTATATAGTGAATAGGCTGCCGCTCCCTCGAGATGCGTCGCCGGAGTTTCAAGATCAAGCCATGTGCCACGGTTTCGAAGACCAGCCAGAGTGGGTAGGTTGCCTTCCTCAAGCATGTTCTCCAGATGCATGAGATTGGTTGAATCAAATTGAAGGATGGCAATCATTGGGATTTCTCTCTAAAGAAGATTGTGAACATGAAAGTCGCCGTCTCACGAGATTTTCGCTATCAGGACTCACGCATGAAAGGTTTTCCCGAATTTGGCGCCAGGAGAGAGTCTCCGGCTAACCCCTGCAAGTCGACACCGAGGCATTCGCAGACTGTAGCCGCAATGTCCACGATATGCGGTGATCGTGTTAGTGGTTTGAGGGTGGTCGAACCCGGCTGGATCAGTACCCAGGCGCCATCGCAGTGCTCGCCCGTGCGGCCACTTCCCCACCCCGGAGAGGGAACCGGGCCAAAGTCGGGAGATTGCACGCCGGTAAGATGGGTCGGAAGGCGTTCGTTCCAATGGACGATGAGATCCGGAAACGGATGTGTTAATGAATGGAGGTGTAAATTTTCTGTCGATAGCTCAACGTTCGTGATTGTCGGTGCGCCGTCAGGATCGCGAAAGCTCATAAGACCGGAGGTGATTCGTTGCAAGAGGGCTGGGACTTCTGTTTGGCTGACTATGCCTTCCCGCTCGCGATCTTTCAGATTCAATCGAATATAGCCGCAGTCGCCGCTTGGCACCATGAATGCCGGTGTTGTGCTCCAATCGACTCCCCGCATGTCCAGACGTGCCGTCAATTCCAGTGTCAGTCGATCTGGAAGAGCGCGTGCGACCCAGGCTCGGAGACCCCGAGGAATAGCCGCCCGTATGCGCCACAACGAGTTCCCTCCACGTCGTGTACTTCGGGCCTCCTCAAAAGGCTTTTCGGAAAGTACGGCTTCCAACATCCCAGGCAAGAGGTGAGATCGGCTTGAATTTTTTCCCATGCCGCTGGGTGAGAGAACCAGAAGCACCGTATCCGGCGGGAGGGCCTCAAGAATCCGGCCTATCGCTTGATCAACAGCGATATACGCATCGGTCAACGCAGTCTTTATGTCATCCTTTATGCTCCTATCAAACTCATCTTGGGGAAGCTGTATGGGATTCAGGAACCAGTGTCCTGCCAAATGCGAGCTGGAAAGGGTGATCCAGGCAAGATCGAAGGACTCGCGCTCAAGGAGAAAGACTGCTGCGTCGGCGCATCGACGTGGGGCTTCCAGGAGATGTCGTCGCATCGACATGAGATCCGGCCCTGACGGACAACCGTAGACTTCTTCCACAAGGGGCGAGCGACCAAATTTCCGTTGGAGTTCCTTGTTGAGACCTTTCGGAACCGACCATTGAGGCATGGTGACTTTATGTTTGAACTGCCATCCGCTTATTGCCGTTCCTTCAAGAGTACGGGGATGACGGCAGGTATCGTACGGATCTATCACGAGGGATCTGCGCTTTGCCCGTCCGATTCTGTCCCAGATGAAATCGGGGGCAGGAAAATCTGTTTGTGGTCGAACGCGCTGGTCGGCAGCCGACCACATGAACGGAAAGTAGAGTCCATGGTCGGTCATGCCTTTTCCGCTATACAGCGAATAATAGGTCGCGCCCTCCCATGGAACAGCATCCGTCTCAAGCGGGAACCACTGGCCACTGGCTTGCAATCGTTTGAGTGTGGGGAGGCGATTTTCTTCCAGGAGTTTGTGAAGGTGGGGAAGATTGACGGCATCAAATTGCACAATGGCGATCATGTGGGTCTCCTTCATGCCTGACGCTAATTCTCGAGCACGGAACAGCGTACGCCACCCTGTTTCACTGATTGTCGCACCGCTTCGATAACCGACATGACCACGACCCCGTCTCTGACCGTACCCAACGAAGTGGCCGAAGTGTTGTTTCTTACTGCCTGTGCAAAGGCCTCCAATTCCCCGACAAGCGAGTTCACCAATGGGTTCTTTTGGGTAGGTCGGAGTTTGCCAATAATTCCGGCCACGATTCCACCGCGCGCGAATGATCCTGCCAGGGAACCGTCGTTCAACCTGACCTGGGCTACCTCGCGATAGGGACTGTTGGAAGAACACACGATCATGGCATTCCCGCGCTCCAGTTCCAGGGCAAATTCCGCTCGATCTTGCTCGAGCCGTAACCCTATGACGGATCGAATATGACTATTCGTGAGCCACTGGGCCAGATCGATGAGATGTGGGCCAAGATCCAGTAAAGCATCGTCGGACATATCAAACGGGTTCCAGGATTTTCTTCGATAATGAAGCTCCAATCTCAGGCAAAGTGTGCCTTCTCCAGGTAATCCGTTTTTTATGCGGATGAGCTCGGGATCAAATCGGCGGTTGAAGGCAATCCAGGGTTGAGGTGTCAGATTGAGCAGAGCTTGAGCCTGGGAAAGATCAATCCCAGGCGGTTTTTCCAAGAGAGTCGGCAGATGGTCCCGTGCCGCTCGTTGGGCATCGGCCAGATGACACCGGGTAGGTGTGGCGATGATAAGTGCATCAATATTCTCCGCTTGAATCAATGGTTGGATTCCGTCGTAGGCCGGCACTTGAGGGGCAATGTCATGACAACGGGATTGATTGATGTCGGCCACGCCTACCAGTGAGACCCCTGCTGCTTCATGAAATGCCCGGACATATCCCGCTTCCGCAAGTCGACCGCACCCGACGAGTCCGATACGAATCGGAGGCTCACGCTCATCATAATCTGCTACATTCTGCTGAAGGTCTGCGGTACTCATAATCGATAGAGACGGAACAAGTAATTCCCGTGCGAGAAGCTAAGTTAGGTCTTTGTCACTCCCGGCGATTTCCGTGAAACTTTCCGAGCTTTCCCAATTCTTTTGATCAGTTCGAAGTATCGCTTGAGATGAACGTCCGCCGTCCACCTTTTTTGTAGAGCCTCGAACCCTTGTTGTCCCATGGAAGACCTGAGGCACGGTTGGTCCAATAACTTGTCCATGATCATCATGAGTTCCTCATCGGTGTCGAACACGAATCCTCCGCCGCTTTCCGTAATGACCTCCGGCATCCCACCCCGATTCCTGACAATCACCGGAGTTCTTTGGGCGAAGGCCTCCAATATCACAATTCCGAACACTTCATACCAAAGCGACGGTACTATGACTGCAATGGCTTGCTGATACAACCGACGAAGTTGTTCCCCGGTTTGAAACCCGAGGAATCGAATGGTGTGGCAGTCGCCAGCAAGTGTTTGCAAGGTTGTCTCGTATTCGCCAGTTCCGATGACCCACAATTGCGCTTTGGTATACCGCTTAAAGGGTTCGATCAAAGTCTGAAGCCCCTTCATTTTCTCCAGACGTCCAACAAAGAGGAAATAGGGAGGGTCGCCAGGAGAGGGGGGCCGAGGAGTGTCGCTTGTATCCCAGCGTGAGGTGAAATACGGGAATTCTGCGATCGGCATGTCCGGGGCGGACTCCAGATGTTTAGCCTTGGTGAATGCAGTCGGGGCCAGGAACAGATCGACATGAGGGATCGTTCGTTCGATGAGACCGGTATATCTCCAGAATTGGGGTGGGCGCCTGTGAGTGAGCGTACAGGAGAAGCATGCCTTCTTTGTGCATACCTCGCGATCAAACTTAAACAACATATGCGTCGGACAGAGGAGCCAATATTCGTGAAGTGTGTACAGTTTGATGGCCCGTCCATATTCCAGCACCGCGGGGCCACCCACCAGCGAAATATTATGATAGTGAATGACATCAAAAGGCTGCCCTAAAATTTTGGCCAGCCGGTTGGATTTGAATATTGGCCTGCCAGTTTGTTGAGTGGCCAGCGGTGAGAGCCATCCGACCGGACTTTTCAATCTGTGCACCAGAACATTTGGGTGTTCGGCGACACCACTTCGCGGTGGATAGCGTGATAAAAGGTGAAAGGCGTCAATGCAGTGAACGACTTCCACATGATGACCGCGGGCAGCCAATTCATGAGACAATTGCTGCACATACATGGCATCGCCGCCGAAATGATAGGGTGGATAAAATGTGGTAATCATGCAAAATCGCATCAAATATCCCTTGAAGGTATTTCTTGAGAAGATTCAGTTACCACTCTGTTTTGTTCCAGTCACCCCTTGACTTGGATAGATTGCTGGAATCGAAGCCAGACGACCATTCTGCGAGTTGGGGACTATCTTCAATATGTCGCTCGGAATCCGGCCTTCGAGTCGAGTCGATTCGACAAGCATACACTCTTCTTCAGAGGATTCCTCCTGGTCTGCCCATGTCAGTAATGCACGACGGATGTCCCCCCACGATTTCTCTGAGTCGGAGGCGTAATCCGAGACGACGATAACCGACAACTTTGCCGGGTTGCCTATTGCTTCTTCGAGAGTCATAGAACGATCTACAGAGCTGCTGCTTTGGTATGCGGGACTTTCACAGCCAGGTGTCGCGGGCGGCGGTATCGAGATTCGGAGTGCAATGACCTGCGCTCCGCATGCCTTAGTAACAGTCCGCACGCTTGTCTTCCTGAAGCGCTGGGTCCATTCATGTTCCCGTCTGCTTGCCTTGCCGGATTCCTGCTACCTTGTTATAAATATACCCGACAGTCCATCCCAGAATTCCCCCGGTCAGAGTCCCATAAAAGAGTCCGATGAGACTACCCCCCCACGTAACTGAATATCCGATAAAATAGTTCGACAGTAATTGAAGATGTGACCCAACGTGAGGTCCGTCTTCAAGTAGAAGCCAGACGGTCATGATAAAAAGGCCTAATCCGCCAATCAGCCCACAGGCAATTGACAACACTCCCGCCTGAATTCTGGCTACGGTCCGGCTAAGCTCTTCCTTCTCTTTTGGGTCTGTTCCCATCTCTGCCCTCCATGCCTCTTCTTGGGTTTTAAACCTTGTCCAGAAGATGGCGACGTCGATCCGTTTCTTCTCTCCAACGCCTGAATTTCGCATAGGTTCTCAGGCTCCCATTTCGGATGAACGCACCGGCATATCCAATCGAAAACCCCATAAGGCTTCCCTCCAGGCAACCAATCAGGGCTCCTCCCCATGTCATATTGAAACCAAACAGGAAATGTCCCAACAGGGACAACCTGGGACCTATGACCGGTCCTCCTTTTAGTAAAAGAATGGCTGTAGCCGCAAAGATGGCTAACCCGGTTACCACCCCCACCGCCACACCCAAGGCTACTGGATCCAGCTTGGCAAAGACGATCTGGATGATTGCTTCTTGCCCGCTTAAGGACTCATCGACCGCGCCCTGGACTTGTGTCGGCACCATTCGATCGCCGGCAGACGGCAAGGCCATCCGTCCTTCCTCATGATATTCTTTTTCGGTATTCACCGCCCACACATCATGATGGGACAAGCCCATGATATTTCTCGCGGCGTACACTCCTGTCATCATGGAATGATCCTGATTGTTATATCGATGCAGGCCGTTCCGTCCAATGGTCTGAAAATTAGAAAACGTTGCCAAGTACTGTCGGATCGTCTGGACATGATCCTGGTATTGCTGGTCGTACACGGGGTAGGCCTTTTTCATACGAACCACGGTTCCGTCTTCAACTTCTCGTGGATGAATGAGCCGAAGATGCGCACATTCTCTCACGCCAAGTTCGATTAACCGTTCGTTCGACCATGTCCATTCCTCATCCTTGTCCCAGAGAAAATATTCGAGACCGAGCGAAGTCCGTGAAGGGGCCGGCACCATAGATGGGCTCCAGTTTTTATAGTTTTGTATTCTTCCCATTTTGACTTCAGGGGAGTGAATATAAATCCAGTTGTCGGGGAATACGTCTTCGCGTTTGACGATCAAGACTACCGTTAAATAATCCCGATACCGGAGGCCAAGGGCCGCCTGTACGACCTTTTCCGGAGGTTGAGGGTCCATGGCCACGATTAGCTCGCGGAGTGGCATGGTCGAGACGAAACGAGTGCCGTCAAATTCAACCAGGTCCCCTGACAATGAACGCCCTGAGACACCACGCACTTGGCCATTGCGATGATGGATGCGCTCCACCTTGATGCCTTTTAACGTTTGTGAGCCGAAACCGGCCACCAACTCTTCACATCGTTCCCACATCATCCCCGGACCCAAACGAGGATAGTGAAACTGTTCGATCAGGGAAGTCACGACTTCCCTGTTTTTCCCGTTCTTGGCGCCAAATAGGGCATTGCGAACGGCTTCTTTCAGCGAAAGATTTTTTATCCGCTGCGCGGCCCAATCGGCTGATATTTCCGTGCAAGAAATGCCCCACACCTTCTCGGTATAGGTTTTGAAGAATATCTGATACAGCCGTGATCCGAAGCGGTTGATCACCCACTGCTCGAAATTTTTTTCGTCGGGTCCGGGGAAGACTTTGGTTTTGACATAGCTGAAACAGACCAAGAGCGCCTCAACCGGACCCAAGCCTATCAATGCATTCGTCGGTTTTAGCGGATACTCAAAAAATCTGTTGTTGTAATGGATGCGTGAGATGCGTGGACGGAGGAGAAAGTCTTCTCCGAGAATTTCTTCCCATAAAGTATTCACGGTCGGAACTTTCGAAAAAAATCGGTGACCGCCGATATCAAAACGAAAATCTCGGTAGTTGACCGTTTGAGATATTCCGCCTACCTGTTTCCCCGCTTCAAGGAGGATCGAGGGTAACCCGTTTTTCCCAAGTTCATAGGCCGTCGTGAGACCGGCAGGTCCCGCACCAACGATCACGACGGGTTGAGTGGTCATGACGGTTTCCCCGAGTTTTTTAAGGCATTGAAGGATTCAGGTGATAGAGGAGAAGTGATGGAAGTCCGTTGCCTGCCTCTACGAACAATGTGTCGGAACAGGCCGATGGCGAAAGCCAGGCCACTGTAGAAATAGTACAGCCAGTGCCAGGGAACACTCTGCAAGGCAAATCGGAGACCGCGTTTTTTCAGAAAGAAGCTATAGAGAGGTGCGTTGATGACTAGCAGCGCGAACATCATCAAGATGGCCAACGCCAACAATCCATTCCACCATAGTCCGCCAAGCACTGTTCCAATAAAGCCGTACACCAAGATGACACATAGGCGTTCCGAATGACGAATGTTTAAGTCGTTGACAAACATGCGATCTCGAAGGATTAATTCCGTCCATGGAATGGCTCGGTAAAAAAAGTCCGCTTTGAGCATTGAAGCGATGCCCCATCGTTTTAAATGCTTGACTGTAATGTCTTTACACAGGTGAATCTCATGACCGGCCTTTTTCAATCGGTACCCTAATTCAATATCTTCAATCGACGGGCGACGGTAATGTTCGTCAAAGCCGCCCACCTCCAGGAAAGCCTGTCGGCGAATGGCTCCGCAGGCACCCCAGAACGTCGATGCGTTCTGTTGGGCATGTTGATGGACATAGTGATGAATGAGATTTTTGTATTGGGACAGAAAGTTTTTTTCGGAAGGGGTATCATCGTAGGATCCGATCAACGCCGTCAGGTCGGGATGACGGTGAAACGTTTCGGTTATCTGCCGAAGGGTATCGGAAGACACGCACACATCCGCGTCGACAAAGAATAAACATTCGCCTGTCGCCTGTAAGGCGCCAAGGTTTCGAGGTTTGGCCGGTCCTCCCGAGGAAGTTGGGAGTCTGATCACATGAGTCCCGAATGCCTCGGCTAGTTGCCAGGACCCATCCGTATCGCCATCGGCGACGACGATGACTTCCATCGGAGGTGGATTTAAGTTTTTCAGGCTCTGGAGACATTGCCGAAAGGGCTCGCCTCCATTGTAGACGGGAACAATGATTGAAATGGTCAAGTCGGGCAGGGAAGGGTTCAGTCCACCACGTTCCTGCTCGGTTCTGCCCTGTGAAAGAACGGGGTTAAAGGCTTTTTCGTGAGTAGGTTTTGCCATCCCTTTTTTACCAATGGTTCATAGACTTCAAAATGAAATTTTTGCAGGGCATCGGTCCGGCCATATTCTCCCTGTTCATACGACAACGGCCCATCAGCGGGAAGACCCCAATGATGAAGGAGCTATTCTCGAGAAAAGAAGGTACAGGGCCAAAGTCTTTTTGGTTGAGGCGGCGGAGACCACATAAAAACTTGCGGAGTTCATCAAACCTACGCCGTTGTATCTTGAATCGTCCACAAATCGTTCATTCCAACACGGGTATTTTGTGGAGAAATCCGATATGAACCCTATCCGGACCTACTTGCCTGGGAATCATTGAATCACTCGGTATCACCTCGAACCGGTTGGCTTTTGCTTAGGAATTAAAGCCTGGTACTGTGAAAAACTATCCCCCATTAGAAGGATGGAACACGGAAAGCGGCCTCTCATCATAGGGAAAATGCCATTCCATTGCCAGTGGGTAACGAAATTCATACCAAAAGAGAGTTTCTTGTCGTTGACCATGTAGAGAACCATGAGTGTATGAGATCGTCGACAACAAGCGACGCAATTCAGCCTGCCCTGCGTTACTCGATCTGAAGAAATCTCAGGAATTTTCCCGAAGTCCAGGGTGTCCTAACAAAAGTGTTTGAGGGTGACTGGGCTTGTTGTCAAAGGCCAATTTGACAACACGAATCCGGGACAGGTAGAAAACTCCTCGGAAACGGACATTGACCTGTCCGGTGGGGTGTGTATTGGGGAGTTCGTGGGTCTTATAGCAAACCGAGCGAGATCGGAATAGTCTTTTAAGGAAAATGGTATGCCGGTAAATGTACTTCGAAAACCTGGAGCCCGAATGAGTCTTCAAGAGGCGTTGGATCGAGTCGAAAAGTTGAAGCGATTGTCGACCAGCAGCAATCCTCATGAAGCGGCATTGGCGGCCATGCGGTTGAAAAATTTTGATGTCAATGTGGCGCGATCTCCGCGGGTTGAGGCAAACCCCGCGGAAGGTCCAGTGGAAGAGGAAGGGCTGGATGCCGACTGTCCGGTTGAGATCTTAGATGAGCTTCCTGATGTGCCGTACGAAACTATTGGAGAATTTGAAGTTCAACAACCGCCGGGAAAAGCTAAGGTCAATTGGGATAAATTACATTTCGAGCTCCTGAAAATTGCCCATGGAAAGGGAGTGGATGCCTTATTCAATATCCAATTGAAAGGCACCGCCGATCAGAAAATCCTGTCCGCGACAGGGCTCAAATATCTTACCCCCAAGAGAGATTCTGGACATTCAGCAATCCAAGGCGTTGGAAATGGAGGAAAAGGCCTATTTTGAAGCTCAAAAAGAACGTCGCGATGAAGCTTCCGCGCCTGGGTTGTAAGCCTTTGTCCCTTGATTCGATTCTAGAATACATAAGAAATCATTGAATATTGGAACATGTTGGTTTGCCCATGGCTTATAGCCATTGGGTATGATTGAGGAATCGAGCCTGTTCTATTGAAATCTATGCTAAAGTATCATGGACAAGACAGTTAGCATCAGTAAAGTATGGAATAAAAGTCTGAGCATGGACCGACAGGGAACCTCGCATTACCTCTGAATCGTCCAGGTCAATCTCCCATTATCCTGTCTTTATAAAATCTACGAAGTAGTCACCATTCGGTAGGGGCATCATACGGAAGCTCCCATTGATGTGGGGGATAAGAGTCGGCGCGTTACCCGCGCATACTGGTTTTTGTGTTTAAGAACTATGCAGGACATTGATCAATTTTATGATTCTGGCAACGTGGAAAATACTCTGTGGAGTGCTCGTGTTGGGAGGGTTTGTCCTTCCTTCAGTTACGCCAAGGTGAAAAAAAACTTGAAATGCTCTCAGTGGGATTCCGAGGGCTCATTTGGAGCATGGAGGGATTCCTCCAGGGGAAAAGGAAGATTTTCAAGTCTTTGAAGCCTTACGATTTTGGGGTTCCCAGGTGTCGGAATGGCCAAGCGGGTGGGAGGCCCGCTATACCTGGCGGTTTACGGCCGGTCTTTTGCGGGGAGCGGGAGATGAAGGATTCATTGGAACCACGGGGCCGGCCTTATCCTTTACCAATTGGAATTGGCGGGTGACGTTCGATATTGGAACGGGTGCAGCGTTTGTCAGCGATGAGAAGTTTGGAAGCCAAGATTTTGGGGGTCCGGTTCAGATCGTCGGACATGGTGGGTTGAGCTACCATTTTCCCGGACCTATCACGCTCGGTTGGCGGTTCCAACATTTTTCTGATGCCACGATCTACGGGACACATAATCGAGGGATAGATTTCAACTTATTTGAGCTGAGCTACCGGTTTTAACGTAGTCCTTTTCCCCTCAGGATACATTCTTCGGTTTATGTTTTTCGGGCCATTTTCAACGAAGAAGGCTGACAATCCTTAGCCACGCCGTTGTTTGGCAATATCCAGGGCAGCCACACGGTAGGTTTCGGCGAGGGTCGGGAAGTTGAAAATGTTCTCGACAAACGAATCAATCTGAATCCGATGCAATAAACCCATTTGCCCGATATGAATGAGTTCCGTGGCGCCCTCGCCGACAATATGCACTCCCAGCAATTGCTTCCCTTGCGCGTCGGCGACCATTTTGAGCAGACCGTTGGTCATGCCGGAAATCTGTCCGCGAGCAATTTCATGAAACCTCGCTCGTCCCACCATCGCTCCGCCATGTTTGGCGATAGCCTCCTGTTCGCTTAACCCGACGCTGGACATCTCGGGGATGCTATAGATCCCCATGGGAATGTGTTCAGGCGCACTCCCCGGAGACAAGCCCAAAGCATGACATACGGCCCGACGCCCTTGTTCCATTGAACAGGAGGCCAGGGAAGGAGGCCCGATCACATCTCCCACCGCATAAATGTGCGGCATGACCGTTTGGCAATGTTCGTTGACCGATATGAGTCCTCTGGAAGTGGGTGTCAACCCGGCCGCCGGGACGTTCAGGTATTCAATATTGGCCACGCGTCCCAATGCCACCAACATTTTTTCGCTTTCCAGAATCTGTCCGTTGTCCAACGTCGTCGTAACTTTAGAAAAGCCGTCCCATTGCACCTGCCGGATTTTTTGCAGGCCTCGGTATTGTCCTCCGGATTCTTCAAAGGCTTGGCAAAACTGATCGGTGAGGTCTTGGTCCAGGAATTTCAGTGGCCGATCGGCCGAGTCCACCATGATCACCTGAACGCCCAACAGAGCGAAAATCGAGGCGTATTCGCTGGCGATGACTCCCCCCCCGAGGACGGTCAACGATTTGGGAAGGTACACCAGAGACAGGATGGAATCGCTATCGAGGATGTGCTCGTGGTCGATTGGCACATGATCCGGAACCCGTGGGCGTGAGCCCGTTGCAATGACGATCAGCGAGGCCGAGACGTTCGTGTGCGTGCCATCGAGGTGTTGAATATCGATTTCACGATCTGAAAGAAATTTTGCCCGGCCGTGAAGGTGTTGAATACCATTGCGAGTCAATTGCTCCTTCATGAATTCCCCATGGGCACGAACGACACGGTCGAGCCTGGTCATCAAACTGGAAATTCGGACATCATCCCGCATGCGAAATTCAAAGACATCCGTGGCTCGGAGAAACCTGACCATTTGAAGCGCGCTTTCTCGAAGAGTTTTGCTGGGGATGGTGCCCTGGTATACGCAAGCCCCGCCCACTTCGCGGGTTTGTTCGATCAGCCCTACGCGTTTACCGGCTTTGGCTCCCTGAATGGCCGCCTTCTGTCCGGCGGGGCCGCTTCCAATGACCAGCAAATCAAACATGTGCGGGGACGTCATGATAAAAAACACTCTACGTGATGTTGGATGGATTCCTTCAATTCCAATAAGGCGGTCATATCTTCAGGATAAAAATTCAGGTCCCGAACCACTTGGAGATTTCGAAGTGTTTCCTCTTCCACGTCCGACGTTCCTAACGCATGCGAAGCCAAATGATCGGCCAGGCAGGTGATGATCGCGCCCTTGGCCGGAGATGTCGCCTGGTCATAGAGATGGTCGGGGAAACAACGAATCGCTTCCTTGACGGAATCGGGTAATTTCCATACCTCTCCCAAAGCCGTACCCGCTTGGAGGTGAAATTCGTCAAAAAGTTTTTCCAGCACGGGCCAAGAATGCAGTCTTCCGGCAAGGGGAGGAGTCTGAGAAGTCAAATGAAGAATGGCCGGTTTGCCGATGAGGTGAAGCAAGCCGCATAGAAAGGCATTTTCCACGTTATGGCGAATCCGGCGGGCGATTTCTTTGCCGTAGAGGCCGGTGGCCAGGGCGTGTCGCCATAAACCTCTGACCTCTTTTTCATATCCTGCTGTTTTAAACACCCCGCTTTGTACCGATACGGAAAATGCCAGTCCGGCCAGCATGTTGAAGCCCAGCCAGGCAATGGCTTGTTGCAGGGAGACAATAGGGGATCGCGGCGCATATGCCGGAGAATTGGCGATGCGGAGTATTTGGCCTGCCAGGGCCTGGTCCTGTTGAATCAGAGCGGAGAGTTTCGAAGAGTCTACATTGGGATCACCGGAAAGAAGGAGTACCTGGTGCGCCACGACAGGCAGCAACGGGAGGTCCACCCCGGTCGTTTTCAATCGGTTGGCGAGAACGGGGCGAATCGCAGCAAGTTCTTCTTCGAGAAGGCAAGAGGAGGGTGACATAGTCATACCTCTATTTTGTCGGTTTTTCAAAACTAACCTTTAATAGCTGATGAGCGGAAGATCTTCGGTGGATAGCCTGCATCGGAGGATGCGTTCGGCATGATGTATCGGAGATGTTGGGGCATCTGGGAATAACGACAAACCATTGCTACAGTAATTTAACAGTGGCGGAGATAGGCTTGGGGAAAGGACAAAGAGAAGGCTGGATTGTGTGTCGCTCTTCTTAAGAAGTGGAAACGAACCATGAGAGAAGTAAAACGGTTTCTCTGCATCATATTTATCAAGGAGTCGGCCAATGAAAACCCTTGCAAATGCGATGATCACGGCGTTGGAAACCATTTCCGATAAGGCGGATGTCATTGCGGCGGCCAAACGGATGCGGGAAAAACAAATTGGCTCCCTCGCGGTCGTGCGTCGCGGCACCTTGATGAGGGATCGGGAGGAAAGAATTATCGGTCTGATTACGGAAACGGATATCATTCGCAAGGCAGTGGCTGAAGAGCGGAATTTAGCTGCCACGACGGTGGATATGGTCATGAGCAATCCAATGGTGGCTGTTGAAGCGTCTTGGCCGTTGCCGGAGGCCTATCAGATGATGAAAGACGCGGGTGTTCGTCATTTATTAGTGACTCAGCATGATGTGGTCGTTGGCTTGGTTTCCCTCCGTGACCTTTTAGTGCACTTGCATGAGATCTCCTGATAACTCCGGCAGGTTCCAACACGCTTCCCTTCACTCGCGTTTGAATGGTTCCCCCCACTGCTCTCCTGTGTTGAACAAAAGCCGGGGACCGATAGTTGTGGTTCCTGGGATCTGAAACATGCAATGGGTGAGGCAACAGGTTCCTCACTCGATAACACCTGATCAAAAGAATTAACGTCGTCCTGGAGAATCGAGAGCGATGGAAGCGTGTCGATGGAACCGATCTTTCGCAGGAAGTTGTTATGACGGCGTTCCGATTGACATCTCTTTTGGGGCAGGCTAGCCTCTGCGACAATAATCCGCTACTTGGCCATGACAAATTACAATCTAACGCTGATTTTTCGAGAGGAGAGTGTGATGCCAAAAATTTTTTCAGCGCCATCGGTCATTAAACCGGCCGGAAACAAACCCAAGATTATCGAAGAATTTTTTGGGCGCGTGAATTCGGAGACCGATGCCGTGAGCATTGCCAAAATGAGCAGTCCGGAAGGGTGGATGGAACCCGGCCAAACGCCTGAATTTGACGAATATACGGTGGTGTTGAAGGGGATGCTTCGCGTGGAATCAAAAGATGGCGTGGTTGAGGTCACGGCAGGGCAGGCTGTGCTCACCCCTAAGAGAGAGTGGGTTCGGTACAGCACGCCTCAACCGGGAGGAGCTGAATATATCGCGGTGTGCCTGCCTGCCTTTGGTCCGGATATCGTTCATCGAGATGAAGAGTAAAGGGCGAAGAATTTCCGGAGTGGACGAGACGCATAGCGCGACAATCTGAGCAATGGATGGGGATTTGATGAAGCGACTTGCAGGCAAGGTGGCAGTGGTCACAGGAAGTAGCAGCGGAATCGGCAAAGCCATTGCCTTGCGTTTTGCTCAAGAAGGCGCAAAAGTCATGGTGGCTGCCAGACGACTGGATTTATGCCGGCAGACCGTGAACCAGATCGAACAAGCGGGAGGGGAGGCGTGCGTTCAAGAAACCGATGTGTCTCAGGAAGATCAAGTGAAGCGTCTGATGCAAGAGACGGTCAGGCGCTACGGTCGGCTGGACATTCTTGTCAACAACGCCGGCGTGTTTGGAGGAGCCCGCTTGGCCGATACCTCGACCAGGTCGTTTGATGAAGTCATGAACACGAATCTTCGGGGGACGTTTTTTTGTTGCCGGGCGGGATTTCGGCAGATGAAAACCCAGAATGGCGGACTCATTCTCAACATATCCAGTGTGGCAGGAGTCCAGGCCTGGGCAGGAACGGGAGTCTATAGCGCTTCCAAGCACGGCATGATGGCGTTAACCAAGTCACTGGCTGATGAAGGGCGAGCGTTCAACATCAAGGTGAGTGCGATTTGTCCTGCCGGGGTTGCGGATGAATTGGTCGATGCGTCGCCTGAAGAAATCCTGAGCAGCGAAAAGATCAATCCATTTGATATTGCCGAAACGGCCATCTATCTGGCGACATTGAGCCCCTATGCGGTGGTCCAGCAAATCGTGGTCGATCGGCTGGGGGCGGATTGGTAGGCAAGGATCGTTGCTGACGGAAGAGGCCGGCAGATAGAAAAAAACGACCTTCGGGATGAACCCGAAGGTCGTTTTGAGATTCAGGAAATAGTGAAAGAAGATTACTTGCCTTCTTTGTTATCCTCTTCCTTGTCCCCTTTTTTGTCATCCATCTTTTCGCCTTTGCCATCTTTATCACCGTCTTTATCCCCATCCGATCCGAGAGGGAAGGTATTCTGGATCGAAGAAGAATCCCCTAAAGACTTCGCAAAGGTCATCCCGCCGAACGATAAACCAACAATTAAGGCCAATAAAATGGTGAATAATTTAACCATGATCCTGCCCTCCAAAGATGATTGTTAAAAAACTGTATTCCCCGCAACCCTTAAAAGTTTCGGGAGAATGATTCGTAATGTAACGTAATTGAGCAAAACCTATTCCAATTTAATTTTTTACACTCAAAATGCGTAAAACATTGATTTTAATATGAAAAATGTATTCTAACCCTGCTCATGATTGTTAGAAAAAATTAATAAATAAGAGACAAAATACATCATAAAAAAAATCCTCTTTTACAACCATTGAGGCGACCATAAAAAAATTATTTTATTCATATAGTTATGAAGTTTAACCTTACCAGACTTTTCGAATCGTAAAGATTTTCAACAGTATGGAATTCCCTTCATGAGTATGGTTTTCACTTCATCTGCCATAAAAATGATTTTTAAAACGCATTTGAATCTTATGAAAAATCAATGCGTTTCCTATGTTCTTTGTGCAGGCAGGGAAAAAATTGTGGTTGACCGAATGAGTAGATTGGGTAGTTGTCTGCCTGAAGCAAAACCACAAGAGCTAGTATCGAATAACAAACGGCCGTCTAGAAATTCTTGAATGAATCTCTAGACGGCCGAATGGGTTTTTAAGGGTGCGTAGCACACCCATTTTTCGCAGAACAGGAAGGAATTAATGTTCCTTCTTTTCTTGCCCTTTCTTTTTCCCTTTGCCTTTGGATTTTTCTTGATCCCCTTTGGCTTTACCGTGGTCTTCACCAGCCTTGCCATGATCCTCTCCGGCCTTACCGTGATCCTCCCCCGCTTTCCCGTCAGCAACCATGATCGGGGCCGTTTGATCCGCAGCTTTGGCGATAGTCATTCCGCCAAAGGTCATTCCAAACACCACTGCCAATACGAGTGTGAAAAGCTTAGCCATACGGGCCATCCTCCTTGTTGTGGAATTGAATAAGCCGACCCTTTTGTGGATTCAGGGGCGGGGTAGTGTGAGCCGGTACATGAGCAAGACGTGTTCCCCTGGGAACGTGGGGGGTGATGGGCAGTTTAAGCATGTCTAAGCAATTGAATTAAAATGAAAAAGTCATTCTAAGTGAACGAGGTAATTTTAAGTGGCCGGTCAAACATAAGGAAAACTTGTCCTCGGAATGACATTTTGTGTCGCCAACTCAAAAAAACCTTGTGCCATGAGATCGTGGAGGGGATAACCGACCTTGGGATGGCAATGGTGTAATGATCTATCAATGGTCATGTATTGGGTGCTTGCCATGTGTAGACCCGATCACATCGTTGTTTGCGCACTGAAATATGGCGAAGGCACGGTGGGGTAGGTGCGATAGATATGGCGGAAGACTTCCTCGGCTTTGACCCCCACATCCTTTTCGGCAAAACAATCTATCGGCAAGCCGGTATCCTCGTTCCAGAGAAAATCATAAATAGCCTGGCGTACGGCATCCCGGGTAGATTCCTTGTCGCGCCACTGATCCACCCGAAGTTTCTCTTCCTTCAACCGTTTCAGTAACTGCGTGGCCACTGCCTTGATTCGTTGAATTTCTGTCGGCTTCAAATCCGGCTTTTTCAGCAGGTCGAAAATGGCCAGTGACTCCTCGTCCAGTCCTTCCCGCACGGCCCGGCATGCTTCATCATCGAGTTCCTGTACCAGTTTGAACAGCGCCTCGAAGGTTTTCTCGATGGTCACCCGATCTTTTTCGCGGTTGTACTCGGACACAATCCGCTCGTAGTGCTGCTGGAAGTCGGTGCGCAACGGGTTTTGCCGCAAGAGGCGTTGCAGACGCTGCTCGACTGCCTCGCGCAGGTTCTGTACCGTCGTATTTTTTTTCGGACTGCGTTCGAACTCCTGTCGCAGACGGTCGAAATCAATCTTGCTGATGTTATAGGGCGGAGAAGCTTCAGAGATATGGTCGGATCGCACCTCGATTGCCTCGTCCACCACCTGATGCAGTTGGCGGATGATATCGGTGATATCCGCCTGCTCACGATCCTGTTGCAGGCTCTTGTAGACGATATTAATGGCATCCCGATCCGTGCGGCAGGCATTCACCCCCTGCACATTGATACAGGCCTTGAACTTTTTGAACACTTCCCTGCACATGACCTCGAAACGCTTGCGGCTTTCGTCATTTTCGTTGGCTGCTTCTTTGCAAACCACGATAGCGGCATTGCGAGCAAAACCGAGCTTTTGGATCACGTCATCAAGCGCGGCGTGCCGGTCAGTCAGAAAGGCTCGCACCAAGGCGATGGCTTCGGCCAGATCGGCTAGCAACTCTTCCTCGGGCCTAGTAGGGTCGGTCTCAACGCCTTTGCCGTCCGGCCGCATCCCGGCAAACGTGGCCAAGGCCTGGCGCAGATGTTTGAGAATGCCGCAGTAGTCCACGATCAGGCCGTTATTCTTGCCCTCGGCCACGCGATTGGCCCTGGCGATGGCCTGCATCAGCGTGTGGGCCTTGAGGGGCTTATCCAGATACAGGGTCGACAACGTCGGCACATCGAAGCCGGTCAGCCACATGGCGCAGACGATGGCCACGCGAAGGGGGTGTTCCTCGGCCTTGAAGGCATCGTCCAGGGCCATGGTCTGCATGTTGCGGTGTTCGGGCTTGGTCCGCATGGACTCCGGCAGGTCAATGCCCTCTTTCATCAGCTTGCGGTGGGGAGTAATGTCCAGGTCCCACTTGTTGAACTTGGCGACTTCGCCCTGTTCCTCGCTCACCACCACGGCCATGCGGGTCTCGCGCATCCAGGCCACCTGACGCTGCAGAAACACTTCCTCCTGCTCATCGGTGGCCGGGGCGTTGCTCAATTCCCGTATGCGCGCATCCCAATAAAAGCCGATCAACTTGTGCATGCGCACGCAGGTGACCTTGTCGATGCACACCAGCATCGCCTTGCCGGTCTCCCAGGCGGTTGAATAGTGCTGCACAAAGTCGCGCGCCACCTGATCCAGTCGTTTCCCTGCAGTGATGATGTGATAGTCGCGCTTCAGCTCCTTTTCCAGCCGCTGCTCCACGTCGATGTCGTCGGTTTCAATCTCTTCGAGCTTCTCGGCAATACGTTCATTGAGGTCGCCAATGGCGATACCCAGCTTCTCGCCGCGCGCGTCGTAATAGAGCGGCACCGTGGCGCAGTCGTCCACGGCTCGTTGAAAGTCATAGGTGGAGACATACTCGCCGAACACCCGGCGGGTGATCTCGTCGTCTTTGAACAAGGGCGTGCCGGTAAAGCCGATGTAGCTGGCGTGGGGCAGAGCATTGCGAAGGTTCAGGGCCAGCGTGCCGTACTGAGTGCGGTGCGCCTCGTCGGTGATGACAATAATGTCATCACGCTCGCTGTAGGGCTGCTCCGGCTCCACCTTTCGGTTGAATTTCTGAATCAGCGAAAAGACAAAGGCCTTGTGCTCGGTCAACAGCGCGTTCAAATGCTGTCCGCTGGAGGCCCGGCATTTCTCCTGATCGCTGATGACCCCGCAATTGGCGAAGGTCTTGTAGATCTGAGTGTCCAGATCGTCGCGGTCGGTGAGCACCAGAAAGGTAAAATTGCCGCCCAGCTTGCGGTGTACCTTGCGGGTGAACATCACCATCGAATAACTCTTTCCCGAACCTTGCGTATGCCAGAATACCCCCAGTTTGCCCTGCCGTGCCTTGCGGTCTCTTACCGAGTCGATCGCCCGATTTACGCCGAGAAACTGGTGGTTGCGCGCGATAATCTTTTTCGGCTCGCCAGCGGACTCATCAAACAGAATGAAATTCTCCACCAGGTCAAGAAAGTTTCGCTTGTCACATATGCCCTTGAGCAGCGTTTCCATGTCCACCGCGCCCGGCGTCTCCTCGGCCAACCGCTTCCATTCGCTGTAATGTTCCCAGCGGCTGGTGATCGAACCGATCCTGGCCTTCTCGCCGTTGCCGAACATCACCATCGCGTTGTGGTGAAACAGGTGCGGAACGGTGTCGCGGTAGTCGGAGAAGTTTCGCTCGAAGGCGGTTTTGAGATTCTTGTGGATGTTCTTGCACTCGATAAAGAGCAGCGGCAGGCCGTTCACGAAACCGACGAGATCGGCCCGACGCCGGTAGAGATCGCCACGCACCCACAGCTCGCGTACACAGAGAAAGTCGTTATTCTCCGGCGTATCAAAATCAAACATCTGCAGCCGCTGGCGTACCCGTTCGCCTTTATCGTTACGGAAGGTGACTTGCACACCGTCGCGCATCTGGGCGTATTTTTCGCGATTGGTCGCGACCAGGGTTTGCGAGGCGACGGTGGCGGTAATCTGCCGAACGGCATCCTCGTAGGCTGCTTCGGGCAGGCCGGGATTCAACGCCACCAGCTTGGCGCGAAGCGGTCGGGTCAGCACCACCTCACGATCGGAAATACGACCCAACAAACTTCTTGGCCCGAAGTCCTCGTAGTTATAGGCAAACACCGACCGCCAGCCGAGTTGGTGCTCAAAGTAATTGGCGGTGGTTTGCTGGACGAGGGTATCTTCGGTGTAGGGCATGGACAAACCGGTCAAACGATGTTTTTCAGCTTTGGAATCAAAGCGGGTAGGTCATCCTGGAGAATACTCCAGATCGTATCGTCATCAATCCCCAGATAGGCGTGAATCAACCGGTTACGGGTGGCAATGATCATCCGCCAGGGAATATCAGCATATGCAGCACGGATGTCGTCCGGGACGCGGCTGGCCGCTTCGCCAATGAGCTCCAGGTTGCGCAGCGTGGCATCGTACGTGATACCGCTGTCGACAAACTGTTGCTGATCCATGCCATCCGTATACGATAAACACTTCTCCGCAAAACCAATCATATCCTGAAGATAGAACCGCCATTCCCTCTGCGAGCCACGCGAATCAGACATGGATCGCATCCTTTTCCACATACGGGCGCAGTTCCGGGCGTAGTGCCTTGTCTGTCACCAGATCTACCGGACACCCCAGTACATCCTCCAGATAGAACTGTACCCCGAAATATCGCTTCGAGTTGGCCGGCCCATCGAATGAGACCAGAATATCGACATCGCTGCCCTCGTCAGCCGTATCCCGCGCCATTGAGCCGAACAGGGCGAGATCCGTGACACCGAAGCGTTCACACAGGGTCGCCTTGTGCTCATCCAGTAGCTTGATCACCTGTTCTCTTCTCATCTGGTGCGCCTTATCGCCTTCGTGTTCATGAGGTTAGCGTATCACAGCACCATTTTTACCCAAAATTCTCATAATTCCTGACGAATTCCGACTATCAACCGAGCTACGGCTCCAGGGAAGTGGCGGTGGTCGGTTGACCGAGGATGCTTTCGTTAACCATTCTGCAATAAATAGATCGTCCTTCTCCAATCCGTATGCTTTTGCAAATAGTCCTCGTCAATCAGCTTGCTGACATCAGTAGCAGAGGAGGCATGCTCTTAAAAAAACACATTTAATGCTGCCAACACCGTGGACTTGCAGGCCCATTCGGGCCAACAAAACAGCAGTAAGAATTCAAGTCAATTCTTCGATCCCTGAAACTGCGGAAATTTTCAATTCTTATCGTCTTTTTTCTCACACCGCCACCTCTCCGCTCATTAGGCGTGGGAGCAACAAGTCGCGGGCTTTTGCCGCATGTTTGCTTTGATTTGACAAAAGCACGATCTGGCACTGGATCGCATCCAAAATAGATTGTATCTCATGAAGGATGCTTTTTGGCGGAACCAGCACCTCAATGAGCTTTAGATGCTTAGCCCCTAGGTGGGCAACGGTTGTTCCAACAATCGTTGCATTAAAATCTTTAATTTGTTTCTCGCATGCATAGCGGAGGTATGCAGTGCTTAGTTCTTTTTCTCCTGCGATTTTGACCACACGTTGATTTATCCAGGCCATTCCACCAGTCCAAAAATTCATATGGAAATCGCCATCCATTCCAACGACAAAATCACCATCTTTTAATAGTTTATCTTTTGGGGCATCCTCCCTTGTGTAAGTCTTAGATTCACCTGGTGGGATGTCTCGGATTCTTGCCACTGGCAATCCATCGTCCTGTTCATTGAAAAGCGTGGACTTAAACGAAAATCCGTATGTAAGCGTGGCCACATCAAAAAGGTTTTTCTTCTCCCATCCCTCGGGGATGCCGTTGTGGATTTTGGTGTGTTCGTGGCCGGGGAAGCGGAGGTGGACGAACCATTCCTTATAGAGCAGACGTGCGGCCTGTTCCAGCAACAGTATTCGCCGCCGGTTGTTTTCGATCAGGTCGTCGTAGGCGGAGAGAATGGAGGCGATGCGACTTTGGACGGGTAATGGCGGAAGTGGAACTTGCAATGTTTTGACATTGGTAATGTTTATATTTTGTTGTGCTGCCCCGCGTGATACAGATGATAAGCGTTGTTGCCCAACCCGAGAATTGAACCAATACCGGTAGAAATCAGGATTAGCTTTATCACTCAAACGAAACCGGATTAAGAACGCTCCTGGCAAAACAGGTAGGTGATAACCAGTGAATAACGCTGTCGTTCCGACTCGACCGGAACGTGTAATCACAAGATCATTTATCTTTAGAAAATGCTTAGCGAAACTCGCTTCATCAAGCTGTGCCAGTGGCATTGTTTTATAGGAAATCTGTCCATCTTCGGATATATCTGTAGTTCTAAGCGTTGCAATATTCCCGTTTTCATCGTAGGCATCACCACTAAATCTCGGACCAAATGCGCTATCTTCGATAATTTCATCGAATACGACCTCACCCCAATTGCGTGCCGATGCTGTACTCATACTCCCAATTCGTCAAAATTCTTTTTGATGGCTGTTAAAAAGTTGGAAGGGTGAAGAGTGGAGTTTGAAAAACCGCACTTGCTCTTCCTTTCAGACTTCATACCCCATCCTCCAGGATTCTGGCGATTTGCTCAGGGCTGGGGAGTTGGCCTTTGAGCGCCTTGGGCAGTCGCTTGACGATCTGGTAGGTGGCGACGCCGATGGGCTTGTCGGCGGGCATCAAGGCGTATTCCACAATGGTGCGCTTTTTCTCCTTGCAGAGGATGATGCCGATGGCTGGATGTTCGCCCTCTTCGCGCACCTGTCTGTCCAGGGCGGTGAGGTAGAACTGCATCTTGCCGACAAACTCGGGCTCGAAATCGCCGATCTTAAGTTCAATGGCCACCAGGCATTTGAGCCTGCGATGGAACAGCAGCAGGTCAATGAAATACTCTTTCCCCTCGACCTCCAGGCGGAACTGGCTGCCCACAAACGTGAACATCCCGCCCATGGCCCGAAGAAAATCCTCGATGCGGCCGATCAAGGCGCGTTCCAATTCGCGCTCCGAATGCTTTTCACCTAATTCCAGAAAATCGAAGGTGTATTCGTCCCTGACGGCGAGCTTGGCTTGGGCGCGTAATTCCGGGGTGAGCGTCTTGTTAAAATTGGTCTGGCCCAAGAGGCTTTTCTCGTAACTCTGGTTTTCGATCTGATGGATCAACACATTCTTCGACCAGCCGAACTTGCGGGTCATGCGCAGGTAGAATTCCCGTTCAAGGAGATCCTTGCACTTGCTCATGATGGCGAGGTTGTGCGCCCAGGCAATTTCTCCAACCAGTGGTTGGAGTCTTTCGTTGTCATGGTATTCCGCATAAAACTGTCGCATGTACCAGAGGTTCTGAACCGAAAACCCACCCACGCCAGGGAATTCCTGCCGCAGGTCGTTGGACAGCTGCTCGACTACGGATTTGCCCCAACCTTCGGTGGTCTGGCGTTCGATGATGATTCGCCCGATATCCCAGTACAGCCCGACCAGTTGTTTGTTGACCGACTTCAGGGCCGCATATTGGGCTCTGCGAATCCGTTCTTTGATTTCCGCGAACGCTGTTGCGTAGGCTGCGGGCTTTTCCCCATTCGCCGATCTGGTCAGGCTGGATGTCTTCCTTTTTCCCTTCATACCCCCAGCTCCTCAAAATTCTTTTTGATGGTGGCTGCCAGGGTGACCGCCTCGGTGTTGAGATCTTCCAGTTCCACATGGATTTCACGCAGGGTTTCCTCGAAGTCAAAATTTTCGTCTACTTCTTCAGGGGCGATGCCAACATAGCGGCCGGGAGTGAGGCTCCAGTCGTTGGCTTCTATCTCCTTCATGTCCACCAGTTTGACCAGGCCTTCCACGTCGCGCAGTTTGGCCTCGGGGAAGCGTTCGGTGAGCCAGTGGGCCTGTTTCCAGAAGTAGCGCATAAGCTTGAGTTGCTCGACGGCCAGTCCGCGTGCTTCGTCGGCAGCCTTCCGGGCGCGGGTGATGTCACGGCTGGCCCAGGCATCGCTCTCTTTTGCGTTACACTCGTTTTCGCAGGTGTCGATGAGGCGAGTGGCGAGTTTGTAGATGAGGTCGGTCTGTTTGATTAGGTCGCGGCTGGTTTCCGCCATGGGTTCAAACTCGTTTGTGAGCTTGTTATGTTGCGTTGGTGGCGGGGCGAAGCCTCCATTGTTTGGCGGGTTTGCTGGGCGAAGCGTTGAACTGCTCGGATGTCTTGCTCGAACTGTGCGGTTTCATGATCGAGTTCCTTGACGAGTTCTGTTAGCCTCACCTCCACTCTGGCTTTCTTCTGCCTCTTGGCGAGGGAGTAGTTTCCTCTTTGAAAAACGTTCGAGAGTGTTCCGCAAAAGCTTTCATCGCCTCGGTAAAGGCCGGCAGGGGCTGGAATGTCTGGCCCAGGTCGTCCTTGATTTCGAAACAGGCTTGGGCTTCGTCGGCGACCTGGCCGAGGTACTGCGAGACCAGTTGCAGGTAGCGGTCGGTCTCGTTCCGGTAGAGCCAGACGATGGCTTGCAGATTTTGTTGCTGCTCGGGACTAAAATCGTAGATCTTGCGTGTGACCTTGTGGTAGACGTTGCGCGCGTCGATCATGAGCACTTTGTCTTTGTGGGCCTTGGGTTTGTTGCGGTTTAAGAACCACAGCTCGCAGGGCACGGTGCGGGTGTAGAAGAAGTTAGAGCGGATGGCGATCATGACGTCCACGTCCCCGGTTTCCACCAGCTTTTGCCGAACCTTGGCCTCACCGCCCCCGGCGCTGGAGGCCTGAGAGGACATGACGAAGCCGGCTCGGCCTTTGTCATTTAGATAGCTGTAGAAGTAGCTGATCCAAATGTAGTTGCCGTTGCTGACCTTGCCTCCCTTATTGACGCCGGGCAGGCCGAAGGGCAGGCGCGGGTCGGATTTGACCTTGTCGGCGTCGATCTCATCCACGTTGAATGGCGGATTG
Source organism: Nitrospirales bacterium (assembly GCA_031315915.1). GTDB lineage: Bacteria > Nitrospirota > Nitrospiria > Nitrospirales > UBA8639 > JACKFE01. Next base: position 57,423 of record JALDRK010000009.1, read on the forward strand.
GCCATGACGTAGTCGACCTTGCCGACCAGTTCGTGCGATTTTTCATGGTAGTAAGTGATGGCCTTCTGGATATCGCCTTCCAGGCCGTGGACGGCCAGATTCATTTTGGCCAGGCGGATGGTGGTGGGGTTTTTCTCCAGGCCGCGGAAGGTGAGTTTTTCCGTGGGGCTGTCGCCGTGCTCTTCGACAATGCGGGCGCTCTGCACAAACATGCCGCCGGAACCGCAGGCCGGGTCCAGCACGGTGCCGCGCTCGGGATCGAGCACATGGGCGATGAGCGAGACCAGGGAGACGGGGGTGAAGAACTCGCCGCCATCGTGGGCCTTCTGATCGGCAAACTGGGTGAGGAAGTATTCGTAGATGCGGCCAAAGACATCGCCTTTGACGGTTTTCAGCTCCTCGGGGTTGAGCGTTCGCAGCAACTGGGCGAGCACCTCTTTCCCCAGCTCCTGATATTCGCTTTTGGGCAGCATCCCGCGTAGGTTGTCGTAATCCTTTTCAATGGACTCCATGGCCTCGATGATGGCCTTGGCCCGATCGGCGCTGTTGGGCAAGGATACGAGATAGTCGAACTGCGCCTGCGGGTGCAGAAAAATGGCACCCTGCTGGGAAAAGTCCTCCTTGGTCAGCGCACGCGTCTTGCCGCCGCGGCTGGGAAGCGTCGGCTCGATCTTCGCTTTCACCGCGAGATAGCGGCTATAGGCGTATCGGAGAAACACCAGGCCCATGACCGGCAGGAAGTATTCATTGCTGGCGTAGTTGGAGTTGGCGCGCAGGCTGTCGGCGGCGCTCCAGAGGCGTGTTTCAATCGCTTCGATGTGTTCGAGTTGGGACATGTCGGTTTGGGTTCTCGTTAGTTGGCGGTGGTGTCAGCCATTTAGTTTGCTGGTGCTTATTTTGTGGTCCCTTAAGGGCGACCTTTCGCGAACTGTTTGTTTGGTGCTTCGCTCTATCCTGCGAAATTTAATGAAATATACCATTTGGCAGTTATATTTCCAGCAAAAATCTCGCTCTGGGTATCCGGAAGACTGGTAGGGAAACACTTTTGTTCACTAATTTATATTGTTCATGTTTCATGAACATGATACTATAACGAACATGAAGATAGGGGGAAAGGATATTAACCTTGTCAATGCCGCCCTGGAGCGGTTGAAGGCCGTCCATCCAGTCCAGGTCAAGAATCTGGTGATTCGAGGAGAGCGGCAAGGCTCATGTCGGATGGGATGGCGAGGTGACGCTGAAACCGCTCAGGGCACGGTCAGTTACGTTTTTGAAGCCAGCTTCACATCTGGAGGCCTGGAGGCGGTTCGTCACCTCCTCATTCAGGCCAAGACTGCAGGGCAGCCCAACAAGTCCAAAGGGATTTTATTGTTGGCCGATTACGTCAACCCCTCCTTGGGGCAACAACTCAGGGAAGCTGACATCAATTTCATCGATACGGCTGGAAATGTATTCTTACAGCAAGAGCCCGGCTTGCACCTTTACGTTGAGGGGAAGAAACTCCAAACTCCTGCGAAGGAAGCACCAACGCGCCTGTTTCAACCGAGTGGGCTGACCCTACTCTTTGGCCTTCTGGTGACACCGGAGTCAGTGAATAGGTCCTATCGTGATCTGGCCAAAGCGAACGGTGTTGCGTTGGGGACGGTCGGTTGGATTATGCGCGACCTCCGTGAACAAGGATATGTCGAACCTCTGGGGAAGGACCGAATTCAACTTATCCGAAAAAAAGAGCTTCTTGACCGCTGGGTTGATGGCTATGCGACGCGGCTTCGGCCCAAAATACTTGCAGGAGAATTTGTATTGGACCCGACAAAAGATTTTGATTCGGTCATGGATGGATTTGAAAACTATGCCTTTGAGCAAAACATGCAGTGGGGCCTTACGGGAGGTTTTGGCGCCTTTGAACTCTTGCACCATTACCGGGGGATGACCCTTTCCATTTTTATTGAAAAATGGAGCTCTTATACTGCCCTCGCAGCCCTTCATTTACTTCCACATGAGGGAGGATGGGAAAGTGCTTCAAAGTTTCTCGCCTCAAGTATTTGGGAAAACCGCCAGACAGAGCCGGACACCCGGTGGTTCGCCATCCCTTTACTTGTCTATGCCGAATTAGAGCAGCTTCAAGGTGGCGACCGCGAACTTGAAGCGGGTCGCCACCTTTATACGACTTTCCTGGAGGAGTCCCTTGCCAAAGATTGAAGAAGATCTCGCGGAAGCCCTGCATATCCTCCGCGATTTCTTCGAACAAAAACAGATTCCCTTCGCCCTGATAGGTGCTCTTGTTCCGGCTCTCTTGTTGTCTTCTGGTTGGCCTGTGTTCCACGATGCCGATCACGTGATCCGACTCCAGTCTGGGCAGCCTGGAGTGAGGTGATACGAACTGAAGACCTCGGATTTACGAGGGCCACCGCGAACAGGAGCACCGGTTGGATTATAACTGTTGAGATCTGGTTCCATTTGGAATCTTCGATGGTCCTTCTGATGTATTAATTTACCCAAGTCGGGGAATCGCATGAACATGACGGGGCTCCGACAAGTCTTCCACTTTGCTACGCCGACAGAAGGATCCCGGAGCTTCCGCCCGTTGTGCCGCTTTGCTTTTCACGCTTCTGGAAGGTGGTCGCGTATTCTGACCTGGCAGTTTCTGCGAGATCTTCATGATTTGGTGTATGTCTTGGAGCACTTACGGAGGCTGTTGGCAAGAGTTCCCGCCGATTTGATCTCCCTAGAGACGTAGAGGCCGACCTATGGGACTGCGGGTGCCTTCCTGTTAGGCCAAGATGTTAACCGCCATGCCTCTGCGAGAGGCTCTGAACTTGGTGAGAGTGATTTCTTGGACATACTTGAGAATGCTCATTTCCGTACTGCTAACCGTTACGACCAAACCTCGCTGTTTGTTTTGATTTCTTTGCGTGAGGGTGATGGTGCCTTCCCCATCGATTATTCCTGCGAGATAGCCTGCATCCAGGGGTGACCGTGTTTTTACAGTTAGGTAGGTCATGAATTTTCCCGTGCCATTGTAGGAGGTGGGCTGAACAAAAAAAAGGCCTCTGGATCGTGTGATCCAGAGGCCGATTGGTGGAGGTGAGGGGACGGATGTTCCATGCTTTTCAGCGTGGGCCGGACTATGCCTTCATCCACGTGGGATGCGGGGCGTCTTAGCATCGAATGATGCTCCGAGTGCCCGCTCATCTGACGACCAGCGGGTCTCTGAGTCTCTACAGGGCCAAAGAAGTTAGCCTTCTTCGACCCCTCGGCGTTGCCATGGCCCGGTGTGTCCGAGCGGTAGGGTTCACCGAATGAGCCCCGTGTTCACCCGAGGATTGCTCCCCGGGGCGACCATGTTTGTTAATCGAACCCCTGTCCGAGAACATTCAGCGCAACAGCCCTACGTGTGTAGCCGATGATTTGTTATTCGCAGTTGCCCACGCCCACCGACCGGCTTAGAGCACCCGCTAGCCCAGAATGTTCTCGTCCGCCGCCGCTGAGCACCGGCATTGGACCAGCCTGCAGTGTGACGCCCCTTCCTCACCCGCAGGCAAAGAAAGGAGGGACGTCGCGGTCAATTAAGCCGCGAGAGCCAAGTTATCGTTGGCACTTAATGTTTTCCCGAAGGTTTTACGAGACTCCGAGAGCTCGACACGCTCTGTTGACCTCTTGATTCCCGTCGAAGCCAGTCACCCCCTTGTTAATGATGAACTTTTCTTAATCTCACGAACGACTCTCTTTAGTCTACCCCAGAATAGTGCCGTATGCCACCGAAGAGGATTCATCAACCTGTATTGACAGATAACCATTTGCCTGCTCGGATCAAGCGATCGTAAGAAAAGTGGAGCGCATAAACAGAATTGATGGATCTTCTGCACGGAATGCCTGCTTATTAGGTCTTCATCATCATGAACGAATTGCCAAGAATTGGGTTCAAAAAATGTCTGGACCATACTTTTCACCATCCACTTTGGTATACAAGAAGAAACTGGCAGTGTCCGCGTAATCTGAAATTTTTTGGATCGGTTTTAAATCCAGGAAGGAGAGTAACGGAATGGCATGGACGTTATTGTTTGTGGCGGGGTTCTTTGAGATCGTGTGGGCCACAGCCCTGAAATATACCGACGGATTTACGCGACTGGGTCCCAGTGTGGCCACGGTGTTGTCCATGGGCATCAGCATGGTGTGTATGTCGTTTGCGCTCCGTGAAATTCCCATGGGAACGGCCTATGCCATTTGGACGGGGATTGGGGCAGTGGGAACCGTGATTTTGGGGATTGTTTTATTTAATGAACCAAGGACCGCGATCAGGATTTTGTGTATCGTGGCAATTATTGGGGGAATTGCCGGTTTAAAATTGTCTTCTCCTTCCTAAAATGCCCAAGCCACAAACGTATAGCGTTCGCCCTTGGTAACTTCTTTCACTTCATGGGGGTACATGAAATTTGAGGGAAATACCATGATATCCCCGGCCTTCAGCGGCACCTCGTGGTGGCCAAAGAACACAAACTCTCCTCCTTCATACCCGTCGTTCAGCACTCCCAGGATACTGAGGATCGGGATGCCTTTTCGCTGTCCATCGAAGAGGGAGTGGATATGATCGTAATGTTCGCGCATCATGGTGCCGGTTGAATAGCGATTAAATCGGATCGGGGTAAACGTCTTGATGAACCCTTTTATTTTTTCATCTTTTTGTGGCACATGCTTCAACATATATCCCTGGAGAGCCTTGAGCACGAAGGGGCCAAGCGTGTCCTGTAATGCCTGGGTGGTGTTTTGTACGTCTAACTCTTTTTCTTTTTCGGAGGAATAATGATCGACTCCGTAGCTGTACCAGGAGTGTTTCGTCCATTCCCTGCTTTGAATGTCTTTCAATACCCCTTCACAAACGGGAGGAGGGATGACATTCGTCACAAACACATAATCGCTGACTTTGTCCATGAAAAAGCCCCCTGACTGGTTTTCCGGGTATTGGCCGGCCGCTCAATGCCATGAATGAGGGAGAGTCTACAATGACGAAAGAGGCGGATCAATCCGTTGGAAAAGGCCACCCGGCCTGTCCTCTTTTGCGACACTTCGGGAATAGCGGAACATAGTGAAGAAGTCAGAATGTGAACCTGGGAGAGCTAAATGGAAAACTGAAACTCCCCCTGTCCTCTGGACGATTCACCCAAAATGCCTCGGGTTTTGAGTAATTCGATAAGGGAATGCGTACAGTCATCAAAATTTTCCGGTCCTGCGAAGGCCAGGTCGGTATCGGGTTGAGGCCCGGTGAGATCCTTGGCCATATGGATGGTGATGACCGGAATGGGATTCACGAGTGTTTGTAACGTTGGAAGCAAGTGGCGGCTGGCCTGTGGGAAGGCGTTGGTGGTGCAAATGACCAACAAGCCCGTGTCTGTGAGAAGCCTGATGACTTCCCCAAAACGACGGATGACTTCATCGGGTTTGGTCTCTACCAGGTCCGCATCGAGACCTCTCTGCAGATTTTCCGGGGATAACAGATAGGCATGACGTCCTTCGGCCACCAGCACGGTTTCCAGTTTGCGTGCCAGAAATCCTTTGGCGGTCGTATCGGGTCCGGTCAAGAGTAATACAGCCGCTTGGTGTCCGTACTGTTTCGCGCGATCCGCTGTTCCGACATCGCCCTTGACCCAGGCCGAATCTCGTTCCCGGGCTTCCGTACGGAAACTCTCCTGTTCGTCGGGCACCGATTCGGTGATGATGCCGCCACCTGCCACATCGTAGTCGTCCACCAACACAAAGCGTCCCGTGGTTTCAAAGCTGGTATAGAGATCAAACGCCATTGGCGTTTTGGTTCGGAGCGTGATGTCGGCGACTTCGTTTCGTTGCACACTGGATTGGGTCTGCCGGTCATTCAAATTGTTGGCGTCAACAATTCGGTGAATTGTAGCAATTTCGCAAGGTACCTCACGGGTGGCCATCCGTAGACTGTAAGGGCGTCGTATTTCCAGTGGCCGTTTGCCCAGCCAAAACAGGTTGGCGCGTATCCTGGTGGAGACGAGCGGCCGATCGGTTTCCTGGGCGGCAATTTGTCCACGCTCCACGAAAATTTGTTCGTCCAGTGTGATCCCGACAGACTGGCCGGCAACGGCTTGCGTGGGAGGCGGATCGATATTAAAAGCTTCAATGGTTTGGATATTGGCCGACTTATTCGATGGCGAAAAGACCAAGCGGTCGCCGATTTTCAGTTTTCCGGCGGTGATGCGCCCTACCAGGATTCGGCGGGCATCGAATTTATACACGTCTTGGATCGGAAGCCGTAGGGGTTTTTCGGTGAGGGTGGTTTCCAGACTGAAGTGGGCGAGCGAATCCAACACCGAGGGGCCTGTATACCACGGGGTTTCAGGGCTGACCTGGGCGATATTTACCCCCAGTTTCGCGCTGGCTGGAATCACATATTGGGGCGTGACGTTCAGTTGATTCAAGAAATCACGATATTCCTTTTCAATCCCCTTGAACGTGTCTTCCCGGTAGCTCACTAAGTCCATTTTGTTCACGACGACCGTGACCTGCTTGACTCCAAGCATGGATAAGAGGAGGCCATGCCGCTTCGATTGATCGCGGACGCCTTCGAGGGCGTCGATGATCAGCAATGCGGCTTCGGCTCTTGCGGCACCCGAGACCATGTTTTTCAAGAATTCTTTGTGTCCGGGAGCGTCGATGATGATGTATTGGCGCCCTCCCCATGAAAAGAAGGTACGGGCCGTGTCGATCGTGATGCCTTGTTGTTGCTCTTCTAAAAAGGCATCAAAGAGGAACGCATATTCGAATTCTTTACCTTGTTGTTGGCAAATGGCTTGGATCTTTTCGAGCTTGCCGATCGGAAGGGTTCCGGTGTCGGCATAGAGACGACCCAATAATGTGGATTTGCCGTGGTCCACATGACCCACGATTACGATATTCATTCGTTCTTTCATTGTCGTGTCGGTCGTCATGTTCACATGTATCCGTCTTTGCGTAATTGTTCCATCCCCCGGCCTTCATCTTGCGCGCGTCCGGCCCGTTCCGCCACTTTGGTATTGCGTAATTCAATAATGACCTCATCCACATTTTTTGCCGTGGACTCGATGGGGAAGGTACAGGGCTCGCATCCAAGGCTGCGATAGCGTTTCCCGGTTCCCTGGTCCAAATACAGATTGTCGAGAAAGGGAATGTTTTCGAGTTTGATATATTCCCAAATATTGATCTCGGTCCAGTCCAAGAGGGGATGAATGCGAATATGGGTGCCTGGAGGGAAAGAAATCTTATATTGATCCCAGAGTTCTGGGGGCTGATCGCGGAAATCCCATTCGTTGTTTTTATCTCGTGGGGAAAAATAGCGTTCCTTGGCTCTGGTACTATCTTCGTCCGATCGCACACCCAGTATGACTCCGGTATAGCCTTTGTCTTCCAGCAATTGTTTCAGGCCTTGTGTTTTCAAGGCGGTACAACATTCCACTCGTCCTTTTGTGTGGTTCATACCCTCTGCCAAGGCTTTTTTGTTCTGACCGACGATCAGGTTCAATCGCCATTCTCGGGCGAGGCGGTCCCGGTATTCGATCATTGCCGGAATTTTGTAACTGGTGTCGACGTGCAGCAAAGGGAAAGGCACATGACCAAAAAAAGCCTTACGGGCCAGCCAGAGCAGGACGGTCGAATCTTTGCCCATAGACCAGAGCATGGCTAAGTTGTCAAAGTTTTTATAAGCTTCTCGCAGGATGAACACACTTTGGTCTTCGAGTTGTCGGAGATGTTTCATATGGCCACCGTTGCGGTTGGAATGGACGAAGGCAGCCTGGTCTGGCTGTTGGGTTCTCTGGAGATCGCTTGGAGCAAGGCCCCGGCTTTGCCGGAATCCAGCGCATCGATGGCCAATGGGGTGGATTGAGCCAAGGAAGGCGCGACACCGGCGGCGTAAATCAAGAGGGCAGCATTCAAAATCACCCAGGCCCGTTGATCCCCTCGTTGCCGATTGTTCACGAGTGCGTGAATGAGCGCCGCTTCCCGTGCCGGGATGGAGGCTGTTTCAGTTGCCGCTCCCTGACTCATGGCTTGGAAGGGTGCGATTCGGAGCCCTGCATCTTGTGGCCGGAACGTGAGAGGAGAAATATGACCGCCTCGTAATTCCCGTGCCGCGGATGGTGCGGAAATCGAGAGTTCGGGGAAGCCTTCCACTCCCTGAATGATCAAGGCCCGCTTGGCACCCAACATGTCCAACGCTTCCGACATTTTATCGAGGTATGGGGGATGGGCAATGCCGATGACTTGAGAAGGCAAACGTCCAGGGTTCAGCAGTCTGGCGACTTGGTGAGCCAGGTTCTGTACGCCAAACTCTTTTCGCAAATCCAATAAGCGGGTTAAGGGAGCATGATACCCTGCGAGGTCACCGTAGACCCATGGCCGTCGGGCGAATTGCTGGGTCATGTCGGAAACGGAAAATGCCACGGGTACACCGAGCAGAGCCAAAATCCGAGGAATATCCGAAGCTGTCTGAGGGGAATCCACTCCGTGAAGAAACATGCCGGCTCCGGCGGAGGCAGCGACCAGGCTCGCCGCGATAATGATATGGACGGTGTGATGCTTTTCGCCGTATAGCGGGATATCGACCATGTTGGCCGGTTGCGGGAACTGAAGAGGGGCTGCGTATTCCCGGGCCCCGGCGGTAAATGCTCCTAACTCCGAAATGGATTCGGTCTTGATCCGCATAGCCATAAGAAAGGCTCCCATCTGGGCTGCGGTGACCTCTCCCTTCACGATGGCATGAAAGGCCCGCTTAGCCTCCTCATAGGTCAGATCTTTAGCTCCTTTCCACCCTTTGCCGATTTTGGCGATGAATTGTTCCATGGGTTCAGCCGGCATGTTAAAAGGTGAAGACCTGATCTGCGAACATGACTGATTCTTTCCAAAAGGCCTCGGCGGATTGCACTTCATCCAATTCAGATATCAACTCTTCGACCTTGATGCCAAAATAACCCAGGGAATCCTTGCATACGGAAAATTTGACATTGCCGGTCTCTTTGGCTTGTTGCATCAGGGTCGGCAGATGTTCTTTGTGGGATTGGCGAAGCATCTCGCGGACTTGGGCTTCCCGACCTCGATAGTCGGTAGTCATGGTCAGTTCTTTGACTTTGGCCTGGGTCATGCGGCCTGCGGCTTCATCGCGAAAAAACCCGCTGACTTCCATTCCTGAAGCCGCGGCCAATCCCACCCATTCGCAGGCCTGTAGGAGATTGTTATATCCCCCCCGAGTAATAATAATCGCGATCTTTTTCACTCCTGCCTCCACTCAACGTTCTGTTTGTTGGGAAAAATTCGAAATGAATGTGGCGACCCTTCAATCTGCCTGTTTTACAGGATGAAGGCCGCATTCGGTCTTGGTGAACTGCTTCCATCGCCCTGAACGGAGGTTTTCTCCCGGCAGCACCGGCGCCGTACAATGGGTGCAGCCGATACTCGGAAAATGCTGATCATGGAGTTCATTATAAGGAACATCATGTTCCCGTATGTAGGTCCAGACTTGGTCCCATGACCAGGCGGCCAGGGGATTCCATTTCACCAATCCGAACTTCGTGTCCCATTCGACGATTTTGGCACTGGCCCGTGTCGGAGATTGATCGCGCCGGATGCCGGTGATCCACGCTTGATAGTGCCGCAGAATCTTGGTCAGGGAATCCACTTTTCGAAGTTTGCAGCATTGGTCGGGATCCCGAAGCCAGAGGGCTTCGCCATATTGGGCGGCCTGTTCCTCCGGAGTCAGCGCGGACTTCATGGGGATGATTTGGTTGGTCTGTAAGTCATATCGTTGAATGAATCGGTCACGAACCACAAAGGTTTCGGGAAAGAGAAAGTCCGTATCCAGATAAAATAGCCTGCCTTGAGGATTGATCCGGAACAACATATCCGCCAGTACCACATCTTCGGCTCCAAAACTACAGGCCAAAATGAGTTGGTCCCCGAAAAGTTGAATGGCCGTCCGCACGATTTCCTGTGGGGCAGTCCCCTCAAGGGATTGATGGAGAGAATTGAGTTCGTTGGCAGCGAGTGGGCTCTTCATGACAATCAACTGTTCTGGCTATGCTTCAACTTTTTCGACAAGAACTTTGAAGTGTTGTTCGTCAGGTTCCATCGGTTCTTGCTTGAGGACCTTATGTCCATCGTTTCGTAAACTTTGAGGGACGTTTCGAATCGGATCTCCGGCATCCAGCCAGACTTCTAATCGCTCCCCCTCGTCCATCATTTCCAGTTTTAATTTCGTTTTTACGTAATTCATGGGACATGCCACGCCTCGTAGGTCATACACGGTGGCCTCTGCGGGCATGTCCTCCGATGAAGGCTCAAGGGCTGGCGTGCCATTGGTGTCGCCCTGAGACTTCTCGATTTCAACCGGCTGAAGCTTGAGATCCTGTCCGATTTGCTCGGTTGCGAGTCGACACACGTCCACAAATTTTTTGGCGAACGTCATTTTTTCGGCCGTCAGATCCGATGAGGTATCTTTGGAACCTAAATCACCGACCTTATCCACGATCGGATAAAATTCTTTTGGGATAATGTGTTTGGTCGCCATCAGTTTATCGAATTCCAGCAGGGTTTCTTCGTCGGAATTGGGATCGATGCCTTCCGTGACTAAAATAGCTTTGGCGCCCGCCACCACGGCCCGATAGGTTTTGTTAATCGCGATGGCATATTGATGTTTCTCTGCCAATAAGCGTGCTTGATACAGTTCCTGTTCCGCCTCAAGGATCCGATTGTCGATCATTTCTAACGCGCCCCCCGCACATTCCCCAGGCCCAAGATCTTCCACGGTAAATTCATGGTCCGCTTCCCAATCCACATAGTAGGTTGGGTCTTCCTGATAGGAGGGCAGGATGGTGAAGGGAATGAGTTCATCCTTGAGTTTCATTTTGCCGGCCCGCTCAATGAAAACAGGCAAAGATTCTTGATTCTTTCGTTCACGTCGATACACATCTAGAATGTGACTCACGGCTGCAGGAACATTTTTCGCCGGAACTTTCACGATCAGTTGAGCGATCTTTGCCGTTCCATTGACCTTTCCGCCCATGTGCAACTCATACACCGGGGCCACGTGGTCGGCAACACGCTTCCCGACGCCATGAAGACCGAATGTGGCAATGTGATGCTGGCCGCAGGAATTGTGGCATCCACTGATTTTGACATTGACGCCTTCAAGGTCATCCGGCGTTTTTCCTGGAGGAAACACTTCAGCCAGAGCCCGGGCAAGACCTTTCGAGGAAGTGATGCCCAGCCCACAGGTATCCGTGCCCGGGCAAGCCACAATATCCTCGACGCCTTCGGCGCCAGGATCGCCCAGCCCATGCTTGGCCAATTCGGTGAAAAAGGGATGGAGGGACATCTCGGGAATCCATCGCACCATCATGTTTTGATTGATGGTGGTGCGAACGTTTCCGTTGGAAAAGCGTTCGATCAAATCGGACAAAATACACATTTGCTCGGACGTGATATCTCCGGAAGGGAGTTTGATGGCCGCGGCATAAAAGCCTTCCTGTTTTTGGTTGATGACGTTGCCTTTGCGCCAGAGGTCGAATTCCTCTTGTTTCTTGGTACCAGCCGAGCCGTTGGGAGAGGCCGGGTGGTGCCCGTTGCCCGAACCTGCTGTACCATTACCGGACTTGGTCGGCATGATTAAGGTGGGGATGTCCGGATATTCAGATACCTCTATGCCGAGCTTGGTCGCACCGGACTGCAACATGGCTTCATAGGTGGATTTCCATCGGTTCTTAAATTCATCAAAGCCCAATTTGTCGATGACAAATTTCATTCTGGCCTTGCTGCGGTTTTTTCGATTCCCCAGGTTATCGAAGACTTTCAGCACCGCTTCGATGGAAGGGATCAATTCTTCCATTGGCACAAACTCACGCAGGGTCTTGGCGAGACGGGGGGTCGATCCCAGGCCTCCGCCGACAACCATTTTAAACCCTATTTTCCCCTGTGGATTTCGGGTAGCCAGCAGACCCACATCATGAATGGGGGTAAGGGCACAATCGTGGTTACACCCGGAAAACGCAATCTTGAATTTTCTGGGCAGGCTTTGATTCAGCGGATTCCGTAAAAGATGATAGGCCACCGTTTTGGCGTAAGGGGTCACATCGAAGACTTCTCCGGGGCATACCCCGGCCAATGCACAAGCCGTGACATTCCTGACCGTGTTGGCGCAGGCTTCACGGGTGGTGAGCCCGACATCGGCAAGCATTCGCATGATGGTGCCCACGTGAGTGAGTGGAACAAAGTGCAATTGAATGTCTTGACGTGTGGTCACATGCCCCACGCTCGTGGCATAGGTATCGGCAATGATGGCCACCTGGCGAAGTTGATTGGCTGTCAGGCCTCCAAAGGGGATCTTGATGCGGACCATTTGGACGTCCGGTTGGCGTTGGCCATAAATACCAAATTGCAAACGAAACGGTTTAAATACATCAACGGGGGTTTCCCCGTTCTGCAGCCGCTCGACTTCATCTTCAAAGGTTTCTATTTCTTCTAAAATTTCAGATGGTATCGGAGCCGTCTGAACCTGAGGATAGGTCAATGTTGGTGATGTGTTCATGTTGTTCCTCTAAGTGCGGTAGTCAAAGCATTTGGAAAAAGCCGTTTTGTGGATTCTTGAAACCGGAAAGGTGAATAGAAGAATGTGATTGAACGGATCAATCGCCATTTTTTCACTCATCACGATTTGCCATTTTCTTGTAGATTGAATTCCCAAAGTTTAAGGGAACTTTTTCTCATGCGACCCTCAAATCATAAAAAGAGTTAAATATGATACATCACGGCACGCTGGGTTTCGAGCTTTTCATACTGTTCTAACAAAGATTGAATGGAAATAGTGGTTAGTACTCCCTGTTCGGCCTCTTCTACTTTCTCCCAAATGCCTGAGAGCAAGGCAGTGGATAAATGTTTTTGGTCGGTGCTTCCATTGTTTCCTGAAAGCCCCGAGGCTATAGGAGATTGAGATCCGTTCATGGAATTGACCAGTCTGGCCAAGGAAATTTGATTGGCTGGCTGGCTCAGGGTGTACCCTCCCTGAGCACCGCGAGAGCTATGGACAATCCCTTCTTGTTTTAACCGTTGCATGATTTGTTCAATGAATCTGCTCGGTATCCCTTGCCGTTGAGCAATCACTTTAGCCTGGATGGGTTGGGAATCTTGGTGTCGCGCCAACTCTATGGCAGCCATGATTCCATAAGTAACCTTTATTGGAAATCGGTTCATATACTTCAATTCATACTTAACCGATAGGAATTATATAAATTTAATAATGCTGTTCCGAGTTTGTCAAGCCTGCGGGTGTAAATTTGTTCATGCTGTGGATAAGCTGTTCGTACCATGTTTAATTTTGGAAGAACTAGCCTCAATATTAGAAAACATATGACCGATACACATAACTAGCCATTGCCCAAGATCCGGTCTTTTTAATTTTGGTAAAAGGATGATTTCCATGAAAGACCTTTCCAGTCTTCTGGAGGAAGTTCAGGCTATCGTGAAAGAATTGCGGGATGAAAAGAACTATCTTCAGGACAAACTCAGGAAAGTCGAGGACGAGTTAGGGATAGTTAAGCAAGAAAAATCTCAATGGAACAAGGAACTGCAGTTGACTCGAAGTGAGTTGGAACGGGTGCGTGGAGAAAGTCAAGATCAGCTTAACCGAGTGCTACCTGAAATTCGTACACTACAGGATCAACTCCAAGATGCTGAGCTGCAAAATAACCTCCTCAATATCCAACTCACCAATGCCATCCATTCCAAAGACGAACAAATTTCACAGTTAGAAACTCAACTGAAAAAGTATACCTGCCTTCTTCAGGCCAATTCGACTCTGTAAGAGTATTATCCTCGTATTGGGCAAGGGAGCGAGGTTCCGCTCATTCCTTTCTTCCTATTTTCATTCTTTCGCAATCAAGAGCCTGATTTCGGTCAATCCCTATCTTTTGATATCTTATACAGTATGAAATGCTCCTGAGAATTGTTCGACATGCGAAAAAGAGCATGAATTGTTCTGGGAAAGCCTGACGAAAACTTTCAAAGCTTGTACAATTCCATCCGCCATCATGAAATTGAGATCCATTGAATCCGGTGAATTCGGATGTGTAGTTTGCCTGGTCGAAAATAACCCATCATAACTTGCTTGGCGCCATTCATGTTTTTAGAAAGGAATCCCTATGCCATCTAAACCCACATCGAACAAATCCAAGAAAGGCTCACAGTCCAAGTCCAAAATTGCCAAAAAGCCGGTCAAGTCCAAAACGAAAACCGCTTCACGTTCAACACAACAGAAGACATCACGTCGTCGCTCTGTGAGTCCCCAAAAGGCCAAGTCAAGCCGGACTCTTGCATCCAAAAAAGCTGTCAAACGCGTTGCCAAGGTCCCCTCAAATGATGGTGATTTCCCGTTACAAATCGGTGCCCCGGCGCCGGATTTCTCTCTCGCTGACGAGACCGGAAAATTAATCCATTTATCGGATTTTCACGGGAAACAAGTGGTACTGTATTTCTATCCGAAAGATGATACACCCGGGTGTACCAAAGAGGCCTGTGCGTTTCGGGATGGCATTCAAGAGGTTCGTCATAAAGGGGCGGCGGTCTTGGGTGTAAGTGCCGATTCGGTGGAGTCCCATCGGAAGTTTTCAGATAAATTTCAATTGAATTTTCCACTCTTGAGCGACGAGACGAAAACCATGCTTGAAGCCTACGGCGTGTGGAAAGAGAAATCGATGTACGGAAGAAAATTTATGGGAATTGAACGCACGACTGTGCTCATCAAGGAAGACGGGACGGTGGGGCGGATTTGGCCGAAAGTCAAAGTCGATGGACATTTTTTAGAAGTATTGAAGGCCTTGGGGTAAGAGCCGCAAGAGGCAAGTGCTCATCCGCAATCGGAATCAAGCCTTACGAGGCGAAAAGGAACGTGGTGCGGAAAATCGATCACCGACAATCGGTTGCCCCTTGCCGTTCCAGTGACCGGCAGCCATCCATGGCGTGGTGTGTTGGATCGTAAACGTCCCTTTCGATCCAAGAACCAGGCAACCGGCCGCGCCGTGAATGCGATGAACCAATTCTTTCAACACATGGCTGGCAGCACGAGAGGGACTAAAGCCGGATCTCATGAGTTCCGTCAACCATTTGGCCATCCCCATCCGGATGATAGATTCACCGATGCCCGTCATCGAAATGGCTCCGGCGGAATTGTCTGCATAGACTCCCGATCCGATCAAGGGGGTGTCACCGACACGTCCCGGGAACATGACTGATACCCCGCCGGTGGAAGCCCCTGCCGCCAGGTTTCCTTGAAGGTCCAAGGCAACAGCTCCCACCGTTCCGTACTTTCCCATTTTTTTGTAAAGAGAAAAAGTTCGGGTATTAATTGGGGGGTTCCCTCGAGAGCGTGAACGAGGGCGGACGGGTTTGTTCGGTCGCGGTAATCGTTTGAGGGCGAAATGTCGCGCGAGACGTTTAGCGGAATCTCCAATGATCAGCACATGATCGGTTTCGGTCATGACCAGCCGTGCGGCATTGATGGGATGCAGATAGCCTTCCAGGTTGGCGACTGCACCCGCTGTCAATGCTTTCCCATCCATGATGGACGCATCCATTCGTTGCACTCCATCAAGTTGAGGGAGTGAGCCCAAGCCTGCATTAAACAAGCCCGAACCTTCCAAGGCTTCGATCATCTCTTCAACAATGGTTAATGCGGATTGACCGGCGTGAACGAGTGCGTATCCTCGGCAAAGGATTTTTTCAAGAAAAATAAGTTGGGTTCGGGTAGGGCGGCTGGAGCCGGCACCGCCATGGATTAACACCGAAGGCGTATACGTCACCATAAATGTATCCAAGATGGTTGAAGGAAAACGAAAGGTTGCTGTGAATGGCTCAGTCCCCAGAACGGGTGAGTTTCTAGATTAATGCCGCAGGTTCGATACTCTCATAACTCATGTATTGGTTACCACCATGAGTTTTCGCAAAATAGACCGCTTCATCCGAAGCCTGGAGAAGGGCCTGGACATTGGAAAAGGGTTTGTCAGGGGAATGCGTGGCAATACCCAGGGAGATGGTGACGGTGAGTTGTGTGTCCCGGGCCACTTCATGTTCTGTGGTTCGAAAGGCCTCCAAGATCCTGTTGCACACAATATGGGCGGCTTCCGCGGGGGTTTTGGGCAGAATCAAGACAAATTCTTCGCCTCCGTATCGGCCAACCAGATCGGTTGTACGAACTTTGGAAATAAGTGTGCGAGCGGCTGATTGGAGAATGACGTCTCCGGCATGGTGTCCATAGGTATCGTTGACCGATTTGAATTTGTCCAAATCGCCAAATACCAATGTGAGACATTCGTCGTGAGCACGGGCTTGTTCAAATGAAGATTCCAGGGATTTATCCAAATACGCCCGGTTGAGAACCCCGGTAAGAGGATCGTGTCGATTACTCTCTTCCAAATTATTAAACTGGGCTTCCATGGCCACAGTGCCAATTTGTAATTCTTCCACTTCTTTCAGGATTTGAAGGTTTCGGAATAACAAGGCTTCTCGCGCATTGTCCAAAATAGTTTGTGGATCGGTCCATGTCGGGATTTCTGTTTCAAAGAGTTGCTCGGTTTCTGCCAAATGAATTTTGGTCTTTTCTAAAATTTCGAGGAAAACTTTGGAAGGGAGTCCAAGCCAAGATTCTGTCTGCTGTTGCAAGACTTGAAGGGCCTCACTTTCCATTTTATAAAGAAAGACCTCAGCGATTTTTCCTGACAAATTGACGCAATACACAAATCGAGCCCGTTCATCTTGCGAAGGCACACGATCAGGATCATCACTGCCGGCAATGGCGAGACGGAAGCGATCCGGAAAATTCCATTGAGCCAGCAGCCAGCTGCCGGTGGCCGCATGAGTGATTCCCAACATGTCTTGTTCACGCTGTAACAGGCTCTTATGGCATTTGGGGTTCAGGTCTTTGCTGGCATAGAGATTTGGAAAGGCTTTATCCAGAACCAACATGCCGAGGTCTTGGAGAAGACTGGCCAAATACAATTCTTCTACTTCGACCATTCGACAGGTGATCCCAATGACCCGAGCGGCGGTGCCCGACAGGAGCGCCCGCTTCCAGAAAAATCCATAATCGAGGCCGGAGCCGACGCTTTTTTTCAAGGACGTGATCAATGAAAAGGACAGAGCCAGGGAGACGGTGGCATTCAGTCCTAAAATCATCAGGGCCTGATGGAGATTCTCGATTTTCTTGGGATACGGATAGACCGGCGAGTTCGCGATTCTGAGAATTTTACTTGACAAAGCCGGATCGCACCGTAAAAGGGCGGTAAATTTTTTGATGTCCACTTCCGGGTCATTGACCAGATTGATGATTTGAGCGGCAATTATCGGTGGACTGGGAAGGCTAGGGCACGATCGTAATTTTTCTTCAATTTCAGGTAGCATTGACTCGTAAAGTTCCTCTTGTTCTGGCTTAGAGGATTCTATCCTTTTATATCCCTAAGTGTGGCACCCTCCCACGTTTGCCAGAGAAAGGCGAACAGGGATGTTCTTTTCTAATCTTCAATAGTTTCGGATATTTTGCGTGTAATCTGTATAGGAAATGATGGGCACAAGGCTGAATGAACCGGATAATAAATTTGATACGGTTCAAATGATCAGGAGGAGTAGCGATTGAAAGTGCGAAATGGTTCTGTCTTTCATGTTGAGCCCGGTTGTTATCCGGTCGTGTTGGTTGATGGAGGTGACGGTCATGGTTTATTCGGGGATGAAAAAAGGAAAAGGAATCGTTTCGATCACATTGAATCGACGGGGGCAGGGGAAGGCCCTATGTGAAAAAAGCGAGGGACTTAGTGTAGCAGGATATCTTTGCCTTGTCGGTAGTGGGAATCTTGAAACCGGTCAAGATCCAACCGCACAAAACCGAGCCCCGCCACGCACAGCTCAAAATTGGAGGACAGGGTTTGAAATAACGAAGGAGAGGTTTGCGATTGGGGGTCCTGGATGCCGGCAACAATATTATAGGATCGTTTGCCGGCCTTCATATAGTCGACCAAAAAATCCTTATGATGGATGAGTCCGGAACATTTAATCCTGCGGCAATATTCGGGGAACAGTCCGGCTAAAAATAGCGTCAGGTCTCCGATGTGGCGGTGGATTTCGCGTTCTTTTTCGCTTTCGGAATGCTGGCTGTTGACCTCGGCCTCGTATAAAAGCTCCACCACCGTTTCAACCGGTTCTCCGTCATGGTTTTTAATGCGAGTCAATTGATCGGCGTGGGTAAACTCAACAAGGAGATTGGAGACGTATTCGGTTACTTGGAAGTTGGGCCAGCCTAATGCTTCGGTAAAGTTCCGCTCGGTCAACTGGCCGAATAATTGACGTAAGGGGTGTTGGGCCGGGATTGGTGTCATATTCACCCTTTCTGTACTGTCTCCCTATGGTCAGGCTTTTCGTGCCGTTCTTCCCTTGTATCGGTCATGAGGAGGGTCTCCTTAACGATGTACCGTATTTTTCCCCCGGCTGTCCAGAAGCATGGTCACGGGGCCATCGTTCTTGATCGAGACGAGCATGTTTTCACCAAATATGCCGGTCTGAACCGGAATAGAACTTTTTTGCAGGGCATTCACGACTTGTTGATAGCGTGTGCGGGCTTCGTTCGGAAGAGCGGCCTGCTCGAAACTGGGACGTCGTCCTTTGCCGGTATTTCCCAGAAGTGTAAATTGGGAGACTATCAGTAGTTCCCCTTGGATGTCCTGAAGTGAATAATTCATTTTGCCGGCTTCGTCTGAAAAGAGACGAAGATGCTGAATTTTATCGACGATAAAAGCCACATCCTGGTCCGAATCATTCACGGCCACTCCGAGTAAGACAAGAAGACCCTCCGCGATCCTGGCGATCGTCGTATCGCGAACCGTAACCGAAGCTTCTCGAACCCGTTGAAGTACGGCAATCATTATCAAAAATATCCTAAAAAGAATCAAACCATTGCAATCGGAGTGCACCCCTCGCTTGCGTGTTCGAATATTCTGGCTGATTCATAGAAGAGGGACGTTGGCCCTTTTTTTTCGAAGCATCATTTTCAGGTGGTCCAGTTCCGGGGAACCCAAAATAAGATGAAGGCCAAAATAACCCAATGCGCCTCCTACTATTGCCGTCAATAACCAGGATACTTTCAATCCCAATTCGCCTGGTGCCTGCCACAGGGACAAGCCGGCCACCCAGAGCCCCAATCCTACGAGCGGAGCTAACGCCAGAGTCGTTCGACCGATAGACATCGTCAAGGGTTTCCATAAGAGTCCCTGGAGGCGTTTATGGAGGATGGCCATCAGGATCAGCGTGTTGAAGATTGCCGCCAGGCCTGCTGCCAGGGCCAACCCCATATGTCCCAAGGGGGTCATGAGCCAAAGTGACAATGCGATGTTTACCCCGACGGAACACACGGCCACGATAGCGGGTGTGCGCGTATCCTGGAGCGAATAAAAGGCCGTAGCCACAATACGATAGCTCGCGAAGGCCCAGAGTCCGGTTGAAAACCCGAGAAGGGCCGAAGCGGTGCCGACGGTATCATGAGCCGAAAAGGCGCCATGTTCAAAAAACACATGAATGATGGGTATCCGTAAACACATGAGACCGGCCATGGACGGCACCATGATAAAAAGCACCATCCGTAATCCGAAATTCACCGTTTCACGAAGTTCGGTGTGGGATCCACGTGCGGCTTGAGCGGACAGGGAGGGCAATATGGCCGTAGCCAATGCTACCCCAAATATGCCCAGGGGAAATTGAATGAGACGCATGCCGTAAAACAAATACGTAGGGCCACCCTGGAAATAGGAAGCCAATATGGTGCTCACGGTAAGATTGATTTGGGTGACTGCCAGGCCTAATAACGAGGGAATCAGCAGAATGCCCATTCTTTTGACGCCCGGATGGGCTGGGTGAAAGTTCCAGGTGAAAGACAGTCCTTTTTTTTGTAACCCTGGAAGTTGCATGAGAAATTGCGCGAGTCCGCCCACCACGATGCCGACGGCTACAGCCAAGATCGGCTGGTCAAACATAGGAGAAATCGTCACGGCAAACAGGATGACACAGATATTAAAAAACACCGGAGCTAGGGCAGGAATGACGAATGAACGAAGGGAATTGAGAACGCCCATGGCCAAGGCGGCCAGACTGACAAAAATCAAATAGGGAAACATGATTTGGGTCAGCAGCGTTGTGGTGGCCAATTTTGACGCATCGGCCCGAAAGCCTGGTGCAAGCAACCACACGATTCCGGGAGCAGCGAGAATCCCCACCACTGTCACTAGGGTGACCAGAGTGAGCAATGTCGTGAACGCCGCATTGGCCAATGCCCAGGTTTCTTTTTGCGATTTGGTGGAATGATATTCGGTGAAAATTGGGATGAAGGCCGAGGACATGGAGCCCTCGGCGAATAATTCTCTGAGCAGATTGGGAATGCGATAGGCCACATAAAACGCATCCGCCGCCGCATGGGCCCCAAAAAGATTGGCCAAGGCGACATCCCGGATAAACCCTAAAATCCGGCTGAGAAAGGTGGCACTCCCGATGACCCCTGCCGCACGGCTGATGCGATGGGTTTCATTCAATTGGGGAGGAGAATCCGTGGGCTTCGGGGAAGGCTGAGTCATTCGATTTGGGATAGTTTCGGATGGACAATTAAGTCCTTAGAAAATAGGGCTGTATCGCTCGCCGGAGAGTTGGTTTCTCGAATTGACACCCTTCCGATCATGCTTTAGCATCAGTTCCCTTTTGCTCCTCGTTGATACATCTTATGGCAAGTGTAGCTTCTACTCAATCCACATTTCCGCGTTGGTGGTGTTTCGCGACCGCCTTTTCCACCGGAGCGGTGGTGATGGCTTTGGAAATTCTGGGAAGTCGCCTCTTGGCTCCGGTGTTTGGCAGTTCGCTGTTCGTATGGGGAGCGTTGATCGGAGTTGTGTTGGCGGCGATGAGTAGCGGATATGCCACGGGTGGATGGTTGGCTGATCGCTATTCTCCGCCGCGAGTTTTGGCGGGATTGATGTTGACGTCGGGCGTGTGGACGCTTCTGTTGGCCTGGGCAGGACAACCGGTCGTCTTTCAGGTGTTTCAATGGATTCAAGATCCTCGTTGGGGGCCTTGTTTTGCTGCAGGAGTGCTTTTGGCGGTTCCGGCCTTTGGACTAAGCGGAGTTCTTCCGGCCCTTCTTCGATTGGCGATTGCCGACATGGGACATTTGGGGCGTCATACCGGGTCGATGATTGCGGTCTCGACCATCGGGAGCCTTATTGGGACATGGGGAACCAGCTTCTATCTTCTGACGTGGCTGGGAAGCGCGGCGCTGGTCGCACTTCTGGGTGTCGTTCAGGTGCTAGTGGGGATTTTTTGGTTGTTTTTAGAGAAAAAGGGGTCTGTTGTTCTGCGAGGAAGCGTCCTGACCGGAACAGGGATCGCCATTTGGATGAGCCTTCATCCGGTCATTGTGGTTCCTTCAGCTATTTATCAGGAAGATAGTCCATATCAACAAGTAAGGGTGAGTGAGAATAATGTTTTACGATACCTGGTTCTGGATAATACGTTCCATGCGGTGATGTTGAAAACCGACCCTAATTTTTTAGCTCTTCCCTATTCTCAAGTGATGATGGGGGTGTTACCTATTGTCGAACAACCCAAGCGGGGGTTGATTTTGGGTAACGGAGGCGGATCTCTCGCGAAATGGCTGGCCCGGCATTGGCCGGAATTGGATCTGGATGTGGTAGAAATGGATCCAGTCGTCGTCAAGGCGGCGGAACAATATTTCGATTATGCTCCTCCTGCCAATCATCACGTGTATGTGCAGGATGCCAGAACATTTTTGCGTGCGACCGAGGTGCAATATGATGTGGTATGGGTCGATGCCTTTGCCAGGCATTTGATTCCCTTTCATCTGACGACCCGGGAATTTTTTCAGGAATTGCGGAACCATGTGACGCCGCATGGTGCGGTGGCGGTCAATTTGGCCTCATCGGATGCTCCGGCAAACGTGAGAAGGGCGCAGGCCATTGTGTCCACGATGCGGTTGGCCTTTCCCGAAGTGGTGGCCTATGGTGTGGCTGGTCCGGATTGGATGAAAACGAAACGGGGTTCAATGAACCTCATTTTCTTTGGCGGAACGCCGGTGGCTTCCATGAACGGAGCCGATTTTATGTCTCTTGTCAGTGGATCACTCAATCAGAACCGTTTTCCCGCAGAAGGCGTTGCATTTTTCGGATCGCAGTCTCCCCTCGAATTGGATCCTGGCTTAATTCTGACCGATGACTTTTCTCCGTTGGATTTATTGCAAGGCGAAGTATAAAACCTTTCAGCCCTTACTCTCCTGACCATGCCTGTTGTTCCGGGTCTTCAATCTCAGGCGTGTTCCCGCATCGGTCTGCCGGTTTCTGTGAATTGGTGGAGAGCTGAACGTGGGCCAAACAGGTGTGCGAGGGACGATCCAGGCGACAATCCACCTGGATCAGTAGCATCTTGATAGCCCGTAATTAAACCTTGACTGTTTCCTTGGGCCAAAACCTGTAGCGAATTTGGGGAAGTTGGGCTCCTTCAAAATTCGGAATATCGTACAAACAGCGGTCGATGGTGGCCACTTCTTCTTCTGTAAAGGAAAATACTTTCCGTGTTTTCCAAAATTGATCCAATGTAAAGTAATCCCCGGTTGCCGGCCTGTCTTTTAACGAATCTTGCAGTTTCTTAAGCCCGGGGGTATCCACACCAGGAATGCGACCATTATTTTTCGTAATACACCATTTGACGATTTCCGCTACCCCATACATGCTGAGCTCAATATCCACGGTTTTTCCTGCCATGCGTTCCTCCTTACAATAATGACGAAAGAATCCTCTATACCACAAAGACTTGTTTCTCTGCCAGGGGTTTTAAGGATAGGAATCGGGAATCCGATGATTGGGCAAGGTCCATCAGGAGCTGCATGAGCGGGAATTCAGGGGATGTCGTGAAATCCTGTCGAATTTTACAAGAGTCGAGGAAACCCGTATACTCGGCTCTGGCCCGTGTGGGTGATCGTTATCAAAGGGCTCGCTTTCCGGGACCTTCCCTCTCCAAGGAACGATCATCATCTTAAACTCCAATTATCGAAATTTCTTAGTCGTATGACATTCCTCTCAGGAAGATGCTTGGTGGTTGGTCTTGGACTTGCCGGGTTGGTCTTGGCAGGGTGTCCCGCTCGAGAGGATTATCAACCTCCGGATCTAGTGTATCATTATAAAGACTTTCCTGTCGGGAAAAGCCCCACATCAATTCGTGTCGGCGATTTCAACGGGGATGGGTTTGCGGATCTTATCACGAGCAATATTCAAGGCAATTCCTTATCTCTCCTGCTGGGCAATGGAGATGGGAGTTTTCAAGATCAGAAAATCATGTCTGCCTGTCAGGAGCCTCGAAACATCGCGGTGGATGATTTTAATCTGGATCATATCGTGGATTTAGTCGTGGCCTGTTCCGGGGATAATCATGCTCTGGTCTTTATGGGTCAGGGAAATGGCACCTTTTTGCGGGGAACCCAATATCTCGTCCACCGTACGCCGGTAAGTATTTCCACGGGAGACTTCAATGAGGATTTTCTCCCGGATATGGTCGTGGCCTTGCGTAATGACAAAATTCAGGTGTTTTTAGGTATGGGCAATGGAAAATTTCGAGTGGGTCCGCTGTATGAGTATGGGGATACGCCTACATCCGTCGATACTATTGATTTAAATGGCGATCAACATTTGGATTTAGCGGTGACCAATGGTGGCCCTATGAGCAATGCGGTGTCCATTTGGTTGGGCCTGGGTGACGGTACCTTTTTATCTCCGGTTGATTACAAAACGGGAAAGCGGCCGTTAGGGGTTTCCTTTGCCGATTTTAATAATGATCATCATGTCGATTTGCTGGTCATTAATGGAGAAATGAATACCATCACCATCTTTTTGGGCAATGGGGACGGCACGTTTCAAAAGGGAAAGGATTCCGGTGGAGATGCCGGCCCAAACCACGCGGTGGCTCAGGATTTTGATGGGGATAAAAATATGGACGTGGCGGTCGTGAATATCCAGTCTGGGAGTTTGTCGCTTTTGTTTGGTAAGGGAGATGGAACCTTTAAATATCCTCCCAAGCATTACGGGACGCCCCATGGGCCTTTTGCTCTGGCTTCTCTTCCTCTGGCGGTGGGTCGTGGCGAACAACCCGGTTTGGCGGTGGTCAATAACGCTTCCAACAATGTTTCCGTCTACTTACATCATGGCTTGAAAGTCCGGACGGCAGAAAGTCCGCCATCGACCTCTTAAGAACCCTGATTCTTAATTTCTTGACACCTTCTTTAACCCCTGTTTACAGTCTTTTTCGCTATTTCTTGTAACGCTTGCTAGCGAAGATGTTCTGATTGCTTGGTATTTTTTGAGGAGCACCGTGCGAACATTTGGCTGGTGGTTTGGCATGGGTTCCTTGTTGACTCTTGCCGTTCTGTTAGTGCAAGGCGGTGTCCGTGATCTGCTGTATGGGGCATCTCATGCAGGCACATGGGAAGGGGTCTTGTCGATGGGACTCACTATTCTAGGGGTGGGGTCTTATCCGGGTGCGTGGCGGTGATTTTCAACCGATTGCGGTGATGACCGATGTTTCTCGAAGAATGTGACATACGATGAACTGTCTTCGCTGCCAGGGAACGATGTTGGTAGAGCGTCACTATACGAAGGTGACTCGGCGGTTTTACGCCAAATGTATCAATTGCGGTTTTTGGTTTGATTTAGCGGATGTGTTGAGATTTTTTAAGCGTGTGGTTGAAAGTGGGTATCGCGGATTAAAAATTCGTGAAATCCTGTAAGTGGGTCGTTTCCTTCCTTAATTTTTGGCCAGTTCCTTCAACGATATTCGGATGAGATTTTCCAACTCGTAGGTATCTCCAAGTTGATTCAGGGCTTGGGAAATGGCCTTTTTAACTTCCGGCGGCCGGTATCCAAGGTTGAGAAGTGCCGATGTGGCCTCTTCTTCGGACACGGAGAGATGAGAAGAGTGGCCTCGTGAAGTTTCCGAGAAAACGGGCAGACCGATGCAGGATGTCTTGTCTTTCAATTCCAAGTTCATGCGAGCGGCGGATTTCTTCCCGATTCCAGGGATGGAGGCCAAAGTATCGGTATCGTTAATTTCAATGGCCTTGCACAATTCCTGAACAGACAGCGTGGATAAAGCGCTGAGAGCCAGTTTGGGACCGATGCTGGTGACTCCGGTCAGTAACAGAAAAGCTTGCTTCTCCTCTCTGGTGCCGAATCCAAAAAGCTGGATGGTATCATTGCGAATATGTGTAGAGATAAATAATTGGACTGAAGTATTTACTTCCGGAAGCGCAAAGTACGTGGAGAGGGGAATGGCGATTTGGTATCCCACCCCGTGCACCTCCAGAATGACTTCTTGTGGAGTCTTATTCGAAAGGATACCTGCAAGTGATGCGATCATCTGAGTCGGGTCTATTGGAGAAGAATTAAAAAACAGGCTTCCCTGCTAGGGAAGTGAAAGAAAAGCCGATTTTTTTAGCAGGCGATCCGGGAGCAATGGGCATTGGCTAAACGCCGGTATCGATGTTTCGTTATCAATCGCTGATTCAAGCAAAAAAGCCAACACCAAAGTAATGTTAGGATTTCTCGGTTGTGTTTATCCAGCGGCGGCCATTTTTTCCATGATTTCATCGGAGATATCAAAGTTGGCATGGACTTTTTGCACGTCCTCATGGTCATCAAGAATTTCCATCAGCTTCAGGGTTTGCTCGGCGGCCTTTTCATCCAGGAGAATCTGATTTTGTGGAAGAAAGGTCAGTTCGGAAACGCTTGGTTCAATGTTGGCGTTTTTGAGGGCTTCTTTCACGGCTTCAAAGTCGCCCGGCTCCGTAATGATTTCAAAGCTGGACGCGCTTTGTTTCATGTCTTCCGCTCCGGCCTCAATGGCGAGATTAAAGAGTGTTTCCTCAGTGATCGCGCCTTTATCAACCACTAATAGGCCTTTTTTCTGGAATTGCCAGGCCACTGCTCCCGGCTCAGCCATATTTCCATGGTTCTTTGTGAGAAAACTTCGGATTTCGGCCACGGTACGGTTCCGGTTATCCGTCGTGATTTCCAGCAAAAGGGCAGTCCCGCCCGGTCCATAACCTTCAAGCATGAATTCTTCGATCTGCATGCCCGGCAACTCACCTGTCCCCCGCTGAATGGCCCGTTTAACCGTATCGGCAGGCATGTTCACTTCCTTGGCCTTGGCGATGGCTTGTCGTAAAGCCGGGTTGCCGTTGGGATCTCCACCACTTCGGGCAGCAATGGAAATTTCCCGAATCACGCGTGTAAAGATTTTTCCCCGTTTGGCGTCCTGGGCTCCTTTATGTCGTTTAATGGTCGACCAATGACTATGTCCACCCATGTCGCAGACTCTCTGGAATCGTTTATAGAGTAATAACAAAAGACTAAGGGGAGGGCTTCTAGCATAGTGTTTGAAGGGAGTCAATGAGCCTTGCGGCCGTTGTTTGATATGCCAGCAAGTTGCCAAGAGTGTTGGGCAATGGTTTCTTCTTTCTCGGAACTTCTTCAGTTGATTCCTATGAGGGAAGCTGGTAGAGAACCCACCTATGAATGTTGTCTTCATGGGAACCCCGGACTTTGCCGTGCCAACCCTCCGGCGATTGGTGGATTCCCCATTCAGAGTGACGGGTGTAGTGTGTCAACCGGACCGGCCCCAGGGCCGAGGACAGAAGATCCGGTCAGGTCCGGTGAAGACTTTGGCTGTAGCCAGCCGAATTTCGGTCGTTCAGCCCCTCAAGATGAAGGATCCGGCTTTTCTGGAAATTTTGCAAGGTTGGAACCCCGAGGTCATTGTGGTGGCAGCGTTTGGGCGAATTCTTCCTTCTCAGATACTCCAACTGCCCCATCGGGGATGTTTGAACGTGCATGGGTCGCTCTTACCCAAGTATCGGGGAGCAGGCCCAATTCAATGGGCGGTGATCAATGGCGAACGTCAGACAGGGATTACGATTATGAAGATGGATGAAGGCATGGATACCGGTGCCATCTTGAGCCAGGAAGTGGTCGCTATAGGTCCGGAAGAGACGTCGGGAGAATTGGGTATCAGAATGGCAGAGGTTGGTGGGGCCTTGTTATTGCGGACTCTTCGGGAATGGGTCGACGGGAGGGTGTCGCCTCGGCCCCAAAACGATCAGGAAGCCACGCTGGCTCCATTGCTGAACAAAGAGGACGGATTGCTCGACTGGACATTATCAGCCTATGCACTAGCATGTCGCATTCGAGGTCTCTCTCCCTGGCCGGGGGCCTATACGTTCTTTCAGGGGAGCCGGTTGGCCATCTGGAAGGCTGAGGAAAGTGGCCTGGGGCCTGAGGTGGGATTAGAAACTGATGATCCCTCGATAAAACCTGGTACGATTACTTCCGTCACAAAGCATGGTCTTTTTGTGAAAACCGGCAAGGGCCTCTTGTCCATATTGGAACTTCAGCCTGCCAATAAGAAACGTATGCCGGTGGATCAATTTCTGGCAGGTCATCCCGTAAAGGCCGGGATAATTTTTTCGGGAAAACTTGTCTAAACCTATTGTAGGCGATGAGCAACCGCCGATGGCCATAGACGAATTTGACTAAGGAAAGAGTCATTCCCATGTCCGATCAGAAACAAGAATTGTTAAATTATATTCAGGCTCAACTTGGAGAGTTAGACCAGATACACGATCAGGCCGAAAAAGCGCTCAATGCCGTTCAGGGAAAAGATCACGTCACGAAATGGAAAAGAAAAGTGGTAGAAGGGTTAGCGCCCTATGTCAGCCCGGCCTACCTTCAGCGTGTTACCAATGATTGGCTGGAAACCACCTATTTCGTGGGTGATGTGTTTGATGAATTGGCCGATGAAGTGGATATGTGCCGCCGTCATCTCAAAAAATTAGCCAAGGAAGTTCAAACATCGGGAATCCCTTAGTGCACGCAGACGGTGTGCAGGGGCATTCTTGATCATTCCCGGCAATCCATCGACCTGACTGAATGACCCAACTTCCCCCACAACCTCGAAAACGCCTCGGCCAGCATTTCCTGATCGATCCCAATCTGCTTCGAAAAATTGTCGACCTTGCGGATCTCAACACGGAGAATTTTGTCTGCGAGATTGGACCAGGCGGCGGAGCTCTGACCAGATTGTTGTGCCAATCGGCGAAACGCGTGTTGGCACTTGAGGTGGATACGCGAATGGTAGAGTTCTTGAGAGGGGATTTTTCAGAATGCTCGAACTTGGATGTTCAGGAATACGATGCACTCCGTTTTCCATTCGCGCAACTGCCGGAGTCCACCGTGGTGGTAGCCAACCTGCCTTATAATATTTCCACGCCCATCATTTTTCGGTTATTGGATGCACGATCAATAATCTGTCGTATGGTCTTGACTGTCCAGTTGGAAGTGGCCAAACGTCTAACGGCCAAACCGAATACCCGGGACTATGGGGTGATGTCAGTCATGGCACAGCACCTGGCCGAGGTCAGGTATGGTTTTCCCGTTTCGCGGAAGTGTTTTCGGCCTGTGCCCGATGTGGATTCCGGGGTGGTGAGACTGGATATCCGTCAGGACCTACAAGAAACACCCGAAGACGTAACCCGGTTTCAACGGGTAGTCCGTGCTGCCTTCGGCCAGCGTCGCAAAACTCTCATGAATGCCTTTCGGTCAGCCGGCATCCCTCAGGAATACCTCCACACGGTCCAGGAGAAAACGGGCATTTCTCTGAGCCGCCGAGCTGAAACCCTCTCCGTACAGGAGTTTCGTCTGATTAGACAGGTTGTTGGAGAAATAGTCCCTTCGCCTCTGTTCCTATAGCCAAGTCTGATCCTGGGATACTCGAAATAGCGTAAGTGTTGTTTGCTGGATAGAAACCCTTATGATAGGATTTACCCGTATGAGTATCTTCCCTAGTGCTAAGGGTCGGGTCGAGCAGTCAAAAACCCGGGAACCTTCATTGGTTACCACCCAGGTGGTGGGAGTGGTGGTGTTGACCATGGGAATTTTATTCGGATTGAGTATTTTGACTTTTTCCCGGGAAGATCCCCTGCTCTTTGGCTCGTCCCTGCATGATGCCAACCCTGTTCCTCAAAATGCCGTCGGGTTAATTGGAGCGACGTTGGCTTTTTGGCTGTTTGAATGGTTGGGCGGGACGGCCTATTTGGTGCCGGCATTATTTGTCTCTTACGGGTTGGCCTGCATTTTCGGAGAACGAATTCGTGTGACATGGGGAGCCGTAGCGGGAGCCCTACTGGGTATCCTTTCCGTTAGCGCCCTGCTGCATCTTCAGACTCCTGGTCTCAAGCTTACTATGCTTCAGGGATTGGGATTTGATAACGGAGGCCTAGTGGGACGCTGGCTGGCTCAGGGGTTGGAGACTTATTTAGCGACCACGGGCGCTACGATTCTTTTATTGGCGTTTGTTATGGTGAGTTTTCTCTATATTGTGCCCTTATCGATTGGAAGAATGGCCCGCCAAGTGGCCAGTACCGGTGGGCGAGTTACGACGGGTGTGGTGCAGTCGGTCCGGGAAAAGGAGTGGTGGTCTCGAGAATCGAAACCGAAGGAAAATAAGTCTATTCGTATTAATCGTCAACTGGCTGGTCGTGGTGGGGTGATCGCGCCTTTAGCGGAACCCGCAGATATGAAATCGGCTCAGGTCAAAACGACCTTCAATCATTCGCCTGACTCATCTGCGATTCAATTGAATTTAGAAATCACTGCACCGGAAGACACCGGATATGCCACGACTTCAAAGATTTCGAAGTCCTATCGGTTGCCTTCGCCCGTGGATCTTTTAGATACCCACGCCGCCCGTGCTGCAAATCAAACGGATAGTGTGCTCAAATCGCAGTCTGAAATTTTGGTCCAGACCCTTGCCAGTTTTGGGATCGAGGGAAGTGTGACGGATGTGCATCCCGGCCCTGTGATTACCATGTATGAGTTTGCACCGGGACCTGGCATAAAAGTAGCCAGAATCGTCACTTTGGCTGATGATTTGGCCATGGCCTTAAAGGCTTTGAAGGTCCGGGTTGTGGCACCCCTTCCCGGCAAATCGACGGTGGGGGTTGAAGTGCCGAATCCGCAACGTGAAACGGTCGGCTTGAAAGAGATGCTCATGTCCGATGCGTTTCTCAAATCCAGATCCAAACTTGCGTTGGCATTGGGAAAAGACATTTTTGGACGGCCGGTGGTGGCCGATCTTCGGACTATGCCGCACCTTTTGGTGGCGGGAGCCACGGGTGCCGGCAAAAGCGTAGGAATCAATAGTGTCTTGCTGAACTTGTTGTTTTCGGCCCATCCGGACGAAGTCAAACTTTTGCTCATCGATCCGAAAGTCTTGGAATTACAGGTGTATGATGGGATTCCTCATCTTATTCGTCCGGTGATCACCAATCCCAAGGAAGCCGCAAGAGGGCTGGGGTGGGTCGTTCAGGAGATGGAGCGGCGGTACCGAGTTCTTGCGGAACTCGGGGTGAGAAGTATTGATGCATATAATCGGAAGCTGGATGAGTTGCAGGAAACCGGCAAAAAGAAATCTTCTTCGCACATCAAACGGATATCCACCTTGAACCCAAACGAGGATGATCCTATCGAGTCGGTAGAGGAGCGGGTACCGCTTCCCTACATTGTGGTGGTAATCGATGAATTTGCCGACCTCATGATGGTCGCTCCCAAAGAAATTGAAGATCGGATTGCCCGTCTGGCTCAAATGGCGCGGGCCTCGGGCATTCATTTGATCCTGGCTACTCAACGGCCTTCAGTTGATGTCGTCACCGGTCTGATTAAGGCCAATTTCCCGGCAAGAATTGCCTACCAAGTTTCTTCCAAAACCGATTCCCGCACTATTTTGGATGCCAATGGGGCGGAAAGTTTATTGGGGAAAGGTGATATGCTGTACCTGGCTTCAGGAACCGGCCGCATTGTCCGTCTTCACGGCCCCTTTGTCTCGGATGAAGAAGTCAGAAGCGTGGTGGAGTGGGTGAAAAGCCAGGCCGCGCCCGTGTATGATCCGGTTGCGGTTGAAGCGGTTCGCGAACCACAAGTTGAAGAGCAAGAGCGAGATGAAACCTACGAGCGAGCCAGGGAGTTGGTAATGACGACCGGACAGGCATCCGCTTCCTTCATTCAGCGGCGACTCCGCGTGGGATATCCCCGAGCCGCACGGATGATTGAGCAAATGGAAGAGGAAGGGCTGGTGAGTGCGGCCGGTCGAGATGGCAAGCGGGATGTATTGGTGCGGGGAACGGCAATTGCCGAGTTAGGATAATGATGAAGTCCTTCAAGGTGGTGTTAAGCCTCATAATCGGGTTCACCATGAATGCCGTATCGTTAGGGGCTTCTCAACCTAGCGGGTCGAAAAGTCTTGTGGAAAAGGTCGAGGCGCAATATGCCCAGACGAAAGACCTTCAGGCGGACTTTACTCAGGAAACCAGGTTTGAAGGTTTTGAGACCGGGTTCTCGTCGTCTGGGAAACTCTATTTGAAGAAGCCGGGATTACTTCGATGGGATTATCTTGAACCGTCGAAAGAGCAAATTTATGTGGATGGCGATCAGGTGATGATGTATGTGCCTGATCATCAGCAGGTGGTGAAGGGAAATCTGACCCAATTGGCGGCATCGAAAGGTCCTCTGGCGTTACTACAAGACGTTGGGACTCTCTCGCAACAATTTACGATTATCGATTCGTCGCCGGAAGATCGTGGAGACGGAACAGTGCCTGTCTTAACGTTAGTGCCTAAGCCCACCGGGGAAGGTCCTCCCACCCTCAAGAAAATCGTGCTCAAGCTCACCCCAGATTCATTTCTGATACAAGAAATTACCCTGTTTGAAACGAGTGGCAATGTCTCCCGAGTGGCGTTCGATCATATTCAGGTGAACCAGGGCGTCTCCGCCCAAATGTTGCAATTCTCGGTTCCCTCGGATGTTGTTGTCGTGGAAATGCCGACTTTGCGCTGATGGGTCTAGAGGTGTGGCTTAAGAATGGCTTGATCCTGTAGGAAGGTGAGATTAAACCGGTTTCGTACTCAGAAGATCTGAAATATGGCCGAACGAATTTTAGTTGTCGATGATGACAAAGGGGTGCGGGAAGCTCTTGGGGAATTTTTATTATCTCTGGGCTACGAAGTGGTCATGGCCGAAAATGGGCAAGAGGCCTTAACGAAATATCGCAGTGGAGCATTCGATATTATTATGGCCGATTTGATTATGCCCAATATGGATGGGATGGAATTCCTTCGACGGGTTCGGGAAGTCAAAAGCGACGAGGTAATTTTCTTGATGATTACCGGGCATCCTTCGATCGGTACGGCGGTCGAAGCTATCAACCAGGGAGCGGATGATTATATTACCAAGCCCTTTCATCTCGAGGACGTCAAGCAACGCATTACGAAATGTCTGGAAAAGCAAACGCTCAAGGGTCGATTGAAAACGGCTCAGGGACTGGCGTGGGGTTTGATGTTGTCCATTCCTTTATGGCTATTGTTGGGAATTATTTTGGTCCTGCTCTTTAAAGGGTAGGGTCCTCTCCTCAATTTTGAAAAGTTTTCCCAGTCGAATTTTCTTGTTGTTCCTTCCTTGATCATGTCTATTCGGGCGATCATCGGCACTCTGGTGTTTGTGCTTGGTATCGAAGCATGCTTCCTCTCCGGAACAGACAGCTCCGCCTTCAACGGGCACATTACCGAAGATCCCACCAAATTATTGGATAAATATTTATCACTTGATAAAAAAGGGGCGCGTCTGGAGGCCTATTCCACCGAAGTGTTGAGACCATTTGTGGCGTGGCCAGAAGAGCCGGTTTGGGGGCAGGTGGTCATTATTGAGGATTATCAAGTCATTGAAGATGTGACTCAATGGGACATAATCAGTGCGATGGAAGCGAAAATTCCTGTGGTGTTCCAGGTTTTGGGGACGATGCACTGGGAAAGTGTGACGTTTGTCGGGGAGGTTCGCCAGGAATTTCAGTATTTTCATATCAAAGCCCTTGGGGACCACTGGCAGATTGTGGCTCCTCAATTGCCACCTCATGTGGGTCGACAACGGATGATTGATTTTGTTCGATGGGCAGGACTGCATGAAGCGAATGTTGAAAATAAGGCTCGTTTTGGCCATTTAAAAACACAACTTGAGGACACAAAGGAGTAGTAAGGTTGTTTTATGAGCAGATGGAAAGCTGAATTATTATTGTTTGATTTCGATGGGACTCTCATTGATTCTAAATTGGACATTGCCACCTCGGTCAATCTGACTCTGGCTGATTTGGGGCTGCCTTTGCGTTCGGTGGAAGAGATTTATAGTTTTGTCGGAGATGGCGTGAAACGATTGCTGCGTCTTTCGGTTGGAGAGGGAGGAGATGACCGCTATGAGGCGGCGCTGGGGATTTTTCGATCTCATTACTTGAAGCATTGCGTGAAGACAACCAGATTCTATCCTGGCATTGATGCTGTCTTGAAGCATTATGAGAGTCGGAAGAAGGCCATCGTCACCAACAAGTCTCCGGAATACACCCGGTGTATCGTGGAAGGACTTTCTGCCAATGCTTTCTTTCATGCCGTAGAGGGAGCCCGCGATACTTCGGATCTCAAGCCCGAACCGGCCATGTTGCATCGTGTGTTGGCGGAATTGGGAATTGATCCAGATCGGGCCGTGATGATTGGAGACAGTACCAATGATGTGCGGGCAGCTCAGGCGGCTGGTGTGAAGGCCTGTGCAGTCGGATATGGCTATGGCAACCGTGAGAAAGTGTTAGCTCTTCAGCCTGATTTTTATTGCGAACGACCTGAAGATCTTCTCAACGTGTTTTGACCTTCCTTCTTCATGAGGTTCAATCAGGTTTGATTGGTCTTGTGGGGCCCAATAAAGCTTGAAACATTACAGGTTTCTCTGTTGTGGGAGAGGAGCGGTTTCCATTATGATGACCACCAATTTTTTAATGGTGGGAATTGATTGATTCGAGTTCTTGCTGAAGATGTGATGGTCCAGCCAGTTGTGACATGCTTAGATATGGAGGGGGTGTTATTCCCCGAAATTTGGCTTGGCCTTGCAGAGAAAGTGGGGTTGGATGAATTACGCCTGACCACTCGCGATATTTCCGACTATGATGTGTTGATGAAAAAGCGACTGCAGGTATTGAAAACTCACGGCATTTCGATTCGTGATATTCAGGAAGTCGTACAAGGCATAGCGCCGTTGCCTGGGGTCCCCGAGTTTGTAGATTGGCTGCGAAATCGCTGTCAGGTCATTATTTTGTCTGATACCTTCTATGAATTTGTGAGGCCACTCATGAAGCAATTGGGTTTTCCCACGATCTTCTGCCATTCCCTGGAAATTGATTCGAAAGGGTTTATTGCCAATTATTGTTTAAGACAAAAAGACCAGAAACGTCATGCGGTCCTCGCGTTGAAAAATATTGGGTTTCGAGTCTTGGCAGGCGGAGATTCCTATAACGACGTATCGATGTTGAAAGAGGCGGACGCAGGGTTCTTTTTCTGTCCTCCTGAATCGATTGCCAAGGAATATCCTCAATTCCCGATTTCCAGAAATTATACAGAATTTCAAGAATATTTAGCTCGGGCTGGTGGGTTCGAGTCATGATCTTCTAGGCGCGAGATGAGGATCCTGCTGGGGCGGGAACGCATTCTGTCGAGGAATCGGAGTGGCTGGAAAAAGATGTTCAACCATATAATCCAATTGCCTTTTGGGCATCATCCTGGTAGATGTAGAAGGGTTTTTGCCTGGTTAGTGATGGGAGTAAATGATCAGGAGTAATCAGCCGGTTTTCCTATTGTTTAAAATGATCTTCGTTTTTGTCTCATCCCCCTATTCCTTTCAGCATGCAATGCTGTTTATTGTTTAGCCGTCCATACAGCGTCAGCTCAGTCGACCAAGGTTATAAGAAACGGTACTGAAGATTTCATGGAAAGGAGTCTTTGAAATGCGGGTACGTGTAAAATCATCATCTATTGCCGTGTTTGGGTTGGGTTGTTTGTTGGCAGGGTGTTTAGGGGATCGGAATTGGCAATATCCTCCATCTTCAACGGGGAGCTATCTTAGTGAAAAAGCCGAGACGCCCGTATCCGCTAAGGCCATCGTCCTTCCCTTGGAGGATTTGCGGGGAGAAGGAGTGAAGGAAGAATACTGGAAAGCGACTATTCCCCTCGTTCCTTATGGTGATACCAAATACCAGCGTCCGGAAAAAGCCGAAAACCCTGAGCAAGTGGATGTGGTTCGATTTAACCCAACTCATGACTTTTCCAAGGCCGTTGCTGCGGAGTTAGCCCAGGCCGGAATTTTTTCTTCAGTCAATTTCACGGAAGATGATCGTCAGCATCAGGCTGATGTCGCATTTCGAGGTCGGTTACGTTCCACAGACTGGAATAGGAGACTCTACACCTATTTATTGGGGCCGATAGGAGTCGTATTTTGGATTTTGGGCCTTCCCATGAGTGAAACGACAACCGGTTTGGAAATGGATCTTCGACTGACTCCAATAAATGACCCAGGGAAAGTCTTATGGAGCATGACGATGGATTTTGAAGGAAAGAAATTCGATGGGCCTTACTACGGTTTGGAAGCGGCCGTGCAGAGTTATCCTGAAGCTATTCAAGAAGCTTTGAGGCCGGCAATTTCGGATTTGGTCAATTTGGCCAAACAAGACCCTCAACGGCTCATGCCACGCTAATTTTAAGCTATTGGAATAATTGGGAAAATGTCCTCTCGGAATTTTATGGTTGATATTTTGGGAGGCGGAGGATTATTTTAGCCTTCAGTAAATAAACAAACGGCCGATAATGACTACTAAGTATTGAGATTATTCAGGTCGATTCCTTTTTTGGGCAGTTTTAAAATAAGCGTATTGAAAAGGGGAACAAGGTTCTCCTAGTATTTCATACGTTGTCCTTCATGCATGAAAGTCAGGAAATTGTTGTATTCGTCACGGCAGGGTCAGAAGAGGAAGGTTTGAAGATTTCTCGGATCCTGGTTAAAGAAAGAGCGGTGGCTTGCGTGAATCTCCTCCCTGGCATTCGGTCGATATTTCAATGGGAGGGGAAAGTGAGAGAGGAACAGGAAGTACTGCTGGTAGCAAAGACGGTTTCCGGGGCCTTCGACCGGGTGACGTCGTTGGTTTGTACCAATCATAGTTATGATGTTCCGGAAATAATTGCCCTTCCCATTCGGTATGGACTGCCGGATTATTTATCCTGGGTGCGAGAAACGACTACACCGGTAGCGTAAGGGGTGGAGAGTGTGCTTTGGTTGACAATTGTCCATTAGCTAGCAATAAAATTAGAATTTTAAACACTCGGTGAATTCATGAAAGACTCTGAAGAAACACTAACGGTAATTATCTTTCGAGGAGCTAGGGCTAACCCTTGGCGGTTAAAGCTTCGCAGATCTTTTGTGAAGCACGGCTTGATTGCCGGGCTGGTTCTGCTTGTCTTGCAAGGCGGAATTTTGGCTCATTATGTCTACCAATGGAAGCAATTAGATGAATTTGCCGAAGTCAAGCAGGAACTAACAATTTCAAAGTCTCGAACAAGCAATTTTTCTACGGAAGTCGATGGGATGAAGAAGCGGATGGTGGTATTGGAAAATTTGAACCGCAAACTTCAAACCATGTTTGGGTTGGAGACTGATGATCTCCAGGGTTCGGTTCCCATCATTCCCGGTCAAGGTGGTGAGGAAATTCCGTATGAGGGTCTTCCTGGAGATTCGTTGAGTGGACCGATGAACCAGGATAGCGATGAAAGTGTCCCTGTCCCCGAGGCCTCGAAATCCTATTTATCCATGGAAAGGCAAATTGAAGAAATCAAGAGTGGGCTGGAATGGCTCAATCAAAAGACAGATATAGAGAATAAAATTCTAGAAGAACTTTCCACGGTGGCACATGAAAAGGTTGAGCAATGGGCTGCCACTCCTTCCATTTGGCCAACTAAAGGAAGGATTACTTCGAAGTTTGGCCCCAGGGTTTCTCCGTTCACCGGCAAAAAGGCGCTTCACGCCGGCATTGATATTGGTGCTCCAGCGGGAACGGAGGTTCGCTCACCGGCATCAGGGAAGGTTGTGGTTGCCGCCTATGATGGCCGTATGGGTAAATTCATTCGCGTGGATCATGGATATGGCATCGAAACCACCTATGGGCATCTGTCCAAGATCTATGTAAAATATGGAGATCGGGTGCAACGGGGAGACTTGATCGGCTTGGTGGGAAGTACGGGAAAGTTTTCCACGGGCCCACATCTTCACTACCAGGTTGCCGTCAATGATGCCGTAGTCAATCCAATCCACTATATTCTTGATTGATATCTGAGCTAGCCTTTCAGGAGTGTTTTTTAGGAATAGGTCGAATCGACAGGGAGTCATATTTTACTTCGCATTTTCCCCTTCCTTACTCAGCTCTGGACATAATCGCTAAGAAACCAACTGCTGTCTTAAGAGTTGACTTTTTTCTTTTGGACAAAAGGCCTAAGTTCAATTGATTGAAAATGGGTCTTCTTTTACCTCGGTTGGGCCTTCTTTTGTGTTGAATTGTGAAGGTCCATGCCCTAAGTTATAGTCTCCTGTTGCCGGTCGCTTTTTCTGCCAATTTTTCAGGAAATACTGGGTTCAGGGAACCCTCAATTTGGATATACTCGAATTGACAAAAAAAACAGGTGTTTGTTAGGTTTTGTTATTAAGCAGGAGTTTAACTGCAAGTTGGTTTTTCTTTCGAAGATATAAGTTCAAACAAGGCAAGATTCATTTCTTGTTGTTAACCTACTAGTAGAAGAAGGAGGCCTAAGCATGAGTCTCGATTATGTTAAATTTACGCCAGGTTTCGGAAAATTTATGCCCAAAGAATATAGGGATATGGTCGAGCATGGTCCATTTGGTAAGAAAACATCTGTTTCGCAAGTGGGAACGTTTAAAGAAATCTTAGAGGAACATCCTATGTGTGCGGGATGTGCGATGACCTTATTTATCCGTTTGGCTATTATTGCATTCCCTAATCCAGAAGACACGATTACAGTTGGTACTGCAGGATGCGGGCGTCTAGCCATTTCTCAGGCAGCTATCCCATTTGTTTATGGAAATTACGGCGATCAAAATGGGGTTGCAAGTGGGTTGTCACGTGGACTTCGCTTGAGGTTTGGAGATCGCCCCAAAGATGTTGTAGTGATGGCGGGAGATGGGGGAATGGCAGACATCGGCTTTGCTCAAACTTTACATTCGTGGTTTCGAAAAGAAAAATTTACGACCATCATGTTGGATAACGAAGTATATGGGAATACTGGTGGTCAAGAAAGTGGTATGACCAACAAGGGCCAGGTTTTGAAGATGGCACCCTTAGGGAAAAAATTTGAAAAGATGGATATGTTAGGAATGGCCAAGGTTGCAGGGTGTGCGTATGTGGCAACAGTGGTTCCCAATAACCCAAGAAGAGTAGAAAGTGTCATAAAGAAGGCTGTTTTGATTGCGCGAGAAGTAGGCCCAACATATATCCAAGCCTATACCTCATGTAATATTGAATATGCGATTCCAACAGATAAAGTGATGGAAGATGCCGATGTCGAGAATGATCGTTATGCATTTTCGGAATATCTTACAGACGAAGCCAAGCAGTATTTAGGGGAATTGTATGGGTACAAAGAATATCTCCCGAAGCCTGCGGCTGCAGTAACAAAAGCTAGGCCGAGAGTAGAGAAGGAATTATTTCGCTAGGCAAGTGATCATGAGGGAGGTTCTCTATGGCTATTCGTTATAACATTCGTATGGCAGGAGTTGGTGGTCAGGGTGTGGTGACTGCATCCCATATTTTTAGCACAGCAGTCATCAATGCTGGGGGGGAGAGCACCATCGTTCCGTTTTATGGGTCTGAAAAGCGAATGGCTCCGGTAGAAAGTTATGTCCGTGTTTCAAATGAACCAATTTATGAAATTGGAGAAATTACCTTTCCCCATATCCTCATGGTCTTTCATCCACAGTGCATTACTCACGGAAAGAGCTACACAAATCCATTTTACTATGGGTTAAAAAAAGAGGGAGTCGTTCTTATCAATAGCAATACTCCAATGAATCTTGAACCGGATCAAGCGGCTGAATTGAAAGACCTGGGTGCCAAAATATATTACCTCCCAGCTACCCAAATGTCCCTGGATGTGGCAGGAATCGATTTAGCTACCAATATGGCTATGGTTGGAGCCATCGGCGCAATTACGGGACTCTCGACTATAGAGGCTACGGGTACAGCGGTAAAGGATCGATTTCTCGGAAAAGGATTTGTGGTATCAGGTGGAACTGCCGCACTGGATAGTGTGGTGGAAAGAAAATTCAAGAAAAAGGCAGAATTGATTGAGAAAAACCTAGCAGTTGTAAAAGCTGGGTGGGATTATGCGGTCGATAATGGGTGGACATTGGGAGCTTCCTCAATGGCCGATCAAAAAACTGCAGCTGCTGCAAAGGCTGCAGCGAGTACTTCGGCCTAAAAATAAGGAAATTGAAAAGGAAATGCGAGGGATTCAGCAAATATTAATCAGGAACATGCGTGCCGCAACTAGCTGTAAATTATGTAATTAATATTGTCCAGAAGCCAATACCATTCAATATGATAACGAGGTAGAAAAAGATAAAGGCTTGGAAGTATGGTTCGGCCTATGTAGCTGTGGATCGGTGTAAGGGTTGTGCCCAATGTGTGTGGGTGTGACAATATGGCCAAACACCATGCCATTAAATGGAAATGATCGATCAAATCGATGCTGTGCACTCACTCAAAATATATCTTATGTAGAAAAATACCAAAGCGGTGTTAGCAAATCCGTGGCAATCTTAACCTCGTTCGCTTTCTTGCTGGTTTCGCATTAATTTGAATCGGAGTTCAACGTGGAATTAACTAAAGAGCTAGAAGGCAATCGTGGCTCCAGGGCCACAAGGTTTCCATCCCCCATCAGCCGCGGAGCTCGGGGTCCTTACCCCGGAAAAAGGGGTACGGTCTGAATTTGGATATGTGTGTAGAAGGAAGAGTGTAATGAAGCCATGGTACGCATGTTCACAAGAAAATGCGA
This sequence comes from Nitrospirales bacterium, assembly GCA_031315915.1. Lineage (GTDB taxonomy): Bacteria > Nitrospirota > Nitrospiria > Nitrospirales > UBA8639 > JACKFE01. The sequence continues at coordinate 97,513 of JALDRK010000009.1, forward strand.
TATATTCCTCATCTCGTATGGTGTTATGGGCTTGGAATGATCATGGCGGACAAGGCAAAAAGGAGTTGAATTGGCTGCCCAATCCCTGAGGTATTAATGGTCCTGATGCCCGACTACAGACCACAGCAGATCCAGGCACGAGCCCATTGTATCAACGCAAATCATCCCAATTTGACAATATGGGGGAATAAGATTGAAGCCTGTATTTTTATCGGGGTCCATTGTCACTACGCTAATCTGACACTCAAAATGATTCGCGCTGGAACCAATTGTTGGACATCTGCAATTTGTGCGGAACAAGGGCATGAGGATGCCATGTTCACGGTTCGAGATTCTGATGCTGCAAAGATCCGTCGGGTTGCGGCAGTGTTTAAGAGGGTCCGAGAAGAAATGGGGATAAAATTACCAGAAAATGGCAATAATGTTCGTTTTACTGGACTACAGTCAAAGGTCCATGGTGGCAAAACACACACCAATCCCCTGGATTTTAGTATTGAAAGCCCGGTTGATGGAAATGCGGCAGCGTTTGGTCATAAAGCAGAACATATGCAAAAGGAAGCATGAGTATATTCGTGAAATTTTATTTAAGTTATAGGGGGGTCAAACCATGAGCGAAGCCCTTGAATCAGAAGTTAAAACCAATCCTCAAGGTGATCCAATTACGAGCGCACCCGCTGCACCAGCAGTTGACAGCGAAAAGGGAAGAAAGGACCCTCATGGAGAAGCCAAACGGCAGAGGATTGTCTCTCCAGAGTATATGTTTTTTGAGGCTCCTCGTGAACGCGAATTCATTACGGGGAGTGAATGTGCAAAAGAGGCGGTGAGGCGCTCAAATGTAGATATGTCCGTGGCATATCCTATTACCCCACAAAGTGAAACATTGCAATTAATCGGAGTATTGTATGGGGAAGGGTATGTGAAGGAATTCTATCGAGGCGAAGAAGAATATGGCGTCATGTCGGCAATTGCTGGCGCATCTCGCGCAGGTGTTCGAGCGTTTACGGCCACAGCCGGTCCTGGAACATTGCGAGGTCTTGAGCCCATTGTCTCGTGGGCCGGTCACCGCCTTCCCGCTGTTTGCATGTTTACGTGCAGGGTCGTCAATGCTCCCTTGGCCATCCAACCGGATAATATTGAAATTGCCTACCTTTTGAACAGCGGAATGTTGGTCTTCCATGCAGAAAATCAACAGGACCTGTTCGACTTTATTATGAAAGGTTTTATCATCAGCGAAAAAAATGATGTGACCCTGCCAGTAGGTGTCTGTTGTGATGGGTTTTTTGTGACACATGCTCGAGGATATTGTGCAATGCAGGATCGTGGGCTCAAGCTTCCACCTCGAGATCCTTACAGAGGGTCAGTGCCAGTTTTAGATGCGGAGAACCCTCCAGCTCGATTGTCTCGTGATGCTCCAGTTCAAAAATCTAATTTTATGGCCTACAACATTCATGCTGTGTGGCAACAGGAAGTATGGGCTGGCGTGGAACGATCACGGAAATATATTAATCAGTATATGGATGGATTGTTAGAAGCTCAGGATGTGGAAGACGCAGATGTTCTCCTTATTGCTTCCGGGAGTGCTGCGGCGCAATCCCGCGAGGCGGTCCGCCAATGTAAAGAAAAGGGCATCAAGGCAGGATTAATCAAAATTCGTTCCTTGCGACCATTTCCAACAAACGAACTAAGGGAGCTTTGCGGCAAAGCCAAGCTTATTGTTATTCCCGAATTTAATTATGTTGGATGGTTGGCCAAAGATGTGGCCACGGCAATTTATGGGTTTTCCAACGCAAAAATTGTGGCCGGTCCACATGTCTATGGAGGAATGTCCATGCCGGTTGAGATGATTACTGACGAAGTGGAATGTGGGTTGACCGGTAAGAAGTCGAACACTGTTCCAGAGTCTCATATAATGGGAACCGTGGATCCGGCAGCAGTTGCTCAATTTATGAAAAGCATTTAGAAGAATTTCAAATAACCTTCAAGGCGTAAGCGTGGGAAGCCCGTCCCTGGGAAACTTGGGACGGGCTTTTCTGTGTTAAGTTCCTGTGGTTCTGGTCATAGTGGAGGGACCCTGCTAGGCTTAGCCACATCAATTGCTTCCAGATTATTGTTCATTTCATGAAGAAAATCTTGGTCACGAATGATGACGGTATTGATGCGCCGGGATTGCGAGCATTGGCGCAGGCCCTAAAGCCTCTTGGGGAAATCTGGGTAGTCGCTCCGGAGAAACCGCAGAATGCCGTTGGGCGTTGCATGACATTGCATAAGCCCCTTCGTCTGCGAAAAGAAAAAAAATGGTGGTATGCGGTCAATGGGACCCCGGCAGACTGTATCACGCTCACCCTTGCCCATTTGTTAAAGGATGCTTTGCCCAAGCTGGTGGTGTCTGGAATCAATAACGGATGGAATTTGGGCGATGATGTGACGAACTCAGGAACGGTCTCTGGAGCCTTGGAGGGAATGTTATATGGCATTCCGTCTATGGCCGTGTCTCTTGAGGGGACCCTCAAGAGCCAATATGCCATGGCGGGTGAAGTAGCAGTTACTATTGCCTGGCAGATTCTAAAAAACGGCCTTCCGCCTCATACGATCTTAAATGTCAATGTTCCTGGGTGTACCAATGCTCAGTTAGCGGGCCTACAAATTACGTCTTTAAGTCAACGGCGATATCACAATCCGGTGGTTGAAAACATTGATCCACGAGGAAACCGGTATTTCTGGATAGCGGGAGAGCGTATTTCCTGGTCGAGGCGATCACCCTCGGATTATGAAGCGGTCTCCAATAATCTGGTTTCAATCACGCCGCTCCATCTGGATTTAACGGATTATTCGGCATTGACCAAACTAAAAAGCTGGGAACAGGACCTGTCGTTTAGCACGTCATACAAAAAGATCGGCGTGAATAAAAAAATGTCCCGGACAGCCAAAGACTGGACAAAATGATTATAAGGATTCCTCATACTGCCAATCGGTAATCCATGTTGGAATGGGGAAGGCAACTTTATGACTGGATGCTATCTTGGGCCGACTCCCCCTATGGGGGAGTGGCCCTGTTTGGACTGGCTTTTGCTGAGTCCTCATTTTTCCCGCTTCCACCGGATGTCCTGTTAATTGCTCTGACGCTTGGAGATCCTAGTCAGGGAATGTGGTTTGCTGCTATTGCCACTGCCGGATCGGTCCTGGGGGGAATGTTCGGATACGCGATCGGATGGTATGGGGGCAGGCCCATCTTAAAGAAATTGATGGGCCAGGCTCGGATGGATCTGATTCATCATTACTTCCAAAGGTATGAAGCCTGGGCGATTCTTATTGCAGGCTTTACCCCGATCCCGTATAAGGTGTTTACCATCGGTGCCGGCGCTTTTTTTGTCAATTTTCGCACATTCTGCTTGGCCTCTCTGGTGAGCCGCGGCGGGCGATTTTTTTTGGTAGCCGGTGCGATTCAGTTGATGGGGCCATGGGTGAAGGACCTCATTGAAAAATATTTCAATGTGTTTTCCGTCGCCTTTATGGTTCTGTTGGTATTGGGCTTTTGGATCGTGAAGCACCAAAGTCATAAATTCACCCAGTCAACCCCCACACCAAAAAACTAAGTATGTCCATCGTTCTCTATAACACCCGCAGCAAGAAGAAAGAACCTTTCGAACCGTTGCGGTCCAAAGAAGTGAGCATGTATGTCTGCGGAGTGACCGTCTACGATAATTGTCATTTGGGACATGCGCGTAGTGCTTTGACCTTTGATATCATTCGACGCTATTTCGAATTTTCCGGATACCAGGTCACCTATGTCCGAAACTTCACGGATATCGATGACAAAATCCTTAATCGAGCCCAAAAAGAAGGTGTGCCCTGGCAAGATATCAGTGAACGGTATATTCAAGCCTTTTACCGGGATATGGGAGCTCTTGGCATCACCAAGCCCCATGCTGAGCCTCGGGCCACCCAACACATTCCCGATATTCTGAGGATGGTTGAAGGGCTTGTGACTAAAGGGCTGGCCTATGTGGTCGATGGGGATGTGTATTTTTCAGTGGGAAGATTTCCGACCTATGGCCAATTGTCCGGGAAAAATCTTGAAGAATTGCAGGCAGGAGCACGAATCGAAGTGGACCCCCGGAAGCAGGACCCCATGGATTTTGCCTTGTGGAAGGCCTCAAAACCTGGTGAACCGGGATGGGATAGTCCATGGGGGAAAGGCCGTCCTGGCTGGCATATTGAATGTTCGGCCATGTCTGTCGCCCAATTGGGTCCGACGTTCGATATCCATGGGGGCGGGAAGGACTTGATTTTTCCCCATCACGAAAATGAAATCGCCCAATCATGCGGCTACACCGAAAAGGAATTTGCGCGCTATTGGGTCCATAACGGTTTTGTGACGGTGGATAAAGAGAAAATGTCCAAGTCTCTCGGAAATTTTTTCACGATTCGGGAAATATTCGAGGGGTCGCCATATTCAGAAATACATACAGCTGAATGTCTTCGGTACCTATTTCTATCCACCCATTATCGGAATGATTTAGGATTTTCCGATCAGGCATTGAAGGAATCAAGATCCGCTGTGGTTAATTTCTACGGACTCTTTCAGCGATTGGAGGAGCCGACCTCATTTTCCATATTGACAGGAGACAAAGAGCTTGAGGACTCGATAAGCAATTTTGTTGAGAAGTTTGAAAACGGAATGAAGGACGATTTTAATACTCCCCAGGCACTTGCAGCTTTTAACGAATTTCGCGGGAATGTGAATAAGTTAATAAATATTGGTTTATCCAGACAGGGACGTGAAAAGGCAAAAGGTATTATTAAGAAATATGGAATGCCCCTTGGCTTATTCCAAATCTCAGTAAAAGATTGGTTAGTTCAAGTTAGTGTTTCAAGGGAAATCCCATATGAAGTGCGAAGTGCAGATCAATGGATCGAAGAACAAATCCAACTACGAAAAGAAGCCCGAAAGCGAAAAGATTTTGGCGTTGCTGATCAGATTAGAAAAGCCTTAGCTGAACAAGGGATTATCTTGGAAGACCGACCCGATGGTACCACGCGATGGAAACGATGATTCTTCCGGCCTGCTGTATGGATTTCACACGGTCTTAGAAGCCTTGCAGTCTCGGGCCCGTTCCATTCAACGGCTCTGGCTGATACGGCCGGACGGCCGCTTTTTTCCACTCACTCGTATAGCCAAAGAGCGGGGTATTCCTTTTTCCATTGAGCCGCGTGAGCGGTTGGACCATCTTGCCAACGATCGCCATCATCAGGGTGTTGTCGCCAAAATTGCTCCAAAGGAATATCTGGAAGGTGAGGAATTGCTGGATCTATTGTCCCAATCTTCCACTCCTGCCCTGTTGGTTGTCTTGGATCAAATTCAAGATCCTCATAATCTGGGAGCCGTGATTCGTTCGGTGGATGCCACCGGTGCCCACGGAATTATTATCCCCAAACATCGAGCGGTCGGTGTTACGGGAGGAGTGGCCAAAGCTTCGGCCGGAGCAGTGGAGCATGTGCGGATTGCCCGTGTGGCTAATACCGGCAAGTTTTTAGAAGCGTGTCAGAAACAAGGAATTGTCACGGTGGCGTTTGACCCCGACGGACAAGCTTCCTATGCAGAAATAGATATGACCAAGCCGGTCGCATTGGTGTTTGGAAACGAAGGGGAGGGAATTCGCCCGATTGTCCTGAGAAAATGTGACCACCGGGTCTACATTCCGATGCAGGGACGGATTCATTCGTTGAATGTCTCGGTCTCAGTCGCGGTGACCCTCTTTGAAGCGGTCAGACAGCGAATGGGGAGAAAGGGATAAGTCCGGATCGTTATTTGATCTGGATCAACCCTTCTTGGATGGCAGCGTTCAGGAGCTGGGCCGCATTCGACACGCGAACTTTTTTCATCATGTTGGCGCGATGGGCCTCAACCGTCTTCACGCTAATTTTCAACCGTTGGGCGATCTCTTTATTTTTCAAACCGGACCAAATCAGTTGAAGGATTTCCTGTTCGCGCTGGGTAAGGGCTTCAGGCCTTTTCCGTTTGATGGGCGCCATGTCAGGTTTTTTCGGTTTAGGTTTGTTCAGCATCACGACCTCGGTCTTTTTTCTATAGGCGAATTAACTAAGGGAGAATATCAGGTCATTTTTTGAAAGTAAACCGAGAAATGTACGTAAACATACTCTAGAGGAATTAACTACGGGGTACATACCACAAATGGCGCATTGGATAATGTGGGTGTGCATATTTATGCTGGGAACCGTGATAGGCAGTTTCCTAGCCGTCTGTATTCACCGGATTCCCCTGGGCCGATCGGTGGTGGCTCCCCGATCGGCGTGCCCGGCATGTGGGACGCAGATTGCATGGTATGACAATGTGCCGGTCCTGAGTTTTCTCTGGCTGCGAGGACGATGTCGGGTCTGTCGGCAAGGCATACCGATTCGATACCCGCTGATCGAAATTGCCAATGGATTGGGTTATCTCTTGGTGGCGTGGAAGTTTGGATTGGCCTGGGATACTGTTATCTATGCGGGGTTGATGTCTGTATTTCTGGTTGTGACGTGGATCGACTGGGATCACAAGATCATTCCGGACGTCATTACGTTGCCGGGTATTATCCTGGGATTTGTTTGTGCAAGCTTTTTCCTTCCTGCGGGGTGGGTCAATTCCCTGCTTGGCATTCTCGTGGGAGGGGGAGTGCTATTAGTGTTGGCTTGGTCAAGTCCCTACCTCTTTGGCAAAGAAGGCATGGGCGGGGGAGATATTAAGTTTTTAGCCATGGTGGGCGCCTTTCTTGGTTGGAAAGCGGCACTGTTAGCGCTTATGTTGGCTTCGATCGTTGGCGCAGTTTTTGGTATCGCTCTCTTACTGGCCAAGGTCATGGAACGGGGGCAATACATCCCGTTTGGTCCCTATTTGGCTCTTGGATCCGTGGTGGCCATGTTATGGGGACCAGAGATTTGGAATTGGTATTTTCATGGGTTCATTTAACCGAAAGGTGAAAAGCGTCAATCCGGATAGAACTCCAATGCCATTTGGGTCTGCTCATACAGGCTTTACCTTGGTTGAAATCATGATTGTTTTGGGTATCGTGGCTATCGGTGTTCTCATGACACAGGCATGGCTGTCCACCCAACTTCCCAAATGGAGATTGAATGGGGCTGTGAGGCAACTCGTCTCGGACCTGCAGGCGGCCAAAATGAAAGCGGTCGTCGACCGGAATCGACAGCGGATCATTTTTCAGGATGCGCATCGGTATGTGCTAGTGGACGATGACAACAACAACGGCAGTCCTGATCCGGGAGAAATTGTCGAATACCGGGACATTCAATCGGCTTATCAGGATGTCACCGTAACCGCGACGAATAATCCATCTTTCCTCCCCAGGGGCACGGCTTCCAATTTGGCGTCCATTACCGTCACAAACCCTGCAGGGACCCGAATCATTACTGTGAGCATTACCGGACGGGTCAAGGTCAAGACCTGATGTGGTTGCCGTGCGGGAACCAATGATGAATCCTAATCCACTCTGGACAAGTCGAAAATATCAACACGGGTTTTCATTGCTGGAAGTGCTGGTGACGTTAGTAGTGGTATTTTTGGTGCTGTTGGGATTTGCAGGATATTCCACGGTCGCCAATAAGGGCATTAAGGCGAGTGAAAAAATGACCCGTGCTGTTATTCTGGCACAGGAAAAACTAGAAGATATTCATCGTCAAGGCCTTCCGGCGAATCTTTCCGGTCCCATAAGCCAAGTTGAATCGTATGGGAGTATTCTCGGAGCCCCTCACCATAAACGGACCTATTACATTCAACCTCACACGCCTATGCCGGGGTTGCACACCATACAGGTTGAAGTCCAATGGGATAACGATACTCATCGGACGGTCGTTCAAACTTATATGGGAAACTAAGAGGGCAACTCTATGGGTCAGGCGACCAATAAAGCCTTGGCAGGATATACCTTGGTTGAAGTGGTCGTGGCCTTGGGTTTAAGCCTATTCACCCTCAGTCTGTTGTATTTCATTTACGTCAAAGAGTTGAAGGCGCAACAGATTAGAGAAGATGTGCTGGATGCCCAACAGCGGGCTCGGGTCGTGATGGATTTGCTCAGCCGTGAGCTGCTGATGGCAGGATACGATCCCGCGGGCCTCAATCAGGATGCTGATCCAACCAACGATTTTCCGGGCGTGAGCCTAAACTCAACAGGCCTTCAGATCAAAGCTGATCTCAATGGTAATGGCCTCCTCAATGATCCTAATGAAACCATTTTGTTTTCTCACGATCCCTTCACCCATACCCTTCGACGAAACACAGGCGGCGGGAATCAACCGTTTGCCGAAGACATCGAATTCTTTCAGGTGAGTCTGTTGGACCAGGCAGGAAATCAGACCGGAGTTCCAACAGAGTTTCGTGCGGTGCAATTGGTGGTCACTGCCAGAACGACCAAGCCTGATCTGAAGTATGCGCAGAATGGGGGATACCGAACGGTGGTGTTTCAGGAACGAGTGGTTCCAAGGAATTTGGCCCCATGAGGGATAGAGTGGCTCAGTCAATCTATGGACCTTCCAACACCCAAGCCGGAGGAGCATTGCTAGCGGCTCTCATTCTGGTCGCGCTCTCCGGAATCATGGGGGCCACGATTCTGTTTGCCACCTCCACCGATATACACATCAGCGGAAACTATCGTCGAGCTGTTCAAAGTCTCTATGCAGCAGAAGCCGGATTAGCCGAAACCCGACGCCGTTTGGTCGGTTTCCCTGGAACTCATCCCTGGTATGCCGGCGATTCCTTGTCCACCTACCAAGCCAATTGGTCGGCGTATGTTTTGACTGATGCCAGTTGGCAATTGCAACAGGATCCCGCCTATTCGACCGGTTTGACCAACTATGTACCTACCAACGGGGACTTTATCAATACTCTTATCGTTTCAAATAGCCTTCAAACGGTACTTCCTTATTGGGCCAAGGTCCAACATAAATCCGAATATGACGCAGAGCAGGCCGGACATTCTGCGTCGATGCCCCATTATGTTGACGGCGATGGAACTTTCACCACGCATTCAAAAAATAATCGTGGCCACCTCATTCGATTCGGGTATTCAGGGAATACCTCCGTCCAGCCTGGACAATTTTCTACTTCTGCCCCATCCCTCTACCCACCGGTGGAGGTCATCAGGAGTCAAGGGGAGGTGGAAGGAGCCATTTCAATTGTTCAAGCAGATGTCGCACACCAACCGGGGCCGCCCATCTGGGCTCCGGTGTATGTCGGGAGTCATATTCACCTGTCAGGCGGGGCGATTACTATTCAGGGGCATGATGCGTGTGGATTGCTCCCGGCCGGACTTCCTCCTATTTTCTTAGGTCCTTCAGCCACAGTGGTCGGGACTGCCAGCCTGAACGGAAATCCGGGTGTCCCGCAAGTGGGATCCCAGGTGTTAAATTTATCGGGGTATTTCAACCAACTCCAAGCTAGCGGTCAATCTATTCCGGGGGATCTAACCGGGGTGACACTTGGAACTGTAGCCTCGCCGGAGGTGCAGGTGGCAAAGCCATCAGGAGGGATGCTGATCCTGACCAACGTGACCGGATATGGTCTTTTGCTGGTAGATGGATCGCTGAGGATTTATCCGCCATTTCATTGGGAAGGGATGATAATCGTCTCTGGCCAGGCGACAATCGAATCGGGCCTCAGTCCGGTCCTCATCCAGGGGGTTGTGTGGGCCAATGAGCTTTCTGTCCTCAACAACGATGTGACCATAACCATGGATTCCTGTCCCATTTCTCGCATTCTTCGAATATTTCCCACAAAAGTATTGAACTGGCGCCAATTGCTCTAGGCGCGCGCTCCCTTTTAAACTTATTGGGGAAGGGACCTATATTTCTCATTTTCCCTGAGACTTTCTATTGAGGCTAAATGGGTCTTTTGATTGATTGCAGGGAAGGTAGGGCGTTCGTAAAATCCCAGGTTTGTAAAGTAGGGGGCGAAGTTCTTCATTAACCATATTGGGTGTGTTAATTCACCTAACTTGTAGGGGGGAAATACGATGTCAGGACAACCAGACATTATTTACACAAGAGTCGATGAGGCGCCGGAACTAGCCAGCGGATCTTTTCTTCCAATTATACAGTCCTTTGCCAAAGCCGCAGGGGTCACAGTCGGGACCAAGGATATCTCCTTGGCGGGACGAATCATTGCTCAATTTCCCGACCGGCTGAAGCCCGAGCAACGGCAGCCGGACGATCTGGCTTTGCTTGGAGAAATGGTCGAAACACGCGAAGCCAATGTCATTAAGTTACCTAATATCAGTGCGTCGATCCCTCAAATAAAAGGGGCAATTGCAGAACTGCAGTCGCAGGGTTATGCCGTTCCCGACTATCCCGAAGATCCCAAAACCGAGGAAGAAAAAGAGATCAAAGCCAAATATGACAAGGTGAAGGGCAGCGCCGTGAACCCCGTATTACGGCAAGGGAACTCTGATCGCCGGGCCTCGGCTTCCGTGAAACAATATGCCAAAAAGAACCCGCATAAGATGGGCAAATGGACAAAAGATTCCAAGACGCATGTGGCGCACATGGCTGCCGGAGATTTCTTCGGCAATGAAAAGTCCGTCACTATTAATGAAAAGACGGCGGGAAAAGGGAAAATCGAATTTGTGGCGGAGGGCGGCAATGTCACGGTCATAAAAGATAAATTAACCCTCAGCAAGGGTGATGTGCTGGATGCGTCCAAGATGAGTTGCCAAGCCTTGCAGCAGTTCTTTAAAGAACAAGTGGCGGATGCCAAGCAGAAGGGTATTTTGTGGTCGTTACATCTGAAGGCCACCATGATGAAAGTCTCAGATCCCATCATGTTTGGTCATGCCGTGAGGGCATTCTTCGATGAGGTCTTTACCAAACACGGAAAAACGTTTGCCGAATTGGGCGCCAATCCGAATAACGGATTAGGCGACATCCTGGCCAAAATTAAAAAGTTACCGGAGGCCAAAAAGAATGAAATCGAGGCAGACATCCAAGCCTGCCTGAAAAACGGCCCGGCGCTCGCGATGGTGGATTCCGACAAAGGCATTACCAATCTTCATGTGCCTAGTGACATCATCATTGATGCGTCCATGGCGGCTGCCCTGCGAACTTCAGGAAAAATGTGGGGACCGGACGGTAAAGAACATGACATGAAAGCCATCATTCCTGATCGCAGCTATGCAGGCGTCTATCAGGCGGTAGTCGACTTTTGTCGAGAGAACGGCGAATTTGATCCCTCTACGATGGGAAGCGTGCCTAATGTAGGGTTGATGGCCCAAAAAGCCGAGGAGTATGGATCGCACGATAAAACATTCGAAGCCACAGGCAAAGGCGTAGTGCGAGTGCTGGATGGAGCGGGAAATGTATTGATACAGCACGATGTCGAAAAAGGCGATATCTGGCGCAGTTGTTACACCACCGATATTTCCATTAAGGATTGGGTTAAGTTAGCCGTGAATCGGGCCAGAGCGTCTTCAACGCCAGTGGTATTCTGGTTAAACAAAAATCGGGCGCATGATGCGCAAATCATTGAAAAAGTCAATCTTTACTTAAAGGATCACGATACCAAAGGCTTGGACATTCAGATCATGCCGCCGTTGGACGCAATGAGACATTCTCTTCAACGGGCCAAGAAAGGTCAGGATACGATTTCCGCGACCGGAAACGTGCTGCGGGATTATCTCACCGACCTTTTTCCAATTTTGGAGCTGGGTACGAGCGCAAAGATGTTGTCCATTGTGCCTTTGATTAATGGCGGGGGCTTGTTCGAGACGGGAGCCGGAGGATCGGCGCCAAAGCATGTTCAGCAATTCGTCAAAGAAGGACATTTACGTTGGGATTCTTTGGGGGAATTTTTAGCCCTGGCTGAGTCATTTTCTCATTTGAGCCAAACGAAGAAGAACAAAAAAGCGCAAGTTCTGGCAGAAACACTGGATCGGGCAACCGGCAAGCTCATGGACAATCGGAAGTCGCCCGGCCGGGTACTGGGAGAGTTAGATAATGCGGGAAGCCATGTGTATGAGGCCTTGTATTGGGCCCAGGAATTGGCGGCCCAGAATGATGACCATGATCTTAAAAAGCAGTTTGCTCCGATCGCCAAAGAACTGGAGTCGAAAATCGAAACCATTCTTGAAGAGATGAAGGCCGCTAAGGGGAAGGCACAGGATATCGGCGGATATTATCACCCTGATTTGGATAAAGTGAGAGCCGCGATGCGGCCCAGTGCAACGTTCAATAAAATCTTGGAAAGCTTAGCCTAGGTTTCAACTGTAGACTAAGCTGCCGGTATTGTCTTGATACCGGGGACGTGCACAACGAGCCGGCCTCCTGAAGGGGGCTGGCTCGTGTTTTTTAACGTACTGCCCTTGAGCCATATCAAAATCATCACCCTTCCAAGAATGGGCGATGTCTCCATCGTGTGTAAGCCCAACCCAGACATTTCTGTTGAATCCCCCGTAGCCAAGCGCGATGAGACAAATCCCTGGGATGGGCTATTGGGGTCAGATTTGGCTGTCTGAAGTTGCCTTATCGGACTTATTTCATTTATCAATTTTTCCCCTCTTCCCCACAAAAACTGACTGGGGTCAAAGTTCTGGAAATAGGCTGCGTGACAGGGCTGGCCGGCATTGTTGCGGGTCGGCTCGAGGCGTACACCATGTTTTCAGAAATCCGCCGATTACCCTCGAAGCGGTCAAGGAGACATGCCGGCTGAATCATGTCAGTCATGTGGAGACGTGCACATTGGTTTAGTCTAAAAAATAAATTCAAAAGAGCAGTACGATTTGATTTTGGGCATTGAGGTCTTTTTATGGCAGGGAAATTTTAGAGCATATTTCTCAGATTCTAGTACAAAAGCTCGCTCGGGAAGGGAAGGCTTATTTTGCGATTCCCAATAGACTAGGCTTGGATACCATCAAAAAACTCGGATTCAAGAAGGCGTTTCTCTTGGCAGTAAGACAAATTCCTCTTAACCTGGAATTCGTGAAAAGGCCATCGATGGGAAAAGTTGGGTTTCTCTATGAATTAACACATAGGGGTTAGACCATCACTTCGGATCATCCGCTCTACAGCAGAAGCTAGGCGCCATTGATATTCCATGACCCACCACACAGGAAATAGCTCCCCCAAAATTGAGTTGTTGTTCTAAATGCTCAATTCTATGTCATTTTTTAAGCAATCCGTTGACGGAAAATAGACTCCCTCGGAAGGCTATTCCCTGGGACTTTTGAATGGGCGTAAAATGGGTCTTTTGATTGATTGAAGCTTGGGCTGGCGGTTCGTACAATGCTGCTTCCCATCGGGGTGGTGGGTCTCTCTTGTTGTGTCCTTAATCATATTTAATCCCTGAAGGAAGGGTGGATTATGGCAAAAGTTCTTGAAGGCCCTGGAATGGGCTTACTCCGCAAATGGGGCATTCAGACCCCAAATTATGTCGTGGTGACATCCGTAGACGAATTCGAACAACTGTCAAAGGTGAACGATTGGCTTCAAAAATCCAAGCTGGTTGTCAAAGCCCATGAGGCCCTTGGCTCTCGATTTAAGCTGGGCCTCGTGAAAGTGGGGTTGGACCTGGCTGCAGCCAAAGCGGCGGTCAAGGAAATGTTGGGAAGAAAGATTGAGTCCATCACGATTAAGGAAGTGATCGTTTCTGAAGCCATCGATCATAAAGAAGAGTATTATGCTTCTGCCAAGTCGACCCGCGACGGGGTGGATGTCATGGTCACCACTTATGGAGGGGTGGAAGTAGAGTCGAACTGGGACAAAGTCCAGAAATTGGCTGTGGAAATCGGGGAGGTCCCCACGGATTCTGCCTTGTCGAAATTAGTGAAAGATGCGGGATTTACAGGAGACAGCGCCTCAAAAATGGCGGAGTTTTTGAAGAAACTCTTTACCTGCTTCGAAAATGAGGATGCCCAATACGTGGAAATTAATCCGGTAGTCCTTGATACCAAGGGGAACCTGGTGGCATTGGATGCGGTGACGCTGCTAGATGGTGATGCGAAATTCCGCCACAAAGATTGGACCTTTTCCTTTGCGGCTGAATTTGGCCGGTCCTACACCAAGAATGAAGAAGAGGTCATGGCGGTCGATGCCAAGGTGAAAGGGTCCGTGAAATTAATCGAGATCCCTGGCGGCAATATTGCCATGCTGCCGGCGGGCGGCGGAGCCAGTGTGTATTACTCGGATGCCGTGGTGGCTCGAGGTGGAAAATTGGCCAATTATGCGGAATATTCCGGTGATCCCCCTGACTGGGCCGTGGAAGTGCTGACCGAAAAGGTCTGCTCATTGCCCGGGATAAAACACATCATCGTGGGTGGAGCCATAGCCAATTTCACGGATGTGAAAAAGACCTTCGGCGGGATTATCAACGCGTTCCGGAAGGCCAAAGCTGAAGGGAAGCTGGACGGGGTCAAAATCTGGGTGCGGCGCGGCGGACCAAACGAGTTGCAAGGGTTGGCGGCTATGCGGGCCCTGCAGGATGAAGGATTCGATATCCACGTGTTTGATCGAAAAACCCCGTTAACGGACATTGTCGATATGGCCATGGCGGCAAAATAATTTCTTCTGAACCTCAGGACGTAGGAGACTGTTTCGATGAGCATTCTGGCAACGAAAGATACCCATGTGGTGATTCAAGGTGGCGTGGCTGGCGTGAATGCGGCGCGCCGCATGGCTGAGTTCCGGTACATGATTAAACAACCCCTGAATGTATCCGCATTCGTGTATCCTCCCGATGCGGGAAAAACGAATGAAATTGTCTGCGGGACCGAACTTGTCGCGATTCCGATTTATCGCACCATTGCCGAAGCGACCGCGGCTCATCCGGAAATCAACACAAGCCTGGTCTATATCGGAGCGGATCGGGCCTATGCCGGCACAATGGAAGCGCTTGACGATCCTCACATTAAAGCGGTCTCCATGATCACCGAGGGGGTGCCTGAAAAAGATGCCAAACTGCTAGGCAAGCATGCTCGAAAATTAGGGAAAATTTTCAATGGGCCGTCATCGATCGGGGTGGTGTCTGCCGGGGAGTGCCGATTGGGCGTGATTGGCGGGGCCTTTGATAATTTGGTGGCCTGTAAGTTGTATCGCCCGGGTTCCTTTGGTGTGATTACCAAGTCAGGCGGGTTGTCGAACGAAATTATCTGGATTTGTTCTCAATTTGCCGACGGCATTACCACGGCCATCGGCATAGGAGGCGATGCCTATCCTGGAACCGACTATGTGTCGTATTTGGAAATGTTTGAAAAGGATACGCAGACCAAAGCGGTTGTGATCGTCGGAGAAATGGGTGGCGATCTTGAAGAGCGGGCCGCCGAATGGTTTGGGGCGAAAAAGCGACGGATTAAGCTGCTCTCTGTCGTTTCCGGGTTCTGCCAGGAAAGCTTGCCTAAGGGAATGAAGTTCGGTCATGCGGGCGCCAAGGAAGGATTGAAGGGTGAAGGGTCGGCCAGGGCAAAATCCGATGCACTCAAGAAATCCGGCGCGATTGTGCCGGACACCTTCGGAGCCTTGGGACCCGCCATCAAGGCCACGTATGAAGAATTGGTGAAAAGTGGACAGGTCCAGCCGATACCGGATTTGGCTGAGGCTGAATTACCGCGTCTGCCCAAAACTATCGAAGAGGCAAAGAAGGATGGCGAAGTCCTGATTGCCCCATTGATCCGTACGACGATCAGCGATGATCGTGGTGACGAACCTCTGTATCAAGGCTATCCCGCTTCAGAACTCATCAATGCCGGGTATGATATCCCGCATATTATCGGGTTGCTGTGGGACAACCGTCTGGTCTCCAAACAAGAAGCGGAAATTATTAAACGCATCATCATGCTCTCCGCCGATCATGGCCCTTGTGTCAGCGGGGCCTTGACTACGGTCATTGCGGCCTGTGCAGGAATTGGTTTGTCGCAGGCGGTAGCCGCCGGCATGATTATGATCGGCCCCCGTTTCGGCGGGGCGGTGACGGATGCCGGTCGCTGGTTCAAATATGCCATCGATAATAAAATGACCGTCGACGATTTCTTGGCTTACATGAAGAAAAACGTCGGACCGGTCCCAGGCATTGGACATCGGGTCAAGAGCCTACGCAACCCGGATAAACGGGTGAAAGAATTGGTGGGCTATGTCAAAAGCTTGAATATCAAGACCCCACATTTGGATTTTGCCCTGGAAGTTGAAAAGATTACGGCTACCAAAAAAGACAATCTGATTCTCAATGTGGATGGAACTATGGCAGCGGTCCTGGTGGATATCGGATTCCCCGTGGACAGTTTGAACGGGTTCTTTATCTTGGCCAGAACGATCGGGATGATCGGTCACTGGACGGATCAAAAACGGCAAAGCAGCCGGCTGATCCGTCTGTTCGATTATCTGGTGAATTATGCGTCGCCGAAGCGTCGGGAAGTGCCGCCGTTGAAATAATGTCGAAGTCATCATAGGGGCCTTTATATTAAGGAACTCAACAGAGGAGAGAGGGTTATGTCGATAGAAATGGTCAAAAAACTGTATGCATCCATGCCGGGTATTGTCGAAAAAGCCAGGAAGAAATTTGGTCGTCCACTGACACTCACGGAGAAAATTCTCGTCAGTCATGCTGATGACTTCGATTCACAGGTGTGGGAACGGGGAAAAGCCATGTTGGCTTTACGGCCTGATCGGGTGGCCATGCAGGATGCCACGGCACAGATGGCGATGCTGCAATTCATGCAAGCCAACAAAAAGAACGTGGCCGTACCCAGTACCATTCACTGCGATCATTTGATCCGTGCCGAAGTGGGTTCTGAAAAAGATTTGCTCCGGGCCTGCGATGAAAACAAGGAAGTCTATAACTTTCTTGCCTCCGCTGCGAAAAAATACGGCATCGGTTTTTGGAAGCCTGGCGCGGGTATTATTCATCAAGTGGTCTTGGAAAACTATGCATTCCCTGGCGGGTTGATCATCGGGACCGACTCGCATACGCCGAATGGCGGCGGGTTGGGCATGTTGGCCATTGGCGTGGGTGGAGCCGATGCCGGCGAAGTGATGGCCGGGCTTCCCTGGGAAGTGCTGCACCCCAAATTGATCGGGGTGCGGTTAACGGGAAAGTTAAGCGGATGGGCTTCACCAAAAGACGTCATTCTTTACTTGTGCGGACTGCTCACCGTCAAAGGCGGAACCAATAAAATTGTGGAATATTTCGGGCCTGGCGCCGAAACCATCAGTGCCACGGGAAAAGGGACGATCACGAATATGGGGGCAGAGCTGGGTGCCACGACGTCGATATTCCCCTTCGACTCAAAAATGGTGGCGTATTTGGATATCACTGAACGGGCCGATATTGCCAAGCTGGCTGAGGCGAATCGGGACATGTTGGTTGCCGATCCTGAAGTCTATCAATCCCCGGAAAAGTATTACGACCAGATTGTGGAAATCGATCTGTCGGCCTTAGAGCCCCACGTGGTGGGTCCTCATACGCCGGATCTGGCGCGCCCCATTTCCAAAATGGCGGCCGAGGCCAAAGAAAAAGGGTATCCGGTTGAGTTGAAAGCGACTCTGGTGGGAAGCTGCACCAATTCGTCCTATGAAGATATTAGCCGAGCCGCTCATATTGCCCAGCAAGGGCTGAAAGCCGGCCTCAAAGCTAAAACGGCATTTTTGGTGAGTCCAGGCTCCGAGCGGATTTTCCACACCATGAAACGTGAAGGGTTTATGAAGACGTTCGAGGATATGGGTGCCACCGTTTTGGCCAATGCCTGCGGACCCTGTATCGGCCAGTGGAAGCGGGCTGATGCGGTAAAGGGCAAAGCGGACTCTATTGTGAGTACCTTTAATCGCAACTTTCCCGGTCGTAATGACGGTGTGGCCGAAACCTTATCCTTCCTGGCCGGTCCTGAAGTAGTAACGGCCTATGCGTTTGCCGGGGACCTGACCTTTGATCCGGTTCATGGCACGTTGAAGACGGCCGATGGAAAGGATTTTAAATTTACCGTGCCCCAGGGAGATGAATTACCGGCGAAAGGTTTTGCAAAAGGTGAAGAAGGTTTCGTGCCTCCTGCCGAAAACGGCGAGGGGTTACAAGTGGAAATTCCTCCCACCAGTGAACGGCTCCAATTGTTACAACCATTTCCGAAATGGGACGGCAAGGATTTTGAAAAACTTCCTCTTCTGCTCAAGACCAAAGGCAAGACCACCACTGACCATATCTCGCCTGCCGGTCCCTGGCTCAAGTTCCGTGGGCACTTGGATAGGATCAGCGATAACATGTTCCTGGGAGCCAATAATGCGTTCTCGGGAGAAGCCGGAAAGGGTAACAATGTGTTGACCGGAGATTCCGGTTTAACCATTGCCCAAATAGCCAGGGATTATAAGGGAAAGGGAATCGGTTCCTTTGTCGTTGGCGATGAAAACTATGGTGAGGGAAGCAGTCGTGAGCATGCGGCGATGTCTCCAAGATTCCTTGGAGTGTTGGCCGTACTGGTGAAAAGCTTCGCCAGAATTCATGAAACCAATCTCAAGAAACAAGGTATCCTTCCTTTGACGTTTGCCGACCCCAAGGATTATGACCAGTTTGAGCAGGAAGACCGTGTGAGCGTCATAGGATTGAAAGACCTGGCTCCCGGGAAGCCTGTTTCCGTAGTTATCCATAAAAAAGACGGGAAGGAAATCACGATTCAGGCCAATCACAGTATGACGGAACAGCAGATTGTCTGGTTCCAGGCCGGGTCGGCACTCAATGCCTTGAATTAATGCAACGCCGGGCTGTGGGTATGAAATGCCTTTTTGGTTATCTAACTAGATAGAGAAGCCGCTTTGACAATACGATTCCAAATATCCAAATTAGGGAATCTATGAAATCGCAAGATGTCGTTGAACAAGATCAGGCGATTCAACCGCAGATGGTGTCGGTTGAAATAGAGGGGAAGCGCTATCAAGTGCCCGCAGGCATCACCCTTATGAAGGCCCTGTGGTATACCGGGAAAAACGTCATCCGGGGGGCCGGATGCCTGGGAGGGTTTTGCGGGGCCTGTGCAACTTATTACCGAACCAAGGACGATCCCAAAGTCAAAACCTGTTTGGCCTGTTCCAAAGCGGTCGAGGACGGTATGTCCTTTTCCTTTATGCCGGCGTTTCCGGCCAGAAAAGCTTCGTACGATCTCATTCAGTTAAAAGACCCCAAACAGGATTTATTTGAGTTGTACCCCGAGGCACCCCTGTGCCGGAATTGTAATGCCTGCACCGAAGCCTGTCCGCAATCCATTGACGTTCGCGAGGGCGTGTGGAAAGCGGTCTTTGGAGATTTCAAAGCGGTGTCCGAAATGTTCATGGATTGTGTGATGTGCGGTATGTGCACTCCGGTGTGCATTGCCGATATTGCACCCAATCTGGTGGCTCTTTATGCCAGTCGTGCGCAGGGGGTGCACTTTACGGATAAGCCCGAGGGCCTTGATACTCGAATTCAGGAAATAACCGACGGCAAATTCAACCAGGATTGGGATCGGGTCATGAAACTCTCCGATGAGGAACTGCAAAACACCACCGCTGCCGCGAAATAAGTTTCCAACCGATTAATCCTATGGATCTGATTGCCGAGCAAAACCTGGTTCACAAAACGCGGGATGCCCGACGGGCGCAAACCATGCCCAAGCTGTCTCCGGCCGAGCGGGATACCCTAATAAAAAAATACCATCCCGATCATCGGGCTCACGCCTATCGTCCCATTAAATTCGGACCGAATGCGGGGGAGTTAACGGTGACCGAGGTGGCTAACTTACTGGAAGGGGATAGTCCCATCCCGTCTGATTTTGTTCCAAAGCCCGAGTACAGCGTTGATGTGTTGGTCGTGGGCGGCGGCGGCGCCGGGTGCGCGTCAGCCCTGCACGCTCATGCTCAGGGAGCCAATGTGCTGTTGGCCACGAAGCTTCGCCTCGGCGACTCCAATTCCGTGATGGCGCAAGGCGGAATGCAGATAGCCGTTGCCCCTGATGATTCTCCGGTCCAGCATTTCCTGGATACCCTCAAGGGCGGTCACATGAAAAACGACCATCAGCTCCTGAAGGTCATGGTGGAGGAAGGGCCTTCAATCGGAAAGTGGCTCCTGGAGTTGGGGGTTTTATTTGATCGGGATGCCGATGGCAATCTCCATGTGAAAAAAGGCGGCGGTAGTTCCAAAGCCCGATTGGTCACCTGTTCAGACTATACCGGGTTGGAAATCATGCGGGTACTAAAGGATGAGGTGCTGAATCAAAAAATTCCCCTCCTGGAATTTGCCGCGGTGGTGGAACTGCTCAGTGATGGCAAGGGGGCTTGCACAGGAGCCATCCTGCGTGATCTGGATAATAACCGGTTGATCGTTGTGGCGGCGAAGACGGTAATTTTAGCCACAGGTGGTATCGGTCGCCTCCACATTCAGGGGTTTCCGACGAGCAATCATTTTGGGGCGACGGGGGATGCCCTGGTGTTGGCCTACCGGCTGGGGGCGCCTTTGGTGCAAATCGACACGTTTCAATATCACCCCTCAGGCGGGATTTATCCCGAGCAATTGGTCGGGGCTCTGGTGACCGAAGGCATACGTTCCGAAGGCGGTCATTTGGTCAATGGCAAGGGTGAGCGCTTTGTGAATGAATTGGACACCCGCGATGTCGTCTCGTCTTCGATCATTCGGGAGTGTGAAGAAGGGCGTGGGGTACGGACGGCCTCAGGACACGTCGGTGTGTGGCTGGATACGCCTTTGCTGGATGTTGAGCATGGACCAGGCACTCTGGATAAACATTTTCCTGCCATGGTCCGGCAATACGAACGGTACCAGGTCGATATCCGCAAAGACCCCGTCTTGATTTATCCGACGCTTCATTATCAAAACGGCGGCGTCAAAATTGATACGAACGGAGAAACTCCCGCCCCGAACTTATTTGTAGCGGGGGAGGCCTCAGGCGGCCTGCATGGGCGCAATCGGTTGATGGGCAATTCCTCTTGGATCTGATGGTCTTCGGCAAACGGGCCGGTATGAATGCCGCCCAGCGCGCCAAGTCCATGCCCCAAGGCAAGCTCACGTTGGCCCATGTTCAGGCCTTTCGCGAAGAAGCCAAAAAGCATCATGGTACCAGCGGCATGGTCTCTCCTATGGTATTGCCGGCGTATACGAGACAGGTCTAGCGCACGGAAGTTTTCCCCGCATGTGGGAGCCTGTTGTTCCGAAAGAGGAAACAAGGCCAGGGAACCAGCAACAGGACGCCTTAGGAACTCTCCAATTTATAAAGGACGATCATGAATATTCACGAATTCCAAGCGAAACAACTGTTTGCCCAATTTGGTGTTCCCGTTCCCAAGGGAAAAGAATGTAAAAATCCACGTGCTGCGGAAAAATGGGCGGCTGCACTGGAAACATCCGTCTATGTGGTTAAGGCCCAGATTCACGCCGGTGGCAGGGGAAAGGCCGGCGGGGTCAAGCTCACCAAGAACCGGGAGGAAGTCCCGTCCATAGCCAAAGAATTAATCGGCAAAACATTGGTCACCCATCAGACCGGTCCCAAGGGCCGAAAAGTCCGCCGCCTCCTCATCGAAGAAGGAGCGGGAATTGCCAAGGAACTGTATTTGAGCCTTCTAGTGGACCGCGATTCCGGCTTTCCCACCTTTATTGCCAGTAAGGAAGGGGGCATGGATATTGAGGAAGTGGCGGAACACACGCCTGAAAAGGTCCTCAAAGAGCCCATTGATCCGGCGGTGGGATTCCAAGGATACAACGGCAGAAATCTGGCCTATGCTCTGGGACTGCCTGAGCTTGAGCCGGCGGTGGTGAAACCCTTTCTCCAGATGTTGGATGATCTGTACCGCATGTTCATGGAGAAAAATGCCTCACTGGTGGAGATTAATCCGTTGGTGATCACCACGGATAAACGATTGGTCGCACTGGATGGCAAAGTTTCCATCGATGACAATGCTCTCTATAAACATCCCGATGTTCAAAAGTTCAGAGACTTACACGAGGAAGAACCGTTGGAAATTGAAGCCGGCAAGAATAACCTGAACTACGTCAAACTCGACGGGGACATCGGTTGCATGGTCAACGGGGCCGGTTTGGCCATGGCGACAATGGATGTGATCAAGCTGGCGGGGTCGGAGCCGGCGAATTTTCTGGATGTGGGGGGAGGCGCCACCAAAGAAACCGTGGCCGCGGGATTCCGCATCCTGCTCAAGGATAAAAAAGTCAAAGGGATTTTCATTAATATTTTCGGCGGCATCGTCCGTTGCGAACGCATTGCCCATGGGGTCATCGATGCCGCCAAGGAAGTAGGCATCAAGCTTCCCGTGGTGGTTCGGCTGCAAGGCACCAATGCCGAAGAAGGCCGCAAACTGCTGGCCGACTCCGGGTTAAAAGTGGAAGGAGTCGCTGATCTATGGGAAGCGGCTCAACGGATTGTCGCTCTCCGGAAGAACAAGAAATAGTCAATTATTCG